>NZ_CAJFCI010000001.1 GCF_904061905.1 Zestomonas carbonaria
CTTGATCCATTTGAAAAACAGCTCGATCCGCCAGCGATCCCGATAGCGCTCGGCGATTTCTGCCGCCGGGCTGCTCAGGTCGTTGGTCGCCAGGCTCAGAGGCGGCTCATCGCCTGGGCGGTTCACCAGGATCCGCCGCAGGGGCTGGGTGTAGTGATTACGCCGCCGGCCACCTGGGTTGCGGTTGGAGAAGCTCACCTCTTCGTCTCGCAGGATCGTTTCCCGGTCTTGCTGGGGAACCTCGCGCTGGGCCAGGACCTTGAGCTGCACGTTGGACTTGAATCGTGTGACGAAGCGGGCCTTCTGGGCATCCAGGCTCGCCCACCAGTTGAAGTCGTAATA
>NZ_CAJFCI010000002.1 GCF_904061905.1 Zestomonas carbonaria
GGTTCTTCGCGGACTCAGGGGAAAGAGCGAGTTGACAGTCAGGGAAATGGGTAAATTGGCAGTCGCCAAACGAACCAACCCCCACCCCCTGCTGCCGCTGTGCATCCTATTGATCTTGCTGCTTTCTGGCCAGGCTACGAAGTTGCTGCTTGTCGCCACTCGACCGATCACACCCTACTGATCGAGCTCGAGCCTCAAGCTGACAACGTCCCTAAATGCGGACGCTGTGGCCAAGCTTGCCCATTGATCCATGAGCGCCGGATTCGCCGAGTGCGTGATCGCGATTTGCTCGACCAGCGTGTCCTGCTCCAACTGCCGGTACGTCGCGTCGATTGTCTGCGCTGTGGGCGGATAACCGAGCGGATTGACTGGCTTGAGCCGGTGTCGCGCCTGACTCAGCGCTTGCGTGTCTGGCTCGAAGGCTTGCTGCAACTGCTGCCCATCAGCCACGTCAGTCGCCTCACCGGCCTGCATTGGCACACCCTCAAGACACTCGACAAGCGCCGCCTGGAAGCGTCGGTTGGCGCTTTCGAGCCCGGCGAAGTGCGCCGCCTGGTGATGGATGAGTTCGCCCTGCATAAGGGCCATCGCTATGCCACGGTGATCATGGATGCCGAACGCACGCGCGTGCTGTGGGTCGGGCATGGCAACAGCCGTGAAGCGATTCGCCCGTTCTTCGAATTGCTGGGCGAGCACTGTCAGCAGATCGAGGCCGTGGCAATGGACATGAACACGGCCTTTGATTTGGAGGTGAAGCAGCATTGCCCGCAGGCTGAAGTGGTGTACGACCTGTTCCATGTGGTGGCGCGCTATGGCCGTGATGTGATCGACCGGATCCGGGTCGACCAGGCCAACCTCCTGCGCCAGGACAAACCCGCGCGCAAGGTCGTCAAGCAAAGCCGCTGGCTGCTGCTACGCAATCGCGAAAACCTCAAGGACGGGCAAGCCGTGCAGTTGCAGGAGCTGCTCGCTGCCAACCAGCCGCTGGCCACCGTCTATGTGCTCAAGGATGCCTTGAAGGAGGTCTGGTACTCCCCCAGTGTGCGAGAGGGCTGGAGACGCTGGCGAACTTGGCTCCGGCATGCACGGGACAGCGGTCTCGCGCCACTGCAGCGCTTCGCCCGCAACCTGCGCAAATACGCCCGAGGCATCCTCGCCAGTGCGCGTTTCCACATGCACACCAGTGTCCTGGAAGGCATGAACAACCGGATCAAGGTG
This sequence comes from Zestomonas carbonaria, assembly GCF_904061905.1. Taxonomy (GTDB): domain Bacteria; phylum Pseudomonadota; class Gammaproteobacteria; order Pseudomonadales; family Pseudomonadaceae; genus Aquipseudomonas; species Aquipseudomonas carbonaria. The sequence continues at coordinate 1,219 of NZ_CAJFCI010000002.1, forward strand.
ATCAAACGCATGGCCTATGGCTTCCGGGACTCGGACTACTTCTTCCTGAAAATCAAGGCCGCCTTCCCCGGGAAAGCGCGATGAACC
>NZ_CAJFCI010000003.1 GCF_904061905.1 Zestomonas carbonaria
GGGCGACATGCTGCTGGTTATAGATCGGGTGCTTGAAGCTGTAGTCGAGCTGGGTCTGCACGGCAGTGCGCACCTGCTCGCGGTAGGCGAAGCGGCGCAGGGCGGGTTCGGGCTGGTCGCCGCCGGGGGCGGGCTGGTAGCGCACCGGGCCGCCGGCGAGGCTGCCGTGGGTGTAGAGATGGTCGCCGTGGATCAGCCGGTGGCCGTCGGCGGTGTGGGCGAAGGCGTAGTAAAGGCCCTCCTCGGCGGCGAGGCGGGCGAGGAAGGCGAGGTCGGTCTCGCCGGCCTGGACGCAGTATTCGCGGGGCAGGTGCTCGGCATCGAGGACCTGTTCGTAGTCGTTGATGCCCTGGGCGCGAAGGACGCTGTCGAGGATCTGCGGGACGCTGCGCTGCTGGAAGATCCGCCAGTTGGAGCGCAGCTCGGCGCGGGCCAGGGC
>NZ_CAJFCI010000004.1 GCF_904061905.1 Zestomonas carbonaria
GTGGACGTACAGCCCGGCCAGATTGAGCATGGCCTTGTAGTGGCCGCGCTCGCTGGCTTGCTGGTACAGGCGGACCATTTCCGCATCGTTGGCTTCGTTTCCTTGCTTCTCGTAGGCGCGGGCCTGCTGGAACCAGATATCGGCCTCGGGATCGAGTGGCGGGTTCTGCTCCTGGGTACAAGTGAATTGCAGGGACTTCCAGTCGATGTGCATGGGTGGTGCCTCCTTGGCATGGCAGGCGCCCAGCCAGGCCAGGACCAGCAGCAGGGCGGCGTGGTGAACCCGGGAACGCAGCACCTACACCCCCCGGAGCAGTCGCCAGGTGACGTCGCGCCCTTCCCACTGCGGCAGCGTGACGCCGTGGGCGAACAGCCGCTCGCCGCTGGGCAGGTCCTCGCAGGCCCAGTAGCCCGGCCACGGGCAGGCTTCGCCGGAGACGACGCGCCGGTGGCTGGATACCTGTTCCCATTCCCAATGCACCGGTACTCCCCGATAGGTGGGCAGGACATCGCCCAGGGCGGCGCGGAACATCACCCCGGGGTCCCCGGCCTTGAACCAGATACCGGCGCGTGGGGCGGGCTGGCCGCTGTCGGCGGCGCGGGCGGGCGCCGGCGGCAGGGGGCAAAGGGTGTCGATATCGGGGAAACGCTTGCTGGGATCAGTACGTACTTGCTCAAGGAGTTTGTAGTAGCATGCGGCGAGTTCGGGGTTTTTATCGACGCCATACTTACCTTCATTGAAGGTGGCATATAGCTTCCACAAGCTGTCGTTATGACCCAGCGCAGCGGCTTTCTGGAAATACAATAAGGCCGTATGTGTATCCTGTTCACCAGGCCTGTTGATCAGGTACTCCATGCCCAATGAGTATCCTGCCTCTGGGAGTTCCTGCGATAAGGCGCATTCGAGCATCTGCTTGCCAATGTTTTTCCCCCGAGTGCGTTCGGGCTCAGGTAGTCGAGCAAAGGCTCTTCGAAGCTCATCGCCGATAGCCCATTGTCCATACCGGTTACCAAGATCGGCGGCCCTG
>NZ_CAJFCI010000005.1 GCF_904061905.1 Zestomonas carbonaria
CCGTGCGGACTGCAATCGGTCCCCTGCACGCAATAACAACACTGGAGTCCGTCATGCCCCTCGATCCGCAATCCCTGCTCCGCGAGCTGTTCGCCACCGTCATCGCCGCCGCCCACCCGCGCCAGGTGCTCGCCGACCACCTGCCCGCCGACCGTTCCGGGCGGGTCATCGTCATCGGCGCCGGCAAGGCCGCCGCGGCCATGGCCGAGGTGATCGAGCGCGAGTGGCACGGCGAGATCGCCGGCCTGGTGGTCACTCGCTACGGCCATGGCGCCGACTGCCGCAAGATCGAGGTGGTCGAGGCCGCCCACCCGGTGCCCGACGATGCCGGCGAGCGCGTCGCCCGCCGGGTGCTGGCACTGGTCAGCAACCTCAGCGAATCCGACCGGGTGATCTTCCTGCTCTCCGGCGGCGGCTCCTCGCTGCTCGCCCTGCCCGCCGAGGGCATCACCCTGGCCGACAAGCAGGCGATCAACAAGGCCCTGCTCAAGTCCGGCGCGACCATCGGCGAGATGAACTGCGTGCGCAAGCACCTCTCCGCCA
>NZ_CAJFCI010000006.1 GCF_904061905.1 Zestomonas carbonaria
CGCAAGCCATGAGCACTTCTGACTTCCTCCCTCTGGGAATCGACATTTCCAAGAAGAAAATCGATTGTGCCCTGATGCTGGGCACGAAATTCAAGAACAAGGTGTTCGCCAACACCCCCGAAGGATTTGCCGGATTGTGCGCCTGGATCGATCAGCACGCCCAAGGGCCCGTACATGTCTGCATGGAAGCCACGGGCATTTACTGGGAAGCCGTGGCTGTACATCTGGCCAACGCGGGGCATCGCGTCAGCGTCATCAATCCAGCCCTGGCCAAGGCCCATGCTCAATCGCTGGGGCTGCGCAGCAAGACCGATGCAATCGACGCACGTGCGTTGGCCGATTACTGTCAGCGACGACAGCCCGCCCTTTGGATCGCACCCTCGTTATCAGAGCAGCGTTTGAAAGCACTGGTGCTGCGCCTTCAGGGGCTGGTCGCCATGCGCGCAGAGGAAAAGAACCGGACCGAATCGGCCCGTGACTCGGTGCGTGACAGCCTGGACAAACATCTGCAATGGCTTGACGACGAAATCAAACGTATCGAGCAACAGATCTCCCAAACGCTCGATGATGACCCGACTTTGCGAGGCAAGCGTGAACTGCTGGCTTCCATCCCTGGCGTGGGCGAGCGCACCCTGGCCATCCTGTTGGCCTATGGGCTGGGAAGTGAGCGTTTCGACAAGGGGCGCCAGTTCGTCGCCTTCGCCGGTCTGAGCGTGCGCGAGCACGAGTCCGGCAGCAGCGTCAGAGGCAAACCACGGCTGTCCAAGGTTGGCCACTCACGCCTGCGTAGTGCGCTGTACATGCCCTCCATGGTGGCGCTCTACAAAACTGACTGGGGCCGTCGCTACCGCGACCGCCTGGCCGGCAATGGCAAGCCCGCCAAAGTCATCATCGGTGCCATGATGCGCAAACTCGTGCACGTAGCCTTTGGGGTACTGAAGTCTGGTCGAAAATTCGACCCAGAACTCCATATCGCTTGTGCTGGATAACAGTATCTAC
>NZ_CAJFCI010000007.1 GCF_904061905.1 Zestomonas carbonaria
TTCGGCATAGGAGCTTGACGATGACCTACTCTCACATGGGGAGACCCCACACTACCATCGGCGATGAGTCGTTTCACTGCTGAGTTCGGGATGGGATCAGGTGGTTCCGACTCTCTATGGTCGTCAAGCAATTGGGTTGGGGTGTCGTGTTGAGGCGCCACCCCGAATTGGGTGTGTGATAGCGATTTGGCTTGCTTTGCGGGTTCTGTCGAACTTTCGGTTGTTGTCGACTTCACCATGACACCGTCCGGCTGACCTGCCTGTGCAGGGCCAGATTGTTTGGGTGTTATATGGTCAAGCCTCACGGGCAATTAGTATCGGTTAGCTCAACGCCTCACAGCGCTTACACACCCGACCTATCAACGTCGTAGTCTTCGACGGCCCTTCAGGGAGCTCGAGGCTCCAGTGAGATCTCATCTTGAGGCAAGTTTCCCGCTTAGATGCTTTCAGCGGTTATCTCTTCCGAACATAGCTACCCGGCAGTGCCACTGGCGTGACAACCGGAACACCAGAGGTTCGTCCAACCCGGTCCTCTCGTACTAAGGTCAGCCCCTCTCAAATCTCAAACGTCCACGGCAGATAGGGACCGAACTGTCTCACGACGTTCTAAACCCAGCTCGCGTACCACTTTAAATGGCGAACAGCCATACCCTTGGGACCGGCTTCAGCCCCAGGATGTGATGAGCCGACATCGAGGTGCCAAACACCGCCGTCGATATGAACTCTTGGGCGGTATCAGCCTGTTATCCCCGGAGTACCTTTTATCCGTTGAGCGATGGCCCTTCCATACAGAACCACCGGATCACTAAGACCTACTTTCGTACCTGCTCGACGTGTCTGTCTCGCAGTCAAGCGCGCTTTTGCCTTTATACTCTGCGACCGATTTCCGACCGGTCTGAGCGCACCTTCGTACTCCTCCGTTACTCTTTGGGAGGAGACCGCCCCAGTCAAACTGCCCACCATACACTGTCCTCGATCCGGATCACGGACCAGAGTTAGAACCTCAAGCATGCCAGGGTGGTATTTCAAGGATGGCTCCACGCGAACTGGCGTCCACGCTTCAAAGCCTCCCACCTATCCTACACAAGCAGGCTCAAAGTCCAGTGCAAAGCTACAGTAAAGGTTCACGGGGTCTTTCCGTCTAGCCGCGGATACACTGCATCTTCACAGCGATTTCAATTTCACTGAGTCTCGGGTGGAGACAGCGCCGCCATCGTTACGCCATTCGTGCAGGTCGGAACTTACCCGACAAGGAATTTCGCTACCTTAGGACCGTTATAGTTACGGCCGCCGTTTACCGGGGCTTCGATCAAGAGCTTCGCTTGCGCTAACCCCATCAATTAACCTTCCGGCACCGGGCAGGCGTCACACCCTATACGTCCACTTTCGTGTTTGCAGAGTGCTGTGTTTTTAATAAACAGTCGCAGCGGCCTGGTATCTTCGACCGGCATGGGCTTACTGAGTAAATCATTCACCCTCACCGGCGCACCTTCTCCCGAAGTTACGGTGCCATTTTGCCTAGTTCCTTCACCCGAGTTCTCTCAAGCGCCTTGGTATTCTCTACCCGACCACCTGTGTCGGTTTGGGGTACGGTTCCTGGTTACCTGAAGCTTAGAAGCTTTTCTTGGAAGCAGGGCATCAACCACTTCGCTCTCTAAAAGAAAGCTCGTCATCAGCTCTCGGCCTTGAACGCCCGGATTTACCTAAGCATTCAGCCTACAACCTTAAACTTGGACAACCAACGCCAAGCTGGCCTAGCCTTCTCCGTCCCTCCATCGCAGTAACCAGAAGTACAGGAATATTAACCTGTTTGCCATCGACTACGCTTTTCAGCCTCGCCTTAGGGGCCGACTAACCCTGCGTCGATTAACGTTGCGCAGGAAACCTTGGTCTTTCGGCGTGGATGTTTTTCACACCCATTGTCGTTACTCATGTCAGCATTCGCACTTCTGATACCTCCAGCAAGCTTCTCAACTCACCTTCACAGGCTTACAGAACGCTCCTCTACCGCTCATCCTAAGATGAACCCGTAGCTTCGGTGTATGGTTTGAGCCCCGTTACATCTTCCGCGCAGGCCGACTCGACTAGTGAGCTATTACGCTTTCTTTAAAGGGTGGCTGCTTCTAAGCCAACCTCCTAGCTGTCTAAGCCTTCCCACATCGTTTCCCACTTAACCATAACTTTGGGACCTTAGCTGACGGTCTGGGTTGTTTCCCTTTTCACGACGGACGTTAGCACCCGCCGTGTGTCTCCCGTGCTGACACTTGCTGGTATTCGGAGTTTGCATCGGTTTGGTAAGTCGGGATGACCCCCTAGCCGAAACAGTGCTCTACCCCCAGCAGTGATACACGAGGCGCTACCTAAATAGCTTTCGAGGAGAACCAGCTATCTCCGAGCTTGATTAGCCTTTCACTCCGATCCACAAGTCATCCCCTACCTTTTCAACGGGAGTGGGTTCGGTCCTCCAGTCAGTGTTACCTAACCTTCAACCTGCTCATGGATAGATCGCCCGGTTTCGGGTCTATACCCAGCGACTAAACGCCCTATTAAGACTCGCTTTCGCTACGCCTCCCCTATTCGGTTAAGCTCGCCACTGAATATAAGTCGCTGACCCATTATACAAAAGGTACGCAGTCACCCAACCAAGTGGGCTCCCACTGCTTGTACGCATACGGTTTCAGGTTCTATTTCACTCCCCTCTCCGGGGTTCTTTTCGCCTTTCCCTCACGGTACTGGTTCACTATCGGTCAGTCAGTAGTATTTAGCCTTGGAGGATGGTCCCCCCATGTTCAGACAAGGTTTCACGTGCCCCGTCCTACTCGATTTCACTTCCTGGACCCTTTCGCGTACGGGGCTATCACCCACTATGGCCGCACTTTCCAGAGCGTTCCGCTAAAATCCAAGAAGCTTAAGGGCTAGTCCCCGTTCGCTCGCCACTACTAAGGGAATCTCGGTTGATTTCTTTTCCTCAGGGTACTTAGATGTTTCAGTTCCCCTGGTTCGCCTCACACACCTATGGATTCAGTGTGTGATAACCAGCTTGTGCTGGCTGGGTTCCCCCATTCAGAGATCTCCGGATCAAAGTCTGTTTGCCGACTCCCCGAAGCTTTTCGCAGGCTACCACGTCTTTCATCGCCTCTGACTGCCAAGGCATCCACCGTATGCGCTTCTTCACTTGACCATATAACCCCAAGCAATCTGCTTCTCAGCAGGCCTGAAATCCGATCGTGAAGACGACATTCGCCGAAAATTCGCGCTTGAACTCGCAAATTTTGCCTTGATTAACAACGTGCAGTGAAACACGCCGTTAGTCACTTCTATCACATACCCAAATTGTTAAAGAACGATTTTCCAGACAAAGTCCAGACATCAACATTCCTGCCGGAATACTCATGTCTGAGCTTTCGCGCCGAGAGTGGTGGAGCCAAGGAGGATCGAACTCCTGACCTCCTGCGTGCAAAGCAGGCGCTCTCCCAGCTGAGCTATGGCCCCAATGTCGGCCGGCCTTACGCCCCGCGACAATTGGTGGGTCTGGGCAGATTCGAACTGCCGACCTCACCCTTATCAGGGGTGCGCTCTAACCAACTGAGCTACAGACCCAATCGCCTTTCGCAACTGAATCAAGCAATTCGTGTGGGTGCTTATGAAGAAGCTGAAGTCTTCGATTAAGGAGGTGATCCAGCCGCAGGTTCCCCTACGGCTACCTTGTTACGACTTCACCCCAGTCATGAATCACTCCGTGGTAACCGTCCCCCCGAAGGTTAGACTAGCTACTTCTGGAGCAACCCACTCCCATGGTGTGACGGGCGGTGTGTACAAGGCCCGGGAACGTATTCACCGTGACATTCTGATTCACGATTACTAGCGATTCCGACTTCACGCAGTCGAGTTGCAGACTGCGATCCGGACTACGATCGGTTTTGTGGGATTAGCTCCGCCTCGCGGCTTGGCAACCCTCTGTACCGACCATTGTAGCACGTGTGTAGCCCTGGCCGTAAGGGCCATGATGACTTGACGTCATCCCCACCTTCCTCCGGTTTGTCACCGGCAGTCTCCTTAGAGTGCCCACCATCACGTGCTGGTAACTAAGGACAAGGGTTGCGCTCGTTACGGGACTTAACCCAACATCTCACGACACGAGCTGACGACAGCCATGCAGCACCTGTGTCTGAGTTCCCGAAGGCACCAATCCATCTCTGGAAAGTTCTCAGCATGTCAAGGCCAGGTAAGGTTCTTCGCGTTGCTTCGAATTAAACCACATGCTCCACCGCTTGTGCGGGCCCCCGTCAATTCATTTGAGTTTTAACCTTGCGGCCGTACTCCCCAGGCGGTCAACTTAATGCGTTAGCTGCGCCACTAAGTTCTCAAGGAACCCAACGGCTAGTTGACATCGTTTACGGCGTGGACTACCAGGGTATCTAATCCTGTTTGCTCCCCACGCTTTCGCACCTCAGTGTCAGTATCAGTCCAGGTGGTCGCCTTCGCCACTGGTGTTCCTTCCTATATCTACGCATTTCACCGCTACACAGGAAATTCCACCACCCTCTACCGTACTCTAGTCAGGCAGTTTTGGATGCAGTTCCCAGGTTGAGCCCAGGGCTTTCACATCCAACTTACCTCACCACCTACGCGCGCTTTACGCCCAGTAATTCCGATTAACGCTTGCACCCTTCGTATTACCGCGGCTGCTGGCACGAAGTTAGCCGGTGCTTATTCTGTCGGTAACGTCAAAACTACAAGGTATTAACTTGCAGCCCTTCCTCCCAACTTAAAGTGCTTTACAATCCGAAGACCTTCTTCACACACGCGGCATGGCTGGATCAGGCTTGCGCCCATTGTCCAATATTCCCCACTGCTGCCTCCCGTAGGAGTCTGGACCGTGTCTCAGTTCCAGTGTGACTGATCATCCTCTCAGACCAGTTACGGATCGTCGCCTTGGTGGGCCTTTACCCCACCAACTAGCTAATCCGACCTAGGCTCATCTGTTAGCGTGAGGTCCGAAGATCCCCCACTTTCTCCCGTAGGACGTATGCGGTATTAGCGCGAGTTTCCCCGCGTTATCCCCCACTAACAGGCAGATTCCTAGGCATTACTCACCCGTCCGCCGCTCGCCACCAGGAGCAAGCTCCCGTGCTGCCGCTCGACTTGCATGTGTTAGGCCTGCCGCCAGCGTTCAATCTGAGCCATGATCAAACTCTTCAGTTCAATACTGATCGGGTTTTGTGAAAACCCTAAACTTGGCTCAGCAATCGCAATAAACTCTCGAATTCACGAGTGTTTGCTTGTG
>NZ_CAJFCI010000008.1 GCF_904061905.1 Zestomonas carbonaria
TTTCTTCAGGAACAGGTCTTCGTCGGTGCGGTTGCGCAGTGACTCGACCGTGCGGTTCGTGGACAGCAGCCGCAATTCCTTTTCGATCTCGGCGATCCGTGGTTCGGTGAAGTCATCCGACTTGCGCTTGAGCAGGGCGCTGCGTTCGGCATCCAGGGCCTCTACCCCCATGAAATACAAGGGAGCCTGCTGGCTGTTGACCTCGGTACGGATCAGGTTGCCTTGCACTTCACGCGCGGCCTCACCCAGCGCGGAAGGCGTGGTGGGTTTGACGATGTTCAACTGGCGGGCGATCTGGATGGCCTCGTTGAGCTGCTGGATGCGGTTTTCCCGCCGCGCTTTCAGTTGCAGGCGCAGGGCCTTGAGTTCGTCTTGCAGCATCGCGCGCTTGACGCCGTCCTGCTCGAGAAGAGCGGCGATCTGCGATTGCTTCGCCGCTTCATAGCTGGCCCGGCCCGCCGCGATCTGGGTTTCGATCAGGGCAAGGCGGTTCTGGATCACTATTTCCACGTCGTCGGCAATCTTCTGGCGCTCCAGGTCGATGACGTAATCGACGAGGCCGTTCAGGGCTTCGGGGCCTTGCACGCCGGCGGGGTAGCTCATGGCGATGCCGACATAGCGGCCCATGCTGGTGTCCTT
>NZ_CAJFCI010000009.1 GCF_904061905.1 Zestomonas carbonaria
GATCATCGGCAGGTTCAGGCCCTGCTCTTTCGCGCAGTCGATGGCGATCTGGTAGCCGGCGTCGGCGTGGCGCATGACACCAGTACCCGGGTCGTTGGTCAGCACGCGGGCGATGCGCGCCGCCGCCTCGTCGCTGCCGTCGCAGACGATCACCATCCCCGAGTGCTGCGAGAAGCCCATGCCCACCCCGCCGCCGTGGTGCAGCGACACCCAGGTCGCGCCGCTGGCGGTGTTCAGCAGGGCGTTGAGCAGCGGCCAGTCGGACACGGCGTCGGAGCCGTCCTGCATCGCCTCGGTCTCGCGGTTCGGGCTGGACACCGAGCCGGAATCGAGGTGGTCGCGGCCGATCACGATCGGCGCCTTCAGCTCGCCCGAGCGGACCATCTCGTTGAACGCCAGGCCGAGCTTGGCGCGCTGGCCCAGGCCGACCCAGCAGATGCGCGCCGGCAGGCCCTGGAAGCTGATGCGCTCGCGGGCCATGTCCAGCCAGCGGTGCAGGTGGGCGTCGTCGGGGATCAGCTCCTTGACCTTGGCGTCGGTCTTGTAGATGTCCTCGGCATCACCGGACAGCGCGGCCCAGCGGAACGGGCCGACGCCCCGGCAGAACAGCGGGCGGATGTAGGCCGGCACGAAGCCGGGGAAGTCGAAGGCGTTGGCCACGCCCTCTTCCTTGGCCATCTGGCGGATGTTGTTGCCGTAGTCGAAGGTCGGCACGCCCTGCTTCTGGAAGTCGAGCATGGCCTGCACGTGCACCGCCATGGACTGCTTGGCGGCCTTCACCACGGCGGCCGGGTCGGTCTGCGCGCGGTCGCGGTACTGCTCCCAGGTCCAGCCGATCGGCAGGTAGCCGTTGAGCGGGTCGTGGGCGCTGGTCTGGTCGGTGACCATGTCCGGGCGCACGCCACGCTTGACCAGTTCCGGCAGGATCTCGGCGGCGTTGCCGTGCAGGGCGATGGAGATCGCCTTGCC
>NZ_CAJFCI010000010.1 GCF_904061905.1 Zestomonas carbonaria
TTCATGGCGGTGTGGCTGCCCTTGATCTTGGCGAAGTTCAGGGTGCCGAGGTCGCAGCCGATCAGCGCGCCGCCGGGGAAGACCATCTTCGGCAGCGAGTTCAGGCCGCCCTTGCAGATGGCGCGTGCGCCGTAGGCCACGCGCTTGCCGCCTTCCAGGTACTGGGCGATCACCGGGTGGTGCTTGTAGCGCTGGAACTCGTCGAACGGCGAGAGGAACGGGTTGGAGTAGGACAGGTCGATGATCAGGCCCACGACGACCTGGTTGTTCTCCAGGTGATAGAGGAAGGAGCCGCCCGGGTTCTCATCGTCCAGCGGCCAGCCGGCGGTGTGCACCACCAGGCCGGGCTGGTGCCTGGCCGGGTCGATGTCCCAGATTTCCTTGATGCCGATGCCGTAGTGCTGGGCGTCGGCGTCGCTGTCGAGGTTGTACTTCTTGATCAGTTGCTTGCCGATGTGGCCACGGCAGCCTTCGGCGAACAGCGTGTACTTGGCGCGCAGTTCCATGCCGGGGGTGTAGTAGCCTTCTTTCGGGTTGCCCTCGCGGTCGACACCGAGGTCGCCGGTGACGATGCCGCGCACCACGCCATTCTCGTCGATCAGCGCTTCCTGGGCGGCGAAGCCGGGATAGATCTCGACGCCCAGGCCTTCGGCCTGCTGGGCCAGCCAGCGGCACAGGTTGCCGAGGGAGATGATGTAGTTGCCCTCGTTGTGCATGGTCTTGGGCACGAAGAGGTTCGGCACCTTGGTGGCGGCCTCCGCGCTCTTGAGCAGGTAGATGTCGTCGCGGGCGACCGGGGTGTTGAGCGGGGCGCCGAGTTCCTTCCAGTCGGGGAACAGCTCATTGAGCGCGCGGGGCTCGAACACCGCGCCGGAGAGGATGTGGGCGCCGACTTCGGAACCTTTCTCGACCACGCAGACGCTGATCTCCTGGCCGGCTTCAGCGGCTTTCTGCTTCAGTCGGCAGGCGGCGGACAGGCCGGACGGGCCGGCGCCGACGATGACGACGTCGAATTCCATAAATTC
>NZ_CAJFCI010000011.1 GCF_904061905.1 Zestomonas carbonaria
AGGCTGGAGGCTGGAGGCTGGAGGCTGGAGGCTGGAGGCTGGAGGCTGGAGGCTGGAGGCTGGAGGCTGGAGGCTGGACAGCGTTCTGGCCATGCACCTCCTACGTCAAACCTTTTTTCGTGGCCATGGAACTGGGCGTCCCCGCCGATCCTACAGGTCAACATCGATGCCGACCTGTAGGAGCGCGCCATGCGCGCGATCCCCAGCAACGCCAAAGCATCGCCAGCAAGCTGGCTCCTACAAAAGCGGACGAGTAGCCCGGATGCAATCCGGGCTACGTGGCTGTTTATTGGGCCCCCGCGTTCGCGGGGATGACGGTGGAGAACGAGGCTTTACGTAGGGTGCGCCGTGCGCACCGATCCGGGGCCGACCTCCATATTTCCGGCGAAGCACTCTGCTGGCGCCAGGGTAAACGGTGCGCACAGCACACCCTACAAAAGCTGCTTTTTCGTCCAGCCTTCCAGCCTCCAGCGCTTTAATCGTCTTCCCTACCCCAAAACGCAAGAAACCCGCCGAAGCGGGTTTCTTTGTCTGGGCCGGGCCGATCAGGCCTTGAACACATCAGCCACCGATTGCAGCGGATAGTGCTCCGGGTACGGCAGAGTGGCTACGCCGCTCTCGATCGCCGCCTTGGCCACCGCGTCGCTGACCACGGTGATCAGGCGTGCGTCCATCGGTTTCGGAATGATGTATTCGCGGCCGAACTCCAGCTTGATGCCGCCGTAGGCGTCGCAGACTTCCTGCGGCACCGGCTGCTTGGCCAGCTCGCGCAGGGCGTTGGCGGCGGCGATCTTCATCTCCTCGTTGATGCGGGTGGCGCGGACATCCAGCGCGCCGCGGAAGATGAACGGGAAGCCGAGCACGTTGTTGACCTGGTTCGGATAGTCGGAACGACCGGTGGCCATGATCACGTCGTTGCGGGTGGCGTGGGCCAGCTCCGGCTTGATTTCCGGATCCGGGTTCGAGCAGGCGAACACGATCGGGTTGGCCGCCATGCGCTGCAGGCCTTCCGGGCTGAGCAGGTTGGCACCGGACAGGCCGACGAACACGTCGGCGCCATCGAGAGCGTCGGACAAGGTGCGCTTGCTGGTCTCGTGGGCGAACACCGCCTTGTACTGGTTCAGGTCGTCGCGGCCGGCGTGGATCACACCCTTGCGGTCGACCATGAAGATGTTCTCGACGTTCGCACCCATGCTCACCAGCAGCTTCATGCAGGAGATCGCCGCGGCGCCGGCGCCGAGGCAGACGATCTTCGCATCGGCCAGGTTCTTGCCGACGATTTCCAGGGCATTGAGCATGCCGGCGGCGGTCACGATGGCGGTGCCGTGCTGGTCATCATGGAAGACCGGGATGTCGCACTGTTCGATCAGAGCACGCTCGATCTCGAAGCACTCGGGCGCCTTGATGTCTTCCAGGTTGATGCCGCCGAAGGTGATGGAGATGCGCTTGACGGTATCGATGAAGGCCTGCGGGCTTTCCGCGTCGACTTCGATGTCGAACACATCGACGCCTGCAAAACGCTTGAACAGCACACCCTTGCCTTCCATGACCGGCTTGGAAGCCAGCGGGCCGAGGTTGCCCAGGCCGAGGATCGCGGTACCGTCGGAGATCACCGCCACCAGGTTGCCCTTGCCGGTGTACTTGAACGCCAGCTCGGGATCGCGGGCAATTTCACGTACCGGCTCGGCTACGCCAGGGCTGTAGGCCAGCGACAGGTCGCGGGCGGTCGCGGTCGGCTTGGTCAGCTCGACGCTCAGCTTTCCGGGGCGGGGCTGGGCATGGTAGTCGAGAGCGGCAGTTTTCAGATCAGACATGGTGACATTCCCGCTTGTGCTGTTGAACAAAACAGGCGGCCGAGCATACGCAATGTGCTGCTGACCCACAAGGCAGAATTGTCCTACAAGTCAAGCTCTCTAACGTAAGACTTTGAGCCAATCCCCGGGCTGCGGCTCGCCGGTCGGATAGAGGTGGTTGAGCAGGCGCAAGGTGGCTTCGGCGTCGCCCGGCAGCGGGCTGCCCTTGGCCAGGTCGGCGAGGCTCTGGCCGGCCTTGGCGCGCACCAGGTGCAGGCGGATCGGCTGCGCCAGCTTGCGCTCCTCGGTCTTCAACGGGCGGAAGCTCTTGATGGTCTGCAGGAAACGCTCGTCCTCGCTTTCCAGCGATGCGCCGTTCTTCACCGCGGCAACGAACAGGAAGGCGTTCTTGTCCTTGAAGATGACCGCCACGCGCTTGGCCGGGCGCCCCGGGATCACCCCGGTGTAACCCTGCAGGCCGGCCTGGTTCAGCGCTTCGGGCATCGCCAGGCGCTGGCCACCGAGGCGCGCGCGGAGGAACTCCTCGGGAGTGCGCTCGGCGCGATCGAGGGTCATGGCGACGAAGGCGTGCTGGTCGGCGCTCTGGCCAAGCAGTACGTCGGGGCGATTGGTCTGCGTCCAGCCCTGGGGAAAGCTCAGGGTGAAGCCCAGTCCGGCGTGATAGAAGCGCTGTCCGCGGCGCACGCCGGTGGCTTCCGAATCGCCGAACGGCAGGCCCTCCAGATGCTGGAGGAACACTTCCCGGTTGACTTCCTGCTGACCGGCAGCCAATGCCCGCGCCGGGCCGACCACCTGCTGGAGGCGCCGCTCGTTGTCCGGGTGGGTATCGAAGACTCCGTGATAGCTGCTGGTCGATACCGCCTGGCCGCGCTTGGCCGCCTGGTCGCGGGCGAAGTCCTCCTGGCTCTTGAGCACCTTGACCACTTCGATCATCGCCTGCGGGTCGTAACCGCTGCGCGCCAGGTATTGTGCGCCGAGGCCGTCGGCCTCGAGCTCCATGTCGCGACCGTAGCCGCGCACCATGGCCGTGCCGAGCACGTTGGTCAGGTCGCCGGCGGCGCCGACTCCGGTACCGATCGCCACCATCTGGCCGAACACGTTCCAGGCCATCGACTGGCTCTGCTGCTGCACGCTGTGGCGCGCTGTGACGTGGCCGACCTCGTGGCCGAGCACCGCCGCCAGCTCGGCCTCGGAACCGAGGTAGGCGAGCAGTCCGCGATGGATGTAGATGTAGCCGCCGGGCAGGGCGAAGGCGTTGATGTCGGGGCTGTCGATCACCGTGAACCGGTAGTCCAGGTTGCTGCGGTGGCTGTACTGCGCGACCCGCTCGCCAACCCGCTGCACATAGGTTTGCAGCTTCTCGTCGGCGTAGCGCGGGTACTGCTTGGCGATTTCCTGGCTGGCGCTCCGACCGAGTTCGAGCTCCTGCTGCTCGCTCATCATCACGAAGTTGCTTTTCCCCGTCGCGGGATTGGTGGCGCACCCGGTCACACCGGCGGCCAGCAGGATCAGCAATGCGATAGTCGGCAGTCTCACGGCAACACCTCCAGCATCGCCCCATCGGTCAGCGGCAGCATCCAGCGTGCCTGTCCCGGTTTTACGCCGCCGCGCCGGCTACGGTCAATCACCCAGCCGCGCGCCTCGACACGCCGGCCGTCCAGCTTCTTCAGGGCTTTCTCGTCGAACCGGGAAAGCACCTTCGGCGCCACGTGCAGCACCAGCGGACCGTCCAGTTCCAGCCAGAGGCCGCCGCGATTGCGCTCGACCCGCCGCACCCGCGCCTGCACCAGGGCGAAACCGCCCTGCTCGATCTGCTGCGGCGTACGCACCGGCGGGCGCCGCCACAGCCCGAGCCCTGCTCGGCGAGCCTCGGCTTCGGCGCCGCGCAGGCAAGTGACCAGCTCGACGTTGGGCGCCACCGCCACCTGATAGCCAAGGCCGGCGGCCAGCAGTTCAGCTTCGAGATTGCGCCCGGAAGCATCGTAGGCATGGGCCAGCAGGCGGCCGTAGTTGTCCCTGGCCTGCGCGCCAACCTTCAGGGAAACCTTGCCGTCATTGGCCGCGACGAGCTTCTGCAGGTGCTTGCGCGCCGCCTCGGCGTAAGGCTCGGCGCTACCGCCCCGGCGCGCCAGTTCGGGCGCGTTGATGCCGATCAGCCGCACGTTGCGGCCATCGGCCAGGCGCAGGGTGTCGCCGTCCACCACCCGCTGCACCGCATGGGTCGGCAGCTTGCCGGGCAGCAGGCAGCTCGCCAGCGCGTTGCCGGACAGGCAAACGAAAAAGGCGCCCACGAGGGACGCCTTTTTCAGTTGCTCGAGAATACCCATGGGCTCTCGCGGCGAGGTCGGCTTACTTGGCGCCGAACACACCGAAACGCTGCTTGAAGCGGTCGATACGGCCGCCGGTGTCGAGCACCTTCTGCTTGCCGGTGTAGAACGGGTGGCAAGCGGAGCACACGTCGAGGCTGATGCTCTTGCCCAGGGTGGAGCGGGTCTTGATCACGTTACCGCAGGAGCAGGTAGCTTCGATCTCGACGTAATTCGGATGGATGTCGGCTTTCATGACACGTTCCTCAGGTCTGGCGCACCGCCACCCGACACCATTATCGGGCACCGCACGCAAAAGTAGGCGGCGGATGATACCAGAGCCGGCCGGCGACGCAAGCCGTCGAGGCTGCCGGCCGTCGTCGGCCGCCATGCTAAGATCGCCGCTCACCTCTGGAGCCGCCGCGTGTCCGACGACGCCCAACCCATCCTCCGCCTTGCCCTGCCCTCGCCGCTGCGCCGCCTGTTCGACTACCGCGCGCCGGCGGGGATCGCTGCCGCGCGCCTGCAACCGGGGATGCGCCTGCGCGTGCCGTTCGGTCGCCGCGAAGTGATCGGCGTGCTGGTCGAGAAGGTCGCCCACAGCGAGGTGCCGGCGGACAAGCTGAAAGCGGCGCTGGAACTGCTCGACCCCCGCCCGCCGATACCGCCGGCGCTGTTCCGGCTCTGCCTGTGGACCGCCCAGTATTACCAGCACAGCCTCGGCGACACCCTGAGCTGGGCGCTGCCGGTGCTGCTGCGCCAGGGCGAGCCGGCCGAAGCGCGCCAGGAGCGTTTCTGGCACCTGGCCGAAGACGCCCGACTCGACGACCCGCGCCTGACCCGTGCCCCACGCCAGCGCGAAGCGCTGAAGGCGCTCGCCCAGCACCCGCACGGCGTGCCCCACGCGCTGCTCTCCAAGCTGGAACTGAACAAGGACAGCCTCGACCTGCTGCGCGAAAAAGGCCTGGTGCGCATCGAGGTGCGCCGCCATGCGCAGACCCCGCCGCCGACGCACTGGCTGGCGCAACCGGAACTGCCCCTGAACGCCGAGCAGCGCACGGCGCTGGAAGCGGTGCGCGCCGGCTTCGGCCGCTTCGGCGCCTTCCTGCTGGCCGGAGTGACCGGTAGCGGCAAGACCGAGGTCTACCTGCAACTGATCCGCGAAACCCTGGAAGCCGGCAAACAGGCGCTGGTGCTGATCCCCGAGATCAACCTGGGCCCGCAGACCCTGGAGCGCTTCTCGCGGCGCTTCAATGCGCGGATCGCCCTGCTGCACTCGGCCGTCAACGACCGCGAGCGCCTCGATGCCTGGCTGGCGGCGCGCGACGGCGAGGCGGACATCGTCATCGGCACCCGCTCGGCGCTGTTCACCCCGCTGCAACGGCCAGGGCTGATCATCGTCGACGAGGAGCACGACGCGTCCTATAAGCAACAGGAAGGCCTGCGCTACCACGCCCGCGACCTGGCCCTGGTGCGCGCGCAGCAGGAGGGCATGCCGATCGTGCTCGGCTCGGCCACCCCCTCCCTGGAAAGCCTGCACAACGCCCACGCCGGCCGCTACGCCCTGCTCAGGCTCAACCACCGCGCCGGCGGCGCACAGGCACCGCGCTTCCTGCGCCTGGACGTGAAGAGCCGGCCGCTGGATTCCGGCATCTCCCCGCCGCTGCAACAGGCCATCGCCCAGACACTCGCAGCCGGCCAGCAGGTGCTGGTGTTCCTCAACCGCCGCGGCTTCGCGCCGACCCTGCTGTGCCACGACTGCGGCTGGGTGTCCGGCTGCAGCCGTTGCGACGCGCGGATGACCCTGCACCAGCGCAGCAACGAACTGCGCTGCCACCATTGCGGCCACGTCGAGCGCCGCCCGGCAAGCTGCCCGCAGTGCGGACACGTCGACCTGCGCCCGGTCGGCGCCGGCACCGAGCGGGCCGAGGAGCGCCTGGCGATCCTCTTCCCCGACCACCCGGTGCTGCGCGTCGACCGCGACAGCACGTCGCGCAAGGACGCCATGGCGAACCTGTTCGCCACCATCCAGCGCGGCGAACCGTGCATCCTGGTCGGCACGCAGATGCTCGCCAAGGGCCATCACTTCCCCAGGGTGACGCTGGTGGCGATCCTCGATGCCGACGGCGGGCTGTTCTCCGCCGATTTTCGCGCCAGCGAGCGCATGGCCCAACTGATCGTGCAGGTCGCCGGGCGCGCCGGACGGGCCGAGGAGCCGGGCCGGGTGATCATCCAGAGCCACCTGGCCGACCATCCCCTGCTGGTGCAACTGACCGAGCAGGGCTACTTCGCCTTCGCCGAGCAGGCCCTGGCCGAACGCCGCGCCGCCGGCCTGCCGCCATTCGCCCACCTCGCCCTGCTGCGCGCCGAAGCGCACAAGCCGGGCCAGGCTGAAGGCTTCCTCGACGATGCCTGCGGGCTGGCCGAGCAGTTGCTCGCCGAACAGCGCCTTTACGGCGTCGAACTGCTCGGCCCGGTCCCGGCGCCCATGGAACGCCGCGCCGGCCGCTACCGCGCGCAACTGTTGCTCCAGGCCAACGCCCGCGCGCCGCTGCACCGCGTGCTTGGCCAATTGCTGCCGAGCCTGGAAAACCTGCCCGGCGGCCGCGCGGTGCGCTGGTCGCTGGACGTCGATCCGATCGATCTGTTCTAGAAAAGCCGAGAAGAGCGCTGGAAGGCTGGACGAAAGGTTTCGGCAGGGTGCGCCGCGGCGCACCGATAGGGCGACAGCGCCCATGTTTCTGGCGTGACGCGGACCTTGCCCGGTAAACGGTGCGCGCACCCTACAAGGGCGTTGCTCCATCACCTGGTTAGCCGGTCCATGAGGCTTTTTCGTCAAGCCTTCAGCGCTTTTTTCGGCTCTTCCCGGCTTTCATGCGGGTTGCCCCTGCGCCCTCCGGGCGCCGATAATGCGCAGTTTTCAACCAGCGCCCAGGCGCCGCCGCCCGTCGGCAGGAAGAACCTTCATGAAAGACCTGATCCGCCAGCTCATCCAGCACGCCCTCGACCGTCTCGCCGCCGAGGGCACGCTGCCCCAGGGACTCGCCCCGGCCATCCAGGTGGAAAACACCAAGGACAAGAGCCACGGCGACTTCGCCAGCAACATCGCCATGATGCTGGCCAAGCCGGCCGGGCTGAAGCCGCGCGAGCTGGCCGAGAAACTGGTCGCCGCCCTGCCGCAGGACGCGCAGATCAGCAAGGTGGAAATCGCCGGCCCCGGCTTCCTCAACTTCTACCAGGACACCAGCGCGCTGGCCGCACGCCTGGAAGCCGCCCTCGCCGACGCGCACCTCGGCGTGCACAAGGACGGCCCGGCGCAGCGCGTGGTGATCGACCTGTCGGCACCGAACCTGGCCAAGGAAATGCACGTCGGCCACCTGCGCTCGACCATCATCGGCGACGCCGTGGCCCGCGTCCTGGAATTCCTCGGCGACACGGTGATCCGCCAGAACCACGTTGGCGACTGGGGCACCCAGTTCGGCATGCTGCTGGCCTACATGCAGGAACAGCCGGTGGACAACGATGCCGAGCTGTCCGACCTGGAATCCTTCTACCGCGCGGCCAAGAAGCGCTTCGACGAATCCCCCGAGTTCGCCGACCGCGCCCGCGAACTGGTGGTCAAGCTACAGGCCGGCGATGCCGAATGCCTGCGCCTGTGGAACCGCTTCAACGACATTTCCCTGAGCCACTGCCAGAAGGTCTACGACCGCCTCGGCGTCAACCTGACCATGGCCGACGTCAAGGGCGAGAGCGCCTACAACGACGACCTGCCCAACGTCATCGCAGACCTCCAGGCCAAGGGCCTGCTGACCGAGAGCGACGGCGCGCAGTGCGTGTTCCTCGACGAGTTCAAGAACGCCGAGGGCAACCCGCTGCCACTGATCGTGCAGAAGGCCGGCGGCGGCTACCTCTACGCCACCACCGACCTGGCCGCCACCCGCTACCGCGCCAACGTGCTGAAGGCCGACCGCGCGCTCTACTTCGTCGACCAGCGCCAGGCCCTGCACTTCCAGATGGTCTTCGCCGCGGCCCGCCTGGCCGGCTTCGTGCCGGAAAGCTTCGAGATGGAGCACATGGGCTTCGGCACCATGAACGGAGCCGACGGCCGGCCGTTCAAGACCCGCGACGGCGGCACGGTGAAGCTGATCGACCTGCTCGACGAGGCCGAAGCCCGCGCCTACGCCCTGGTCAAGGACAAGAACCCCGAGCTGGACGAGGCCGAACTGCGCAACATCGCCCGCGCGGTGGGCATCGGCGCGGTCAAGTACGCCGACCTGTCCAAGCACCGCACCAGCGACTACAGCTTCAACTTCGAGCTGATGCTGAGCTTCGAGGGCAACACCGCGCCCTACCTGCTCTACGCCTACACCCGGGTGGCCAGCGTGTTCCGCAAGCTGGGCAAGGAATTCGACGAAGTCGAAGGCCACATCGTCCTCCAGGCCGACCAGGAGACCGCCCTGGCCGCGCGCCTGGCGCAGTTCGGCGAAATCCTGGGCAGCGTCGCCGAGAAAGGCGTGCCGCACGTACTGTGCGCTTATCTGTACGATATCGCCGGATTGTTCTCCAGCTTCTACGAGCACTGCCCGATCCTCGCCGCGGAAACCGCCGAACAGCAGCAGAGCCGCCTGCGCCTGGCCGCGCTGACCGGTCGCACCCTCAAGCAGGGCCTGGAACTGCTCGGCCTGCAAACCCTGGAACGCATGTAACGGCCCCATGGCGACCAAGAAGAAATCCGCACCCAAGCGCGGCGCGACCCGCTACCAGGCACCGAAGAAGAAACCGGTGCCCGGTTGGTTGTGGCTGGCCTGCGGCCTGGCGATCGGCGGTCTGCTGATGTTCCTGATGCAGCTCGAGCCGGGCCGCGACGAGATCAAGCGCACCAAGCCGGAAACCGCCCAGCGCCCGCTCGGCAAGCCCGCCGACAAGCCGGCTGCCACGCCGACACCGACGCCGCAGCAGCCAGCCAAGCCGAAGTACGATTTCTATACCCTGCTGCCGGAATCCGAGGTGATCGTCCCGCCGGAAGCGGTACCCGAGAAGACCCCGCCGCCGCCCACCCCGCAGGAACTGGCCAAGGCCGACGCGGCACGCGCCGAAGCGGCGCTGCGCGGCGAAGTGCCGCCGCCGCTGCCGAACGCGGTGAAGGCCGCCCGCACCCAGTACTTCCTGCAAGCCGGCTCGTTCCGCAAGCAGAGCGACGCCGAAGGCGTCCGCGCCCAGATCGCCCTGCTCGGCCAGAGCGTGAAGCTGGAATCGGGCAAGGTGCGCGAGGAAACCTGGTATCGGGTGCTGGTCGGCCCGTTCAACAACCGCGAGCAACTGACCCAGGCCCAGAAGCAACTGGCCGGTAACGGCTTCAGCAACCTGCTATTGCAGCAGCGGCAGGTGCACTGAAGGCTGGAGGCTGGCCATGCACCTCCTACGTCAAACCTTTTTCGCGGCCATGGAACTGGGCGTCCCCGCCGATCCTACAAACACGGCATTGATGCCGACCTGTAGGAGCGCGCCATGCGCGCGATCCCCGGCAACGCCAAAGCATCGCCAGCAAGCTGGCTCCTACAAAAGCAGACGAGTAGCCCGGATGCAATCCGGGCTACGTGGCTGTTTATTGGGCCGCCGCTAACGCGGGAATCCAATAAACACGTAGGGTGCGCCGTGCGCACCGATCCGGGGCCAGCACCTGCGCTTCCAGCGAAACACCCTGCTGGCGCCAGGGTAAACGGTGCGCACAGCGCACCCTACAAAAGCCGGACCGCCGTTTCGTCCAGCCTTCCAGCCTCCAGCGCCCTTATCGGCTCCTATGGCTCCCGCCAGCGCGCGAACCCCGTCAATCCTTTTCTTGCAACCCGAGGCTTGAAGCGCCTCGCCATTACCCCCATATGAATCTCCATTCGGGCCACAGCGCCCCGCTGCGTGGAGATCCTTCCCTTGACCACCATCGTTTCAGTCCGCCGCAACGGCAAAGTCGTCATGGGCGGCGACGGCCAGGTTTCCCTCGGCAACACCGTGATGAAAGGCAACGCCAAGAAGGTCCGCCGCCTCTATCACGGCCAGGTGCTGGCCGGCTTCGCCGGGGCCACCGCAGATGCCTTCACCCTGTTCGAGCGCTTCGAAGGGCAACTGGAAAAGCACCAGGGCCACCTGGTGCGTGCCGCCGTCGAGCTGGCCAAGGACTGGCGCACCGATCGCTCGCTGAGCCGCCTGGAGGCCATGCTGGCGGTGGCCAACAAGGATGCCTCGCTGATCATCACCGGCAACGGCGACGTGGTCGAACCCGAGCACGGGCTGATCGCCATGGGCTCCGGCGGCGGCTTCGCCCAGGCTGCCGCGCTGGCGCTGATGCAACGCGGCGAGGCCAACCTGTCCGCCCGCGAGATCGCCGAGACGGCGCTGAACATCGCCGGCTCCATCTGCGTTTTCACCAACCAGAATCTGACCATCGAGGAGCTGGACTGCGCCGAGTGACGCGGTCCCGCCTTCCGGCGGCGCCCGGCGCCGCCCTGACAGCGAGTTCCAAGCCATGCCCATGACACCCCGCGAGATCGTCCACGAACTCAACCGCCACATCATCGGCCAGGACGAAGCCAAGCGCGCCGTCGCCATCGCCCTGCGCAACCGCTGGCGGCGCATGCAGCTACCCGTCGAGCTGCGCCAGGAAGTGACGCCGAAGAACATCCTGATGATCGGCCCGACCGGCGTCGGCAAGACCGAGATCGCCCGTCGCCTGGCCAAGCTGGCCAACGCGCCGTTCATCAAGGTGGAAGCGACCAAGTTCACCGAGGTCGGCTACGTCGGCCGCGACGTGGAATCGATCATCCGCGACCTCGCCGACGCAGCGATCAAGATGTTCCGCGAGCAGGAGATGATCAAGGTCCGCCACCGTGCCGAGGACGCCGCCGAGGACCGCATCCTCGACGCCCTGCTGCCACCGGCGCGCAGCTTCGGCGAGGAGTCGGCGCAAAGCACCGACTCCAACACCCGCCAACTGTTCCGCAAGCGCCTGCGCGAGGGCCAGCTCGACGACAAGGAGATCGACATCGAGGTCGCCGAGAGTCCGGCTGGCGTGGAAATCATGGCGCCGCCCGGCATGGAGGAGATGACCAACCAGTTGCAGAACCTGTTCTCCAACCTCGGCAAGGGCAAGCGCAAGAGCCGCAAGCTGAAGGTCAAGGAAGCGCTCAAGCTGATCCGCGACGAGGAGGCCGCGCGCCTGGTCAACGAGGAAGAGCTCAAGGCCCACGCCCTGGAAGCGGTGGAGCAGAACGGCATCGTGTTCATCGACGAGATCGACAAGGTCGCCAAGCGCGGCAACGTCGGCGGCGCCGATGTGTCCCGCGAGGGCGTGCAGCGCGACCTGCTGCCGCTGATCGAGGGCTGCACGGTGAACACCAAGCTGGGCATGGTGAAGACCGACCACATCCTGTTCATCGCCTCGGGCGCCTTCCACCTGAGCAAGCCCAGCGACCTGGTGCCGGAGCTGCAGGGCCGCCTGCCGATCCGCGTCGAACTCAAGGCGCTGTCGCCGCAGGATTTCGAGCGCATCCTCACCGAGCCGCACGCCTCGCTGACCGAGCAGTACAGCGCGCTGCTGAAGACCGAGGGGCTGAACATCGAGTTCGCGCCGGACGGCATCAAGCGTCTCGCCGAGATTGCCTGGCAAGTCAACGAGAAAACCGAGAACATCGGCGCGCGCCGCCTGCACACACTGCTCGAACGGCTGCTCGAAGAGGTCTCGTTCAGCGCCGGCGACCTCGCCGCGCAGCACGACGAAACGCCGATCCGCATCGACGCCGACTACGTCAACGGCCACCTCGGCGAACTGGCGCAGGACGAGGACCTGTCCCGTTACATCCTCTAAAATCAGCGGCAAGCTACAAGTCATTAGCTGCAAGCGTGCCGGCTTCAGCTTGTGGCTTGCAGCTTGTGACTTGGAGCTGGCCCCATGCGCATCCCCACCTCTATCAAGCTGCACAAGGCTTCGAAGACCCTCGAACTGGAATACGCGCCGGGCGAGCGCTATGTCCTGCCCGCCGAATTCCTCCGCGTGCACTCGCCGTCGGCCGAGGTGCAGGGTCACGGCAACCCGGTGCTGCAGTACGGCAAACTGGGGGTCGGCCTGGAGCGGATCGAACCCGCCGGGCAGTACGCACTAAAACTGTGCTTCGACGACGGACACGACAGCGGGTTGTTCACCTGGGACTATCTCGAGCGCCTGGCGCAAAACCAGGAACAGCTCTGGAGCGAATATTTGTTCGAGCTGGAGAAGGCCGGCAAGTCGCGCGATCCCAACGAATCGGTCGTCAAGCTGATGCTCTAACTCGGTAGTTAGAGCGCATTTTCTAATTCCCCTGCGCATACTGGCGGCCAAATTGGCCCACTTGGCAGCCAGTTGCGCAAACTGACATTCTCGGGTAACCAAGGAAGTGGCAGGCTCCATGCATTTGCACCCAGCGGATGCAGAGCAAGACGCGGAGCTCGCAGGCCGCCGAAAACACGACACACAGCGTCGCTTTCCGGCCGTCTAAAAGCACCGCCCCCAGGTAAACCCCGAGCAGTACCAGCAACCTTCCTCTGTCATCACAGAGCCCCACGCCGGTATCCGACTCAGGACAATGGAGCGTCGTAGATGAGCAACAAGAACACCGAAGACCTGCAGCGCCAAGCCTCCGAACACACCCTCGGCCTCAACCCCGTGGTGGGCTTGCGCGGCAAGGATATCCTCACCTCTGCCCGCCTCGTGTTGACCCAAGCCATCAAGCAACCCTTCCACAGCGCCAAGCACGTCGCCCATTTCGGCCTGCAACTGAAGAATGTCCTGCTCGGCCAGTCCGAGCTGCGGCCGGAGGACGGCGACCGTCGTTTCGCCGATCCGGCCTGGAGCCAGAACCCACTTTACCGCCGCTACCTGCAAACCTACCTGGCCTGGCGCAAGGAGCTGCACGACTGGATCGACCACAGCAACCTGTCCCCGCAGGACATCAGCCGTGGCCACTTCGTCATCAACCTGATGACCGAGGCCATGTCGCCGACCAACAGCATGGCCAACCCTGCGGCGGTCAAACGCTTCTTCGAGACCGGCGGCAAGAGCCTGCTCGACGGCCTCGGCCACCTGGCCAAGGACCTGGTGAACAACGGCGGCATGCCCAGCCAGGTCAACATGGACGCCTTCGAGGTCGGCAAGAACCTGGCGCTGACCGAAGGCGCGGTGGTGTTCCGCAACGACCTGCTGGAGCTGATCCAGTACCAGCCGAGCACCGAGCAGGTCCACGAGCGGCCGCTGCTGGTGGTGCCGCCGCAGATCAACAAGTTCTACGTGTTCGACCTGTCGCCGGACAAGAGCCTGGCGCGCTTCACCCTGCGCAGCGGCTTCCAGACCTTCATCGTCAGTTGGCGCAACCCGACCAAGGCGCAGCGCGAGTGGGGTCTGTCCACTTACATCGAAGCGCTCAAGGAAACCATCGACGTGGTCCTCGCCATCACCGGCAGCAAGGACCTCAACATGCTCGGCGCCTGCTCCGGCGGCATCACCACCGCCGCGCTGCTCGGCCACTACGCCGCGCTCGGCGAGAACAAGGTCAATGCCCTGACCCTGCTGGTCAGCGTGCTCGACACCAAGCTCGATACCCAGCTCTCGTTGTTCGTCGACGAGCAGACCCTCGAGGCCGCCAAGCGCCGCTCCTACCAGGCCGGCGTGCTGGAAGGCAAGGACATGGCCAAGGTGTTCGCCTGGATGCGCCCCAACGACCTGATCTGGAACTACTGGGTCAACAACTACCTGCTCGGCAACGAGCCGCCGGTGTTCGACATCCTCTACTGGAACAACGACACCACGCGCCTGCCGGCCACCCTGCACGGCGACCTGATCGAGCTGTTCAAGACCAACCCGCTGACCCGCCCGGGCGCCCTCGAAGTGTGCGGCACGTCGATCGACCTCAAGCAAGTCAAGTGCGACATCTACGCCCTGGCCGGAATCAACGACCACATCACCCCCTGGGAATCCTGCTACCGCTCGGCCCAGTTGTTCGGTGGCAAGACCGAATTCGTGCTCTCCAACAGCGGGCACATCCAGAGCATCCTCAACCCGCCGGGCAACCCCAAGGCGCGCTTCATGACCGGCGACGGCGAGTTTCCTGCCGACGCCAAGACCTGGCAGGAAAACTCCACCAAGCAGGCCGACTCCTGGTGGCTGCACTGGCAGGCATGGCAGGCCGAACGCTCCGGCAAACTGAAAAAGGCGCCGGCGCAGCTCGGCAGCAAGGCCTACCCCGCCGGCGAAGCTGCCCCCGGCACCTACGTGCATGAACGATGAAGACCGATCCCCCCGCAGCGGCGCCGGATAGCGCCGCTTACACAGGCGAGGTTGCCGACACCACACCCGCACCGGCCGAGAAAAAGGCCAAGCGGGTCGTCAACAGGACAGGCGCGCGTCGCTCTGCCGCACCGGCGGCCGCGCCGCCGCAAGGGGCACCCAGCATGCCGCAACCCTTCGTCTTCCGGACCATCGAGCTCGACGGCCAGACCCTGCGCACCGCCGTGCGTCCGGGCAAGCCGCACCTGACACCGCTGCTGATCTTCAACGGTATCGGCGCCAACCTGGAGCTGGTATTCCCCTTCGTGCAAGCGCTCGACCCCGATCTCGAGGTGATCGCCTTCGACGTTCCCGGTGTGGGCGGCTCCTCGACGCCGAGCCGCCCCTACCGTTTCCCCGGCCTGGCCAAGCTGGCCGCACGCATGCTCGACTACCTGGACTTCGGCCAGGTCAACGCCATCGGCGTCTCCTGGGGCGGCGCGCTGGCCCAGCAGTTCGCCCACGACTATCCCGAGCGCTGCAAGAAACTGGTGCTCGCCGCCACCTCGGCCGGCGCCGTGATGGTGCCGGGCAAGCCCAAGGTGCTCTGGCGCATGGCCAGTCCGCGCCGCTACATCCAGCCGTCCTACGGCGTGCGCATCGCCCCGGACATCTATGGCGGTGCCTTCCGCCGCGACGCCGGCCTGGCCATGGCGCATGCCAGCAAGGTGCGCTCCGGCGGCAAGATGGGCTACTACTGGCAACTGTTCGCCGGCCTCGGCTGGACCAGCATCCACTGGCTGCACAAGATCCGCCAGCCGACACTGGTCCTCGCCGGCGACGACGACCCGATCATCCCGCTGATCAACATGCGCCTGCTCGCCTGGCGAATCCCCAACGCGGAACTTCACGTGATCGACGACGGTCACCTGTTCCTGATCACCCGCGCCGAAGCAGTGGCGCCGATCATCATGAAATTCCTCCAGGAGGAGAAGCAGCGCGCGGTGATGCACCCGCAGCCGGCCTTCGGAATGCGCGGTTCGTGATACGCGCAAGCGGCGCACCTCATCGGTGCGCCGATACAGGCCTTGCCCCACACGGAAGCCTGGTGTAACACCCTTGCAATCTTGGCGCGGCAGTCTGGAATGCACTTCCGGCGCGCATTGGTACAAGCCTTGCTGCTTGCTCAATGGTCCAGCAGGTTGTTGAAAAACATCAGTGAGCGCAGGCCGCCTCAACAGCTACAACGTGCAGCCTGCGGCCGTTTTCCAGCAGCCGGACAGGTTTCTTCTGCCTTGACGACGGAGTGCTGCCCCATGCCCACCCGCAATCAACCCGCGGCCAACACCCTGCCAGCTCCCGCAGCTTTCATGAACGCCCAGAATGCGGTGGTCGGTCTACGTGGCCGCGACCTGTTCTCCACCGTCCGCGGCATCGCCCTGCACAGCCTCAAACACCCGTTGCACAGCGCCAAGCACATCCTGGCCTTCGGCGGCCAGCTCGGACGCGTACTGATCGGCGACACACCCTACAAGCCCAACCCCGCCGATACACGCTTCGCCGATCCGACCTGGACCCTCAACCCCTTCTACCGGCGCAGCCTGCAGGCCTACCTGGCCTGGCAGAGGCAGATCGCCCTGTGGATCGACGAAAGCGACCTGAGCGCCGACGACCGCGCCCGCGCGCTGTTCATCGCCTCGCTGCTCAACGATGCGCTGTCACCGTCCAACACCCTGCTCAACCCGATGGCGCTCAAGGAACTGTTCAACAGCGGCGGCACCAGCGTGCTGCGCGGCCTGCGCCATATGTACGACGATCTGCTGCACAACCACGGGCTGCCCAGCCAGGTGAACAAGCAGGCCTTCGAGGTCGGCAGGAACCTCGCCACCACCCAGGGTGCGGTGGTGTTCCGCAACGAACTGCTGGAGCTGATCCAGTACCGGCCGATGAGCGAGAAGCAGTACCTCAAGCCGCTGCTGATCGTCCCGCCGCAGATCAACAAGTTCTACATCTTCGACCTCAGCCCGGAGAAGAGCTTCGTCCAGTATGCCCTGAAGAACGACCTGCAGGTGTTCATGGTCAGTTGGCGCAACCCCGATGCGCGACACCGCGAGTGGGGCCTCTCGACCTACGTGCAGGCGCTCGAGGAAGCGGTCGACGCCTGCCGGGCGATCACCGGCAGCAAGGACGTCAACCTGCTCGGCGCCTGCGCCGGCGGCCTGACCATGGCCGCCCTGCAAGGCCACCTGCAAGCCCGCCGCCAGTTGCGCAAGATCAACAGCGCCTCCTATGCGGTGAGCCTGCTGGACAGCCAG
Source organism: Zestomonas carbonaria (assembly GCF_904061905.1). Classification (GTDB taxonomy): domain Bacteria; phylum Pseudomonadota; class Gammaproteobacteria; order Pseudomonadales; family Pseudomonadaceae; genus Aquipseudomonas; species Aquipseudomonas carbonaria. The sequence continues at coordinate 16,724 of NZ_CAJFCI010000011.1, forward strand.
ATCGACAACAGCCCGGCGATGCTGTTCGTCGACGAGCAGACCCTGGAGAGCGCCAAGCGCCGCTCCTACCAGGCCGGCGTGCTGGATGGCCGCGACATGGCCAAGGTGTTCGCCTGGATGCGCCCCAACGACCTGATCTGGAACTACTGGATCAACAACTACCTGCTCGGCAAGCAGCCGCCGGCGTTCGACATCCTCTACTGGAACAACGACAACACCCGCCTGCCGGCCGCCCTGCACGGCGACCTGCTGGACATCTTCAAGCACAACCCGCTGACCCGTCCCGGTGGCCTGGAAGTGTGCGGCACACCGATCGACCTGCAGAAGGTCAACGTCGACAGCTTCAGCGTCGCCGGCATCAACGACCACATCACCCCGTGGGACACGGTGTACCGCTCGACCCTGCTGCTCGGCGGCGACCGGCGCTTCGTGCTGTCCAACGCCGGGCACATCCAGGCCATCCTCAACCCGCCGGGCAACCCCAAGGCCAACTACTTCGAGAATGGCAAGCTCAGCTCAGACCCGCGCGCCTGGTATTACGACGCCAAGCAGGTCGGCGGTAGCTGGTGGCCGGAATGGCTGAGCTGGATCCAGGCCCGCTCCGGGGAGCAGCGCGAAACCCAGATGACCATCGGCAACCAGCGCTACCCGGCCATGGAGGCCGCGCCCGGCACCTACGTGCATATACGCTGAGTGGGGCACGAATGACTGGCCGGGCCCCGCCCGGCCAGCTATCGTCGCAGCACCCGCAACAACGACAAGAACATGGAATGAAGACTCGCGACCGCATCCTCGAATGTGCCCTGCTGCTGTTCAACGAGCGCGGCGAACCGAACGTCTCCACCCTGGAGATCGCCAACGAGCTGGAAATCAGCCCCGGCAATCTCTACTACCACTTCCACGGCAAGGAGCCGCTGGTGCTCGCGCTGTTCGAGCGTTTCCAACTGGAAATCTCGCCACTGCTCGACCCACCCGCCGAGGCGCGCCTGAGCGCCGAGGACTACTGGCTGTTCCTGCATCTGATCGTCGAGCGCCTGGCGCAGTACCGCTTCCTGTTCCAGGACCTGTCCAACCTGGCCGGACGATTGCCCAAGCTGGCACGCAACGTGCGCTCCTGGCTCAACAGCCTCAAGCGCACCCTGGCCGCGCTGCTGGCGCGCCTCAAGGCCGAACGGCAACTGGCCAGCGACACCCAGGCGCTCGGCCTGCTGGTCGAACAGATCACCCTGACCCTGCTGTTCTCCGTCGCCTACCAGCGCCTGCTCGGCAACGAGGCGGAAAGCCGGCTGGTGGTGTTCCAGGTGATGATGCTGGTCGCCCCCCACCTGCACGAGGAACCCCGCCAGATCGCCGAGCGCATGGCGCTGCGTTATCTGGACGAGGAGTGAGGGAGCGTAGGGTGGGCTTCAGCCCACCAGACAGAGCCTGAACCTGATTGGTCTGGCTCACCCTGCCTACGTATTGCATCCCCTGAAACGCAAACGCCCGGCACATGGCCGGGCGTTCTTGGTCCCCGAACGATCAGGACGGGTTGACGGGCGTCGTCGGCGTCTCGGCCGGAGCCGGGGTTGCCGCCGGAGCCGGCGCAGGGGCTGCGCTCGGAGCCGGAGCCGCTGGCTTGGCCGCTGCTGCCGGTTTCGCCGCGGCTTTCGCTGCTGGCTTGGCCGCCGGCTTCGCCGCAGGTTTGGCGGCTGCTTTCGCAGCGGGTTTCGCCGCAGGCTTGGCCGCTGCCTTGGCTGCAGGCTTCGCCGCCGGTTTCACTGCCGGTTTGGCCGCAGCCTTCGCCGCAGGTTTCGCGGCCGGCTTGGCGGCTGCTTTCGCAGCGGGCTTGGCTGCCGGTTTCGCCGCCGCGGTTTTCGCAGCAGGCTTGGCGGCAGGTTTCGCCGCAGCCTTGGCCGCAGGTTTCGCGGCGGCTTTCGCCGCCGGTTTGGCCGCTGCTGGTTTAACCGATTTGGCGGACAGGCCGGTGAGCTTCTCGAGCTGCTTGGTCAGGGCTTCCACCTTGCCATGCAGCTCCTTCACCTCATTGCGGCTCGGCACACCCAGGCGCGAGATGGCGCTGTTCAGACGCTTGTCGAAAGCCTCCTCCAGCTCCCCCCACTTGCCCAGGGCCAGGCCCTTCACTTCACCGACCTTGCTCTTGGCCGTCTTGGCCTTGGTTTTCACCACATCGACCTGTTTGTCGACTTCGCTCTTGGCCAGCTTCTCAGCCTTCTGGCCATCGGCGACCAAGGTGTCGAACAGCTTGGTTCCGTCCTTGCTGATCTTCGAGTAGGCACCCAATCCAGCCAACCAGATCTGCCGCGAGTATTTCTCGATCTCGCCGATCCAGGAGCTGCCTTCTTTCTCGGTTTTCTTCTTAGCGACCATCCTGCTCTCCTTTATTGAGTCTTAGCCACGCGCGCGAGCAACTCGTTCAACACGTCCAGCTTAGCAGAGAGTGCATCGACATCCTGGCGCGACGGAATGCCAAAGCGATTGAGAGCGGAGGCGACGCGATCATCGAAAGCCTTCTCGATCTTGTCGAAGCGCTCTTCGACCTTACCCTTCACGCTATAGACGTTGTTCTTCACGCTGTCGATCTGGGAGTTGGCGGCCTCGACCTGTTCGGTCACCAGCTTCTTGCCCTGCTTCTCCACCTCTTCACCGGCCTTGACCAGTTCCTTCAGGTAATCGAAGCCTTCCTGCCCGGCCTTGGCATAGGCGCCCAGGCCCGCCAGCCAGATCTGACGGCCGTAGTGTTTGACGTCGGTCAGCAGGGTGGATTTATCAGCTACCTTCTCGACTTTCTTCTTGGCGATAACTTTCGACATGTTGCACCTCTTGCGTTCAGGTTGGGAGAACGCCCGCACAACTAAGCAGGCTTGAGGGGCAAGGTAGAGAAGAAAATTAGAAAGAACATACTAGTCCGGCCCGCCTCGCGGCCGATCCATCCCACGAATATGGGAACCCAACCGACCGCACGGCTCCCGGCCGCCGCCTCAAACGAGTTTCTCGTCCAGGGTTTTCTCGATCTCGCGCTTGATCGAACCGCTCAGCGCCGACAACAGCAGCCCGAGCTTCAACTCGACACGCACGCTATCGTCGCCCACCTCGATGCGCCCATCGGCGCCGCTGCGCTTGAACTCCAGGGTATCGCCGCTCCAGCGATACCTGACGTCATACTCGCGGGCCAGGCGCTCGGCCAATTGCTCCGCCTTTTCCCGAGCGGCGGCGCGGCCGAGTGAATGAGGACGTTCGACACTGATGCGGGACATGGGACGGCTCCTGACTGCGACCTGACGTCGCATCACTATACAGGCTGGAGGCTGGAGGCTGGAGGCTGGAGGCTGGAGGCTGGAGGCTGGAGGCTGGAGGCTGGAGGCTGGAGGCTGGAGGCTGGAGGCTGGAGGCTGGACAGCGTTCTGGCCATGCACCTCCTACGTCAAACCTTTTTTCGTGGCCATGGAACTGGGCGTCCCCGCCGATCCTACAGGTCAACATCGATGCCGACCTGTAGGAGCGCGCCATGCGCGCGATCCCCAGCAACGCCAAAGCATCGCCAGCAAGCTGGCTCCTACAAAAGCGAACGAGCGAGGGGGACGCCCACACCACCCCAAGCCGCCTTTTCGTTCAGCCTTCCAGCCTCCAGCGCCCTTACCGGCTTTTTGGGTTTAGAATGCCCGGCATTCTCTTTCCGGTGACAGCCTCATGAACGATCCGCGCAAAGGCAGCGATGCCGAACCCACTACCCACTTCGGCTACCAGAGCGTGCCGGAGAGCCAGAAGGCCGGGAAGGTCGCCGAGGTGTTCCATTCGGTGGCGGCCAAGTACGACCTGATGAACGACCTGATGTCCGGCGGCGTCCACCGCTTGTGGAAGCGCTTCACCATCGAGCTGTCCGGCGTGCGCCCGGGCAACCGCGTGCTGGACATCGCCGGTGGCACCGGCGACCTGACCCGCCAGTTCTCGCGGCTGGTCGGCCCGAGCGGCGAAGTGGTGCTGGCCGACATCAATGCCTCGATGCTCAAGGTCGGCCGCGACAAGCTGCTCGACAGCGGCGTCGCCGGCAACGTCAGCTTCGTCCAGGCCGACGCGGAAAAGCTGCCGTTCCCCGACAACCACTTCGACTGCGTGACCATCGCCTTCGGCCTGCGCAACGTCACCCACAAGGAAGACGCCCTGCGCTCCATGCTGCGCGTGCTCAAGCCGGGTGGCCGCCTGCTGGTGCTGGAGTTCTCCAAGCCCACCAGCAACCTGCTGGGCAAGGCCTACGACGCCTACTCCTTCACCCTGCTGCCGCTGATGGGCAAGCTGGTCACCAACGACGCCGAGAGCTACCGCTACCTGGCCGAGTCGATCCGCATGCACCCGGACCAGGAAACCCTGAAGGGGATGATGGTCGATGCCGGTTTCGAGCGCGTCACCTACCACAACATGACCGGCGGCATCGTCGCCCTGCACCGCGGCATCAAGCCCTGATGCTGACCCAGGCCGTGCTGGCCGGCGTCGAAGCCGGCCTCAATCGCGTGCTGCGCATGGACGCCACCGCCCTGCCGCGCCTGGCGCCACTGGCCGGCCGGGTGATCGCCGTCGACTGCCGCGCCCCGGCGCTGCAACTGTTCCTGCTGCCCTCCGCCGACGGCCTGCGCCTGGCCGCACGCTGGGAAGCGCCCGCCGACTGCTACCTGAGAGCGCCGGCCAGCAGCCTGCTGCGCCTGGCGTTGAGCAGCGACAAGACCGGCGTGCTGCACGGCCCGGAAGTCGAGCTGGACGGCGACAGCGCCCTGCTGATGGAACTCGCCGGCATCCTCCAGGACCTCGAACTGGACTGGGAGTACGAGCTGTCGCGCTGGCTCGGCCCGCTGGCCACGCCGCTGCTCGCCGGCCACATCAGGATGCGCGCGCGCTGGGCCGGGCACGGCCTGGACAGCATCAAGCAGAGCCTCGCCGACTACCTCAGCGAAGAGTCGCGCAGCCTGGTCGGCCGCCAGGAAGCCGAAGCCCGCTTCGCCGAACTGGACCGCCTCAAACTCGCGCTCGACCGCCTCGAGGCGCGCGTCGACCGTCTCTCATCCACCTCCCGATCCGACAACCCTGCATGAAGCTGCTTGCCGTCCGCCGTCTGCTGACCATCCAGAGCGTGGTCATCCGCTACCGCCTCGACGACCTGTTGTTCGGCCTGCCGCTGCCCTGGTGGCTCGCCGCCACGCGTTTCCTGCTGCCCTGGCGCTGGCTGCCGCGCCGGCAACTGCAGCTTTCGCGTGGCGAGAGCCTGCGCCTGGCGTTGCAGGACCTCGGGCCGATCTTCATCAAGTTCGGTCAGTTGCTCTCGACCCGCCGCGACCTGCTGCCGCCGGACATCGCCGACGAACTGGCCAAGTTGCAGGACCAAGTGCCGCCCTTCGATCCCGAGCGCTCGGTGGCGCTGATCGAGGAACAGCTCGGCGCCAAGGTGAACAGCCTGTTCGCCCACTTCGACAGCCAGCCGCTGGCCTCCGCCTCGGTCGCCCAGGTTCACGCCGCGCAGCTCCGCAGCGGCGAGGAAGTGGTGGTCAAGGTGATCCGTCCCGGCCTCAAGCCGGTGATCCGCGCCGACCTGGCCTGGCTGTTCCTGCTCGCCCGGCTGGCCGAGAGGATTTCCACCGAAGCCCGCCGCCTGCACCCGGTGGAAGTGGTCAGCGACTACGAGAAGACCATCTACGACGAGCTCGACCTGCTCCGCGAGGCGGCCAACGCCAGCCAGTTGCGGCGCAACTTCGACGGCTCGCCGCTGCTCTACGTGCCGCAGGTCTACTGGGACCTGTGCCGGCCCAAGGTGCTGGTGATGGAGCGCATTTACGGCGTGCCGGTGACCGACATGGAAAGCCTCGCCGACCAGCGCACCAACCTCAAGATGCTCGCCGAGCGCGGCGTGGAGATCTTCTTCACCCAGGTGTTCCGCGACAGCTTCTTCCACGCCGACATGCACCCCGGCAACATCTTCGTCAGCACCCGCACGCCGTGGAGCCCGCAGTACATCGCCATCGACTGCGGCATCGTCGGCAGCCTCACCCCCGAGGACCAGGACTACCTGGCGCGCAACCTGATCGCCTTCTTCAAGCGCGACTACCGCAAGGTGGCGCAACTGCACATCGACTCCGGCTGGGTGCCGGCGGGCACCCGGGTCAACGACTTCGAGGCGGCGATCCGCACCGTCTGCGAACCGATCTTCGAACGCCCGCTCAAGGACATCTCCTTCGGCCAGTTGCTGCTGCGCCTGTTCCAGACCGCGCGGCGCTTCAACATGGAAATCCAGCCGCAACTGGTGCTGCTGCAGAAGACCCTGCTCAACATCGAAGGGCTCGGCCGCCAGTTGTACCCGGACCTCGACCTGTGGAGCACCGCCGCGCCCTTCCTGGAGCGCTGGATGCGCGAACGGGTCAGCCCGCGCCAGTTGCTCGGCAACCTGCAGAGCCAGGTGGAACAGGTGCCGCACCTGGCCCATATGACCCGCGACCTGCTCGAACGCCTGTCGCAACCGCACCTCGAAGACCCGCAGCCGCCGCGTGCGCGACCGCGCGACACCTGGCTGCTGCGCCTGTCCGGCGCGCTGCTGCTGGGAGGCGCCGGCGTGCTCGCCGCCAGCGGCCCGGTGTTGGCTGTCAGCGCCTGGCCGGCCTGGCTGATGGCCGCCGCCGGGCTGTATCTGGTGCTGCGCCGATAGCCAGTTGCGGCCATGGCTGGCAAACTTGATCCAATGCAAGGTGGACCGGGCGGGATTCTGCTGAAGTTCACCAGACCTTCCGGTGGACAGGGGCGGAACGCCGCCCGGCCCGCCCCACGAACCGGCCCCGACGGGCGGAACCGCGAATGACCGACTGGCTAGACGAAATCAACTGGAACGAAGACGGCCTGGTGCCGGCGATTGCCCAGGACCACAAGACCGGCCGCGTGCTGATGATGGCCTGGATGAACCGCGAGGCGCTGGCGCTGACCGCCAGCGAGCAGCGTGCCATCTACTGGTCGCGCTCGCGTGGCAGGCTGTGGCGCAAGGGCGAGGAATCCGGCCACGTGCAGAAGCTCCACGAACTGCGCCTGGACTGCGACGCCGACGTGATCGTCCTCATGGTCGAGCAGCTTGGCGGCATCGCCTGTCACACAGGACGGGAAAGCTGCTTCTACCGGGTCTTCGAGAACGGCGCCTGGAAAACCGTCGACCCGGTGCTCAAGGACCCGCACGCCATCTACCACACGGGACACGCCCATGAGTGACACCCTGACCCGCCTGGCCGAGGTGCTGGAGTCGCGCAAGGGCGCGGCGCCGGACAGCTCCTACGTGGCCAGCCTGTACCACAAGGGCCTGAACAAGATCCTGGAGAAGGTCGGCGAGGAAGCGGTGGAAACCATCCTCGCCGCCAAGGACGTCGCCGCCGGTGGCGACAGCAAGGACCTGATCTACGAAACCGCCGACCTGTGGTTCCACAGCCTGGTCATGCTCGCCGCCCTCGGCCAGCATCCGCAGGCCGTGCTGGACGAACTGGAGCGGCGCTTCGGGCTGTCCGGGCATGCCGAGAAGGCCGCCCGCACACCCTCCGCATAAAACAATCAGCGAGGACAAACGAATGGGCATTTTCGATTGGAAACACTGGGTGGTCATCCTCATCGTGGTGGTCCTGGTGTTCGGAACCAAGAAACTGAAGAACCTCGGCAGCGACCTGGGCGAGACCATCAAGGGTTTCCGCAAGGCCATGAACGAGGAAGAGACCAAGCCCGAGCAGCCGGCCCAGCCCGCACAGTCGAGCGCGCCGCTGAACCAGCCGCAGACCATCGACGCCCAGGCGCAGAAGGTCGAAGAGCCGGTGAAGAAGGACTGAAATGTTCGGTATCGGCTTCAGCGAGCTGCTGCTGGTCGGCCTGGTCGCCCTGCTGGTGCTCGGCCCCGAACGCCTGCCCGGCGCGGCGCGTACCGCCGGGCTGTGGATCGGCCGTCTGAAACGCAGCTTCAACGCCATCAAGCAGGAGGTCGAGCGCGAGATCGGCGCCGACGAGATCCGCCGCCAGTTGCATAACGAGCAGATCCTCGCCATGGAGCAGGAACTGAAGAACAAGATCGCCCCGCCGCCGGTCTCCACGCCGGGCACCGCCGAGCCGGAAAGCCCGCCGCCCGTGACTCCCGCCCCGGCGTCGACCGCCCAACCCGAAGCGCCCCAGCCGCCGCGTACCCCATGAGCGATTCGAAACCCGAAGACGACCAGGAAATGCCCCTGGTCTCGCACCTCACCGAACTGCGTACCCGCCTGCTGCGCTGCGTGGGCGCGGTGTTCCTGATCTTCCTCGGGCTGTTCTACTTCGCCCAGCAGATCTACACCCTGGTCTCCGCGCCGCTGCGCAAGTACCTGCCGGAAGGCGCGACGATGATCGCCACCGACGTCGCCTCGCCGTTCCTCACGCCGTTCAAGCTGACCGCCATGGTGGCGCTGTTCCTCGCCATGCCGGTGATTCTCCAGCAGATCTGGGGCTTCATCGCGCCCGGCCTGTACAAGCACGAGAAGCGCATCGCCATCCCGCTGCTGATCTCCAGCATCATCCTGTTCTACGGCGGCATGGCCTTCGCCTACTTCCTGGTGTTCCCGGTGATCTTCCACTTCTTCGCCAGCGTGACCCCGGAAGGCGTGTCGATGATGACCGATATCTCGAGCTATCTCGACTTCGTCATGACCCTGTTCTTCGCCTTCGGCGTGGCCTTCGAGATCCCCGTGGCGGTGGTGCTGCTGATCTGGATCGGCGTGGTCGACGTCGACTACCTGCGCAAGATCCGTCCCTACGTGATCATCGGCTGCTTCGTGGTCGGCATGATCCTCACCCCGCCGGACGTGTTCTCGCAGACCATGCTGGCGGTGCCCATGTGGCTGCTGTTCGAGCTGGGCATCCTCGCCGGCAGCCTGATCCGCAAGCGCCACGAGCACCCTGCCGACGAAGCCCCGCCGCAGGACCAGCCGCCCTCCGTGCAACCGTGAACCTGCTGCTGCTGGAAGACGCCGACTTCGTCGCCGACGACCGCGCCGTACTGCGCGGTCGTCGCTTGCGCCACCTGCACGAGGTGCACCAGGCCGAGAGTGGCGACAGCCTGCGCGTCGGCCGCCTCGGCGGGCTGATGGGCAGCGGCACCCTGCTGCGCCTGGAAGCCGACGAAGCGGAACTGCGGGTACGACTCGACACCCCGCCGCCGGCCAAGCTGCCGCTCACCCTGCTGCTCGCCCTGCCGCGCCCGAAAATGCTCAAGCGCGTGCTGCAGACCGTCGCCGCCATGGGCGTGCCGCGCCTGATACTGCTCAACAGTTACCGGGTGGAAAAGAGCTTCTGGCAGACCCCCTTCCTCACGCCGGAAGCGATCCGCGAACAACTCGTCCTCGGCCTGGAGCAGGCGCGCGATACCGTGCTGCCCGAGGTCAGCATCGAGAAACGCTTCAAACCCTTCGTCGAAGACCGCCTGCCGGCCGTGGCGGAAGACACCCTGGGCCTGGTCGGCCATCCCGGCAACCATCCACCCTGCCCACGCGCGGTGGAACGCCCGGTGACCCTGGCCATCGGCCCGGAAGGCGGCTGGATCCCCTACGAAGTGGACAAGCTCCGCGAAGCCGGCCTACAACCGGTCCAGCTCGGCGAGCGCATCCTGCGCGTGGAAACCGCCGTGCCGGCGCTGCTGGCGCGGCTGTTCTGAATCCCCCGTAGGGTGGGCTTCAGCCCACCAAAAAAGAACTCGACTCCGCTTGGTGGGCTGAAGCCCACCCTACGACACTGCGTCGCCTTCTCGTCGGTGCGCACGGCGCACCCTACTACGGCACCTGGCGATGCCAGTGCGGCGGCAACAACTGCCCCTCGTAGGCCGGCGCCTCGCGCAGTTCGACGTCCTGCGGCAGCAGCGGCTCGCCGCATTCCGAGCAGACCAGTACGCCGTGCATCACCTGCCCACAGCCCTTGTGCACATGGCGGATCGGCGCGCCCTCGGGGCCGGCCAGGTGGCGGTCGCCCCAGTTGACCAGGGCGAGGATCGCCGGGTGCAGCTCGCGACCACGCGCGGTCAGGCGGTAATCCTCGCGGCGCGGGCGTTCCTGGTAGACGACCTTGTCGAGCACCTGCGCCTGCACCAGGGTCTTCAGCCGGTCGGCCAGCACGTGGCGAGTGATGCCCAGGCGCTGCTGGAAATCCTCGAAACGGCGCACGCCGAGGAACGCCTCGCGCAGCACCAGCAGGGTCCAGCGGTCGCCAACCACCGCCAGGGTGCGCGACAGCGAGCAGGGTTGTTGGTCGAGTTCTTCCCAGCGCATGTCCGGCCCTCCATCGGGTAATGGCGCTACTCTAGCTTGACAGGTTCCAAAAAGGAACTGACTATCCATGCCAGTTCCAAAACAGAACCGATAAGAACAGGAGGAACGGCCATGGCCGAACGCAAGGCGGTACTGGTAGTGGGAGCCGGCGATGCCACCGGCGGAGCGATCGCCAGGCGCTTCGCCCGCGAGGGTTATGTCGCCTGCGTGGCACGGCGCAACGCCGACAAGCTGGAGCCACTGGTCACCGAGATCCAGGCCGCCGGCGGCGAGGCACGGGCGTTCGGCTGCGATGCGCGGGTCGAGGAGCAGGTGCTGGAGATGTTCGGCACCATCGAGCGCGAGATCGGCCCGCTGGAAGTCGTGGTGTTCAACATCGGCGCCAACGTGCAATTCTCCATCACCGAAACCACCGAGCGCGTCTATCGCAAGGTCTGGGAGATGGCCACCCTGGCCGGCTTCCTCACCGGTCGCGAAGCCGCCAAGATCATGCTGCCGCGCGGTCGCGGCACCATCATCTTCACCGGCGCCACCGCCTCGCTGCGCGGCCGCGCCGGCTTCGCCGCGTTCGCCAGCGCCAAGTTCGCCCTGCGCGCCCTGGCCCAGAGCATGGCCCGCGAACTGGGTCCGCAGGGTATCCACGTCGCCCACCCGGTGATCGACGGCGCCATCGACACCGCCTTCATCCGCGACACCTTCCCCGAGCTCTACGAGCGCAAGGAGCAGGACGGCATCCTCAACCCCGAACACATCGCCGACACCTACTGGCAGATCCACTGCCAGCCGCGCGACTGCTGGGTTCACGAGCTGGACCTGCGGCCGTGGAGCGAAACGTTCTGAGCGTAGGGTGCGCCGTGCGCCCGGCACTGAGGCCAAACAAGCGCATGGACAGCCATGATCCCGGCGTAGGCGTGTTTGGTATCGGAAACCCGGCCCCTCACCCCAACCCTCTCCCGAAGGGAGAGGGCAGAATGGCGCTGCAGGAAAACATGGAGTCCGACGGCACGCACAGATGCTCCCCTCTCCCTCCGGGAGAGGGGCCGGGGGTGAGGGAGCGGAATTGATAACAGCTCCTGCCCCCACGCCACCCACCTGAGAAAACAAGGACAACAACATGAGCAAGACCGTGGAATTCTTCTTCGATTTCGGCAGCCCCACCTCCTACCTGGCCTGGACCCAGCTACCGAAGATCGCCGCCGAGGCCGGCGCCGGGATCGTCTGGCGGCCGTTCCTGCTGGGCGGAGTGTTCAAGGCCACCGGCAACAAGTCGCCGGTCGAGATTCCCGCCAAGGGCCCGTACATGCTCCGCGACCTGGCGCGCTTCGCCGAGCGCTACGGGGTGCCGCTGCGCTTCAACCCGCACTTCCCGATCAACACCCTGCACCTGATGCGCGGCGCCGCCGGCTTCGAGGGCGACCCGCGCTTCCACGACTACCTGGAGACCGTGTTCCAGGCCATGTGGGTCGAGCAGAAGCACATGGGACGCCCCGAGGTGGTGGCTGACGTGCTGGGCGCCGCCGGCTTCGATCCCGCCGACTTCGAGCGGCGGATCAACGACGAGGCGGTCAAGGAACGCCTCAAGGCCACCACCCAGGAAGCCATCGAGCGCGGCGTGTTCGGCGCACCGAGCTTCTTCGTCGACGGCGAGCTGTACTTCGGCCAGGATCGCCTGGATTTCGTCGCCGAAGCGTTGGCACGCTGAACATCGCCCCGGCAACGCGGTAGGATTGGCCGATATCTTCATTGCTGGAGGGACCGGCCATGCGCCCGCTGACCATCGATCTCGACGAGCTGACCCTGGCGATGAACAACCGCAGCGTGGATTTCTACCTCGACCTGCATACCGGCCGGGTGCTGCCGTTCTATGACGACCCCGAACTGGAAAAGGGGCTGGAAACCGAGCCCGACCGCTACCTGGCCATCGAAACGCTGGATTCGCGGGATGACTACCGGGTGATGGAAGCATTCATCTCCACGGTCGACCATCCCCACGCCTATACCACCCTCGAGCATGCCCTGGCCGGGCGCAAACCGTTCCGCGCCTTCAAGTACGCCCTGGCGGAATACCCGGAGCTGGAGCAGGCCTGGCTCGACTTCGAAGCCACGCGGTTGCGCGAACTGGCCGTGGACTGGCTGGAGGAGAACGACCTGCGGCCGGCCCGGAGCTTCGCTGCTCCGTAAGGTCGCTCATGGTGGGTTACCAGTCCCGCCATCCCCATGAACGCGGGGAGCCGGATTGCGACGGTCGATTGGACTCCCGCGTGCGCGGGAATGACAAGAGCGTGATCGATACTGCCTGCGTCGTCCCCGCGAACGCGGGGAACCAATGACAAGCGTGCGCCAGCCTTTACAGCACCTGCCGCAGGAACGCCTGGGCCCGGGGGTCTCGCGGCTGGGCGAAGAACTGCGCCGGCGGCGCGTCCTCGAGCAGCTTGCCGTGGTCGAAGAACAGCACGCGGTCGGCCACCTCGCGGGCGAAGCCCATCTCGTGGGTGACGCAGACCATGGTCATGCCTTCCACCGCCAGTTGCTTCATCACGTCGAGCACTTCGCCGACCATTTCCGGGTCGAGCGCCGAGGTCGGCTCGTCGAACAGCATCACCTTGGGATCCATGCACAGCGCGCGGGCGATAGCCACCCGCTGCTGCTGGCCGCCGGACAGCCGCGACGGATACTCGTCGGCCTTCTGCGCGATGCCGACCTTGGCCAGCAGCGCACGGGCCTTGGCCTCGCGCTCGGCCTTGCCGCGCTTGCGCACCACCTTCTGCGCCAGGCAGAGGTTCTCCAGCACGGTCATGTGCGGGAACAGGTTGAAGTGCTGGAACACCATGCCGACCTCGCGGCGATAGGCGTTGACGTCGGTCTTCGGGTTGGCGAGGTCAATGCCGTCGATGCTCACCGAGCCGGAATCCAGCTCCTCCAGCCCGTTGAGGCAGCGCAGGAAAGTCGACTTGCCGGAGCCGGACGGGCCGATCACCACCAGCACTTCGCCCTTGGCCACCGAGGTCGAGACGTTGTCCACCGCGCGCACTTCGTGGCCGCGGGCATCGAAGACTTTTACCAGGTCACGGACTTCAATCACTTTGCGCGAGCCTCCGCTCCAGACGGTTGGCGATCTGCGACAACGGCAGGTTGATCACCAGGTACAGCGCCGCCACGCAGAACCAGATCTCGAAGGTCGAGAACGACGTGGTGATCGCCTCGCGGCCGCTCTTGGTCAGCTCGGTGATGGCGATCACCGAGACCAGCGAGGTGTCCTTGACCAGGCTGATGAACTGCCCGGCCAGCGGCGGCAGCACGCGCTTGAAGGCCTGCGGCAGGATCACATGGCGCATCGCCTGCGGCGCGTTCAGGCCCAGCGAGCGGGCCGCCTCGTTCTGCCCCTTGGCGATCGACTGCACGCCGGCGCGGACGATCTCGCCGACGTAGGCGCCGGTGAACAGCGCCAGCGCCGCCACCCCGGCGAACTCGCGGGACAGGTTCAGCACCGTGCCGATGAAGAAGTAGAAGATGAAGATCTGCACCAGCAGCGGCGTACCGCGCACCAGCTCGACGTAGAGGGTCGACAGGTCGCGCAGCGTCGGGTTCTTCGACAGCCGGCAGAGCCCGGTGAACAGGCCGATCACCAGGCCGAAGGCGCCGGACAGCACGGAGATCCACAGCGTGGTCCACAGGCCCCAGAGCAGCGGCCCGGCGGCCCAGTGGCGGGTCACGCCAATCTCGTCGCCCTCGCTGACGTCGTCGCCCTCGGAGACGTGCAGGCTGTCCCGGGCCACGCTCAGTTGCGTCTCACCGCCGCTTTCGTTGCTCAAGGTCACCAGCGCGCGGTCACCCTGTTCGACGATGGAGGCGACGCTGCCGTAGTCGGTCGCGCGCTGCGCCTCCTCGGCCTGGTAGGCGAAGTACTGCGGCACGCGGTTCCAGCGCCATTCGTAGGAAATCAGCGAAGTGGAGAACCACAGGCCGTAGGCCAGCGCGATGAGGATCACGCCGGTCAGCACGTGCCAGGGCCAATTGGAACGCTTGTTTTTCGTCACGGGGAAAGCCTCGATGAGAAAAAGCCGAAGAAAGCGCTGAAGGCTGGACGAACGGTGAACGTCCAGCCTTCAGCCTCCAGCGGCTTTTATTCCATCTCTTTCAGCCAGTCGTTCTTCTTGAACCACTTGGTGTGGATGCGATCGTAGGTGCCGTCGTTGCGGATCTGGTGCAGCCAGTTGTTGACCCAGTTGAGGCTGTCGTAGTCGCCCTTCTTCAGGCCGAAGGCCAGCGGTTCGAAGGTGAAGGGCTCGTCGAGGAACACCAGCTTGCCGGCGCCGGCCTTGTTCACCGCCACCACGTTGTAGGGCGCGTCGTAGATGAACGCGTCGGCCTTGCCGTTGACCACGTCCATCACCGCTTCCTGCTCGTTGTCGAAGCCGTTGTACTTGGCCTTGGCGATCAGCCGCTTGGCGACCATCTCGCCGGTGGTGCCGATCTTCGAGGTGATGCGGTACTTGGCGTCGTTGAGGTCCTTGTAGGACTTGATCTCACCTTGCAGGTCCTTGCGGATCAGCAGGGTCTGGCCGACCACGATGAAGGGCTCGGAGAAGTTGATGCGCAGGTTGCGCTCCTGGGTCAGGGTCATGCCCGAGCCGATCATGTCGAACTTGTCGGTGAGCAGCGCCGGGATGATGCCGTCGTAGGCGGTGGACACCAGCTCCAGCTTGACGCCCATGGACTTGGCCATGGCCTTGAGCAGGTCGACCTCGAAACCGATGATCTCGCCGCGCTTGTTGGTCATCTCGAAGGGCATGTAGGTCGGGTCCATGCCAACGCGCAGGGTGCCGCGCTTGACTGCGTCATCGACCATGCCCGCATGGGCCAGGCCGCCCAGGGTGCAGGCGGAGAGCAGCAGGCTGGCAAGAAACTTCTTCATTGCGGATCCTCGAATGGGTGATTTGGGGTGGTTCTTGGTGCCACCGGCAAAAAATGACGGCGAATGCTAACCGGCATCGGCAAAGATGGCGAGCCACAGGAAAGCAAGAAAGGCGCCAGGCGGATGACCTGCCGGTCAGCCCGGGCGGAGGATGGTGACGGATTGCCCCTACGGCCCATACCTCGAGCAGCCCCGTAGGATGGGTGACAACCCATCGCCTGGGCAGAGTCTGAATTCAGACTGAGGAAAGCCCTCGCGCCGTTCAGACCTCGAGCAGGAAAGTCACCGGACCATCATTGACCAAGTGCACCTGCATCCCGGCGCCGAAACGTCCGGTGGCCACTTGCGGATGCTGCTCGCGGGCCAGCACCACCAGCGCGTCGAACAGCTCCTCGCCCAGGGCCGGCGGCGCGGCGCTGGAAAAGCTCGGGCGCAGGCCGCTGCGGGTGTCGGCGGCCAGGGTGAATTGCGAGACCAGCAGCAGGCCGCCGCCGACATCCTTCAGCGAGCGGTTCATCTTGCCGTCGTCGTCGGCGAATACCCGGTAGTTGAGCAGCTTGTGCAGCATCTTGCGCACGGCTTCCGGGTTGTCCTGCGGTTCGACACCGACCAGTGCCAGCAGGCCCCGGTCGATGGCTCCGACGATCTCCCCCGCCACCTCGACGCGTGCACCGGAGACGCGCTGGATCAGTGCCTTCATGCGTCTTCCGGGGGCAGGTCCAGGAGGTTGCGGGCGACCTGGTTGGCGGCGCGCACCAGGGCGTCGGCGATGCCGACCTCGGAGGCGGCGTGGCCGGCGTCGCGGATGATCTGCAACTCGCTGTTCGGCCAGGCCTGGTGCAGCGCCCAGGCATTGTCCAGCGGGCAGACCACGTCGTAGCGGCCGTGCACGATGATGCCCGGCAGGTGGGCGATCTTGTGCATGTCGCGGAGCAACTGGTCGGGTTCGAGGAAGGCGTCGTTGATGAAGTAGTGGCACTCGATGCGGGCGATCGACAGGGCGCGCTGCGGCTCGCTGAAGCGGTCGACCACCAGCGGATTGGGACGCAGGGTGGCGGTGCGCCCTTCCCAGGTCGACCAGGCCTTGGCGGCGTGCATCTGGGCGATCTGGTCGGGACCGGTGAGGCGCTTGTAGAAGGCTTCGACCAGGTTGCCGCGCTCATCCTGCGGGATCGGCGCCAGGTAGTCCTGCCAGTAGTCCGGGAACAGCCGGCTGGCACCCTCCTGGTAGAACCAGTGGATCTCCTGCGGACGGCACAGGAAGATGCCGCGCAGGATCAGCGCATGGACCCGCTCGGGATGGCTCTGCGCGTAGGCCAGCGACAGGGTCGAGCCCCAGGAGCCGCCGAACAGCACCCACTTGTCGATTCCCAGGTGCTCGCGAATGCGTTCGAGGTCGGCGACCAGGTGCCAGGTGGTGTTGTTCTCCAGGCTCGCGTGCGGGGTGGAGCGCCCGCAGCCGCGCTGGTCGAAGGTGACGATGCGGTACAGGTTGGGGTCGAAGTAGCGGCGGCTGGCGGCATCGCAGCCGGCGCCCGGGCCTCCGTGGATGAACACCACCGGCAGGCCGTCCGGCGAACCGCTTTCGTCCACGTAGAGGACATGCGGCGCCTCTACGGCCAACTCGTGGCGGGCGTAGGGCTTTATCTCCGGAAACAATGTCTGCATGGCGCGCTCCCGTCTGCTTTTTGTAGGGTGCCGGATGGCTGGTCCAATCGGGCCATCATAACCATGAAAAAGGAGTTCAGCATGTCGCCAAGGATTTTCACCCTTCCCCTTCTGCTTGCCTTCGCCTTGCTCGCCGGCTGCGGGCGCGACGATCCGCAGGCCTCGCTGGAGGCCGCCGTGCAGCAATTGCAGGACAACATCGAAGCGAAGAAGACCAGCGCCGTGCTCGACCAGTTGGCCGGCGACTTCCGCGCCCTGCAAGCCCACGACCGCGACTGGGCCCGGAGCACCATGACGATGCTGTTCCTGCGCTACAGGAACATCCAGATCATCGCTCCCACCAAGCGCAGTTGGCTTGACCCGGCCATCACCAGCAAGGGCTACACCGAGGCCAAGGTCGGCGTCACCGGCGCCGAGGGGCTGATCCCCGACAGCGCGCGCCTGTATGACGTGAAGCTGGAATGGTGGATGGAAGACGGCGACTGGAAGCTGGCGCGGGTGGAATGGGAATAGCGTTCGACCGCCTTCGTTCTGGTGGGCTTCAGCCCACCAAACCCCACCTACCGCCCGTAACGCTCCTGCCCCCAGGCCAGCAGAGTTTCCAGCAGCGCGCGGATCACCTCGCGGGTCGGCGCGGCCAGGCCCTCGCGGTAGGCGAAGGGCGCGCTTTCGTCCATGTAGTTGCGCTGCGACAGCTCCAGTTGCACGGCATGCACGTTCCGCTGCGGCTGGCCGTAGTGGCGGGTGATGTGGCCGCCCTTGAAGCGGCCGTTGAGCACGTGGCTGTAGCTTTCGGCCTTGCCGCAAACCGCTTCCAGGCGCGCGGCCAGTTCCGGGTCGCAACTGGCCCCAGCGTTGGTGCCGAGGTTGAAGTCCGGCAGGCGGCCTTCGAACAGGTGGGGGATCTGCGAGCGGATCGAGTGGGCGTCCCACAGCAGCGCATAACCGAACTCGGCCCTGATCCGCTCCAGTTCGTCGGCCAGGGTACGGTGATACGGCGTCCACACCTCGGCCAGGTAGCGCGCCCGCTCCTCCTTCGAGGGCGTCATGCCTTCGCGGTACAGCGGGCGGCCGTCGAACAGGGTTTCCGGGTACAGGCCGGTGGTGGCGGTGGCGTACAGCGGTTTGTCGTCGGCCGGGCGGTTCAGGTCGATGACGTAGCGCGAGTACTGCGCGGCGAGCACGCTGGCGCCCAGCTCCCCGGCGAAATCGTAGAGGCGCGGGATGTGCCAGTCGGTATCGGCCAGTTCGCGTGCCTCGTCCACCAGGCCGGCCTCGACCGCCGGGGTCAGGCGCGTGCCGGGGTGGGGCATGCTGATCAGCAGCGGCACTCGGCCGCGGGTGAAGGAAAGAACATTATCCACGGAAGACTTCCTCTGCGTGACGGATGACACGTTTCGGCAGGTCGCCACCGAGCCAGTAGGCCAGCTCCGCCGGGCGACGGATGTCCCAGGCGACGAAGTCGGCGACCTTGCCCGGCTCCAGGCTGCCATGGCTGTCGCCCAGCCCCAGCGCCCTGGCCGCATTGAGCGTGACGCCGGCCAGCGCCTCTTCCGGGGTCAGCCGGAACGCCGTGCAGGCCATGTTCAGCATCAGGCGCAGCGACAGCGCCGGCGAGGTGCCGGGGTTGAGGTCGCTGGCCACGGCCATGGCCACGCCGTGCCTGCGCAGTGCGTCGATGGGCGGCAACTGGGTTTCGCGCAACATGAAGAAAGCGCCCGGCAGCAGCACCGCGACGGTGCCGGCGGCGGCCATGGCGATGGCGTCTTCCTCGGTCATGAACTCCAGGTGATCGGCGGACAGCGCCCCGTAGCGCGCCGCCAGGCTGGAACCGTGCAGCGACGACAGTTGCTCGGCGTGCAGCTTCACCGGCAGCCCCAGGCGTTGCGCCGCCTGGAACACCCGCTCGACCTGCGCCGGGGAAAACGCCAGGTGTTCGCAGAAGGCGTCCACCGCGTCCACCAGCCCTTCGCCGGCCAGCGCCGGGAGGATCTCGGCGCAGACCAGATCGATGTAGTCGTCGGCCCGCCCCGCGTATTCCGGCGGCAGCGCGTGGGCCGCCAGGCAGGTGGTGCGCACCGTCACCGGCAGCTCCTCGCCCAGGCGGCGGGCGACGCGCAGCATCTTGCCCTCGCTGGCCAGGTCCAGGCCGTAGCCGGACTTCACCTCCAGGGTGGTGACGCCATCGTTCAGCAGTTGCCGGGCGCGGCGCCGGGCGCTGGCCAGCAGCTCGTCCTCGGCGGCCTCTCGGGTAGCGCGCACGGTGCTGGCGATGCCGCCGCCCTGGGCGGCGATCTCCGCGTAGCTGACGCCCTCCAGGCGCTGCTCGAACTCGCCGCTGCGGTCGCCGCCGAACACCAGGTGGGTGTGGCAGTCGATCAGCCCCGGCGTGACCCAGGCGCCATCGAGGTCGTGGCTGGCGTCATGCCCTTCGATGGGCGCTTCCGTGCGGGGGCCGATCCAGGCGATATGGACGCCGTCGGTGAGGATCGCGGCATCCTCGATGACCGCGTACTTGCCACCCTTCAGGGTGGCGGCGTGACAGTTGTGCCAGAGCTGTTTCATGAGCGGTCTCCTGAAATATCCGCCGCGCAGCCGGTGGTGGTGGAACGTATGAGAGATTGCATGGACTCCTCTCGATCAATGACGCGGCCCTTCCCGCCGGGGAAGGGCCAGGTTTCCGTGGAACGGGAAGCGCGCCCACCCGCTACCCGCAAGGATAGGCGCGCCGCCCGGACGCCTCAGTCAACCTGGGCCGCCAGGTCGCGCTGACCCAGGCTTGCCGGCCGCACCCAGCGCCAGTAGGCGAGGACCAGCAGGCCGATCCAGACCAGGCCCACCCAGAGCGCCGGCTGGGTCTTCGGGAAGTAGCCGAGCACGCCGAAGATGAACAGCATGAAGCCGATCGCAGCGGCCGGCGCGAAGGGCCAGAAGGGCACCGGGAACTTCAGCGCGGTGACCTCCTCGCGGCTCATGCTCCGGCGCATGCCCACCTGGGCGAGCAGGATCATCAGCCAGACCCAGACGGTGGCGAAGGTGGCGATGGAAGCGATCAGCAGGAACACGTTCTCCGGGATCAGGTAGTTCAGCAGCACGCCCACCAGCAGGGCGGCGGCCATCACCACCACTGTCAGCCAGGGCACGCCGTGGCGCGACACCTGGGCGAAGCCGGCCGGGGCCTGGCCTTGCCGGGCCATGCCGTAGAGCATGCGGCCGGCGCCGAAGACGTCGCTGTTGATCGCCGAGATCGCCGCCGAAATGACCACCAGGTTGAGGATCGCGGCGGCCGAGCCGATGCCCAGGCTGTCGAAGATCTGCACGAAGGGACTGCCCTGGCTGCCGATCTGCGGCCAGGGGAAGATCGCCATGAGCACGAACAGGGTCAGCACGTAGAACAGCAGGATGCGCACCGGCACGGCGTTGATGGCGCGCGGGATCACCCGCTGCGGGTCCTTGGCCTCGCCGGCGCTGATGCCGATGATCTCGATGCCGCCGAAGGCGAACACCACCACCGCGAAGGAGGCGATCAGCCCGCCCAGGCCGTTGGGCATGAAGCCGCCGTGCGCCCACAGGTTCTCGACGCCGGTGGCCGCGCCGGACTCGGCTAGGCCGAAGCCGAACAGCATGATGCCAAAGCCCCCGAGAATCATGGCGACGATGGCGCCGACCTTGATCAGCGACAGCCAGAACTCCAGCTCGCCGAACACCTTGACGTTGCACAGGTTGAGCGCGCCGATGAAGAACACGATGGACAGCACCCAGATCCAGCGTGGCACCTCGGGGAACCAGAAGCCCATGTAGATACCGAAGGCGGTCACGTCGGCGAGGCAGACGATGATCATCTCGAAGGCGTAGGTCCAGCCGGTGATGAAGCCGGCGAGCGGTCCGATGTAGCTGCTGGCGTACTGGCCGAAGGAGCCGGACACCGGGTTGCGGACCGCCATTTCCCCGAGCGCGCGCATCACCATGTACACCGCCGCGCCAGCGATCAGGTAGGCCAGCAGCACCGCCGGACCGGCCATCTGGATGGCCGAGGCGGAACCGTAGAAGAGCCCCGTGCCGATGGCCGACCCCAGGGCTATGAAGCGGATGTGGCGCGCGCTCAGCCCGCGCTGCAAACCAGGTTGGGTGGTCATTCCCTTGCATTCCTCATTGTTCTTGTAGTGCACCAGGAAGTGGCCGCCCCTGCCCCGGGGCGGCCGCGAAGGCTCACAGGCTCGGCAGCAGGCCGGCCGGCATGAGCGCATTCAGGCAGCCGTCGGCCAGCAGGTCGCTGGCGACCTCGATGTCCGGGGCGAAGAAGCGGTCCTCCTGGTAGTAGGGCACCCGCGCCCGCAGCAGGCCACGGGCCTCCTCCAGCTTCGGCGAGGTCTTCAGGCCGGTACGGAAGTCCAGGCCCTGGCAGGCGCCCAGCCATTCGATGGCGAGGATGCCGCGCACGTTGTCAGCCATTGCCCAGAGGCGCTTGCCGGCGTTCGGCGCCATGGACACGTGGTCCTCCTGGTTGGCCGAGGTGGGCAGGCTGTCGACGCTGGCCGGATGGGACAGGGCCTTGTTGTCGCTGGCCAGGGCGGCGGCGGTGACCTGGGCGATCATGAAGCCGGAGTTGACCCCACCGTTCTCCACCAGGAAGGGCGGCAACTGGGACATGTGCATGTCCATCATCAGCGAGATGCGGCGCTCGGACAGCGAGCCGATCTCGGCGATGGCCAGGGCGATGTTGTCGGCGGCCATGGCCACCGGCTCGGCGTGGAAATTGCCGCCGGAGATCACGTCGCCCTGCTCGGCGAACACCAGCGGGTTGTCGGACACCGCGTTGGACTCGATCTCCAGCACTTCGGCGGCCTGGCGCAACTGGGTCAGGCAGGCGCCCATCACCTGGGGCTGGCAGCGCAGCGAATAGGGATCCTGTACCTTGTCGCACTTCTCGTGGGAGCGGGCGATCTCGCTGCTCGGGGTGAGCAGGTCGCGGTAGGCGGTGGCGACGTCGATCTGGCCGCGCTGGCCACGGGCGGCGTGGATGCGTGCGTCGAAGGGCGAGCGCGAGCCGAGCATGGCCTCTACGCTGAGGCTGCCGCAGACGGTGGCGGCAGCGAACAGGTCCTCGGCCTCGAACAGCCCGCGCAGGGCGTAGGCGGTGGACGCCTGGGTGCCGTTGAGCAGGGCCAGGCCCTCCTTGGCGGCCAGCGTCAGGGGCTCCAGGCCGGCGACCGCCAGGGCCTCGGTGGCCGGCAGCCACTGGCCGTTGTGGCGCGCCTTGCTCTCGCCGAGCAGCACCAGGGACATGTGCGCCAGCGGCGCCAGGTCGCCCGAGGCGCCCACCGAGCCCTTGAGCGGGATGTGCGGGTAGACCTCGGCGTTGATCAGCGCCACCAGGGCGTCGATCACCTTGCGGCGGATGCCGGAGAAGCCACGCGCCAGGCTGTTGACCTTGAGCAGCATGATCAGGCGGACCATGGCGTCGTCCAGCGCCTCGCCCACGCCGGCGGCGTGGGACAGCACCAGCGAACGCTGCAGCTTCTCCAGGTCCGCCGGGGCGATGCGGGTCGAGGCCAGCAGGCCGAAGCCGGTGTTGATGCCGTAGGCGGTGCGCCCCTCGGCGATGATGTTCTCGACGCAGGCGACGCTGGCCTCGATGGGCGCATCGGCGGACACGTCCAGGGTCAGCCGGACGGGCTGCCGGTAGGCGGCGCGCAACTGGGCCAGGGTCAGCTTGCCGGGAATCAGGTGCAGTGCGGTCATGTTCAAGCCTCCTTGCCGGTGATCATCGGCAGGTTCAGGCCCTGCTCTTTCGCGCAGTCGATGGCGATCTGGTAGCCGGCGTCGGCGTGGCGCATGACACCAGTACCCGGGTCGTTGGT
>NZ_CAJFCI010000012.1 GCF_904061905.1 Zestomonas carbonaria
GCGCTGGGCCAGGACCTTGAGCTGCACGTTGGACTTGAATCGTGTGACGAAGCGGGCCTTCTGGGCATCCAGGCTCGCCCACCAGTTGAAGTCGTAATAGCCCTTGTCGAACACGTAGGTGGCCTGTGGCTCGATACCCAGCGTCCGGCCTTCGTCGATGTCGTTGACGTTGGCTGCGCTGAAGCTGCAATGCACCGGCGCCGCCGCCTGCTCGGCATACAGCACATGGACTTTCAGCCCCTGGGAGCGGGTTCGATTGGACAGCGTCCATTCGTCGAAGCCAGGGCCCTTGAGGGTGATCGTGGTGGAGTCCAGCAGGTACAGCAGTTCCTTCCCGTCACGGCGTAACTGCCGGCAGACGCCCGCCATCAGGTAGTGCGCGACCTGGGCGAAGACCTCGGTATTACGGCGTTCGTTGGCGTCGGCCAGGGTGGAACGTCGGATCGGGCCCGTACCCAGGTGATAGTGCTGATGGGGATGGCTGTTGAAGCTGGTTTCAAGCGCCCGCAGGCTGCTCACGCCGGCCAGTTGGGCATACACCATGGCGACCAGGTGATCCCAGCTGCCAAAGCGCTTGCTGTGCTTGTCGGCGCCGTGTTCGGCGACCAGTCGATCGAAGACGTCGCGAGGCAGCGCTTTTAGTACATCGTGAAAACGGCTTATCCTGAACATCTTGCGGGGGCTGTGAGGTTGAGTTGGCGCTCAACGGTTTAACCCGTGCCTTCAGCCCCCGCAAGCCCTCCAGACGCCCCCTCGAAAATATTCCGGACAGTAGTGCGCGAATGCGGGGATCCAATCAGGCAACCCATCGAATCGGCGCGAATGGGTCACTGCCCGTCGCGGAACCGGGTCCAGGTGGCGTCGCGGCTGGTGGCGAGTTTTTCCGGAAGGGGTTCGAGGAGGAACAGGCGGCGCTTGGTTTCGCGGTCCGGGTAGAGGCCGGGGTGGGTTTTCAGGGTTTCGCCGAGGAACTCCCGCGCGTCGACGTTGGCGCTGGGAAACAGGGTTTCGGCGCTGATCCGCGCGGCCACCTGCGGTTGCATCAGGTAGTCGATGAAGCGGTGGGCGAGGTCGGCGCGACGTGCGCTGCTGGGGATCACTAGGTTGTCGATGAACAGGGTGGTGCCTTCCTCGGGGATGATGAAGCGCACCGGCTGGCCGGCGTCGGCGGCGGCCAGGGCATCGCCCATCCAGGCCAGCGCGAGGCACAGCTTGCCGTTCTTCAGGTCGTCGATGTAGCGCTCGCTGTCGATGTAGCGCAGGTGCGGGCGCAGCTCGGCGAGCGCCTGCCCGGCGCGCTGGATCTGCCGGGGCGCGGTGCGGGTCAGGTTATGGCCCTGGTAGTTGAGCAGCACGGCCATCACCTCGGCCTGGGCATCGAGGACGCTGATCCCGCAACTGGACAGGCGCGCGCTCTGCTCCGGATCGAACAGCAGGCTCCAGCTATCCGGCAGCGGACCGCCGAAGGCCGCCTGGGCCTGGGGCTCGTTGACCGCCAGGCCGACCGCGCCCCACAGGTAGGGCAGCGCGTAGCGGTTGCCGGAATCGTCGGCGGCCAGCTTGCTGAGCAGTTGCTTGTCGAGGTGGCTGCGGTTGGGCAGCAGGTTGGAGTCCAGCGGCTGCAGCCGGCCGGCGGCGATCAGCTCGGCGAGGTTGTCGTTGGAAGGTACCGCGACGTCGATGGCTTCGCCGCTGGCCAGCGCCGCCAGCAGCTCCTCGATGGTGCTGTAGGTGTGGTACTCGACCTGGATGCCGGTGTCTTTCTCGAAGTCGACGAGCACCTGCGGATCGATGTAGTCGTTCCAGTTGTAGACGCGGATGGTGTCCCCGGCCTGGGCCAGCAGGGGAGTCAGGACGAACAGCAATGAAGCCAGCAAGCGCGACATATCGACCTCGGTGCGAGCGGCCCGGGTCGGTCCGGGCCGCGACGGTGTGGGATAGGCGCCGGCCTTCACCGCGTGGGGCGGTGCGGGCAGACAGGGTGCTCGGCAGGTGAAAGGTGGAGGGCGGTGTTCTGCCGCCCTCGCGACCTAAAAAAACGCCGGCGGTGAGGCCGGCGTTTTTCGGGGGCGGTGCTTATACGGTGTGCAGGTACCAGTTGTACTCCAGGTCGGAGATCGAGTGCTCGAATTCCGCCAGTTCGCTTTCCTTGCAGGCGACGAAGATATCGATGTACTTCGGATCGATATAGCGCGCCAGTACCTCGTTGTCGTCCAGTTCGCGCAGGGCGTCGCGCAGGTTGTTCGGCAGGCTCTGCTCCAGTTGCTCGTAGGAGTTGCCTTCGATCGGCGGGCCCGGTTCGATCTTGTTGGTCAGGCCGTGGTGAATGCCGGCGAGGATCGCCGCCATCATCAGGTAGGGGTTGGCATCGGCACCGGCGACGCGGTGTTCGATGCGCACCGCTTCCGGCGCGCCGGTCGGCACGCGCAGCGCCACGGTACGGTTGTCCAGGCCCCAGCTCGGCGCGTTGGGCACGTAGAACTGTGCGCCGAAGCGGCGGTAGGAGTTGACGTTCGGGCAGAGGAAGGCCATCGACGCCGGCATGGTTTCCAGCACGCCGCCGAGCGCGTGGCGCAGGGCTTCGTTCTGTTCCGGGTCTTCGCTGGCGAAGATATTGTTGCCGTCCTTGTCGACCAGCGAGATGTGCACGTGCAGGCCGTTGCCGGCCTGGCCCGGGTAGGGCTTGGCCATGAAGGTCGAATCCATCTCGTGGTCGTAGGCGATGTTCTTCACCAGGCGCTTGAGCAGCACCGCATAGTCGCAGGCCTTGAGGGCATCGGCGACGTAGTGCAGGTTGACCTCGAACTGCGCCGGGGCGCTTTCCTTGACGATGGCGTCGGCAGGGATGCCCTGCTCCTTGGCGCCTTCGAGGATGTCCTGCAGGCAATCGGCATATTCGTCGAGGTCATCGATCAGATACACCTGGGTGGAGTGCGGACGCTTGCCGGAGATCGGTGAGCGCGGCGGCTGCGGCCGGCCGTTCACGTTTTCCTGGTCGATCAGGTAGAACTCCAGCTCGAAAGCCGCACAGATGGTCAGGCCCAGTTCGTCGAACTTCTGCACTACCCGGCGCAGCACTTCGCGGGGGTCGGCGAAGAACGGCTCGCCTTCCAGCTCGTGCATGGTCATCAGCAACTGCGCGGTGGGGCGCTTCTGCCATGGCTCGTTGCTCAGGGTATTGGGGATGGGGAAGCAGATGCGGTCGGCGTCGCCGATATCCAGGCCCAGGCCGGTGCTTTCCACCGTGGAGCCGTTGATATCGAGCGCGAAGAGCGAGGCGGGCAGGTTGATGCCTTTCTCGTACACCTTGTGGAGGCTGGTACGTTCGATGCGCTTGCCGCGCACGACGCCATTCATATCTGCAATCAGAAGGTCGACGAACAGGACCTCAGGATGTTCCTTAAGGAACGCGTTCGCTTCGTTAAGCTGAACGGCACGCGGGGGTACCGACATGATGCAACACCTTTTTTGTTAAAAATATCAATCATTCGACTGACACAGCTTGAGTCAATCGCAAACGCCTTTGACTGTCAAGCGAGGGATATTTTGCCCCAAATCAGGGCCTTATCGCCAGTTTTGGGGCATTTCAGGGCATTGCGAGGCCCCGCGGAGCCATGCCCGGCGCGGGGTTCAGTGGGCGTGTGTGTGATTTTTTACGGACGTATTGTGTAAAAAAATGAACAAGGCTAAGCTCGGTCGAAACCCATAACAGCAATAAATCGGGTGTCCCATGGCTCGCCTGCCATTGATTGGCGTCAGCGCTTGTACCAAGCAGATCGGTTCGTACCCCTACCACATCGTCGGCGACAAATATGTGCGCGCGGTGGTGGAGGGCGCCGGAGGGTTGCCATTGGTGATCCCTGCCCTGGGCGAACTGCTCGACCAGGCGGCGTTGCTGGACAGCCTCGACGGGCTGCTGTTCACCGGCTCGCCCTCCAATGTCGAGCCGCACCTTTACGGTGGCCCGGCCAGCGCGCCAGGCACCCTTCACGACCCGGACCGCGACCGTACTACCCTGCCGCTGCTGCGCGCGGCGGTGGCCGCCGGCATCCCGGTGCTCGGCATCTGCCGCGGCTTCCAGGAGATGAACGTGGCGTTCGGCGGCAGCCTGCACCAGAAGGTGCACGAGGTCGGCCCCTTCATGGATCACCGCGAGCCGGAAAACGAGCCGCTGGAGGTCCAGTACGCTCCCAGCCATCCGCTGCAGGTGCAGCCGGGTGGCGTACTCGCCGGCCTCGGCTTGCCGCGCGAGATCCGCGTCAATTCCATACATGGCCAGGGCGTTGATCGTCTGGCGCCGGGCCTGCGTGTCGAGGCTCTGGCCCCTGACGGGCTGATCGAGGCGGTCTCGATCGAGGGAGCCGGGAGCTTTGCCCTCGGGGTGCAATGGCACCCGGAATGGCAGGTACGTGCGAATCCCGATTATCTCGCCATCTTCCAGGCCTTTGGTGAGGCTTGCAGGAAGAGGGCGGGGCAACGCTGAGCTCAGCTATAACAAACTGCAGCTCTCAACCCTGAGGTCTCTATGAGTACCAAGCTCGACCAGCTCACAAGCTGGCTGAAAGAACGCAAAATCACCGAAGTTGAATGCTTGATCAGCGATCTTACCGGCATCGCGCGCGGCAAGATCTCGCCGACCAACAAGTTCCTCGACGAAGGCGGCATGCGCCTGCCCGAAAGCGTGCTGCTGCAGACTGTCACTGGCGACTACGTCGAGGACGACATCTATTACGACCTGCTGGACGAGGCGGACATCGACATGTTCTGCCGTCCCGATGCCGGCGCCGTGTTCGTGGTGCCCTGGGCGCTGGAACCGACCGCGATGGTGATCCACGACACCTTCGACAAGCAGGGCAACCCCATCGAGCTGTCGCCGCGCAACATTCTCAAGAAGGTCCTGAAGCTGTACGCCGACAAGGGCTGGCAGCCGATCGTCGCGCCGGAGATGGAGTTCTACCTGACCAAGCGGGTCGCCGACCCGGACTTCCCGCTGGAGGCGCCGATCGGCCGCTCCGGGCGCCCGGAGACCGGCCGCCAGAGCTTTTCCATCGACGCGGCCAACGAGTTCGACCCGCTGTTCGAGGACATGTACGACTGGTGCGAACTGCAAGGCCTGGACCTCGACACGCTGATCCACGAGGAAGGCCCGGCGCAGATGGAGATCAACTTCCGTCACGGCGAGGCACTGCACCTGGCCGACCAGATCCTGGTGTTCAAGCGCACCATGCGCGAGGCGGCGCTCAAGCACGACGTGGCGGCGACCTTCATGGCCAAGCCGATCACCGACGAGCCGGGCAGCGCCATGCACATCCACCAGAGCGTGGTGGACATCAAGACTGGCAAGAACATCTTCTCCAATCCCGACGGCACCATGAGCGAGCTGTTCCTCCACCACATCGGCGGTCTGCAGAAGTACATCCCCGAACTGCTGCCGCTGTTCGCGCCGAACGTCAACTCGTTCCGCCGCTTCCTGCCCGACACCTCGGCGCCGGTGAACGTCGAATGGGGCGAGGAGAACCGTACCGTGGGGCTGCGCGTGCCGGAGGCCGGGCCGCAGAACCGCCGCGTCGAGAACCGCCTGGCCGGCGCCGACGCCAACCCCTACCTGGTGCTGGCCGCCACCCTGCTGTGCGGCTACATGGGCATGGTCGAGCAGGTCCGGCCCAGCGCGCCGGTCAAGGGGCGCGGCTACGAGCGCCGCAACCTGCGCCTGCCGGTGACCATCGAGAGCGCCCTGGAGCGGATGGAAGCCTGCAAGGATGCGGAAAAGTACCTGGGCGACAAATTCATTCGTGGCTACGTCGCGGTGAAGCGCGCCGAGCACGAGAACTTCAAGCGGGTGATCAGCTCCTGGGAGCGTGAGTTCCTGCTGCTTTCCGTATGAACGAGGGCCGGGGACCCACCTGTCCCCGGCCGGCAACTTCGAGGTGAAGTAATGACCAATCAGATCAACAACCCGCAAACCCGCCAGTGGCAGGAGATGAGCCAGCGTCACCACCTGGCGCCGTTCTCCGACTACAAGCAACTGCACGAGAAGGGTCCGCGGATCATCACCAGGGCCGAAGGCGTGCACCTGTGGGACAGCGAGGGCAACGAGATCCTCGACGGCATGGCCGGCCTGTGGTGCATCGCCGTCGGCTACGGCCGCGAGGAGCTGGTCGAGGCGGCCAGCCGGCAGATGCGCGAGCTGCCGTTCTACAACACCTTCTTCCAGACCGCCCACCCGCCGGTGCTGGAACTGGCCAAGGCGATCTCCGAGATCACCCCGCCGGGCCTGAACCACGTGTTCTTCACCGGCTCCGGCTCGGAAGGCAACGACACCATGCTGCGCCTGGTCCGCCACTACTGGGCGTGCAAGGGCCAGCCGAACAAGAAGGTGATCATCGGCCGGGTCAACGGCTACCACGGTTCCACCGTGGCCGGCGCCAGCCTGGGCGGCATGAAGTTCATGCACGAGCAGGGCGACCTGCCGATCCCGGGCATCGTGCACATCCCGCAGCCGTACTGGTTCGGCGAGGGCGGCGACATGAGCCCCGAGGAGTTCGGCATCTGGGCCGCCGACCAACTGGAGAAGAAGATCCTCGAAGTCGGCGAGGACAACGTCGCCGCCTTCATCGCCGAGCCGATCCAGGGCGCCGGCGGCGTGATCATCCCGCCGGAGAGCTACTGGCCGCGCATCCGCGAGATCCTCGCCAAGTACGACATCCTGTTCGTCGCCGACGAGGTGATCTGCGGCTTCGGGCGCACCGGCGAGTGGTTCGGCAGCGACTACTACGGCAACAGCCCGGACCTGATGACCATCGCCAAGGGCCTGACCTCCGGCTACGTGCCGATGGGCGGCCTGGTGGTCAGCGACAAGGTCTTCGAGGTGATCAACGAGTGCGGCGACTTCAACCACGGCTTCACCTATTCCGGTCACCCTGTGGCCGCCGCGGTGGCCCTGGAGAACATCCGCATCCTGCGCGAAGAGAAGATCATCGAGAAGGTGAAGGCGGAAACGGCACCGTATTTGCAACAGCGTTTGCGTGAGCTGGCCGACCATCCGCTGGTGGGCGAGGTTCGCGGCGTCGGCATGCTCGGTGCAATCGAACTGGTGAAGGACAAGCAGACCCGCGAGCGTTACCCGGAAGAGCTGGCCGTGGGCATGATCTGCCGCGGTCACTGCTTCGCCAACGGGCTGGTCATGCGGGCGGTGGGCGACACCATGATCATCGCGCCGCCGCTGGTGATCAGCCGCGACGAGATCGACGAACTGGTCAGCAAGGCGCGCCTGAGTCTCGACCTCACGCTGAGGGACGTCCAGGCCTGAGGAGACGGGGCGTGCGAGCAATCGGAAAAGTTGTAAACACGCCCCCGACCTTGCCAGACTTCGCCAGTGCGTTGGCCATGCTCACCGGCAGGTGTGGTGGAACGGGTTCCAACGCCTTCCGGACACTTCAAAACAACAGGAGCTGTACGCATGAAAAAATTCGGCAAGTCCCTGCTCGCCTTGTCGCTGATGGGGGCGATGGTTGGCACGGCTCAGGCGCAGGGCAAGGTGCTGCACGTCTACAACTGGTCCGACTACATTGCGGCCGATACCGTTTCCAAGTTCGAGAAGGAAACCGGCATCAAGGTCGTCTACGACGTCTTCGACAGCAACGAGACCCTGGAAGCCAAGCTGCTGGCCGGCAAGTCGGGCTATGACATCGTGGTACCGTCGAACAACTTCCTGGCCAAGCAGATCAAGGCCAAGGTCTACCAGCCGCTGGACAAGTCCAAGCTGCCGAACTGGCAGAACCTCGACACCGCCCTGCTGAAGACCGTGGAAGTCAGCGACCCGGGCAACCAGTACTCGTTCCCCTACATGTGGGGCTCGATCGGCATCGGCTACAACCCGGAGAAGGTCAAGGCGGTGCTCGGCGAGAACGCCCCGGTGGATTCCTGGGACCTGCTGTTCAAGCCGGAGAACATCGAGAAGCTGAAGTCCTGCGGCGTGTCCTTCCTCGACTCGCCGACCGAGGTGCTGCCGATCGCCCTGCACTACCTGGGTCTGAAGCCGGACACCGCCAACCCCAGCGCGGCTGACCTGAAGGCGGCCGAGGACCTGTTCCTGAAGATCCGTCCGCACATCACCTACTTCCACTCCTCGAAGTACATCTCCGACCTGGCCAACGGCAACCTGTGCGTCGCGGTGGGCTACTCGGGCGACGTCTACCAGGCCAAGTCGCGCGCCGAAGAGGCCGGCGACAAGGTGAAGGTCGCGTACAACATTCCGAAAGAAGGCGCCGGTACCTTCTTCGACATGGTCGCCATCCCGGCCGATGCCGAGAACGTCGAATCCGCCTATGCCTTCATGAACTTCCTGATGAAGCCGGAAATCATGGCCGAGATCAGCAACGAGGTGCAGTTCCCGAACGGCAACGCCGCCGCCACCCCGCTGGTGGACGAGGCGATCCGTAACGACCCGGGTATCTACCCGACCGAGGAGACGATGGCCAAGCTGTACGCCTTCCCGGACCTGCCGGCCAAGGCCCAGCGCGCGATGACTCGTAGCTGGACCAAGATCAAGTCCGGCAAGTAAGACGATGACACCCTCCGGCGGGTGCTCCCGCCGGAGACCCGCCAGGAGCGTGTCGCATGCGGTACACCCTTCCCGCCTTGGCGTTGTTCGCGGTACCGGCCCCACCGGGACGGTGTCGGTGGCGGCTCGTGGCCTGCCGCCGGCAATGGCTGGCCGTCGGGAGATGGTCGCAATCACTAACAAGAATGAGGGCTGGCATGTGCGAATTCCCTTCCATAAAACCCTGATCGGCGCATTGGCGATCCTGGGCCTGAGCGCTGGAGCCCAGGCCGAGTCGACCGTGCATGTCTACAACTGGTCGGACTACATTGGCGAGACCACCCTGGCCGACTTCCAGAAGGCCACCGGCATCAAACCCATCTACGACGTCTTCGACTCCAACGAGACCCTCGAAGGCAAGCTGCTGGCTGGCCGCACCGGCTACGACGTGGTGGTGCCTTCCAACCACTTCCTCGGCCGGCAGATCAAGGCCGGCGCATTCCAGAAGCTCGACAAGAGCCTTCTGCCGAACTGGCAGAACCTGGACCCGAAACTGATGAAGCAGCTCGAGGCCAACGACTCGGGCAACGAATACGGCGTGCCCTACCTGTGGGGCACCAACGGCATCGGCTACAACGCCGAGAAAGTAAAAGAGGTGCTCGGCACCGACGAAATCGACTCCTGGGCGGTGCTGTTCGAGCCGGAGAACATCCAGAAACTCAGCAAGTGCGGCGTCGCCATGCTCGACTCCGGTGACGAGATGCTCCCGGCCGTACTGCTGTACCTGGGCCTGGACCCCAACAGCACCGACCCCGAGGACTACAAGAAAGCGGAAGAGAAGCTGCTGGCGGTGCGTCCGTACATCACCTACTTCCACTCCTCGAAGTACATCTCCGACCTGGCCAACGGCGACATCTGCGTGGCGGCCGGTTTCTCCGGCGACATCCTGCAAGCGGCCGACCGCGCCGAAGAGGCCGGCAAGGGTGTGGAAATCAGCTACGTGATTCCCAAGGAAGGCGCCAACCTGTGGTTCGACATCCTCGCCATTCCCAAGGATGCGGCCAACCCGAAGGAGGCGCACGCCTTCATCAACTACCTGCTCGACCCCGAGGTGATCGCCAAGGTCAGCGACTACGTCGGTTACGCCAACCCGAACCTCAAGGCTGGCGAGTTCATGGATGAAGAAGTGCTGAACGACCCCGGGGTCTATCCGCCGCAGGAAGTGCTGGACAAGCTGTTCGTCTCGATCGAGCTGCCGCCGAAGGTCCTGCGCCTGATGACCCGTTCCTGGACCAAGATCAAGTCCGGCAAGTAATCCGCTTTTAGTTATCCAAGCAAGCCCGGCCCTTGCGGCCGGGCCTCACTGAGTTGGGAGTTGTGGTATGGCGATAGCCTCCGGTGCCTACAAGAAAGCCCTCGAGGGTAGCCAGCAACCGAAAGAGGTGCTGGTGAAGATCGACCGGGTCAGTAAACAGTTCGACGAAACCCTGGCGGTCGACAACGTTTCGCTGAACATCAACAAGGGCGAGATCTTCGCCCTGCTCGGCGGCTCCGGTTCGGGCAAGTCGACCCTGCTGCGCATGCTCGCCGGCTTCGAGCGGCCGACCGAAGGCCGCATCTTCCTCGATGGCGTGGACATCACCGACATGCCGCCCTACGAGCGGCCGATCAACATGATGTTCCAGTCCTACGCACTGTTCCCGCACATGAGCGTGGCCGACAACATCGCCTTCGGCCTCAAGCAGGACCGCCTGTCCAAGGCGGAGATCGACGCGCGCGTCAACGAGATGCTCAAGCTGGTGCACATGACCCAGTACGCCAGGCGCAAGCCGCACCAGCTCTCCGGCGGCCAGCGCCAGCGCGTGGCCCTGGCCCGCTCGCTGGCCAAGAGTCCCAAGCTGCTGCTGCTCGACGAGCCGATGGGCGCGCTGGACAAGAAACTGCGCTCGCAGATGCAGCTCGAACTGGTGGAGATCATCGAACGGGTCGGCGTGACCTGCGTGATGGTGACCCACGACCAGGAAGAGGCCATGACCATGGCCCAGCGCATCGCCATCATGCACCTCGGCTGCATCGAGCAGATCGGCAGCCCGGTGGACATCTACGAGACGCCGATCAGCCGCCTGGTCTGTGAATTCATCGGCAACGTCAACCTGTTCGAAGGGCAGATCGTCGAGGACGCCGAAGGCCACGCGCTGATCGAATGCCCGGTGCTGGAGCGCAACATCTACGTCGGCCACGGCGTGACCACCTCGGCGGAAGACAAGAGCATCACCTACGCCATCCGCCCGGAGAAACTGCTGGTCACCACCGAGCAGCCGACCTGCGAGTACAACTGGTCGCGTGGCAAGGTGCACGACATCGCCTATCTCGGCGGCCACTCGGTGTTCTACGTGGAGCTGCCGAGCGGCGCCATCGTCCAGTCCTTCGTCGCCAACGCCGAGCGCCGTGGCACGCGGCCGACCTGGAACGACGAGGTGTTCGTCTGGTGGGAAGACGACAGCGGGGTCGCGTTGCGCTCATGAACATTTCCAGTAGCCTCAAGAAGCGTCTGCCCACGGGGCGGCACGTGGTGATCGGCGTGCCGTTCGCCTGGCTGTTCCTGTTCTTCCTGCTGCCGTTCCTGATCGTCCTGAAGATCAGCCTGGCCGAGGCCGACGTGGCGATTCCGCCGTACACCGAGATCTACACCTGGGCCGAAAACCAGTTGTCGATCGTCCTCAACATGGCCAACTACCAGATCCTCACCGAGGACCAACTGTACCTGGCGGCCTACCTCGGCTCGCTGAAGACCGCCGTGCTCTGCACCCTGCTGTGCCTGCTGCTCGGCTACCCGATGGCCTACGCCATCGCCCGCGCCGACAAGGAAACCCAGACCGTGCTGCTGCTGCTGATCATGATGCCGACCTGGACGGCTATCCTGATCCGCGTCTACGCCTGGATGGGCATCCTCAGCAACAACGGCCTGCTCAACAGCTTCCTGATGGGCATCGGCCTGATCGACAGCCCGCTGCAGATCCTCAACACCAACCTGGCGGTGTACATCGGCGTGGTCTATTCGTACCTGCCGTTCATGGTCCTGCCGCTCTACGCCAACCTGGTCAAGCACGATCCCAGCCTGCTGGAGGCTGCTTCCGACCTGGGTTCGAGCACCTTCAACAGCTTCTGGAAGATCACCGTGCCGCTGTCCAAGAACGGCATCATCGCCGGCTGCATGCTGGTGTTCATCCCGGTGGTCGGCGAATTCGTGATCCCCGAACTGCTCGGCGGACCGGAGACCCTGATGATCGGCAAGGTGCTGTGGCAGGAGTTCTTCAACAACCGCGACTGGCCGGTGGCTTCCGCCCTGGCGGTGGTGATGCTGCTGATCCTGCTGGTGCCGATCATTCTGTTCAACCGTAACCAGGCCAAGGAACTGGAGGGCAAGGTATGAAGCGCTTCAGTTTCTCCACCGTGATGCTCTGGCTGGGCATGCTGTTCATCTACCTGCCGATGGTCATCCTGGTGATCTACTCGTTCAACGCCTCGCGGCTGGTGACGGTGTGGGGCGGCTGGTCGGTGAAGTGGTACGTCGGCCTGCTCGACAACACCCAGTTGATGGGTTCGGTGATGCGCTCCCTGGAGATCGCCCTGTACACCGCGGTCGCCGCGGTGGCGCTGGGCACCCTGGCGGCCTTCGTGCTGACCCGCATCCCGCGCTTCAAGGGCCGCACGCTGTTCGGCGGCATGGTCACCGCGCCGCTGGTGATGCCCGAGGTGATCACCGGTCTGTCGCTGCTGCTGCTGTTCGTGGCCATGGCCCAGTTGATCGGCTGGCCCGCCGAGCGCGGCCTGGTGACCATCTGGATCGCCCACACCACCTTCTGCTCGGCCTACGTGGCGGTGGTGGTGTCGTCGCGGCTGCGCGAGCTGGACCTGTCCATCGAGGAAGCGGCCATGGACCTCGGCGCCAAGCCGTGGAAGGTGTTCTTCCTGATCACCATCCCGATGATCGCGCCGTCGCTGGCGGCGGGGGCGATGATGTCCTTCGCCCTGTCGCTGGACGACCTGGTGCTCGCCAGCTTCGTGTCCGGCCCCGGCTCGACCACCCTGCCGATGGAAGTGTTCTCCGCCGTGCGCCTGGGCGTGAAGCCGGAGATCAACGCCATTGCCAGCCTGATCCTGCTGGTGGTGTCGCTGTTCACCTTCCTCGCCTGGTACTTCACCCGCCGCGCCGAGGAACGCCGCAAGCGGGCGATCCAGCAGGCCATGGAGACCATGGCCGAAGAGGCCTCGGCCAGCAAGGCCAACTGGAAACCGACCACCGGCCAGACCGCCTGACCGGCGCAAAGCCGAAACCACGACGGGCCCTGCGGGGCCCGTTGTTTTTCTAGCCCACACGTAGGAAGGGTTGAGCGAAGCGGTACCCATCGGCATCGGCTCGATGGGTATCGTCGCTACGCTCCTCGACCCATCCTACGAACTGCGCGCCCCGCTCCGGAGGGAGAGGGGACTGGTCTGCGTTGCGTTAACGCACGAGGAGGAACCCGGCGCCGAACGACCAGGCAGCGAGCTCCCCTCTCCCATTCATGGGAGAGGGGCCGGGGGAGAGGGCGGGATGTCGGGCAACACGTCCCTTCAACCATCCCCCCGCGCCGGCAGCAGATTCAGAACGCCTCGGGTATTGGCCTTCACATCTTCCTCGCTGTAGTGCTGCGGCAGGTACTGGCCACGGATATAGGCTTCCGCCTGGTCGGCATAGTGCGTATCGAACGGCACGCCGCTCTGGCCGAGCGGGTTGATGCCCAGGCTGTGCTCGGGGGTGGCGAGGTCGATCAGGCGGCGGGTCGAGGGGCCGTGGACCACCAGCCAGGGCGACGGGCCGACGCGGTGCGACAGGTTGTTGGGAATCTCGTGGCCACCCGGCGCGGCGAACGGCCCCACGTTGAACAGCCGGTCCAGCGGCTTCTGCTGGCCAAGCGAGTGGCCGTGGGTGAGGGTGTGCACGCTGCCCCAGGTCCACTTCGCCGGGTCGTTGCCCAGGCTGCCGCGCAGATGGGCCAGCGAGTCCTGCCAGGCCTTCTTCACCGTGTCGGCGCGGCTTTCCCGGGCCGGCGTGTTGCGGTCGTCCCACCAGGGCGAGCTGGGCTCCATGGCCAGGCGCGGCAGGGCGGCGTCGATGGCGCGGGTGCCGAGCAGGTTGTCGAAGAAGGCATCGCCCAGGTCGTCGCGCATCGCCGCATCGGCCAACTGATAAGTCAACTGGTTGAACAGCGTGGCGCTGACCGAATCCACGGTGTGCTGCCCATCCCACGCCAGCAACCGGTCGAGCAGCGCGCGTTCGTCATCGTCGGCCACGGCGGCGCGCAGGTCCTCGACCAGTGGTTGCAGCAGGCGCTTCGGATAGTCGGTGCCGTTCTCCAGTTGCAGCGCCTGGCTGTTTTGCAGGTCCCACTTCACGCCAGGCTGCGACAGCAGGTCGTTGAGGCGCTGGCCACGGTCCGGCAGGTTGTAGTAGCCGGGGATCGCCGTGCCGGTCGGCGACAGCGGCTGGTAGTTGGCCGAGACGATGAAGCCGCGTTCCGGGTTTTCCTCGTGCGGGTTGGCGCTGAACGGCAGGAAGCCTGGCTTGTCCGCCTCGCCGGCGGCGCCGTCGAGGATCAGGCTCGGGTTCACCCCGGCCGGGCGCCGAGGCAGCTTGGCCGATGCCCACCAGGCGATGTCGCCGGCGGCGTTGCCCCAGATCACGTTGAGCCCCGGCGAATGGATCTTCGAGGCGGCGCTGCGGGCCTTGTCCAGGGTGTCGGCGCGGTTGAGCTGGTAGAAGGCGTCGAGGATCGGGTTCTCGGTCTCCAGGAAGGCCCACCACATGGCGATCGGCGTCTTGCCGGCGGAGTTGCCGAGGGCGTCGTTGATGATCGGCCCGTGGGGCGAGCGGCGCAGGGTCAGCTTGACCGGTTCGCCATCCTTGACCCGGATCGTCTCCTCGCGGCTTTCCAGGTTCACCCAATCGCCCTGGTACCAGACCTGCCCGGGGTTGTCCGGGTTGACCTTCTCGGCGATCAGGTCGAGGTCGTCGTTCTGGAACATGGTCAGGCTCCAGGCGAACTGCCGGTTGTGGCCGAGCGAGGCGTAGGGGGTGAGCGCCTGGTGATGGCCGTACAGTTCGAAGCCGGGCGCGCTGAGATGCGCCTCGTACCACACCGCCGGCGCGGCGTAGCGGATGTGCGGGTCGCCGGCCAGCAGCGGCTTGCCGCTCCTGGTGTGGCTGCCGGCGACGACCCAGGCGTTGCTGCCCTCGAACTGCGGCAGGCCGGCCTTGTCCAGGGCCTGGTGGCTGAGCTGGGCGAGGGCGCCGAGGTCCTGCCAGTCGCCGGCCGCCAGCGCCGGGGTGTCGGATGGGGTGCGGATCACGCCGTCGGGGTGCCAGCCGAGGTCGAAGACCTTCAGGTAGTCGTCGCCGAGCTGGTCGCGGATATAGGTCAGCACCGGCTCGGTGCGCAGCGCGGCGGCGAAGCTATAGGCCATGTAGCCGGTCACGCTGATGGTGTCTTCGAGGGTGAACGGGCGTTTCTCGATGCCCAGCAGGTCGAACTCCAGCGGCGCCGGGCGGCTGTCCTGGTACTGGTTGATGCCGTCCAGGTAGGCGAGCATCGCCCGCATCGCCGGGCTGTCGCGGTCGAGGGTCGCCGCGTAGCGGTCGGCGTGCTCGCGGAGGCCCAGGGTGCGGAACAGCCGGTCGGTGTCGACCAGCCTGGCGCCGAGCACCTCGGCCAGTTCGCCGCGCGCCAGGCGGCGCAGCATTTCCATCTGGAACAGGCGGTCCTGGGCGTGCACGAAGCCCAGCGCACGGTACATGTCGGCCTCGCTCTGCGCCTGGATATGCGGCACGCCGCGTTCGTCGTAGCGCACGCTGACCGGCGCCTGCAGGTGGGCGAGGGCCAGTTCCCCGTCACGCAGCGGCCGCTTGTCGTGGATATACCAGGTGGCGCCGGCGGCAACCGCCGCGACGGTGACGGCGAGGGCAGTCAAGGTACGTTTCATGGACGAACAGCTCCTTGTGGGTTCTTGTAGTGAACCGGATTCTGCGCAGCCGCCACGCGCGAGGCATTGACTGGATGCATCAGGGCTGCAAGTCTTCGGTCAATTTTCCGGAGCCGCCATGCACGAAGCCATCGACCAGCCGCTGACCCACTCGGCTACCCTGCGTCGTCTGCTCTACGAGGCGCTGGTCGAGCTGCGCCTCGATCCCACCGATATCTACCGGCGCATCTACCAGCACCGCCGGCTGGCCATCGCGCCGATCGACGAGCGCCTGGAGCACGACAACGCGCCGCTGTTCTGGCAGGCGCTGCCGGAGATCACCGGCGACGCCGACATCGGCCTGCATCTCGGCGAGGTGATGAAGCCGCGCCTGCTCGACGTGGTCGGCTACCTGCTGCTGGCCAGCAGCGACCTGCGCCAGGCGCTGGAGAGCCTGGTGCGCTTCCAGCACATCCTGTCCGGTGGTTCGGTCGCCCAGTTGCGGGTCGAGGGCGACGAGGCACGACTGGTGATCGACCTCAACTACCAGGGGTTCCCCTCGCTGCGCCATCAGATGGAGTGCGTGGCGCTGCTGCTGATCAAGCTGCTGGCCTTCATCACCGACGGGGAGTTCCGCCTGGGCGGCCTGCACTTCCGCCATGCCCAGCCGCGCCGGGTGGCCGAGCACCGCCGGCTGTTCGGCCTGCTACCCGCGTTCGGCCAGGCCCACGATGCCCTGCTGTTTCCCGCCGCGCTGCTGCAGCGGCCGTCGCGCACCGCCAATCCGGGCCTGCATGCCCTGCTCAGCGAACACGCCCAGCGCCAGCTCGATGGATTGCTGGAGAACCAGTTGCTCAATCGCCTGCGCTACCTGCTCGGCGTGCGCCTGGCCGGCGGCGACTGCTCGCTGGCCGCCTGCGCGAGCGAACTGGGCATGTCGATGGCCGGCCTGCAGCGTGCCCTGGCCGCCCAGGGCAGCAGCCTGCGCCAGGTGCGCGAGGGCGTGCGCCAGGGCCGCGCGCAGGAGCTGCTGCACGGCGGCGCGTCGATCCGCGAGGTGGCGCGGGCCTGCGGGTTTGCCGAGCTGTCGCCGTTCTACCGGGCGTTCCGCCGCTGGTACGGCGAGACGCCGGAGCAGTACCGGCTGCGGGTGGGCAGGGCGAGGGGCTAGTTGCCCGGCGTCGACCAGTCGCAGAAACAGCCGCTCGCCAGGGTGTTGGCGGCGTTGACCGCGCGGCCCTCGGCCAGCGCCTCGAGGACCGGCTCGATGAAGCTGTTCGCCGAATTGCACACGGCGCCTTCGCTGTAGGGGCCGAAGTAGGCCAGCCGGCCCTGGGCGTCCCAGATGCCGACCGCCGGGCTGGCCGGCAACTGGTCGGCGCCGGGCAGGTCGTCCAGCGGTTGCAGCGCATCCAGGGTGGCCGGCAGCTTGCCGTGGCTGCCTGGCTTCTGCACGGCGTAGAAGACCACGCCCTGCGGCACGAAGCGTTCGAGCAGTTCGCCGAGGTGCTGCTGGTTGCCGACGTTGCAGGGGCAGGCCGGGTCCCAGAAATGCACCAGGCGGATCGGCCCCGGCCCGGCCAGTTCGTCCGGCAGCCGCAAGCGGTCGCCGCTGAACAGCGTGGCCGAGCTGTCGAACGGGCGCAGGTAGCGGCCCTCGTACCACCAGAAGGCGGCGAGCAGGGCGGCCAGCCAGGCCAGGGCGAACAGGCCGGTGAGGAGGGTCTTGCGACGGGACGGGGACATGGCTGATCGGTCGAATGCGGGGCGCATAGCTTGCCATGCCGTGCCGCGGAGCTGAATATCGGCAGCCGGCCAATGGCCGGTGTGCCGACAATCGATGGAAGGTCCCATGCCCGAGCGTTTCCCGCCCGAACTGCTGCGTCTCCACCTGCGCCCCCTGGCGGAGGCGGTGGCCGAGCCGCCCCAGGTGGCCGCCTACCGTGCCTTCTATGGCCTGGAGTTCCCCGGCGTGCACAGCCGCATGGGGCTGTTCCCGGCCGCCGGCTACCAGATCGTCGCCCAGGCCTGGTGGCCGTCCCAGCCGCGCGGCACGCTGCTGTTGCAGCACGGTTATTACGACCACGTCGGCCTCTATCGCCACCTGATCGGCTGGGCGCTGGAGCAGGGCTTCGCGGTGCTCGCCTGCGACCTGCCCGGCCACGGCCTGTCCAGCGGCGCGCGCGCCAGCATCGGCGACTTCGCCGAATACCAGCAGGTGCTCGACGGCTTGTTCGCCGAGGCCGCCGCGCTGGGGCTGCCGGAGCCCTGGCACCTGTGCGGGCAGAGCACCGGCGGGGCGATCCTCATCGACTACCTGCTGCACGGCATGGTTCGCGAGGAGGTGGCCGAGACGATACTGCTGGCGCCGCTGGTGCGCCCGCGCGCCTGGGGCTGGTCGAAGCTCAGCTACCGGCTGCTGCAACCCTTCGTCAACAGCATCCCAAGGCGCTTCAGTGCCAACTCCAACGATCCGGCGTTCCTCGACTTCGTGCAGCGCGATCCGCTGCAACCGCTGATCCTGCCCACCGACTGGGTCGGCGCCCTGGCCCGCTGGGTGCCGCACATCGAAGCGGCGCCGGGCAACCCACGGCGGCCGCTGATCGTCCAGGGCGAGGCGGACATGACGGTGGACTGGCGACACAACCTGGAAGTGCTCGGCGACAAGTTCGCCACGCCCGACCTGCTGCTGCTGCCCGAAGCGCGCCACCATCTGGTCAATGAAAGCGAGGAGCTGCGCCGGCGTTACCTCGACTTCCTGCGCGAGCGTCTGGGGTGAGGGTGGTTTCTGGTTCCCCGCGTTCGCGGGGATGACGGGTAGGGTGCGCCGCGCGCACCGATAGGGTGACAACCCCGGCGTTCCCGGTGCGGCGCAAGCCTGTTTCCCGGTAAACGGTGCGCGCGGCGTACCCTACAAGAGCCTTAGATGCTCGGTGTCGCCGGGGCCAGCTCCTCGCCGCTCTGGCCCACCGCCAGT
Source organism: Zestomonas carbonaria (assembly GCF_904061905.1). Classification (GTDB taxonomy): domain Bacteria; phylum Pseudomonadota; class Gammaproteobacteria; order Pseudomonadales; family Pseudomonadaceae; genus Aquipseudomonas; species Aquipseudomonas carbonaria. The sequence continues at coordinate 18,522 of NZ_CAJFCI010000012.1, forward strand.
CCGGCGCGCACGGCGTTCAGCGCGGCCTGGTAATAGGCCTTGCCGGCGGCGGATTCGGCGAAGGTGGCGAACTCTTCTAGCTCGGGATCGGACAGGTCGCGATAGACGTACAGCAGGGTGTTGTCGATATCGTCGCCGATCTGGTCGATCAGCCGCTGGCGCTGGCTGTTCAGCATGCCCTGTGCCTGTCCGCCGTTGAGCAGGCCGGGGATCATCTGGCTGAGGCTGTCGGCGGCCACGCCGGCCAGCGCCAGGCTGACCTCGGCGCCGGCTTCCTTGGCCGGCAGCGCCTGGGCCAGGTGGCGGATCAGCAGGCGGCGGGTGGCCTCGGCCTCGACGCGCGGCAGGCCGTTGGCGTTCTTCAGCAGCTCTTCCCGGCTGGTGGCCTTGACCTCGGCGGCGACGATCTTGCGCCCCAGCGGTGACTGGAAGAACTGCAGGGCCGGCTTCGGGTCGGCGAGCTGCTGGCGCAGCGCGGCCTGGGCGCGCTGGTCCATGGCCTGCGGGGCGAAGCGCCGGTTGCTGTTGTCCACCAGCGCCTGGTAGACCGCCGGCGGCAGGGTGCTGCGGTAACGCTGCTGGGCCGCCTCCAGGGCGGCGCTGAAATGCACGCGCTGGTCGGGCCAGCCGGCGGCCTGGTAGAGCTGGGAATGGTCGTCGGCCATGCTGGGCAAGCTCAGCAGCAGCAACACACAAGCGAAAAGGGCGCGCATAAGGACTCCTGTCGGGCAGGCGGCTATTCTTGCGACGGCGTGACGGCTTGTCGAGGTGCGCGCAGGGCGCTGGTAGAATCGGCGCCATGTCCGCAATCCCCCATCATCCGCTGTTTTCCCGCATCGTCGACGACCTCGCCAGCCGTGGCTGGTCGCGGCAGCGTATCTTTCTGCCAGATGATCTGACCCTCGAACTGGCCAATGAGTGCCATGAACGCGCGAATCGGGGCGCACTGACGCCCGCCGCCATCGGTCGCGGCGCCGGCCAGCAGGTGCGCGAAGGCGTGCGCGGCGACCGCATCCAGTGGCTGGAGGCTGGCCAGTCGGCCGCCTGCGATCGCTACCTGGAGCTGATGGATGGCCTGCGCCAGGCGTTGAACCAGGGGCTGTACCTGGGCCTGGCGGATTTCGAGAGCCATTTCGCCTGCTACCCGCCCGGCGCCTTCTACCAGCGCCACCTGGACCGCTTCCGCGACGACGACCGCCGCACGGTTTCCGCGCTGGTCTACCTCAACCGCGATTGGCTGCCCGAGCACGGCGGCGCGCTGCGCCTGTACCTGGACGAGGATGGCGTCGAACGCAGCGAGGACATCCTCCCGCTCGGCGGCAGCCTGGTGGTGTTCCTGTCCGGCGAGCTGCCCCACGAGGTGCTGCCGGCCAGCCGCGAGCGGTTGTCTTTGGCTGGGTGGTTTCGGCGGCGGGGTGGGTTGTAGCTATTGATTCGTTCGTTGGGGGCGGACCCGACCTCGGCACAAATCTACGGAAGCCCACCCGCACGGCTACCCACACAAATAGGTCCCGGTCCCCACCGCCACCAGGGTCCCGTCGTCGCTATGCAGCTCCATGCGCACCACCGCCACCTTGTTGCCGGCGCGCAGCGGTAGCGCGGTGGCGGTGAAGCGCTGGCCGCGTCCGGGGCGCAGGTAGTCGATGCGCAGGTCGATGGTGCCGAGCTTGGACAGCCGCGCCATGCGTTCGGGCGTCGGCAGGTGCTGGTGGTTGGCGAAGGCGCCGATCAGCGCCATGGCGCCGCCGCAGACGTCCAGCAGCGAAGAAATCACCCCGCCGTGCAGGATGCCGTGGACGAAGTTGCCGATCAGTTCGGGCTTCATCGGCAGGTGCATGACCACCTGCTCGTTGCTCAACTCGCCGATCTCGATCCCCAGCATCTGGTTGAACGGGATGCGCTGGAAGAACTGGGTGACGACCTGGCGCAGTTCATCGGTCAGTTCGAAGGTCGGGTTGGTCATGGAGGCGGCGCCGTTCGGAGGGAATGGCCCCTACGTTGCCGGAGCGGCGCCGCGTGTGCCAGGGGCGCGGCAAGAGTGCCGCGCGAACTGGCCGGATCGCGGGGTGACGATCCGTGCGTAGGGAACGCTGGATCAGGGGTTGCTGGTCAGCTCCAGCACCCGGTCGACCAGCTTGTTGATCCCGGAAGCGGCTTCGCTGATCGATTGCGCGAGCATATAGGCGGGGGTGCTCACCAGCTTGCGCTGGGCATCCTCGACCACGTCGCCGACCACGCATTCCTCGTGGCTGGCGCCCATCTTCTCCAGGGCGGCGGCGGTGTCGGCGTCGTTGCCGATGGTGCAGATCACCCCTTCGCCGAAGAAGCGCGCGGCCAGCGACGGCGCGATGCAGATCAGGCCGACCGGCTTGCCGGCGGCGGCGAAGGCCTTGCCGAGCGCCAGCACGTCCGGTTGCACGGTGCAGTCGGCGCCGTTGATGGCGAAGTCGGAGAGATTCTTCGCCGCGCCGAAGCCGCCGGGCACGATCAGTGCGTCGAAGTCCTCGACCCTGGCTTCGCGGATGTCCTTGACGTTGCCACGGGCGATGCGGGCGGACTCGACCAGGACGTTGCGGCTTTCCGGCATTTCTTCGCCGGTCAGGTGGTTGATCACATGAAGCTGGGCGACGTTCGGTGCGAAGCATTGCACCTGGGCGCCGCGCTGGTCGAGGCGCAGGAGGGTGATCACGCTTTCGTGGATTTCGGCGCCGTCGTAGACACCGCAGCCGGAGAGGATCACTGCGACTTTCTTGCTCATGGATTACTCCTGGTCATGGAATGGGCCGAACGGTAGCGCACGGGGCGCTGTGGGCCCGGCTCGTCGAAATGCTTGGGGCAGGGCGCTACTGCACCACCTGCGGCGCGTCGTGGTCAAGCGGGGCGCAGCCATGGCACTCGCCGGATGTCGCCAAATGCCACCCCGCCTGGCATGTACCGACCATGGAGCGAGGGGCGGGCGGGGCTAGAATCCCTGCCACAAGACCGGAACGGGATCCGGCCGGCGGACGGTGACGAGCCATGAATTACATCCTCTATGCGGTGCCTTTCTTCTTCCTGCTGATCGGCCTCGAGCTGCTCGCCGACCGCTGGCGCGGCATGCGCAGCTATCGCCTGGCCGATGCCATCAACAGCCTCAGCGCCGGCGTGCTGTCGACCACCAGCGGGCTGCTGACCAAGGTGGTCGGCTTGCTGACCTACGGCTTCGCCTGGCAGCACTGGGGGCTGTTCGAACTGTCGGTGGAAAATCCCTGGGTGTGGGTCTTCGCCTTCGTCTTCTACGACTTCTGCTACTACTGGAACCACCGCCTCGGCCACGAGCGCAACGTGCTGTGGGCGGCGCATTCGGTGCACCACCAGAGCGAGGACTACAACCTCAGCACCGCCCTGCGGCAGACCAGCACCGGTTTCATCTTCGGCTGGATCTTCTACCTGCCGATGGCGCTCGTCGGGGTGCCGCCGCTGGTGTTCCTCACCGTCGGCGCGCTCAACCTGCTCTACCAGTTCTGGGTGCACACCCGCCACGTGCCCAAGCTCGGCTGGTTCGAGTGGATCTTCATCACGCCGTCCAACCATCGCGTCCACCACGCCCAGAATCCCATCTATATGGATCGCAACTATGGCGGCGTGTTCATCGTCTGGGATCGCCTGTTCGGTACCTTCCAGGAGGAGCTGGACGAGGAGCCGGTGATATTCGGGGTGACCACGCCGCTGCGTAGCTGGAACCCGCTGTGGGCCAACCTGCAATTCTACGCGGCGCTGTGGCGCGACGCGGTGCGCGCCGAGTCCTGGTGGGACAAGCTGCGCATCTGGTTCATGCGCACCGGCTGGCGGCCGGCCGACGTGGCGGCGAAATACCCGCTGGCCAAGCCGGACCTGGCCAGCTTCGTCAAGTTCGACGTGCCGCTGGGGCGCCCGGCGCAGCTCTACGCCACCCTGCAATTCATCGCCTACGTGATCGGCGGTACCTGGCTGCTGGGTTGGGGCGAGGGCTGGGCGCTGGGCGGGCAACTGCTTGGCTGGAGCTGGATGGCCTTCGGGTTGTACGTGCTCGGCACCTGGCTGGAGAACCGGCCCTGGGCGCCGTGGCTGGAATGGGCCCGCCTGCTGGCGAACGTGCCGGCGTTGTGGCTGGCGCAGCGGATGGAGCTGCTGCCGGCGGGCACGGAGGCCTGGAGCCTGCTCGGGCTGTACAGCCTGCTCAGCGTGGTGGGGATCTACCTGCCGCGCCTGGGCAGCGCCAGGTTGGCGCCGAGGTAAGACCGGTAGGGTGGGCTTCAGCCCACCGTGCCAACGACGGATCAGTCGCGCGGGGTCTTCAGCCAGCGGCGCAGCCAGAGCAGGCCGCCGATGGCGAGCAGGCCGCCGAGCACCCACAGCTCGTACTTCTTGACGCTGCCGAGGATGCCTTCCAGCACCGTGCCGAAGTGGTAGGCGGCGAGGCCCAGGGCCAGCGCCCAGACGATCGCGCCGATGCCGTTGAGGATCAGGTAGCGCAGCGGCGGATAGCCGGACAGGCCGATCGCCACCGGCATCACCGTGCGCAGGCCGTAGACGAAGCGGAAGATCAGCACCCACAGGTCGGGATGCCGGCGCACGTGCTTCAGTGCGCGGTCGCCCAGCGCCTGCCAGCGCGGCCTGCGGGCAAGGATCTGGCGTCCCTTGTGGCGACCCATGTAGTACCAGAGCTGGTCGCCGGCGTAGCTGCCGAAGAACGCGGTGGCCACCACCATGTTGATGTCCATGTAGCCGCGGAACGCGAGGAAGCCGGCAAGCACCAGGATGGTCTCGCCTTCGAAGAAAGTGCCGAGAAACAGGGCGAAATAGCCGAAATCCTGCAGGAATTCTTGGAGCATCGTCGGTAACAGGCCAAAAAATGAACGCGCAGCCTAACCTGCGACGGGGGTCTCGGCAAAGCGCGGAAGTGTGTCAGGTGGCCATCGCAACGGCTGCCGGGCCGGCTGGCGGGGCCATCCAGGGCGGATCGCTGCGGCCTCCGGTCGCACTAGCGCCCTTGCTTTCATACTTTGGTCATAATGGCCGCCTATAACTGTCACACTCGCCCGCCCGTGCGGGCTCTGGAGTCTGCCGTGAGTTTCACCCCCGCCAACCGCCTGTTCCCCGCCACCCGCCTGCGCCGCAACCGTCGCGATGACTTCTCCCGCCGCCTGGTGCGCGAGAACGTCCTGACCGTCGACGACCTGATCCTGCCGGTGTTCGTGCTCGACGGCGAGAACCGCCGCGAAGCCGTGCCGTCGATGCCGGGCGTCGAGCGGCTGTCCATCGACCTGCTGCTCGAGGCCGCCGAGCGCTGGGTGGAGCTGGGCATTCCGGCGCTGGCGCTGTTCCCGGTGACCCCGCTGGAGAAGAAATCCCTGGACGGCGCCGAGGCCTGGAACCCGGACGGCATCGCCCAGCGCGCGATCCGTGCCCTGCGTGAGCGCTTCCCGGAGCTCGGCATCATCGGCGACATCGCCCTCGACCCCTTCACCACCCACGGCCAGGACGGCATCCTCGACGAGCACGGCTACGTGCAGAACGACATCACCGTCGATGCCCTGGTCAAGCAGGCGTTGTCCCACGCCGAGGCCGGCGCCCAGGTGGTGGCACCGTCGGACATGATGGACGGGCGCATCCAGGCGATCCGCGAGGCGCTGGAACTGGCCGACCACAACAACGTGCGCATCATGGCCTACTCGGCCAAGTACGCCAGCGCCTACTACGGGCCGTTCCGCGACGCGGTGGGCTCCGCCGCCAACCTCGGCAAGGGCAACAAGGCCAGCTACCAGATGGACCCGGCCAACAGCGACGAAGCCCTCCACGAAGTGGCCACCGACCTGGCCGAAGGCGCCGACATGGTGATGGTCAAGCCGGGCATGCCCTACCTGGACATCGTCCACCGGGTGAAAGATGAATTCCGCGTGCCGACCTTTGTCTACCAGGTCAGCGGCGAGTACGCCATGCACATGGCGGCGATCCAGAACGGCTGGCTGTCCGAGGCGGTGATCCTCGAATCGCTGACCGCCTTCAAACGCGCCGGCGCCGATGGCATCCTTACCTATTTCGCCGCACGCGCGGCAGAACTGTTACAACAGGGGCGCTAGGCCGCCCCCGGAAGGACTCAATGAATACCGCAGGACTCACCGATAGCGAATTGCTCGAGGCCGAACCGCTGGACCAGACCCTGGTGAAAGCGCCGGCTCCCGAAGAGGCCGAACCCGTCGTGGAGGAGGCCCCGCCGGCCGACAGCCCGCAACCGGAGCCGGCTGCCGCGCCACTGGTGATTCCCAGCCTGGACGACAGCAGCCTGTACATCCATCGCGAGCTGTCGCAACTGAAGTTCAACATCCGCGTGCTGGAACAGGCGCTGGACGAGTCCTATCCGCTGCTCGAACGCCTGAAGTTCCTGCTGATCTTCTCCAGCAACCTCGACGAGTTCTTCGAGATCCGCGTCGCCGGGCTGAAGAAGCAGATCACCTACGCCCGCGAACAGGCCGGCGCCGACGGCCTGCAACCGCACCAGGCGCTGGCGCGGATCAGCGAGCTGGTGCACGAGCAGGTGGCGCGCCAGTACGCGATCCTCAACGACGTGCTGTTCCCCGAGCTGGCCAAGCACCAGATCAACTTCATCCGTCGCCGCTACTGGACGACCAAGTTGAAGACCTGGGTGCGCCGCTACTTCCGCGACGAGATCGCACCGATCATCACGCCGATCGGCCTCGACCCGACGCACCCGTTCCCGCTGCTGGTCAACAAGAGCCTCAACTTCATCGTCGAGCTGGAGGGCGTGGACGCCTTCGGCCGCGACTCCGGCCTGGCGATCATCCCGGCGCCGCGCCTGCTGCCGCGGATCATCCGGGTGCCGGAAGAGATCAGCGGTCCCGGCGACAACTACGTGTTCCTCTCCTCGATGATCCACGCCCATGCCGACGACCTGTTCCCCGGCATGAAGGTCAAGGGCTGCTACCAGTTCCGCCTGACCCGCAACGCCGACCTGTCGGTGGACACCGAGGACGTCGAGGACCTGGCCCGCGCCCTGCGCGGCGAGCTGTTCTCGCGCCGCTACGGCGACGCGGTGCGCCTGGAAGTGGTCGATACCTGCCCGGCGCACCTCACCGACTACCTGCTCAAGCAGTTCAACCTCGGCGAAAGCGAGCTGTACACCGTCAACGGCCCGGTCAACCTGACCCGCCTGTTCAGCATCACCGGCCTCGACAGCCACCCGGAACTGCAGCACAAGCCGTTCACCCCGGCGATTCCCAAGCTGCTGCAGAACGCAGAGAACATCTTCAACGTGATCGGCAAGCAGGACGTGCTGCTGTTGCACCCGTTCGAATCGTTCACCCCGGTGGTCGACCTGCTGCGCCAGGCCGCCAAGGACCCCAACGTCCTGGCGATCAAGCAGACCCTGTACCGCGCCGGGGCCAACTCGGAGATCGTCGACGCGCTGGTCGACGCGGCCCGTAACGGCAAGGAGGTCACCGCGGTGATCGAGTTGCGCGCGCGTTTCGACGAGGAATCCAACCTGCAACTGGCCAGTCGCCTGCAGGCCGCCGGCGCGGTGGTGATCTACGGCGTGGTCGGCTTCAAGACCCACGCCAAGATGATCCTCGTCCTGCGCCGCGAGAACGGCGAGCTGCGCCGCTACGCGCACCTCGGCACCGGCAACTACCACGCCGGCAACGCCCGCCTGTACACCGACTACAGCCTGCTGACCGCCGACGCCGCGCTCGGCGAGGACGTCTCCAAGCTGTTCAGCCAGTTGATCGGCATGGGCAAGACCCTGCGCATGAAGAAGCTGCTGCACGCGCCCTTCACCCTCAAGAAGGGCCTGCTCGACATGATCGCCCGCGAGACCCAGTTCGCCAGCGAAGGCAAGCCGGCGCACATCATGGCCAAGTTCAACTCGCTGACCGATCCGAAGATCATCCGCGCGCTGTACAAGGCCAGCCAGGCCGGCGTGAAGATCGATCTGGTGGTGCGCGGCATGTGCTGCCTGCGCCCGGGCGTGCCGGGGGTGTCGCACAACATCCAGGTGCGTTCGATCATCGGCCGCTTCCTCGAGCACACGCGCATCTACTACTTCCACAACGGTGGCGACGAGCAGCTCTACCTGTCCAGCGCCGACTGGATGGAGCGCAACCTCGACAAGCGCGTCGAGACCTGCTTCCCGGTGGAAGGGCGCAAGCTGATCATGCGGGTGAAGAAGGAGCTCGAGGCCTACCTCAGCGACAATACCCAGAGCTGGCAACTGCAACCGGACGGCCGCTACATGCGTAACAGCCCGACCGGCAACCAGAACCCGCGCAGTGCCCAGCAGATGTTGTTCGACAAGCTGGCCGCGCCGGTGATCACCGTTCGCTGACGTTTCCCGTCAGGGCCGGATCAGGGGCAGGCGGCCTGGTTTTCCTCAGGCCGCGTCGCGCGGCAGCAGCAACCCCAGCGGCAAGCACACGCGGGCCTCCAGGCCGCCGCCGGAGCGGTTGCGCAGTTCGACGCTGCCGCCGTGCTGGGCGGCGATGCGCTTGACGATCGCCAGGCCGAGGCCGGTGCCGCGTCCGCCGCGGGCGCGGTCGCCACGGATGAAGGGGTTGAAGATGTCCTCCAGCTCGGCCGGGTCGAGGCCGATGCCACGGTCCAGCACGCTGAGCACCACGTAGGGCGCGCTGCTGTCGCCGGACACGTAGGCGGCCACTTCCACCACGCCGCCGCCATGGTGCAGGGCGTTCTCGATCAGGTTGTTGAGCAGGCGCTTGATCGACAGGCGGCGCAGCGGGAAGCACGGTACCGGCTCCAGGCACAGGCGCACGCGTTCTTCCGGATGGTTGAACGGCGCTACCGCCTCGCGCACCAGTTCGCCCAGGTCGGCCTCTTCCAGGCGTTCGTCGCGGCCGTCGCGGATGAAGGCGAGGAACTGGTCGAGGATGGCGTCCATGTCCTCGATGTCGCGGATCATGTCCTCGGTCAGCTCGGTATCGCTGTTGAGCAGTTCCAGCGACAGGCGCAGGCGGGTCAGCGGCGTGCGCAGGTCGTGGGACACCCCGGCGAGCATCAGTTCGCGCTCGCGGGCGGCCTGCTCGACGTCCTCGGCCATCTGGTTGAAGGCGCGGTACACCTCGGTCATCTCGCTCGGCGTGTCGCTGACCGGCAGGCGCACGCTGCGCCCCTGGCCGAGCTGGCGGGCGGCGAAGACCAGGCGCTTGAGCGGCGCGTTGAGCTGGCCGACGAAGATCCAGGCGGCGGCGGTGGACAGCAGGCCGATGGCCAGGAACCAGCCGAGCACGTTCCAGATCTTCTGGCCGCGCAGCGGGTGCGGATACAGCGGCACCTCGACCCAGCCCTCGCCGAGGCTCGGCGCGCGCACCCAGAGCGACGACGGCTGGTGCACGCGCAGGCGGGTCTCGGTTTCCGGACCCAGCTCCATGCGCATCTGCCGCTGGAACACCTCGGTGTACGGCCAGTGGTATTCGCCGGCCGGCGCCGCGCCCTCGGGCCGCCAGCGCAGGCCGGCGGCCTTGGCCACCTCGTCGCGGTACTCCGGGCGGGTCGCCCAGTAGGCGCGCAGGGTCAGCGCCGCGCCGTGGCTGTACTGGCGGTCGACCAGCACGTCCTCGTTCATCAGCAGGTAGACCAGGGTCAGCGCCTTGGAGAACAGCACGGCGATGAACACCAGCAGCAGGGTGCGGGCGAAGAAGCTTTGCGGGAACCAGACGGGGGTTTTCATAGGAAAGGCAGCTTCAAGCTGCAAGCCTCAAGCTACAAGCCGGAGCAGTCTGTAGGGTGGATGACGCTCTTTTCATCCACCACCACTCCGCCCGGTGGATCGATAAGGCGCGATCCACCCTACGGGCTACAAGCCGGAGCAGGTGGCCGCGCCAGGTCTCTTGCGGCTTGAAGCTTGCCGCTTGCGACTTCACTTGTTGCCATCGGGCACGAACACGTAGCCGACGCCCCAGACCGTCTGGATATAGCGTGGCTTCGACGGGTCCGGCTCGATCAGTCGGCGCAGGCGGGAAATCTGCACGTCGATGGAGCGTTCCAGGGCGTCCCACTCGCGGCCGCGCGCCAGGTTCATCAGCTTGTCGCGGGTCAGCGGTTCGCGGGCGTGCTGGACCAGGGCCTTGAGAACGGCGAATTCGCCGGTGGTGAGCATGTGTATCTCGCCGCCCTTCTTCAGCTCGCGGGTGGCCAGCGACAGTTGGTAGTCGCCGAAACCGACCACCTCGTCCTCGCTGGCCGGCGCACCGGGCACCACTGGCGCCTGGCGGCGCAGCACGGCCTTGATGCGCGCCAGCAGTTCGCGGGGGTTGAACGGCTTGCCGAGGTAGTCGTCGGCGCCCAGCTCCAGGCCCTGGATGCGGCTCGTCTCGTCGCCCTTGGCGGTGAGCATGATGATCGGCATCTGGTTGCCGGCTTCGCGCAGGCGGCGGCAGGCGGACAGGCCGTCCTCGCCCGGCAGCATCAGGTCGAGCACCAGCAACTGGAACAGCTCGCGGGCCAGCAGGCGGTCCATCTGTTCGACGTTCTCCACCGAGCGTACCCGGTAGCCCTGCTCGCTGAGGAAGCGTTCGAGCAGGCGGCGCAGGCCGGGGTCGTCGTCCACGATCAGGATCTTCTCGCCTTCGGGGGCGGTAGTGCTGCTCATAGGGGCTCCTTTCAAAACGTCGGCCATTATGGCGCAGGGCCCGCGTGACGCGGGATGGCATTCGTTAGCAGATTTTTCCCTCGCGCCGGTGGTCTTAGCGCCGAGCGCGAGCGGATGGGCTGGTTATAATGCCGGCCTTTTGCGGCAAGCGTGGCTTGTCTTTCCCTTGGTCAATGTTCGGATAGTTCTATGTCATCGCATGTTATGGACAGCATCAACCAACGTATCGCCGAAGAGCTTTCCGCCCTGCCTTCCGGGCGCGTGCTGCCGCAGCAGGTCGCCGCGGCCGTGGCGTTGCTCGACGAGGGGTCGACCGTACCCTTTATCGCCCGTTACCGCAAAGAGGTCACCGGCAGCCTGGACGATACCCAGTTGCGCATGCTGGAAGAGCGCCTGCGCTACCTGCGCGAGCTGGAGGAGCGCCGCACGGCGATCCTCGCCAGCATCGAGGAGCAGGGCAAGCTGACCCCGGAACTGGCCCGCGATATCCGCCTGGCGGACACCAAGACCCGCCTCGAGGACCTTTACCTGCCCTACAAGCAGAAGCGCCGCACCAAGGGCCAGATCGCCCTGGAAGCCGGCCTCGGCGAGCTGGCCGACGCACTGTTCGACGATCCCGCCCTGGTGCCGGAGAGCGAGGCCGAGCGCTTCGTCGATGCCGAGAAGGGCTTCGCCGACGTGAAAGCCGTGCTGGAAGGCGCCAAGTACATCCTCATGGAACGCTTCGCCGAAGATGCCAGCCTGCTCGACAAGCTGCGCTCCTTCCTCAAGGACAACGCCACCCTGAGCGCCCGCCTGGTGCCCGGCAAGGAGGGCGAGGGCGCCAAGTTCAGCGACTACTTCGAACATGACGAGACGCTCAAGGGCGTGCCTTCGCACCGCGCCCTGGCGATCTTCCGCGGCCGCAACGAGGGCGTGCTGAGCGTCGCCCTGAAGGTCGGCGAGGAATTGCCGGGCAGCCTGCACCCGTGCGAGCTGATGATCGCCGAGCGCTTCGGCATCCGGAACCAGGACCGGGCCGCCGACAAGTGGCTGGCCGAGGTGGTGCGCTGGACCTGGAAGGTCAAGCTGTACAGCCACCTGGAAACCGACCTGCTCGGCGAACTGCGCGAGCAGGCCGAGGACGAGGCGATCAGCGTGTTCGCCCGCAACCTGCACGACCTGCTGCTCGCCGCGCCGGCCGGCCCGCGCGCCACCCTCGGCCTCGACCCGGGCCTGCGCACCGGGGTCAAGGTCGCCGTGGTCGACGCCACCGGCAAGCTGCTCGACACCGCCACCGTCTACCCGCACGCGCCGCGCAACGACTGGGACGGCACCCTGATGACCCTGGCCAAGCTGTGCGCCAGGCACCAGGTCGAGCTGATCGCCATCGGCAACGGCACCGCCAGCCGCGAGACCGACAAGCTGGCCGGCGAGCTGATCAAGAAATACCCGGGCCTGGGCATGACCAAGATCATGGTCAGCGAGGCCGGCGCCTCGGTGTACTCGGCCTCCGAACTGGCGGCCAAGGAATTCCCCGAGCTGGACGTCTCGCTGCGTGGCGCGGTGTCCATCGCCCGCCGCCTGCAGGACCCGCTGGCCGAGCTGGTGAAGATCGAGCCCAAGGCCATCGGCGTCGGCCAGTACCAGCACGACGTGTCCCAGCTCAAGCTGGCGCGCTCGCTGGACGCGGTGGTCGAGGACTGCGTGAACGCCGTCGGCGTGGACGTGAACACCGCGTCCGCCGCCCTGCTGGCGCGCATCTCCGGCCTCAACGGCACCCTGGCGCAGAACATCGTGCAGTTCCGCGACGCCAACGGCGCGTTCAAGAGCCGCGACGCGCTGAAGAAGGTGCCGCGCCTGGGCGACAAGACCTTCGAGCTGGCCGCCGGCTTCCTCCGCGTGATGAACGGCGACAACCCGCTGGACGCCTCCGCCGTGCACCCGGAGACCTACCCGCTGGTGCAGCGCATCGCCGCCGACACCGGCCGCGACATCCGCTCGCTGATCGGCGATTCGGGCTTCCTCAAGCGCCTCGATCCCAAGTCGTTCACCGACGAGACCTTCGGCCTGCCGACCGTCACCGACATCCTCAAGGAACTCGACAAGCCCGGCCGCGACCCGCGCCCGGAGTTCAAGACCGCAGCCTTCCAGGACGGCGTCGAAACCCTCGCCGACCTCAAGCCGGGGATGATCCTCGAAGGTGTGGTGACCAACGTCACCAACTTCGGCGCCTTCGTCGACATCGGCGTGCACCAGGATGGCCTGGTGCACATCTCCGCGCTGTCCGAGAAGTTCGTCAAGGACCCGCGCGAGGCGGTCAAGGCCGGTGACGTGGTCAAGGTCAAGGTCATGGAGGTGGACATCCCGCGCCAACGCATCGGCCTGTCCATGCGCATGGGCGACACCCCCGGCGCCAAGGTCGATGGCCCGCGCGGCGGCAATCGCGGCAACGCGCCGCGCAGCGAGCGCCACTCGCGGCAGGACAAGCCGGCGCCGGCCAATGCCGGCATGGCCGCGCTGTTCGCCAACGCCAAGCAGTTGAGGAAGAACTGATGGCCGGCGCGGGCGGTCTTGCCGGCAGCGCCTTCAGCCGCCTGCTCGGCCTGGAGACCATCCAGGCCGGGGACGGCCGCGCGGAAGTGCGCATGACCATGCACGACGGCCTGCGCAACGTGCACGGCAAGCTGCATGGCGGCGCGCTGTTCTCGCTGATCGACACCGCCATGGGCCAGGCTTGCCACAGCCTGACCGACGGCGTGCCGGTCAGCGTGACCCTGGAGAGCAAGATCAACTACATCCGCCCGGTCAGCGACGGCGAGCTGCTGTGCCGCGCCTGGGTGCTGCACGCCGGTAAGCGCACCCTGGTGGTCGAGGCGGAAACCCTGCAGGGCGACAAGCTGGTGGCCAAGGCGCAGGCCACCTTCGCGAGGATCTGACGGCCGTCCGCGCCTGGAGCCTGTCATCGATTTTGTCTCCGTCGCTCAAGGGGGTAATCCGTGCGAACCATCGGTCTCAGTATTCTCCCGCCGCGCCGTTCCGCCCCCTCTCCCGCCGGGAGAGGGCTGGGGTGAGGGGCTGAAGCGTCGCTGCAAGACATGGCCTGCTAGCCCGCGGCGGGCTCCTTCCAGTTGCAAGAGCGGTTGCGGCCGGCGTGCTTGGCCTGGTAGAGCGCCTGGTCGCTGCGTTCGACCAGGACTTGCGGATCCTGGTCGTGGCTCGGGTCGGCGGTGGCCAGGCCGATGCTGATGCTCAGCCGGCCCAGCGGACTGCCCGGATGGGACAGGTTCAGCTCGGCGATCAACTGATGGACGCGCTCCGCGACGTGTTCGGCGCCGTCCTGGTCGGTGTCGGTGAGGATCAGCGCGAACTCTTCGCCGCCGTAGCGGCAGGCCGCGTCGCCCTCGCGCTGCATGCACTGTTGCAGCACGTCGCCGACCCGGCGCAGCGCGTCGTCGCCGGCCAGGTGGCCGAGGGCGTCGTTGTAGGCCTTGAAGTGGTCGATATCCAGCATCAATAGCGCCAGCGGCTTGCCGAGCCGGCTCAGGCGCCGCCATTCGCTGTGCAACTGGCGGTCGAAGTAGCGCCGGTTGTACAGCCCGGTCAGGCCGTCCTGCTGCGACAGCCGCTGCAACTGCGCCTCCAGTTGCAGGCGCTCGCTGTTGTCGCGGGAGATGCCGATCAGGTACTCGTGGCCGTTCACCTCGACCAGTTGCGCGTTGATCTCCGCCGCCTGCCGGCTGCCGTCGTTGCGGCGCATTTCGCGCTGGATCAACGTGCCGGGGTCTTCGTCGCGCTGCGCCTCGCGCAGTTGCCGCAGCCAGCCGTCGAAGCCGGGCAGCAGGCTTTCCGGGTCTTCCTTGAGCAGCCGGCCGAACTCTTCCGCGCTGTAGCCGAGGCTGGCGTAGGTGGCGCGGTTCATGTGCAGGATGTCGCGGCTCTGCGGGTCGATGATGAACAGCCCGTCCGGGCTGGTGTCGGTCAGGTCGACCACCAGTTGCAGGCGTTCGCGGCTGTCGCGCAGCACCTGCTCGACCACCTGGCGGCGATCGATCTCCTGGTTCAGGCGCCGGTTGCCGGCCTGCAGGGCGGCGGCGCGGCGGGTGTTCTCCAGTGCCAGGGCGAGGGCCGCCACCAGCAGCAGGCTGATCGCCAGGCCGCCGCCGAGCACCAGCCGGGGCAGCGGCGAGTCGAGCCGTTCGAGCAGGGACGCGGTGGGGCTGAGTTGCAGGGTGAAGTGCGGGTTGTCGAGCAGGCGCAGCGGCACCTCCTGTTGCAGACGGGGGCGCCATTCGTCGATCTCGTGGCGGTAGATCGGCTCGCCCCGTTCCACCAGGCGCACGTTGAAGCTGCGGCTGCCGAGGCGCCCGAGCAGTTCGTCCATCAACCGCTCGACGCGGAAGACGCCTTGCAGGAAGCCGTCGAAGACCCGCTCGCCCTGCGGGTTGCGGATGTACAGCGGGGTGTAGAGGATCACCCCGCGCCCGCCCTGGAGCAGCGCGAAGCTGCCGGAGAAACGCGGCTGGCCGCTGCCCTTGACCTCCATCGCCATGGCGTAGTTGGGGTGTTCGGGCTGGAGCTGGAAGTTTCGGGCGGCTTCGTTGCCCTGCACCGGCAGCAGCCAGCGCATGCGCAGGTCGCTGTCCAGCCACTGGATCGACTGGTAGCCGGAGAAGCCTTCCAGGCAGAAACGCACGTAGAGGTCCCATTCGTCGCGCGGCAGCCGGCCACGATGGTTCCACAGCGCGCCGAGGATGCGCAGGTCCTGCAACTGCTCGTCGAGCCGGCTTTCCAGTTGCTGGGCCAGCGCGCGAGCCTGGGCGTCGACCCGTTCCTGGAGGCGCTGCGTCTGGTGCTGTTCCAGTTGCCACCAGATCGCCACGGTGGTGCCGCACAACAGCGCGAGCAGCAGCACGAGGGCGATACGGGCCAGCCAGGCGGGACGAGCGGACTGCATGAGAAATGGCCCTGGCGAGTGCGTCGGGTGATGGCGCGGTGCCATGAAGTCTAGCGCAGACTCAGTATCGCGGCCCATTGCGCCGGTTCGACCGGCATCACCGACAACCGGCTGCCACGCTGCACCAGCGCCAGTTCGGCCAGCGCGGGCTCGGCTCGCAGCCGGGGCAGGGCGATCAGCGTCGGGAAGGCTTCGGCGAACTCGACGTCCAGCGCGCTCCAGGGGTTCTTGTCGCTGCTGGCCTTGGCGTCGAAGTAGGGGCTTTCGGGGTCCAGCGCGGTGGGATCGGGGTAGACGGCCGAGGCGATCCGGCCGATCCCGGCGATGCCCGGTTGCGGGCAACTGGAGTGATAGAAGAAGAACAGGTCACCGACCTGCATGCTGCGCAGGAAGTTGCGCGCCTGGTAGTTGCGCACCCCGTCCCAGCGCGCCCGGCCGAGCCGTTTCAGGTCGAGGATGGAGAGTTCGTCGGGTTCGGACTTCATCAGCCAATAAGGCATGAACTTTGCCTCCTATTGCCAGTCGTAGCGTCTGGGCAAGTTTGCGACAGCCGGTTGGCGTCAGAAATTGCGGGAAGTTTCACCTTGCTGGAGAATGCCGCCGGTTAAGCTCCGCGCTGCTTCAGGTCCAATCACAAGAGACGCGGTCAGCGCATGTATGTTGCCTTGAAGGGGGAGGCAATGAATGAAACGTAAACCAGATATGTTGTGGGTTTTGGTAATTGTTTTCGGCCTGGGTGTGGTCACCACGGGTTACACCCAGAGCCTGTGGGAGCGTCAGAGCGATCGACCGGCGGCGAGCCTGTCGCAGCAGCAGCCCTGAGCGTCCCATCCGTAGTCGCGTGCGCCGCAGGGATCGCGGTGCCGGCTCAAAGCCCACCGTACCACCCCCTGTCCGTCACCGTTGCCCGAAGGGGCACGTCCCAACTGGCCAGCGCCAGCCGATCGACCTTCTGGCATTCGTGCGCCAGGCCCAATAACGTCGGTTTGTGACCATTCTTGCGCCGCGCCCGGTAGGCCAGGCTGCGGTCGTAGAAGCCCCCGCCCATGCCCAGGCGCCCGCCATGCTCGTCGAAGCCCACCAGCGGCATCAGCACCAGGTCCAACGTCCAGACCTTGCGCTGCCGGCCTGGGGCCGGTCGCGGCTCGAGGATGCGGAAGCGATTGCGCACCAGCGATTCTCCCGGCCGCACGCGCTGGAACACCATCCGGGTACGCGGCCAGGGGTTGAGCACCGGCAGGTAGGTGCATTTGCCCCGGCGCTGTGCGGCGCGCAGCAGCGGGCGCGGGTCGATCTCGCCGTCGTTGGGCAGGTACAGGGCGATGTGCCGGGCGCGGCGGAACAGCGGATGCTGGGCCAACTGGCGGTACAGGGCGCGGGCGGCGAGATGCTGCTGGTGCGGGGGCAGGGCGCGCCGGGTCTGGCGTAGCAGGCGGCGCAGGGCTGCGCGGGAAAGGTCGTCGGCGATGATCATGGCGGGCATGATGGGGCGGCGCAACGAAAGACGCCAGCGTCGAGAAACGCTGGCGCCCGGAACAAGACCCCCCGACGTGCCGCTGTCGGTTCTGCCCTTGAACCCGAAAGTTCAAGGTGGAGGTTGCAGGAGGCATTAAGGCTTTCCGTCAGGCGGACATGCACACCTGCCCCAACTGGCAACCCCCGTGGTTGTGCGTATCGGCTCAGGGACGTTCCCGACTGGCGCACACTCCAGGGAGCGGCGGCCAGTATACCCCAATCCAGCATTCTTCAATCAGCTCTGTGGGGCATCCTGATCGGTGGCGAGGGCCTGGTCGACGCGATCGAGCAGGTCGCGCACCTGCTCGCGGGTGGAGCTGGCCTGCTGGTCGAGGTTCTGCTGCTTGTGCAGCAGGTCGTGGGTGATGTTCAGCGCGGCCATTACCGCTACGCGGTCGGCGCCGATCACTTTGCCGCTCATGCGGATCTCGCGCATCTTGCCGTCCAGGTAGCGGGCGGCGCTCTCCAGGTTGGCGCGCTCCTCCGGGGGACAGGCGATGCAATAGTCTTTGTCGAGAATGTGGACGGTTACGGTGTTCGACTGGGTCATGAGTCCTGCTCCAGGGCTTTCAGGCGCGAAATCATGGATTCGACCTTGTGCCGGGCGATTTCGTTCTTTTCGATCAGATGAGCGCGCTCCTCGCGCCAGGCACGCTCGCCCGCCCGAAGTAGCTGGTTCTCGGCCTTGAGTTGTTCGATGCGGCGGATCAGCAGTTCCAGCTTGGCTGTCAGCGCTTGCAGATCGGCGTCTTCCATAAAGTCTCGCTAGGGGCGGCCAGGAGTCATCGCAACTATATAGGAGTGGTATGGCGAACGGGTAAACCATCGGCGGGCATCGGCCCCTGGCGCCGGGCCGGCGATTGGTCTTGGCGCACCCGCCGGTGCTAGGATACGAGGCCTTCATTCTAGTCATCGCGCCTTGCCGCGCCTAGTTGGCCACGCCCATGCAAAACTCCCCCTACAGCGCTTTCGCCGCCCTGCTCGCGAGCAGTGGCCAACCCGTTTCGCCCGCCGAACTGCACGGCCTGTTGCTCGGCCGTAGCTGCGCCGGCGCCGGCTTCGACGCCGAGCCCTGGCTCGCCGATGCCAGCGAGCTGCTCGGCGGCGCGCCGCAGGACAACGTGCGCCAGGCGCTGATCGGCCTGCAGGAAATGGTCAAGGCCGAGCTGACCGGCGAGGACATGACGGTGGTCCTGCTGCTGCCCGCCGACGACGTGCCGCTGGCCGAGCGCGCCGCCGCCCTCGGCCAGTGGTGCCAGGGCTTCCTCGGGGGCTTCGGCCTGGTCGCAGGCGATGCCGCGCTGAGCAGCGAGGCCATGGAAGTGCTCCAGGACCTGGCTGCGATCGCCCAGGTGCAGAGCGCCCTGGACGAGTCCGAGGACGGCGAGAGCGACTACATGGAAGTCATGGAATACCTGCGCGTCGCGCCGCTGCTGCTGTACGCCGAGTGCGCCAGGCCGCAAGCCCCGGCGCCGAAACCTTCCCTGCACTGAGGCTGCCCAATGACCCGCATTCCCAAGTCGGAATACGCCCGTCGGCGCAAGGCGCTGATGGAGCAGATGGAACCCAACAGCATCGCCATCCTGCCGGCCGCGCCGGTGTACATCCGCAACCGCGACGTCGAGCACGTCTACCGCCAGGACAGCGACTTCCAGTACCTCAGCGGCTTCCCCGAGCCGGAGGCGGTGCTGGTGCTGGTCCCCGGCCGCGAGCACGGCGAGTACATCCTGTTCTGCCGCGAGCGCGACCCCGAGCGCGAGCTGTGGGACGGCCTGCGCGCCGGCCAGGAAGGCGCGATCCGCGACTACGGTGCCGACGACGCCTTCCCGATCGGCGACATCGACGACATCCTGCCGGGCCTGATCGAAGGTCGCGAGCGGGTCTACTACGCCATCGGCACCAACCAGGAATTCGACCAGCACCTGATGGAGTGGATCAACGTGATCCGCTCCAAGGCCCGCCAGGGCGCGCAGCCGCCCAACGAGTTCGTCGCCCTCGACCACCTGCTGCACGACATGCGCCTGTACAAGAGCGCGGCCGAGGTGAAGGTGATGCGCACGGCCGCGGAAATCTCCGCGCGCGCTCACGTCCGTGCCATGCAGGCCAGCCGCGCCGGGCTGTCCGAGTACCACCTGGAAGCCGAGCTGGACTACGAATTCCGCAGGGGCGGGGCGAAGATGCCGGCCTACGGCTCGATCGTCGCCGCTGGCCGCAACGCCTGCATCCTGCACTACCGCGAGAACGACGCGCCGCTCAAGGACGGCGACCTGGTGCTGATCGACGCCGGCTGCGAGATCGACTGCTACGCCAGCGACATCACCCGCACCTTCCCGGTCAACGGCAAGTTCTCGCCCGAGCAGAAGGCCATCTACGAACTGGTGCTGGCCGCCAACGAAGAGGCGTTCAAGTTCATCGCCCCGGGCCGGCACTGGAACGAAGCCCACGAAGCCACCGTGCGGGTGATCACCGCCGGGCTGATCGAACTGGGCCTGCTCAACGGCGAACTCGACGAACTGATCGCCAGCGAAGCCTACAAACCCTTCTACATGCACCGTGCCGGCCACTGGCTGGGCATGGACGTGCACGACGTCGGCGACTACAAGGTCGGCGGCGAGTGGCGGGTGCTCGAGCCGGGCATGTCGATGACCGTCGAGCCGGGCATCTACATCGCCCCGGACAACGACAAGGTGGCGAAGAAGTGGCGCGGCATCGGCGTGCGCATCGAGGATGACGTGGTGGTGACCCGGACCGGCTGCGAAATCCTCACCAATGGCGTGCCGAAGAGCGTCGCCGAGATCGAGGCGCTGATGGCTGCGGCACGGAGCCAGGCGGCCTGATGACTCGCTGCGACCTGGCGATCATCGGCGGCGGCCTGGTTGGCGCCAGCCTGGCGCTGGCCCTGCAGGGCGAGGCGCGGGCGCGCGGCTGGACGATCGCGCTGATCGAACCCTTCGTCCCCGGCGAGGGCTACCAGCCCAGCTACGACGCGCGCTCCACCGCGCTGTCCTACGGCAGCCGGCAGATCTACGAACGCCTCGGCGTGTGGGAGAAGATCGCCGAGCGCGCCGAGCCGATCCGGCAGATCCACGTCTCCGATCGCGGTCGTTTCGGCGCCACCCGCCTGCGCGCCGAGGACGAAGGCGTCCCGGCCCTCGGCTACGTGGCGGAGAACGCCTGGCTCGGCCACTGCCTGTGGCAGGCCATGGACCATCAGGTGATCCATTGGCGCTGTCCGGCGGAAGTGCAGGGCATGCAGGCGCTGGGCGACGGCTACCGGCTGCTGCTCAGCGACGAGGGCAGCCTCGACTGCAGCCTGGCGGTGCTCGCCGACGGCGGCCGCTCCGGGCTGCGCGAGCAACTGGGCATCCACGTGCACAACGTCGCCTACCGGCAGAGCGCGCTGATCGCCAACCTGACCCCCAGCGAACCGCACCGGGGGCAGGCCTTCGAACGCTTCACCCCCGATGGCCCGATGGCCTTGCTGCCGCTCGCCGACAACCGCTGCGCGCTGGTCTGGAGCCGTGCCAGCGCCGACGCCCAGCGCCTGGCCACCCTGGACGAAGGCGCCTTCCTCGCCGAGTTGCAGGAAACCTTCGGCTACCGGCTCGGCACCTTGCGCCAGGTCGGCGTGCGCCATCTCTACCCGCTGTCGCTCAGCGAGGCGCAGGAGCAGGTGCGCCCGCACCTGGTGCTGCTCGGCAACGCCGCGCACACCCTGCACCCGATCGCCGGACAGGGCTACAACCTGTCGCTGCGCGATACCTGGGCGCTGGCCGAGGCGCTGCTGGAAAGCGCCGCACCGCTCGGCGACTTCGCCACCCTGCAACGCTTCCAGCGCATGCAGACGCTCGACCAGCAGCTCACCGTGGGGTTCTCCGACCGCGTCACCCGGCTGTTCTCCAACGACACCACACTGCTTGCCGCCGGGCGCAACCTCGGCCTGCTCGGCCTCGATCTGCTGCCGCCGGCCAAGCGCTGGTTCGCCCGCCAGGCCATGGGCCTGGGCACTCGCCTTCACCGTTAGGAATTTCGCATGCACTCGCGTCGACTAGCCCGCAAGGCGCGCCTGATGCGCTGGGCCCTGAATTTCTACCCGCCCTATCTGGGCGCCGGCGTGCGGGTGCGGCGGATCAGCGCAGACTTCCGCCATATCCGCGTGAAGATGGGCCTCGGCTGGTATAACCGCAACTACGTCGGCACCCAGTTCGGCGGCTCGCTGTACAGCATGACCGATCCCTTCTTCATGCTCATGCTGATGCAGCACCTCGGCCGCGACTACATCGTCTGGGACCAGTCCGCCAGCATCGACTTCGTCTCGCCCGGCAAGGGCCCGGTGTACGCCGACTTCCGCATCGACGACGAACTGCTGGCGGAGATCCGCGAACGCACCGCCGGCGGCGACAAGTACCTGCCCAAGCTGCATGTGGAAGTCCATGACAGCGAGGGAACCCTCGTGGCGCGGGTGCACAAGACCCTTTACGTGCGGCTCAAGCCGCGACTGCGACAGGCGGGCTGAACATATGGAGTTGAAGGCGGACCTGGTGATCGTCGGTGCCGGCATGGTCGGTGCCAGCCTGGCGCTGGCCCTGGAGCACAGCGGTCTGGAGATCCTGGTGGTGGACGGCGGGCCGTTGTCGGTCAAGCCGTTCGACGCCACCGCGCCGTTCGAGCCGCGGGTCAGCGCGTTGTCGGCGGCCAGCCAGCGCATCCTCGAACGGGTCGGCGCCTGGGACGGCATCGCCGCACGGCGCGCCAGCCCCTATGCCGAAATGCAGGTGTGGGATGGCTCGGGTACCGGCAGCATCCATTTTTCCGCCGCCAGCGTGCACGCCGAAACCCTTGGCCATATCGTCGAGAACCGCGTGGTCCAGGACGCCTTGCTGGAACGCCTGCACGACAGCGACCTGGGCCTGGTCGGCGGCGCGCGCCTGGAGCAGTTGCGCCATTCCGGCGACGACTGGCTGCTCGGCCTGAGCGACGGCCGCCAGATTCGCACGCCGCTGCTGGTCGCCGCCGATGGCGCCAACTCGGCGGTGCGCCGCCTGGCCGGCTGCGCCACCCGCGAATGGGATTACCTGCACCACGCCATCGTCACCAGCGTGCGCTGCGCCGAGGAGCACCGGCGCACCGCCTGGCAACGCTTCACCGACGACGGCCCGCTGGCCTTCCTGCCGCTGGAGCGCGATGGCGACCGGCACTGGTGTTCGATCGTCTGGTCGGTCACCCCGGATGAGGCCGAGCGGCTGATGGCGCTGGACGACGACGCTTTCCGCGCCGCCCTCGGCCGCGCCTTCGAATACCGCCTGGGCGAGATCGAGGCGGTCGATCCGCGCCTGTGCATCCCGCTGCGCCAGCGCCACGCCAAGCGCTACATCGAGGCGGGCCTGGCGCTGATCGGCGATGCCGCGCACAGCATCCACCCGCTGGCCGGGCAGGGCGTCAACCTCGGCTTCCTCGACGCGGCGGTGCTCGCCGAGGTGCTGCTGCATGCCCTGGGCCGTGGCGAACGGCTGGCCGAGCCGCGCGTGCTGAGCCGCTACGAACGCCGGCGGATGCCCCACAACCTGGCGATGATGGCGGCGATGGAAGGCTTCGAGCGGCTGTTCCAGGCCGATCCGCTGCCGGTGCGCTGGCTGCGCAACGCCGGCCTCGACTGGGTCGATGGCCTGCCCGAGGCCAAGGCGATGTTCGTCCGCCAGGCGCTCGGCCTGTCCGGCGACCTGCCGGAGCTGGCGCGGGTCTGAGGCATCCTGCGGCTTGCAGGAGGATTGCTGGTTGTAGAGAATGCGACGAATTATCATTTGATATTTCGTCGGTCCGCCATGACAGCCCAGGATTCCAATGCCCTGCGTCTTCTCTACACCGAGCATCACGGCTGGCTGAAAGCCTGGCTGTGCGCCCGGCTCGGCAATTCCAGCGATGCCGCCGACCTGGCCCAGGACACCTTTCTGCGCGTGCTGCTGGCCCGCAACGCCGTCGCTATCCGCGAACCGCGTACCTACCTGAGCTCCATCGCCCGTGCGTTGCTGATCGACCGCTTCCGCCGCCGGGCAGTGGAAGAAGCCTACCTCGCCACCCTGGCCGCGCGCCCTGAGCCGCTGGACATTTCCCCGGAAACCCGCCTGGCGATCCTGGAAACCCTCACTGCCATCGACGCCATGCTCGACGGCCTGGGCGAGCGCACCCGGCGGATATTCCTCGCCGTGCAGCTCGAAGGGCTGGGCTACGCGGCGGTCGGCAAGCGCTTGGGCGTGTCGGTGACCACGGTGAAGAAACACCTGATCCGCGCCATGACCCACTGCCTGCTGCTGGTCGAGGATTGAGCCGGATGTCCGACACGCTCGACCGCCAGGTGCTGGAAGCCGCCGCCACCTGGTACGTGCAACTCAACGCCGCGCCGCCCAGCGATGCCGAACGGCAGGCCTGGCGGGCCTGGCTGGAGCTGCACCCCGCCCATGCCCAGGCCTGGGCGCGGGTGGAGAAGCTGCAGCGACAACTGGGCAGCGTGCCCCGGGACGTCGCCCTGCCGACCCTCGCCGGCGTGCGTGCCCGGCGCCGGGCAGTGCTCAAGACCCTGGCGGTGCTCCTTGCCGCCGGCGGGCTGGGGCTTGGCGCGCGGGAGCCGCTGCGCGGCTGGATGGCCGACTACCGCACCGCCAGGGGCGAGCGCCGCCGCCTGACGCTGGTCGACGGCAGTCGTCTCGACCTGAACACCGCCAGCGCCGTGGATGTCGTCTTCGACGCCGGCCTGCGGCAGATACTGCTGCGACATGGCGAAATCCTCGTCGAAACCGCCGCCGACCCTGCCGGACGACCTTTCGTCGTGCATCTGCCGGAAGGCAGCGTACGTGCCCTTGGAACCCGTTTCAGCGTGCGCAGCGAGGACGGCCGGGCGCGGGTCGCAGTGTTCGAGCACGCGGTGGAGATTCGCCCGGCGCACTGGGCCGGGGCGCCGTTGCGGCTGGAAGCCGGCGCGTGGGCGGCCTTCGACGCACAAGGGGCGGGTCGGCCGGTGCCGCTGGCGGTGGGCGAGGGGGCCTGGCGCCAGGGCATGCTCAGCGTGGTGGACTGGCGCCTGGGCGACCTCGTCGCCGAGCTGGCCCGCTACCGGCCCGGTCATATCCGCTGCGCCGACTCGGTGGCCGATCTGCGCCTGTCCGGCGCCTTCTCCCTCGACGACACCGACCTGGCCCTGGAAAACCTCGCCGCTTCGCTGCCGGTGCGGGTGCGCTACCTGACGCGCTACTGGGTCAGCGTCGAGCCAGCCTGAGACGCCTGCCGGCAAGAAAAATCCGTTTGGGGGTTGCCGATTTTCATTCTCATCCGGCCAAGCACATGAAGCGGCACTCGCAGCCGCGCATCTGCCACGCCAACGAAAAGGAAAACCGCATGCCCCGATTCATCCCGAGCGTCGCGCCGCTGGTCCGCGCCGTGCACCTGGCCCTGTTCGCGCTGCCCCTGGCGCCGCTCGCCCTGGTTCCCGTGCAGGCCGTCGCCCAGGAGCAGGCCGCCACCGAGTACCGCATCGCCCCCGGCCCGCTCGGCGCCGCCCTGAGCCAGTTCGCCACCGCCGCCGGCGTCACCCTGTCGTTCGCCGCCGAGCAGACCCATGGTCTGCAATCGCCAGGGCTGAATGGCGCCTTCTCGGTGGAGGAGGGGCTGCACCGCCTGCTGGCCGGCAGTGGCCTGCAGGCCCAGCGTCAGAGCAATGGAGGCTACGTGCTGGTAAAGACCGGCGAGGCGGTCCAACTGTCGCCACTGAGCATTTCCGGCAGCGTGCTGGTGACGGCGGGGGATGGTCCAGACATCGGTTACCAGGCGAGCCGCAGCAGAACCGCGAGCAAGACCGCCACGCCGCTGGCGGAAACCCCGCGCTCGATCTCGGTGGTGACCCGGCAGCGCATGGAGGATCAGCGCTCGCAGACGCTGACCGACGTGTTGGGCTATGTGCCCGGCATCTTCGCTCCGCCCTTCGCCGCTGGCGACGGGCTGGCCGGTGACCTGTTCTACATCCGTGGCTTCCTCGCCACTGACTTCGGCTACGGCCTGCTGCGCGACGGCCTGCGCGTGCAGGGCAACCGCTACGACACCACCAGCGAGCCCTATGGCCTGGAGCGGACCGAGGTGTTCCGCGGGCCGACCTCTATCCTCTACGGGGAGAATGCCCCGGGCGGGTTGGTCAACCTGGTCAGCAAACGCCCGACCGCCTTCTCCCGTGGTGAGGTGCAGCTCGGCTACGGCAGCCACAACCGGCGGCAGTTGACGCTGGATATCTCCGGCCCCTTGAGCGACGACGGCAACGTGCTGGGGCGGCTGGTCCTGCTCGGGCGCAATGCTGACAGCCAGGTCGAGGAAGTCCCCGACGACCGCCTCTACCTGGCGCCGTCGCTGACCTTCAACCTGGGCGAGGCGACTGCCTTGACCCTGCTCTCGAGCTACCAGCGCGACCGTACCATGATGACCCTGGGCTATCCCGCCGCCGGCACCCTGCTCGACAACCCCAACGGCAAGTTCGACCGCGACGACTTTCTCGGCAATCCGTACTGGGATGATTTCGAGCGGGAAGTCTGGACCCTCGGCTACGAATTCAGCCACCAGCTCAACGATACCTGGCAATTCCGCCAGAACTCGCGCTACCTGCAGTCGCGCATCAATCGCCAGGAGACCTGGCCGGGCAACCTGAACGACCGTGGATTCGGCACCACGCTGACCAACACCGCGTACGACCGCGACAATAAGTCCATCACCTACTCCCTGGACAACCAGCTCGAGGGCCACTTCGACCACGGTGGTTTCGAGCACACCCTGCTGCTCGGCGCCGGCGTTGACCGCACTTCCTTCAACCAGGATTGGGACGCGGGCTTTGGCGGCGTGATCGACGCCTTCGACCCGGTGTACCCGCCGGTGAAACCAACCATGCTGGTGCATGTCCAGAACTCCCAGCTCGACCAGCGGATGTACGGGCTCTACAGCCAGTTGCAGACCCGGTATGACCACTGGATCTTCCTGCTCGGCGGCCGCCAGGACAGCGTCAACAGCCAGTACCGCAACCGTGCCGGCACCACCAACGGGGCATCGGACCTGGACTACTGGGACCATGACTTCACCTGGCAGGTCGGTCTGATGTACCGGTTCGACAACGGCCTGACACCCTACCTCAGCTACGCGACGGGCTTCGTGCCGGTGCAGCAGACAACCTCGGCGTCCGGGCCGCTCGATCCGATCAAGAGCGAGCAGTACGAAGTGGGTGTCAAGTACGAGCCCAAGGGCTGGAACACAAGCTTCACCGCCTCACTGTACGACCTGCGCAAGCAGGACGACGTGATCTTCGATACCGTGCTCAACGACAACCGCCAGGTCGGCGAGAGTCGCTCCAAGGGCGTGGAGCTGGAAGCCACCAGCGACCTCAGCGAGAACCTCAACCTGACGGCCGCCTACACCTACACCGATGCGCGGGTCACCCGCGACAACCAGACCTCGCTGATCGAGGGGCACCAGATGACCGGGGTACCGCGCAACCAGGCGTCGATCTGGGCCAACTACCGCTTCCTCGACGGTCTCCTGCGCGGTTTGCGATTGGGCGGCGGAGTGCGACATTTCGACAGCACCTTCGCCTACACCAACCCGACCACGTTGTACGGCAAGCTGGACACCGGGGACGTGACGCTGGTCGACGCGGCGATCGGCTATGCCCTGGATGACCACTGGAGCGTTGACCTCAACGTCAAGAACCTGTTCGACCAGGAATACGTCAGTGGCTGCAACAATGCCGGACGTTGTTACTGGGGGGAGGAGCGCACGGTGCTGGGAAGTGTTTCCCTGCGTTGGTGACCACCATGATGTCGTCCGGAGGAATTCCGGCGGCATCCATTTCCACATGGGGCACGGCCGGGGCATGAAATACTTCGACATACTCCCTGTATCAATCCGCAATTGCGCTTTACTATCATTCGCGCTTCCAACTCATTAACAGGGGCATGTCAGATGCAAGTTCGCAATCCTCTTCTCGCGGCTCTGGCTTTCGGCCTGGCTGCGACTTCCGTCCAGGCCGCCGACGAGGTAGTGGTGTATTCCGCGCGGATCGATGAGCTGATCAAGCCGGTGTTCGACGCCTACACCGCCAAGACCGGGGTCAAGGTCAAGTTCATCACCGACAAGGAGGCTCCGCTGCTGGCCCGCCTGAAGGCAGAGGGCGAGAACACGCCGGCTGACATGCTGATCACCGTGGATGCCGGCAACCTCTGGCAGGCCGAGCAGGAAGGCGTGCTCAAGCCGCTCGACTCCTCCGTCATCGACGCCAACATCCCACCGCAATACCGTTCCAGCACCGATAGCTGGACCGGCCTGTCGCTGCGCGCGCGGACCATTTTCTACTCCACCGAGCGGGTCAAGCCGGAAGAGCTGTCCACCTACGAGGCGCTGGCCGACAAGCAGTGGGAAGGGCGCCTGTGCCTGCGTACCAGCAAGAAGGTCTACAACCAGTCGCTGACCGCCACCCTGATCGAGAACCACGGCGAAGCCAAGGCCGAGGAAATCGTCAAGGGCTGGGTCAACAACCTGGCCACCGACGTGTTCGCCGACGATACCGCCCTGCTGCAGGCCATCGACGCCGGCCAGTGCGACGTGGGCATCACCAACACCTATTACTACGGCCGCCTGCACAAGCAGCAGCCGAACCTGAAGGTCAAACCCTTCTGGCCGAACCAGAACGACCGTGGCGTGCACGTGAACCTGGCTGGCGCCGGGGTGACCAAGAACGCTCCCCATGCCGAGGAAGCCCAGAAGCTGCTGGAGTGGATGACCACCCCGGAAGCCCAGGAAATCTTCGCCGGGGTCAACCAGGAGTTCCCGGCCAACCCCAGCGTCAAGCCGTCCGCCGAAGTCGCGGCCTGGGGCACCTTCAAGGCCGACAGCATCCCGGTGGAAGTGGCCGGCAAGCGCCAGGCCGAAGCGATCAAGCTGATGGACCGCGCCGGCTGGAACTGACAAGAGCCGAATAAAGCGCTGCAGGCTGGGGGCTGGACGGGGAAGCGCTTGCCGTTCGCCGCTTTTTCGTTCAGCCTTCAGCGCTTTTGGCGTTTTCCCCCGAGGCTTTCGTGTCCCATCCCGCCCAGCGCCGCTGGTATCCGATTTCCTTCCTGATCGCCGCCCTGGTCCTGCTGCCGTTATCCGTGCTGCTGTTCAGTTGGAGCTCGGTCGATACGGAAATCTGGTCGCACCTGTGGGATACCCAGATGCCGCGCCTGATCGGCAACACGCTGATCCTGCTGGCCGGCGTCAGCATCGGCGTCGTCCTGCTCGGTGTCAGCCTGGCCTGGCTGACCAGCCTCTGCGAGTTTCCCGGCCGGCGCTGGCTGGACTGGGCGCTGATGCTGCCGTTCGCGATCCCCGCCTACGTGCTGGCCTTCGTGTTCGTCGGCCTGCTGGATTTCGCCGGGCCGGTGCAGAGCCTGGCGCGCGAGTGGTTCGGCAGCGGCCTGCGCTTTCCCCGGGTGCGTTCCTCCGGCGGGGTGATCATCGTCCTGGTGCTGGTGTTCTATCCCTACGTCTACCTGCTTGCGCGCGGTGCCTTCCTGGCCCAGGGCAAGGGCCTGATGGAGGCCGCGCGGGTGCTCGGCCAGTCGCCCTGGCAGGCGTTCTGGCGGGTCGCCCTGCCGATGGCGCGGCCGGCCATCGGCGCCGGCCTGGCGCTGGCGCTGATGGAGACCCTGGCGGACTTCGGCGCGGTGGCGGTGTTCAACTTCGACACCTTTACCACCGCCATCTACAAGACCTGGTACGGCTTCTACAGCCTGTCCAGCGCCACCCAACTGGCCAGCCTGCTGCTGCTGGCGGTGATGCTGGTGCTCTATGGCGAGCGCCGCGCCCGTGGAGTAAGCCGGCCGGCCAACGAGCGGCCGCGCGGCAAGGCGCTGTACCACCTGCGCGGCTGGAAGGCGCTGGCGGCCAGTGGCTGGTGCTGCCTGGTGTTCGCCTGCGCCTTCGTCATCCCCATGCTGCAACTGCTGACGTGGTTCTGGCGGCGCGGCCGTTTCGACCTCGACGAGCGTTACCTGGGCCTGATCCTGCACACCCTCTACCTCGGCGGCATGGCGGCGCTGATCACCGTCACCGTGGCGCTGCTGCTGGCCTTCGCCCGGCGCCTGGCGCCAACCCGGGCGATCCGCTCGGCGGTCGGCCTGGCCAACCTCGGATACGCGCTGCCCGGCTCGGTGCTGGCGGTGTCGATCATGCTCGCCTTCAGCTATCTCGACCGCCATCTGGTGATTCCGCTCTCTTCCTGGGTCGGCGGCGCCGGCAAGCCGTTGTTGCTGGGCAGCCTGTCGGCGCTGCTGCTGGCCTACCTGGTGCGCTTCATGGCGGTGGCCTATGGACCGCTGGAGAACAGCCTGGCGCGCATCCGCCCGTCGCTGCCGGAAGCCTCGCGCAGCCTTGGCGTCGGTGGGCCACGGCTGTTCTTCAGGGTCTACCTGCCGCTGCTGGTGCCGGGCACGCTGAGCGCGGCGCTGCTGGTGTTCGTCGACGTCCTCAAGGAAATGCCCGCGACCCTGCTGATGCGCCCGTTCGGCTGGGACACCCTGGCCGTGCGGGTCTTCGAGATGACCAGCGAGGGCGAATGGGCGCGCGCCGCGTTGCCGGCCCTGACCCTGGTGCTGGTCGGCCTGCTGCCGGTGGTCGGCCTGATCCGCCGCTCGGCCCGACAGATCGGGCACTGATTTCGCGGCACAGGGCAGGGTGGACTTCGGCCCGAACTGCCTGAACCTGGTAGGAGCGGCCCATGGCCGCGAAATCGCGCGCATGGCGCGCTCCTACGGCTGGGATCGAGCCCCTGTGAAAGCTCGTAGCCCGGATGTAATCCGGGGAGGGTTGGCAGGCGCGGCCGGGGCGAGCCCCCTACGAAAGCATGAGTTCCCGCCCCGACCAGGCGGTCGGTCCTCGGGTGTCCAGCCACCGAGCGAGCGGCTACAATGCGCGCCATTCGATGCGGCCCGTCATCCAGACCGGGTTCGCGACGTCTGTGCCAGTGCCTTGCCCAGGCTCAGCCACGCGTCGGGGCCCGCCGCATCTTCGCCACGCCCGGAAGGAGAAACCCATGGGACAGCGTACGCCCCTCTATGAACAGCATGTGGCTCTGGGGGCCAAGATGGTCGATTTCGGCGGCTGGGACATGCCGCTGCACTACGGTTCGCAGGTCGAGGAGCACCACCAGGTGCGCCGGGACTGCGGAGTCTTCGATGTGTCGCACATGACCGTGGTCGATCTCGCCGGCAGCCAGGCCAGGGACTACCTGCAATACCTGCTGGCCAACGACGTGGACCGCCTGAAGACGCCCGGCAAGGCGCTCTACAGCGGCATGCTCAACGAGCGCGGCGGGGTGGTCGACGACCTCATCGTCTACCTCACCGAGAGCGGCTACCGCCTGGTGGTCAACGCCGCCACCCGCGACAAGGACCTGGCCTGGATGCAGGCCCGCGCCGCCGGCTTCGCCGTCGAACTGCAAGAACGCGCCGACCTGGCCATGCTGGCCATCCAGGGTCCGCAGGCGCGGGTCAAGGTCGGCGAACTGCTCAATTCCGCGCGCGCCTCGCTGATCGCCGAACTCAAGCCGTTCCAGGGCGCCTTCGAGGGCGACTGGTTCATCGCCCGCACCGGCTACACCGGGGAGGACGGCCTGGAGATCATCCTCCCGGCCGAGCAGGTGACGGATTTCTTCAACGATCTGGTCGGCGCCGGCATCGCGCCGATCGGCCTCGGCGCCCGTGACACCCTGCGCCTGGAGGCCGGCATGAACCTCTACGGCCAGGACATGGACGAGGACGTCTCGCCATTGGCCGCCAACATGGCCTGGACCATCGCCTGGGAGCCCGCCGGGCGTGACTTCGTCGGCCGCGAGGCCCTGGAAGCCATGCGCGCCGCCGGCGACCAGCCCAAGCTGGTCGGCCTGGTGCTGGAGGAGCGCGGCGTGCTGCGCGCCCACCAGGTGGTGCGCGTCGAGGGTATCGGCGAAGGCGAGATCACCAGTGGCAGCTTCTCGCCGACGCTCGGCAAGTCGATCGCCCTGGCCCGCGTGCCGGCTGCCACCGGCGACCGCGCCCAGGTGGAAATCCGTGGCAAGTGGTATCCGGTGCGCGTGGTCCAGCCGACCTTCGTGCGCAATGGCAAGGCTCTTATCTGACCGCTTCTGAAGTGCGTTGGCCGCGTCCGGACCCGCGTCCGGGCCGCGGCCTGCTAAATTTTCCAGGCGGGCTTTCCGCCATCTAGTCTCCGAGGACACCGACATGAGCAATATCCCCGCCGATCTGCGTTACGCCGCCAGCCACGAGTGGGCCCGTCTGGAAGCTGACGGCAGCGTTACCGTGGGCATTTCCGACCATGCCCAGGAAGCCCTGGGCGACGTGGTCTTCGTCGAGCTGCCGGAGATCGGCAAGCAACTGGACGCCGGCCAGGAAGCCGGGGTGGTGGAGTCGGTGAAGGCCGCTTCCGACATCTATGCGCCGATCGGCGGCGAGGTGATCGCGGTCAACGAAGCGCTCACCGACAGCCCCGAGCTGGTCAACAGCGACCCCTACGGTAGTTGGTTCTTCAAGCTCAAGCCGAACGATGCCGGCGAGCTGGACAAGCTGCTCGACGCCGCCGCCTACAAGGCCGCTGCCGAAGCCGACGCCTGATCCCACGCTATCCTTGCAAAAGCCCTGCTTCGCCAGGGCTTTGTCTTTTTTCGAGAAGCCGACCATGTCCCAGACGCCCAGCCTGTCCCAACTGCAGCAGCCCGACGCCTTCCTGCGCCGCCACCTCGGCCCGGATGCCGCCGAACAGCAAGCCATGCTCGAGGTCCTCGGCCTCGCCAGCCGTGACGAGCTGATCGAGCAGACGGTGCCGCCGGCCATTTGCCTGACCGGCGAGCTGCAGTTGCCGGCGGCGCTGGACGAGCAGGCCGCGCTGGCCAAGTTGCGCGGCTATGCCGAGCAGAACCAGTTGTGGACCAGTCTGATCGGCATGGGCTACTACGGCACCGTGACGCCCACGGTGATCCTCCGCAACGTGCTGGAGAACCCGGGCTGGTACACCGCCTACACCCCGTACCAGCCGGAGATCGCCCAGGGCCGCCTGGAGGCGCTGCTGAACTTCCAGCAGTTGACCATCGATCTCACCGGGCTGGACCTGGCCAGCGCGTCGCTGCTCGACGAGGCCACCGCCGCCGCCGAGGCCATGGCCCTGGCCAAGCGCGTCGCCAAGGCCAAGAGCAACCTGTTCTTCGTCGACGAGCACTGCCATCCGCAGACCATCTCGGTGGTGAGCACCCGTGCCGAGGCGTTCGGCTTCGAGCTGGTGGTCGACGATGTCGCCAACCTCGGCCGGCACCAGGTGTTCGGCGCACTGTTGCAGTACCCCGACACCCATGGCGAGATCCGCGACCTCAAGCCGCTGATCGAGCATCTGCACGCCCAGCAGGCGCTGGCCTGCGTGGCCACCGACCTGCTCAGCCTGTTGCTGCTGACCCCGCCCGGCGAGCTGGGCGCCGACGTGGTGTTCGGCTCGGCACAGCGCTTCGGCGTGCCGATGGGCTACGGCGGCCCGCACGCGGCGTTCTTCGCCACCCGCGACGAGTTCAAGCGCGCCATGCCGGGGCGCATCATCGGCGTGTCCAAGGACGCCCGTGGCAACATCGCGCTGCGCATGGCGCTGCAGACCCGCGAGCAGCACATCCGCCGCGAGAAGGCCAACTCGAACATCTGTACCGCGCAGGTGCTGCTGGCCAACATCGCCGCCTTCTACGCCGTCTACCACGGCCCGCAGGGCCTCAAGCGCATCGCCCAGCGCGTGCACAGGCTGACCGCGATCCTCGCCGCCGGCCTGGAGCAGAAGGGCGTGCAGCGCCTCAACGAGCATTTCTTCGACACCCTGACCCTGGAGGTCGGCGGTGCGCAGAGCGCGATCATCGAGTCGGCCAAGGCGGCGCGCATCAACCTGCGCATCCTCGGTCGCGGCCAGCTCGGCATCAGCCTCGACGAGACCTGCGACGAGGACACCGTCGAGCGACTGTTCGACATCTTCCTCGGCGCCGACCACGGCCTGTCGGTCGAGGCGCTGGACGCCGGGCAGGTGCCGGAGGGCATTCCCGCCGGCCTGCGGCGCAGCTCGCCGTACCTGACCCACCCGGTGTTCAACGCGCACCACAGCGAAACCGAGATGCTGCGCTACCTCAAGCAGTTGGAGAACAAGGACCTGGCCCTCAACCAGTCGATGATCCCGCTTGGCTCCTGCACCATGAAGCTCAACGCCACCAGCGAGATGATCCCGATCACCTGGCCGGAGTTCGCCAACCTGCACCCCTTCGTGCCGCGCGAACAGGCCCAGGGCTACACGCTGATGATCGACGAGCTGGAGGAATGGCTGCGCGCCATCACCGGTTTCGACGCCATCTGCATGCAGCCGAACTCCGGCGCCCAGGGCGAGTACGCGGGGCTGCTGGCGATCCGTCGCTACCATGAGAGCCGGGGCGACGCGCACCGCAACATCTGCCTGATCCCCGCCTCGGCGCACGGCACCAACCCGGCCTCGGCGCAGATGGCGAGCATGCGCGTGGTGATCGTCGAGTGCGACGCCGAGGGCAACGTCGATCTCGAAGACCTCAAGCGCAAGGCCGCCGAAGCCGGCGAGCAACTGGCCTGCCTGATGGCGACCTACCCGTCGACCCACGGCGTGTACGAAGAGGGCATCCGCGAAATCTGCGAGGTGATCCACGCCCACGGCGGCCAGGTGTACATGGACGGCGCCAACCTGAACGCCCAGGTGGGCCTGGCGCGGCCGGCGGACATCGGCGCCGACGTGTCGCACATGAACCTGCACAAGACCTTCTGCATCCCCCACGGCGGCGGCGGTCCGGGCATGGGCCCGATCGGCGTCCGGGCGCACCTGGCGCCTTTCGTCGCCAACCACCCGGTGATCGAGCTGAAAGGGCCGAACCCGGAGAACGGCGCGGTCAGCGCGGCGCCCTGGGGCAGCGCGAGCATCCTGCCGATCAGTTGGATGTACATCGCCATGATGGGCCCGCAACTGGCCGACGCCACCGAGGTGGCGATCCTCAACGCCAACTACCTGGCCAAGCAGCTCGGCGGTGCCTTCCCGGTGCTGTTCAGCGGCCGCAACGACCGGGTCGCCCACGAGTGCATCCTCGACCTGCGTCCGCTCAAGGCGGAAACCGGGATCAGCGAGGAAGACGTCGCCAAGCGCCTGATGGACTACGGCTTCCACGCGCCGACCATGTCCTTCCCGGTGCCCGGCACGCTGATGGTCGAACCGACCGAGAGCGAGTCCAAGCATGAGCTGGACCGCTTCATCGAGGCCATGCTGAGCATCCGCGCGGAAATCGCCAAGGTGCAGAACGGCGACTGGCCGGCCGAGGACAACCCGCTCAAGCGCGCGCCGCACACCCTGGCCGACGTGATCGGCGTGTGGGAGCGGCCGTACTCCATCGCCGAGGCGGTGACCCCGACCGAGCACGCCCGCGCGCACAAGTACTGGCCGACGGTGAACCGCGTGGACAACGTCTACGGCGACCGCAACCTGTTCTGCGCCTGCGTGCCGCTGGACGATTATCGCGAGTGATGGAAACGACGAGGCCGCCCATGGGCGGCCTCGTCGTTTCCGGGGCCGCAGAACCATGGCGCACCCTACAAAACGTAGCCCGGATTGCATCCGGGCTATCCGATCATTGGTGCCGGGCAAGGATCGCCTGGGCCAGTTCCTCGTCGCTGGCTTCCAGGCCGGGGTTGTCCTCGCGCAACTGGCGCAGCGCGGCTTCCAAGTGCGGGCCGCGGATCTGTCCGCCGCTGGCGACGAATGCGCTGGCGTCGTCCCTGGCTGGCAGGATCAGCTTGTCGTCCTTGAAGGTCAGGTAGGTGGAGGCGGTGGTCATCCCCGAGGAGATCACGTCGCGCCAGAACGAGTCGGCCGTGGCCGGCGCGGAGAGGGCCGCCAGGCATAGGGCGGCGATGCCGAGAATGGAACGCATGCGGGAGCACCCTGTTCGATGGACTTGAACAATGGAGGCACCGGGATGGCCATAGGTTCCGCCTATCCGACGGGCTGTCGAGGCATCCGGAATCCCGGGTAGCCGGTCGAGACGCTCCTTGCACCATCGTGCACGTTCAGGGACGAATGAACTGGCACGAGGGGGATCCACGGCTACGCTTTATCAAATAGCCCATGAGTGCGCTCCGGCAGTACGCACCGATGCTTTCGAAGGGGAGGAGAACGCCCCCCCACGCTCCAGTTGTCGATAGCCAAGGACTACTGCTATGGCCGATATCTCCTGCCTTCCCCCGCAAGGAACCACGGAACGCCACTTTTCCCCTGCCGGCACAGGTTCTTGAGTGCCCGTCCGGGCCCGTCCCGCAAACCTACCCGAACAGTGATCGAGGCCACGCATGGCAGGTCATCCGATACCCCGAATCCAAGGGGCTGCCGCAGCGGCAAAGGGGGATATGTGAATGGGCGGTTCAGTTCGTAGTGCCGATCGTCTGGGCTTCAGGCCGCGCCCCCTGGCCCTTGCCCTGGAGCAGCGCATCCTGTTCGATGGCGCCGCCGCGGCATCCGTCGACCATCAGAACGCCGAGCGCGACGGCGACACGCCGCATCCCACGCCGGCGCCGACGAACACCGAGGCGCCTGCCGCGCGCCATCTCGTGGTGCTCGACAAGCGGGTGGAGAACCGCGAGGCGCTGACCGCCGACATAGCGGATTCGGTCGAAGTGCTGGTGCTCGACGGCCAGCAGGACAGCCTGGCGGCCATCTCGGCGGCCCTGGCCCGGCTCGGAAAGGTCGACTCCCTGCAGATCTTCAGCCATGGCGCTGCCGGGCAGATCACCCTCGGCAGCCAGCAGGTCAGCAGCGACAACATCGGCCAGTTCGCCTCGCTGCTCGGCGGCTGGGGCGCGCACCTGAACGCGGGCGCCGACATCCAGTTGTACGGCTGCAACGTCGGCGAAGGCAGCGCCGGGCGTTCGCTGGTCGACCAGTTGGCCCGCCTGACCGGCGCCAACGTCGCCGCTTCCAGCGATGCCACCGGCAGCGCGGGGAAGGGCGGCGACTGGGACCTGGAAGTGCGCCACGGCGACATCGACAAGGCCATCGCCCTGAGCGCCGTGGCCCTGAACGCCTACGACCTGCTGCTGGCCGACGCCGCGCCGACCACGGAGCTGGCGTCCGCCGGCCAGGACGTGCTGCTCGGCGACCAGTTCAACTTCATCGTCAACTTCCGCAACACCTCGACCCAGGATGGCTACGCACCGTTCATCAACCTGTTCATGCCGGCCACCGGCCGGGATGGCGACGACGGGGTCCGCTTCGTTTCCGCCAGCTACCTGGGGCAGACGCTCAACGCCCAGGTGATCACCTTCGATGCTTCCGGCAATGCCACCCATCCGCTGGCCCGGGACTCCAGCGGAAATCCGCTGGTCATCAACGCGGCGACCTACGGCATGCGGCCGGGCGACCAGATGGTGGTGATCTCGCTGCCCTACGCCAGCGTGTCGCAAAGCCAGCCGGTGATTCCCGTACAGATCACCGCCAGCCTCAGCAACCTGGCCGATACCGATCTCTCGAATGCCTCGCCGGACTTGCAGATCCGCGTCAACAGCGGCTTCGAGCTGGGCAACGACGCGCTGAACAACCCGCAGAACGACCCCAGCCTGCTCGAAGCGGGCGCCCTGGTCTTCACCGTGCATCCCACCGTGGTGACCATCGACCAGCGCATCGATGCCGTCGAAGGCGAGACCGTCACCGGGCCGAACCACGGCCGTACCCTGACCCTGACCACCACGCCGGCCAACGGACAGGTCCTGAACAACGTGTCGGTCACCCAGGCCCTGCCGGACAACGTGCAGGTCACCGCGATCCAGCCCGGCGCCGGCGGCACCCTGACCTCGGTGACCCTGCACAACGGCACGGTGCTCACCGATCCGACGGAGATCGCCGCCGCGATCGCCAGCGATTCGGAGTTCATCCGCTCCTTCACCATCGTCTACGCGACCATGAGTGGCGCCACCGATACCCTGGTGGACTTCTACGTCCCGGAAATCGACGCCAACGGCCAGCCGGTGCTCGACCCGGTCACCGGCGCGCCGGGGACCATCACCTTCGCAGCCGCCGAGGTCACCGGCCTGTGGACCCCGATAGACCCGCGCGACGTGACGCCGCCGTCCACCACCATCGATTTCACCGGCAGCGGGGACGAGACCTCGATAGTCGCCAAGTCGATCACCCTGCAGAAGCGTGTCGTGCTGCAGGCCGATATCGGCAGCGCCGGCGTCAGCCCCGGCGATACCCTGCGCTATACCCTGCAACTGGACATCTCGGACTACTTCGCCTTCGGCAAGGACTTCTTCCTGAATGGCGCGTTGAGCGTCACCGATAGTCTCGCCGACGGCCAGACCCTGAGTGGGCCGCTGACCATGTCGGTAACCATGGGCGGTATCACCCGCAACATCGCCCTGGTGGTCGAGACTACGGTGAACGCAGATGGCACCACCACGCTGGTCTTCGACATCGGCCAATCGCTACAGGTCGCCAGGGCCGGCAGCGGCTGGCTGGCCGGTGACCTGGCCTTCGAGGGCGCGCGGGACGGCGCCACCATCGCGCTGATCAGCTACGCGGCGCTGGTCAGCCAGAGCTACACCCCGCCCAACGGCAACCCGCACAATGAGATCAACGAGGGCGACAGCCTGGGCAACAGCGCCACGGTCGAGGGTACCCTGCTGAGCGACCGCTTCAACCTGACCGGGCAATCCCAGAGCGACGACTCGGGCACCACCACCACCATCCCGACCAGCAGCGTCGATATCCAGCTCACCCAGGTCAACGGTGCGCCGCCACCCACCGGCGACCTGCGTCCGGGCGACGTGGTGACCTTCCGGCTCAGCTACGACCTGGTGACCGGCGACTACGAGAACTTCCAGCTCGTTGCCTACCTGCCGCTGCCGTTGCTCGACGTGGCCGGTTTCACCTGGGACCAGGGCACCGGTGTCGGCCAATGGACCCTGGGGGCCGGCAACACCAATGGCGGGCCGCTGCCCATCGTCAGCGTCGGTCCCGGCAACTCGCTGATCTTCGATTTCGGCGACTACGTGATCAACTCGGTCGAAGGCTCGCGCATCGAGGTGGTGTTCACCATGCGCGTCGGCGACCAGCCGTTCGCCGACCAGCGCTCGCTGGACGTGCTGGCGCAATCCACCCAGACCACCTCCATCGACCATCTGGTGCTGGTGTCCTCCGACGTGGCGGTGATCGTCTCGGTCGCCGAGCCGCACCTGAACATCCGCCACGGCGTGGTTTCCAGCAACCATCCCGGCACGGTCACCGGCACCACCGGCAGTTGGCTGGCGCCCGGTACCACCGGCAAGCCGTTCGCTGGGTCGATCACCGACCTGAACGCCATCGAGGGGAGCGCCAACGGCATCGACGGCGGCGACCTGCTGCGCCTCGCCACCGCCATCGAGAACACCGGTGGCGGTGGTGCCTACGACGTGGTCACCAGCATCACCCTGCCGCCCGGCCTGGGCTTCGTCGGCGGCAGCCTGGCCAGCGCCAACCTGCAGATCTACCGGGGCGACGGCACCCTGCTGGTCGCCGGGGTGGACTACAGCGTGGTCGGCAACGAGATCCGCTTCATCGACCGCGACGGCAACGCGGCGTTGCTCGCCGGGCGGGTCGGCACGGCGGCCGACGCCAGCGGCGGCAACCTGGTGGTCATCACCTACGACGTGGTGGTGAACAACGCCATCCTGGCCGGCAGGACCCTGCAGAGCATGGCGACCCTGAGCAACTACGCCAGCGTCGACAACGGCCAGGATTTCACCCCCACCGACCTCACCGACGACGCCAGCCAGCAGGTGGCCGCGCCGGTGATCAGCAAGGTGTTCGCCGGCGGCTCGCTGGACGACTCGGACTCCAGCGCCGGCCACACCACCGGCAGCAACCTGGTGGTCGGCGAAAGCATGCTCTACGACATCGTGGTGACCCTGCCCGAAGGCGTCACCCAGAACCTGCGGATCGACGACCTGATCCCGCCCGGCATGCGCCTGGACACCACCTTCAATGGCGGCCTGGGCTACCAGTTGATCATCAGCTCCGCCGCCAGCGGTGGCTCGCTGGCCAGCAATTTCGCCGGCAGCGTGGTGATCAGCGGGATGACCGGGGTGGGCGGCACGCTCGGCGCCGACGGGGTCGACGCGCGCTTCACCTTCAGCGCCTCCACCGGCACCGCCGACAACAACACCGGCAACAACAGCTTCGTCATCCGCGTGCGCCTGGTGGTCAGCAACGTGCAGGGCAACCAGGCCAACCAGGTGCTGCAGAACAGCGCCAACCTGCAATACCAGGACCCGGACGGCGATACCCCCAACGGCACCGCGCCGGTGGACCGGCTGGTGGGCCTGAGTGGTGGCCAGCCGGCCGTGACCGTGCGCGAGCCGACCTTGCAGATCAGCCAGACACTGACTTCCACCCCCGGTGTCGGCGGCTATGACGAAGGCGACGTGGTCGAGTTCATCATCACCATCAGCAACGGCAATGGCAGCAACGACTACGCGGCCTTCGACCTGAGCCTGGTCGATATCCTGCCGACCGAGCTGAACAACGTGCAGTTGCTCGAAGTGCTCTACCAGGGCGGGGCGACCAACAATGGCGGCCCGGACTTCGCGGTGGGCGGAGGCCGGCTGGTCAGCGTGGGTGGCGCCAACATCGACATCGCCAAGGGGGGCAGCATCATTCTGCGGCTGTCCGGCGTGGTCAATGCCACGGCGGCGGCCGAGGCGAACTTCGACAACGTCGCCACCGTCCAGTGGACCAGCCTCGACGGCACCCAGGGCGGAGAGCGCACCGGCGTCGATGGGGCGCTGAACAGCGGCGTGCTCAACGACTACCAGCGCAGCTCGACGCTGATCGTGCCGGTGGCGCGCGGCATCCTGTTGTCGCGGGTCGGCGGCATGCCCGACACACCGGCGGCCAACCCCACCACCGGCGAGGTGGAGAACGTCACCATCGGCGAGATCATCCGCTACCGCGCGGCGGTCCTGGTGCCCCAGGGCGACAACCTCAACCACCAGATTCGCATCGAACTGGACGCCGGCCTGGAGCTCATCGACCCGACCCAGCTCGCCAACGCCATCCGCATTGCCCTGGTCGCCAACCAGGGTGGCCTGGAAAGCAGCCTGGGCAACCTGGTGATCGGCGGCGGGCCGCTGTTCGTCACCGGCAACGAGAACAGCGAGATCGCCCAGTCGATCAGGCCGGACCTGTCGGGGATCAGCCCCACCGCGATACTCAACCCGGCGCACATCTCGGTGGCCATTGTCGGTGGTCGGCAGGTGGTCACCATCAGCCTGGGCGACCTGACCAACCATGACGGCGCGGATGCGGACCTGGAGGGTGTGGTCCTCGAGTTCAACGTGCGGGTGCTCAACGTGGCCGCCAACCAGGCCGCCACCCAGTTGGGCGTCACCGTGGTCGAGAGCGTCAACGGTATCGACCGCGGCAGGAGCCCGACACTGGTCGAGCGCATCGTCGAGCCGAGTTTCAGCGGGCTGGACAAGCGCATCGTCGACTTCAATCCCAACGCCTCCGGCACCCTCGGCAGCGCCACGGTGCGGGTCGACTTCACCCAGAACGGCGGGCTGGCCGCCTACGACGTGCAGCTCAGCGACAGCTTCCCCAGCGGCAGCAACTACCAGTTGGTCAGCGTGCAGATCGGCGATACCGTCTACAACGCCGGCAACCTGCCGCCGGGCGTCACGGCCAGCGTCACCGCCAGCGGGGTGGTGCTGAACTTCGCCAGGCTGGATGTCGGCACCACGGTCAGGGCCATCTACCAGGTGGACCTGCCCAACAACTCGACCATCGCCAGCAGCGCCGCCAACGCGACCCTGACCTGGAGCAGCCTGCCGGAAAGCTTCACCGGTTGGGGCGGTTCGTCGGTCGGCGTCGACGGTACGGCGAACGGCGAGCGGACCGGCAGCAACGTCGGGCCGAACAGCTACATCCTCCAGGAGGGCGCCGGGGTCGGCGTGATTCGCGGCACCTTGTGGAACGACACCCAGTCGGCGACCGCCAGTGCCACCCCGGACGGCCCGGGGCTGGCC
This sequence comes from Zestomonas carbonaria, assembly GCF_904061905.1. GTDB lineage: Bacteria > Pseudomonadota > Gammaproteobacteria > Pseudomonadales > Pseudomonadaceae > Aquipseudomonas > Aquipseudomonas carbonaria. Next base: position 59,755 of record NZ_CAJFCI010000012.1, read on the forward strand.
GGGCAGACCGTGACCCTGACCTGGGCCGGCGCCGACGGCAACCTCGCCACCACCGCCGACAACCGCACCTTCACCGCTATAACCGATGCCAACGGCGCGTACCACTTCGGCGTGCTGCCGGACGGCATCTTCCGCATCGACACCCCGAACGCGGTGATCTATCCGCAGCCCCTGGGCGAGTTGCGCGTGCGCATCGATACCGACGCCGCCACGCCGCTCGGGCGGATCGACGTCACCCTCGGCGAGGGCGTCGAGGCCCAGGCGAATGCCGGCTACGTCGAGCGCAACGACGCGCCGGTCAACCAGGTCCCCGGCGACCAGGTCGCGCAGGAAGACGAGGTGCTGAACATCGGCGGCATCTCGGTTTCGGACATCGATGTGGGCAATCGCCCCATCGAGGTCACCCTGCGGGTCCAGCACGGCATACTCGACTTCTCGTCCTTCCCGCCGGGCGTGTTGATCGTGGTCATCGGCGACGGTACCAGCGAGGTCACCCTGGCTGGCAGCGTGGGCGACATCAATCTGGTGCTGGCCAACCTCACCTACCTGGGCGACCTCAACTTCAACGGCATCGACACCCTGACCGTCATCACCAACGACCTGGGCGGCTTCGGCGATGCCGACGGCGACGGCATCCCGGGCGAGACCGTCGATGATGCCCTGACCGATATCGACACGGTGCGCATCGTCGTCAACCCGGTCAACGATCTGCCCGTGGCCAACCCCGACACGGCCCTCGCCACCGAGGCTGGTGGCCTGGACAATGGTCGACCGGGCGTCAATCCGGCTGGCAGCGTGGTCGACAACGACACCGATGTCGACATCGCCACCAATGCCGATGTCCTGCGGGTCGTGCACATCCGCTCGGAAGGCAGCGGCCTGGAGCACGAAGTTTCCGTCCCGGGGCTGGTCAGTCTTCCCGGACTGTATGGCCAGTTGATCATTACCTCGCTGGGCACGTACCTCTACCTGGTCGATAACGACAACCCCGAGGTCGAGGCGCTGCGGACCGCGTCCGACACCCTGAGCGACGTGTTCACCTACACCATCCGCGACTTGGCTGGCGCGACCGCCATCTCCACCCTGACCGTCATCATCCGGGGGGCCAACGACAACCCGGTGGGCGTCGACGACGAGGGCGAGGCCATCGAGGCCGGTGGAGTGAACAACGGTACTCCCGGGCAGGATGCCACCGGCAACGTGCTGGACAACGACACCGACGTGGACGGCGGTCCGGGCGATCCCATCGACTATGGCGAAACCAGGACGGTGACCGGTATCCGCACCTTGCGCGAGTCAGCCCCCGGCGCCTTCACCGCCGTTGCCGCCACCGGCGAAACCCGTATCGACGGCACCCATGGCAGCCTGTTCATCCAGGCCGACGGTACCTATCGCTACGAGGTCAACAACGACAGTACCGCGGTGCAGCGCCTGGTCGCCGGCGATACGCTCTTCGAGTACTTCAGCTACGTGGTGACCGACGCCGGCGGCCTCAACGACGTTGCCGAACTGCGGATCACCATCCACGGCGCCAACGACAACCCGGTGGCCAGCGACGACCAGGCCGCCGCCCAGGCTGCCGCGCCGGGCGTTCCGAACTCGCAGGAAAGCAACCCGCGTGGCAACGTCATCCTCTTCCCCAGCCGACCTGGCGATATCAACCAGCCCGGAGGCAACGGCGTCGACCTGGACGTCGACCGGCTCGACCGGCCCAGCAGCAACCTCGTGGTCACCGGCATCCATTCCTCCCCCGAGCTGGGTGCGCCCGCTACCCTGACCGATGTCGCCGGCGGCACCACTTCCGATAACGGCACGGCGATCGAAGGGCTATACGCGGTACTGTCGGATGGCACCATCATCGACGGTACCGGCGGCAGCTTCGGTACCCTGACCATCGGCGCGGACGGCTCATTCTTCTTCGACGTCAACAGCGACAACGCCCTGGTGCAAGGCTTGAACGAGGGGGCGACCCTGACGGTGTATTTCACCTACGAAATCGCCGACACGGCCGGGCTCACCGACCGCGCCCAGTTGCTCATCATCGTGCGCGGCGTCAACGACCCGCCGGTGGCGCAGGACCAGGAAGTGGAAGCCATCGAGGCCGGTGGCGTGAACAACGGCACGCCCGGCAGCGACGCCACGGGCAATGCGCTGAGCGCCGCGTTCGATCCGGAAGGCGACCCGCTCACCGTCACCCTGATCCGCACCGGAACCGGCAGCGACGTGGAGGTGGTCGATGGCGGCACCTCGCTGGACGGCCAGTACGGCACCCTGACCATCCACCCCGACGGCAGCTTCACCTACGTCATCGACAACGACGACTCGGCGGTCCAGGCGCTGCGCCAGCTCGACGACCAGCTCATCGAACGCTTCGTGTTCACCGTCGACGATCGCCAGAACGAGAACGACATCGGCTCGGCGGAAATCATCGTCACCATCCGGGGCCAGAACGACAACCCGGTGGCCGCCGACGACGAGGCCATCGCCATCGAGTCCGGCGGGGTGAACAACGGCCAGCACGGAGTCGACCCGGTCGGCAACGTGCTGGACAACGACAGCGACGTGGACAGCGTCGCCAACGGCGAGACCAGGGAAGTCTCCTCGGTGCGCACCGGCAGCGAGGCCGGAACCGGCACCGACGGCGTGCTCGGCATTGAACTGCGCGGCGCCTATGGCTGGCTCCTGCTGAACGCCGACGGCAGCTATGGCTACCGCCTGGACAATGCCATGGCGGAAGTGCAGGCGCTGCTCCCCGGCGAAACCCTCAACGACCTGTTCAGCTACACGCTACGCGACACCGCCGGCGCCGAGGACCGCGCCACCCTGACCATCACCATCCAGGGCGCCAACGACAACCCGGTCGCCAACGACGACAGCGGCCTCGCCATCGAAGCCGGCGGGGTCGCCAACGACCTGCCCGGCAGCGACGCCACCGGCAACGTGCTGGGCAACGACACCGACGTCGACGCGGGCGACAGCCTGCAGGTCGTCTCGGTCAGGCAGGGACCGAGAGTCGGCCTCGCCGGCGTGGTGTTCGCCGGCACCTACGGCAACCTGACCCTCGATGCCAACGGCAACTACACCTACGTGGTGAACAACGACCACCCGCTGGTCCAGGCCCTGCGCACCGGCGCCGACACCTTGCGGGAAAGCTTCAGCTACACCGTCCGCGACCTGAACGGCGCGATCAGCTCGGCGCTCCTGACCATCACCATCCAGGGCCGCAACGACAACCCGGTCGCGGTCGACGACAACGCCGTGGCCATCGAGGCCGGCGGCACCCTCAACAGCACCCCCGGCGTGGACCCGACCGGCAACCTGCTGGACAACGACACGGACGTGGACGCCAACGACAGCAAGCAGGTCGATGGTATCCGCCTCGGCAACGAGGCGGCGGGCGGAGGCTTCACCGCCGTCAACGGCGAGACCGTCATCGCCGGCCTGTACGGCAGCCTGCGGGTTTCCGCCGATGGCAGCTACCAGTACGTGGTCGACAACCTGCTCGCCGCGGTGCAGGCGCTCAAGGTCGGCGACACCCTGGTCGAGGAATTCACCTACCGCATGCGCGATGCCCTGGGCGGCAGCGACACCGCGCAACTGACCGTGCTCATCCGGGGCGCCTGGGACGCGCCGGTGGCGGTCAACGACGTCGCCTTCGCCGTCGCCGCCGGGCCCGGCTCGGTCGGCGTCGATCCCGTCGGCAACGTGCTGCCCAACGACACCGACGTGGACAGCGAGGACGTCGACCTGGTCAACGGCATCCGCCACGGCGAGCGCGCTGCCGGCGGGGTCATGATCGCGGTCGGCATGAACACCAGCCGGAGCGACGGGACGGTGATCGTCGGCCGCTATGGCCGGCTGATCATCGGCTCCGACGGCAGCTTCGTCTATTCCGTCGCCAACGACAGCCCGGAAGTCCTGGCGCTCGGCCCCTTCGACATCGGCATCGACACCTTCACCTACCAGATCTTCGACCGTGGCCAACTGGTCGACACGGCGGAGCTGACCATCTTCGTGCGCGGCCAGAACAACCCGCCGGACCTGGTCAACGACACCGGCATCGCGGTGGAGGCCGGCGGCCTGGACAATGGCACGCCGGGCGTCGACCCGACTGGCAATGTGCTGGCCAACGACAGCGACGTGGAAGGCGACGAACTGACCGTGGTGCTGGTCCACAAGGGCGACGTCGCCGGCGCTCCGGGCACGCCGATCCGTGGGCTCTACGGCGACCTGACGATGAACGCCGACGGTTCCTGGAGCTACCTGCTCGACAACGCCCTGCCGGAAGTCCAGGCGCTGCGTACCGCCGGGCAGACGCTCACCGAGGTGTTCACCTACACCGTGACCGACATCTGGGGCGGCACCGCCCAGGCGCAACTGGTGATCACCATCGAAGGCCGCAACGACAACCCGGTCGCGGTCGACGACAACGCCGTGGCCGTCGAGGCCGGCGGGGTCGCCAACGGCACGCCGGGCGTCAACCCGACCGGCAACGTGCTGGACAACGACACCGACGTGGACAGCGTCGCCAACGGCGAAACCAGGCAGGTGCTTTCCGTGCGCAACAGCAGCGGCCAGGGCGTCGATGCCGGGCAGCGGCTGGCGGGCGTATACGGCTGGCTGGTGCTGAATGCCGACGGCAGCTACAGCTACGAGCTGGACAACGCCAACCCGCAGGTCCAGGCGCTGCGCACCGCCGGGGAAACCCTCAGCGAAGTGTTCGTCTACCGTATGCGCGACACCGCCGGGGCCACCTCCGAGGCGCGCCTGAACATCCTCATCCGGGGCGCCAACGATGCGCCGGTGGCGCAGAACGACAGCAACGTCGCCAGCGACCAGGTCCGGGCGCCGCACACCAGCGGCAACGTGCTGCCCAACGACTCGGACATCGACAACGGCGACAGCCTGAGCGTGGTCGGCATCCGCACCGGTCCCGAGAGCGGCAGCGGCACGGTCGGCGTGATCGGCCAGCCGCTCGCCGGCCGCTACGGCACCCTGGTGATCCACGCCGACGGCAGCTACACCTACACCATCGACCTGACCAATCCGGAGGTGCTGGCGGCCGCCGGCCTGGGCCAGGTGCTGCAGGATGTCTTCACCTACCGCATCAGCGACCTGGCCGGCGGCACCGACGAGGCCGAGCTGGTCATCCACCTCGACATCGAGGCGCCCTTCATCCCGGCGCCGAAGGACGGTCCCTTCATCCCCTACGGCAGGGACGATCCGCAGATCGGTGGCCTCCCGCTGCCCGACGTCGACCCGGCGGTGTTCGTCGGCCCGGTGGTGGAGCGCGAGAGCCGTATCGACGAACTCCGCAGCCGGCAGAGCGACGGCAGCGACATCGAGCTGGTGCGTGCTCCCTGGCTGCGCAGCGAATCCCTCGGCGCCGGCCTGGGCCTGGTGCCCGGCCAGTTCATCTCCGACGTGGTGCGGCGCAGCAGCCTCGAAAGCGACCTGGACATGGACTGGATCATGGGCCGCCACGGCCGCATCGAGCTGAGCGCGGACGGCCTGCTCAGCGAGCCGTCCCTGCATGCCGTCTCCATGGACGGCGTGGCACAGGCGTCGCCGCCGCCGAGCGAACCGCGCGGCCGCATGGCCAGCGACTTCAGCAGCCAGTTGCAGGCCGCCGCCCAGCGACTGCATCCCATCCACCACCATGCGCCGCCGCCCGACGAATCCGCCGGGCCCGGCATCTGATGCAAGGACCGTCTATGCCGAAGCATGTCATCAAGCCGCTGAGCCTGGTCGTCGCGTCCGGACTGCTGCTCGGCGCCTGTTCCTCCCTGGAGCCCAAGGTCTACACCGAGGACGAGAACCGCCAGCGGATCATCCAGGACCAGGCGCGCATGTACGGGGAGCAGGAGCCGGTGAGTTCGCCCATCACTTTCTACGAGGCGGCGGCGCGGGCCCTCAAGTACAACCTCGACTATCGCCTCAAGCTGATGGAAAGCGCCCTGGCGGCGGACCTGAAGGACGTTTCCAGCCACGAGATGCTGCCGCGCCTGGTGGCCACGGCGGGCTACGCGGGGCGCAACAACGACTCCGGCGGCACCTCGATCGGCATCGTCGACCGCCAGCAAAGCCTGCGGGCGTCCACCTCCGAGGAACGCTACCGCGACCTCTACGGCCTGGGGCTGAGCTGGAGCCTGCTGGACTTCGGCGTCGCCTACTACCGCACCCAGCAGAAGGCCGACCAGATGCTGATGGCCGAGGAGCGCCGCCGCAAGGTCGCCCAGAACGTCCTGCAGGACGTCCGCGACGCCTACTGGCGCGCGGTGGGCGCGCAGCGCCTGATGCCCGAAGTGGATCGCCTGCTGGCGCGCACCGCGCAGGCCCTCGACGCGGCGCGCCAGGCCGAGGACCGGGGGCTGCTGCCGCGCCAGGAAATCCTCGCCTACCAGCGCGCGCTGCTCGACTCCATCTACATGCTGACGGTGCGTCGCCAGGACCTGGAGTTCGCCCAGGCCGAGCTGTCGGCGCTGATCTCGCTGCCGCCGGGCTCCCGGCTGGTCCTGGCGGACACCCAGGAAGCCTCGCTGCCCCGGGCGGCGCGCGACATCGAGAAGCTGGAGCTGCTGTCCCTGCAGAACCGCCCGGAAATCATGGAGGAGTGGTACCGCAAGCGGGTCGACCAGAACGACCTGAAGATCGCCAAGGCCCAGCTCTGGCCGAACGTCAGCCTGAACTGGAGCTACCAGTACGATTCCAACAAGTACCTGTACAACAATCACTGGTCGGAGACCGGCCTGCAGGTGTCCCTCAACCTCCTGCGCCTTCTGCAGTTGCCGGCGCTGAACGACGCCGAGCAGACCCAGGGCGAGACCAACGACATGCGCCGCGTGGCGCTGTCCATGGCGATCCTCACCCAGGTCCGGGTCGGCGCCCTGCGCTACGAACTGGCCCGCCAGGAAGTGGAGTTCGCCGACGAGAGCCTGCGCGTCGACCGCAACCTGCTCGACTACGCGCAGGCCGCCAAGAGCACCTCCATCGGCTCCGAGCTGGAGGTTATCCGCGCCGAAGGCCGCTACCTGCTGTCGCGCTACCAGCGCGAGGCGGCCTATTCGCGGGCCCAGGCGGCCTGGGGGCGGCTCTACAACTCGGTCGGGCTCGACGTGATGCCCGAGTCCATCGACCAGCACGACGTCAAGACCCTGGCCCGGGAGATCGAACGCACCATGAACGCGCAGGAAGCGCAGAGCCTGCTGATCGGCAGCCGCGCCGTGGAGGGTGGCCATGCCCTCGTGCAGCCTTAACCGTAGCGTGCTCGCGCTGCTGATCGGCCTGCCCCTCGCCACCCAGGCGGTGCCGGCCCAGGAAAGCGGCGCGGCGCTGGACGATCCCTCGGCGATTCGCGTGCTGCTGGCGGCGGAACTGGAAACCGTGCTGTCCAGCGAGATGAACGGCACCCTGGCGGACCTGCGCGTCTCCCTCGGCCAGCGGGTGACCAAGGGCGCGTTGCTGGCCCAGTTCAACTGTCGCGAGGCCCAGGCCCGCGCCAAGGTGGCCAGGGCCGAACTGGCCATGGCCCGGCAGAACCTGGAAGCCAAGCGCAACCTGCGCCGGCTGGACGCGGTGGGCGACCTGGAAGTCGCCATGGCCTCCACCGAGGTGCAGAAGGCCGAGGGCGCGCAGGCCATGGCCCAGACCCAGGCCGGCTACTGCGAGGTCGCGGCGCCGTTCCAGGGGCGGGTGGCCAAGGTCTACGTCAAGCCGTACCAGACCGTCAGCGCCGGTGCCCCGCTGTTCGACCTAGTCAGCGACGGGGCGCTCAAGGTGCGCCTCAACGTGCCCTCCAACCTGCTGCCCCGGCTGAAGCCGGACATGCCGCTGGAGGTCTACATCAACGAGACCGGCAACACCTACCCGGCACGCATCAGCGCCATCAACGCCAGGGTCGACGCGGTGGCGCAGACCGTCGAACTGGAGGCGCGCCTGGATGCCGAACATACCGAGCTGACCACCGGCATGAGCGGCATCGCGCGGATTCCCGATGTCAGTGAATGAACGCTTGCCCAGCCTGCCGTTGCTGCTCGACCTGCTGGCGCTGCGCGACAAGGCGCTGGCGGCCGACTCGCTGAATGCCCTCGCGTTCGCGATGGCCAACGACCTCTATCCGCTGTTGCACTACCGCCAGGCCGTGGTGCTGGCGCGCCGCGACAAGCGCTTCGAGCTGCTGGCCATCTCCGGCCTGGCCAAGCCGGCCGAGGACTCGCCCTACCTGATCTGGCTGCGCCGCACCTGCCCCTGGCTGTCGGCCCGGCTGCCCGACGACGCGCCGCGCTGGCTGGCCCGCGAGGAACTGCAACCGCCGCCGGAAATCGACGACGGCTGGGCCGAATGGTGGCCGGCCGGGGTGTTCTGCGTGCCCATCGCCGACCGCGACGACCAGCCGCTGGGGCTGTTGCTGTTCCTCCTCGACGCCCCGCCCACGGAGCCCCAGGCCGCCGCCCTCAAGGGGCTCTGGCAGACCTGGGCGTACTGCTGGGCGGCGCTCGCCGGCCGGCGTCGGGTGGTCGGCTGGCGGCCGAGCCGGCGCCAGGTGCTGGTGGTCCTCGGCGCCTGCGCGGCGCTGCTGTTCCTGCCGGTGCGGCAGACCGCCCTGGCGCCGGCGGAAATCGTCTCGCACCGGGCGCAGGTGATCAGTTCGCCCATCGACGGCGTGATCGAGCGCATGCTGGTGCGCCCCAACCAACCGGTGGAGGTCGGCACGCCGCTGTTCGCCCTGGACGAAACCAGCCTGCGCAGCCGCGCCGAAGTGCTCGGCAAGGAAGTGGCGGTGGCCGACGCCGAGCTGGTCGCCGCCAGCCAGCGTGCCTTCGACAACCCGCAGAGCAAGAACGAGCTGACCCTGCTCAGCAGCCGTGCCCAGCAGCGCCGCGCCGAGCTGGCGGCGGTGCAGGCGCAGCTCAAGCGCGCCCTGGTCACCGCGCCACGGGCCGGGGTGGCGGTGTTCAGCGACCCCAACGACTGGATCGGCAAACCGGTGGTGACCGGCGAGCGCATCCTGCTGGTCGCCGACCCGACGCAGCCGGCCATGCGCATCCAGTTGCCGGTCGCCGACGCCATCGGCCTGGAGCCGGGGGCGCAGGTGACCCTGTTCCTCACCGCCCATCCGCTGGTGCCGCTGCACGGCGAGGTGCTGGAGACCAGCTACCAGGCCAGGCCCAGTGACGAAGGGGTCGCCTCCTACCAACTGCTGGCCAGCATCGAGGGCCAGCCCGAGCAGGCGCGCCTGGGCCTGCAAGGCACGGCGAAGCTGTACGGCGGGCGGGTGGTGCTCGGCTACTACCTGCTGCGCCGGCCGCTGTCGACGCTGCGTGCCTGGACGGGGTGGTGATGGAACAGGCGGCCGACCTGCCCACCCCGCCGCTGCGCCAGGACCTGCGTCTCGACGAGGTCGCCCCCGGCGCCAGCGGCGAGCCGGCCTGGGTGATCCAGGACACGGTGACCAACCGCTTCTACCGCATCGGCTGGTTCGAACTGGAATGCCTGCTGCGCTGGGGCCAGAGCCCACGGCAGATCTGCGAACAGATCGCCGCGCAGACCGCCCTCGACCCGGACGTGGAACAGGTCCTGGGCTTCCGCCAGTTCCTCGAACGGCACCAACTGGTCCAGCCGGACGCGGCGGCGGTGGAACGCATGCAGGCCAGCGGGGAAGGGCGCAAATGGCTGTCCTGGCGCTGGTGGCTGCACAACTACCTGTTCGTGCGCATCCCGCTGGTGCGCCCGCAACGGCACCTGAAACGCCTGGCCCGCCACCTCGACTGGCTGTTCCGACCGGCGACCGGCTGGCTGGTGATCCTGCTCGGCGTGCTCGGCATCGTGCTGGTGCTGCACCAGTGGGACACCTTCACCCATGACGTGGTCGAGTCCTTTTCCCTGGAAGGGTTGTTCAGCTTCGCGCTGGCGCTGATCGTCGCCAAGGCCCTGCACGAGCTCGGCCACGCCCTGGTCGCCACCCGCCTGGGCCTGCGCGTGGCGCACATGGGCGTGGCGTTCATCGTGCTCTGGCCGATGCTCTACACCGACACCGGCGAGAGCTGGAAGCTGCGCAGCTCGCGCCAGCGCCTGGCGATCGCCTCGGCGGGGATCCTCACCGAACTGGCGCTGGCCGGGCTGGCGACCCTCGGCTGGGCACTCAGCGAACCGAGCGCGCTGCGCAACGCTCTGCTCTACCTGGCGACCACCAGTTGGGTGCTGTCCGTGGCGCTGAACGCCAGCCCGTTCATGCGCTTCGACGGCTATTTCATCCTCTCCGACCTGCTCGACTTCCCCAACCTGCACGAGCGCTCCTCGGCGCTGGCGCGGGTGTTCCTGCGCCGCACGCTGCTCGGCCTGGACGAAGACTGGCCGGAACCCTTCCCGGCATCGCGCCGGGCCATGCTGATCGGCTTCGCGTTCGCCACCTGGCTGTACCGGCTGGTGCTGTTCCTCGGTATCGCTGTGGCGGTCTACCTGCTGTTCTTCAAGTTGCTCGGCATCCTGCTGTTCTGTGTGGAGGTCGCCTGGTTCATCCTGCTGCCGGTCGTTCGCGAGCTGAAATACTGGTGGGGCGCGCGTGCGCGGGTCCGCCCGGGCCGTCGCCAGGCGATCCTCGGCGTCTTCGTCGTCCTGCTGCTCCTGCTGGCGCTGCCCTGGCGCAGCCAGATAACCGCCTTCGGGGTGGCCAGGGCGGAGCAGCAACTGCGCCTGTACACGCCATATCCGGCCCTGCTCCAGCAGGTGCAGGCCCAGGGCGACGTGCCGGCGGGCACCACCCTGGCGATCATGGACGAGCCGGACATCGCCGCCCGCATGCGCGGCACCGAGGCCGGCATCCGTGGCTACCAGGCGCGGCTGTCCGGCCTGCTGGCCGATCCCGCCGGGCTGGGCGAACAGGCGGTCACCGCCCGGCGCCTGCTCGTGGAGTTCGAACAGGCCCGCGCCGCGCGCACGGAAATGGCCCGCCTGCACCTGCGCGCGCCGTTCGCCGGCCGCTGGCTCGACGTCAATCCGGAATGGCAGGCGGGGCAGTGGATCGGCAGCCAGGTGCTGCTGGGCGTGCTGGTCGACCCGCAGGGCTGGCAGATCGACGCCTATGTCGAACAGGGCCAGGTGCACCGCCTGCGCGAGGGCAGCCCGGTGAGCTTCTATCCCGAAGGCGGGTTGCAGCGCCTGTCCGGCAACGTGGTGGCGATCGGCAGTACCCGCGTTGCGCAACTGGAGCACGCCATGCTGGCGTCGCGCTTCGGCGGTCCGCTGGGCGTCACCGCCCAGGAAAAGACCCTGACGCCCAGCCCGCCGCTGTTCCACGTGCGGGTCAGGCTGGACGAGCCGCCGCCGACCCTGCGCGAGACCCGTGGCCGCCTGCAGATCGAAGGCGAGCGGCGCAGCCTGCTGGGCGAGGGGCTGACCCGGCTGGCCGCGGTGGTGATCCGCGAGAGCGGCTTCTGAGCCGGCCGCTCAGACGGCCTCGACCTTGAGCAGCACGCCATCCTGGCCGACCACCCGCACCGGCGTGCCGGCCGGCAGGTCCGGGCCGCTGACCAGCCACAGGGTGTCGCCGGCCTTGATCTTGCCGCGCCCGCCGTCGATCGCCTCGTGCAGCACGAACTGGCGGCCGAGCAGTTCCTGGCCGCGCCGGTTCAGCCCCGGCTGCTCCGAAGGTTTCGCCGCATGGCGCTGGCGTTGCCACCAGAGCACCGCGCTGAGCACCGAGAGCACGCCGAACAGCGGCAGTTGCCAGGTCCACGGCAGCGCCGGGAACAGGAAGGTCAGCACGCCGACGCAGGCGGCGGCCACGCCGAGCCACAGCAGGTAGCCGCCGGCACCGAACACCTCGAGGATCAGCAGCAGGGTGCCGAAGGCCAGCCAGTCCCAGTAGGAGAGGTGTTGCAGGTAGTCCCACATGGCTCAGTTCTTCTTGTCGAAGGTGGCGCGGACGATCTCGCCGATACCGCCCACCGCGCCGATCACCTGGCTGGCCTCCAGCGGCATCAGCACCACCTTGCTGTTGTCGGCGGCGGCCAGTTGGCCGAGGGCGTCGACGTATTTCTGGGCGACGAAGTAGTTGATCGCCTGCACGTTGCCGGCGGCGATCGCCTCGGAAACCATCCGCGTCGCCTCGGCTTCCGCCTGGGCCGCCCGCTCGCGGGCCTCGGCCTCGAGGAAGGCGGCCTGGCGCTGGCCCTCGGCCTTGAGGATGTCGGCCTGCTTGTGGCCCTCGGCGGTGAGGATGGCCGCCGAGCGCGAGCCTTCGGCTTCGAGAATCTGCGCGCGCTTGAGGCGTTCGGCCTTCATCTGGCTGGCCATCGCCTCGACCAGGTCGGCCGGCGGGCTGATGTCCTTGATCTCGATGCGGGTGACCTTGATGCCCCAGGGCGCGGTGGCCTCGTCGACGGTCTTGAGCAGCCGCTCGTTGATCGCGTCGCGCTGGCTGAGCATATGGTCGAGCTCCATGGAGCCGAGCACGGTACGGATGTTGGTCATCACCAGGTTGCGGATGGCGTGCTCGAGCTGGTTGACCTCGTAGGCCGCCTGGGCGGTGTTGATCACCTGGAAGAAGCACACCGCGTCGATCTGCACGATGGCGTTGTCGGCGCTGATCGCTTCCTGCGGCGGGATGTCCAGCACGCTCTCCATGACGTTGAGCTTGCGGCCGATGCGGTCCATCACCGGCACGATGATGTTCAGGCCCGGCTTGAGCGTGGTGGTGTAGCGGCCGAAGCGCTCCACCGTCCATTCATAGCCCTGCGGTACCACCTTGAAGCCCATGAACACGATGGCCAGGGCCAGGCCGACGAACAGCAGCAATACGCCACCGATTTCCATGACAACGCTCTCCTTGTGGTTGATGGCCTTATGGCCAGGGCGCATCTAAGCACAGTGGCGGTGGCCCGCGCATCTGCGGAGTAGGGTGGGCTTCGGCCCACCAGTCCACCCTACGGCCTGATGCCGAGCAGCGCCTTGAGCAGCAACGGGTCGTGGCCGTAGATGTCCGGCGCGTAGCGCGGCCGGCCCTGGGTGTCGACTTCCACGGTCCAGTAGCCGATCAGCAGCGGCACCTTCGGACGCACCCGGTATTCCTGGGTGCGTCCGCTGGCGAGGCGCAGCTCGACGTCGGCCAGCTCCTCGGGGCTCAGGAAATAGGCGAGCAGGCTGTTCACCGCCTCGACGCGTACGCAGCCGGAGCTGAAGAAACGCGGTGATTTCTCGAACAGCAACTGGCTGGGGGTGTCGTGCAGGTACACCGCGAAGGGATTGGGGAAGCGCAGCGCCAGGCGGCCCAGCGGGTTCTGCGGGCCGGCGGCCTGGCTGAGGCGGATCGGCCCGGGGTTGTCCCAGTCCACCTGCGCCGGGTCGAGGCGGTTGCCGGCGCGGTCCTGGACGCTCATCTGGTGGCGGTCGAGGTAGCCGGGGTCGCGACGGATCTCCGGCAGCTTGTCCTCGCGGAGGATGGTCGGCGGCACGATCCAGCGCGGGTTGAGGGTCAGGCGGTCGATCTGCGAGGCGAGCAGCGGGGTCTGCCGGGTCGGCCGGCCGACCTGGGTGCGGGTGCGCCAGACCTCGCGGCCGTTCTCGAACACCAGCAGCTCGGCGGCGGCGACGTTGATCGCCAGGCGTGCGGTGGCCAGGTCCCCGGCCAGCCAGCGCAGGCGTTCCAGGTTGACCCGCAACTGGTCGCGGCGGGTCAGCGCATCGACGTTCAGCTCGGCCAGGCTGGCCGGGCCGAGGATGCCGTCGGGCTTGAGCGCGTGGCTGCGCTGGAACTCCTCCAGCGCGGCGACCAGCTCGGGATCGAAGCGGGTGTCCTGGCGGCTGGCCGGCTCGCCCTGCAGGTAGCCTTCGGCGGCCAGGCGCTGGCGCAGCGTCGGCACTCGCGGGTCGTTGCGGCCGGGACGCAGCAGCGGGCCGTCGGGCAGCGTGCCCCAGTTCGCCAGCGGCCGCTGGCGCAGGCTGGCGTACAGCGTGCGCAGCGTCTGGTACTGGGGCAGGGCCGGGCGGGCGGCGGCGAAGGCGCGGGCCGGCTCGTCGAGGTCGCGCAGGGCGATCGACAGCACCAGTAGTCGCGGATCGGGACGCGGCGCATCGTCCGGGCGCCACAGCGGTTCCAGCCGGGCCTGGTTCAGGCGGCCGCCATGCAGGTGCTGCAAGGCGCGCAGGTAGGTGTGGCTGGCCAGCAGGTCGGCGCAGCCCGGGGTGGGGTCGAGGCTGGAGGGTAGCGGGTAGTCGGTGGGAGCCAGGCCGTCGTCGGCGAGCTGGTCGAGCTGTTCGCGCAGGGCATCGAGGTGCGCGGCATCGCGCCAGGCTGGCTGGTCGTCGCGTTGCCGGTAGAAGGTGTCCAGTTGCGCGCGGGCGCTGGCGTCCAGGCTGGCCGGCAGCGGCGCGCAGCGATTCGCCAGGTCGTCGAGCAGCAGGCGCAGCGGCGTCTCGACCGGCGCTGGCAGGATGACCGCGAGAACGTCGCCGGCAACCAGGGCCAGCAGGACGCCGCAGAGCAGGGAAAGACGGATCGCGTACATCGCAGGTCCAGCCCGGAAAACGTTCTCCGGCACCTTACCACAGGCCCGGTGGCCGCCGATGTAAGGGCCTCAGTGGTGAAGGGTGATCCCTTGCGATGGGTTGGACCGCCTTCCCTCACCCCAGCCCTCTCCCTCCGGGAGAGGGAGTTTTGCCGTGCCAGCTCCTGCCCCCGTGCGTGCGCTCAAGCACGAAGCCGTCCCCTCTCTCAGGGGGAGAGGAGGTTTTGCCATGCCAGCCCTTGACCTCGTACGTTCGTTCGCGCACGAACTGCCCCCTCTCCCTCCGGGAGAGGGCTGGGGTGAGGGGCGGTCTTTCCCTTTTCCCCGAACCCCGAACCCCCTACTTCTGCTCGCTCTGTGGCGTGACCCGCAGCACTTCCTCGATGGTGGTCAGCCCGGCGGCGACCTTCTGGGCGCCGGACAGGCGCAGGCTGCGCATGCCGTCCTTGAACGCCGCGCGGCGCAGGGCGACGAGGTCGGTGTCGGCGTTGATCAGTGGCTTGACGGTGTCGTTGAGCAGCATGATCTCGTACACCCCAGCGCGGCCCCGGTAGCCGGTGTCGCGGCATTCCAGGCAGCCGACGGCGCGGTGCGCGTGGGTCGGCAGCGGTGCGCTCCAGGGCTTGGTCAGCGCCTGCCAGTCGCCTTCGTCGAGCTGCACCGGCGCCTTGCAGTGCGGGCACAGGGTGCGCACCAGGCGCTGGGCCATGACGCCGAGCAGGGTGGCGCGCAGCAGGTAGTAGGGCACGCCGAGTTCGAGCAGGCGGGTGATCGCCGAAGGCGCGTCGTTGGTGTGCAGGGTGGAGAGCACCAGGTGGCCGGTGAGCGCCGCCTGGATGGCCATCTCGGCGGTCTCCAGGTCGCGGATCTCGCCGACCATGATGATGTCCGGGTCCTGGCGCATCAGCGCGCGCACGCCGCTGGCGAAGGTCAGGTCGATGTTGTGCTGCACCTGCATCTGGTTGAAGGCGCCCTCGATCATCTCGATCGGGTCCTCGATGGTGCAGACGTTCACCTCGCTGGTGGCCAGTTGCTTGAGCGTGGTGTACAGCGTGGTGGTCTTGCCCGAGCCGGTCGGCCCGGTGACCAGGATGATGCCGTTGGGCTGGCGGGTCATGGTCTGCCAGCGGCGCAGGTCGTCGGCGGAGAAGCCGAGCTGGTCGAAGCTCTTGAGCAGCACCTCGGGGTCGAAGATCCGCATCACCATCTTCTCGCCGAAGGCGGTGGGCAGGGTCGACAGGCGCAGCTCCACCTCGCCGCCGTCCGGGGTCTTGGTCTTGATCCGGCCGTCCTGCGGCTTGCGCTTCTCGGCGACGTTCATCCGCCCGAGGCTCTTCAGCCGGCTGACCACCGCCATGGTGACCTGCGGCGGGAACTGGTAGACGTTGTGCAGCACGCCGTCGATGCGGAAACGCACCGTGCCCATCTCGCGGCGTGGCTCGATGTGGATGTCGCTGGCGCGCTGCTGGTAGGCGTACTGGAACAGCCAGTCGACGATGTTGACGATGTGCGCGTCGTTGGCGTCCGGCTCCTGGTCCTGGGCGCCGAGGTTGAGCAGTTGTTCGAAGTTGCCGACGCCGCTGACCTTCATGTCGTTGGCCGAGGCGCCGCTGACCGACTTGGCCAGCCGGTAGAACTCCACGGTGAAGCGGTGGATGTCCGCCGGGTTGGCCACCACGCGCTTGATCGGCCGCTGCAGCACGTGGGCCAGGTCCGCCTCCCAGCGCTGCACGAAAGGCTGCGCGCTGGCGATGGTCACCGCCTCGCGGTCGACCGCCACGGCGAGGATCTTGTGGCGCTGGGCGAAGGCGTAGGACATCAGCGGCGTGACCGCGGCGACGTCGATCTTCAGCGGGTCGATGCGCAGGTAGGGCTGCCCGGACCACTCCGCCAGCCAGACGGTGAGGGTCTCCAGGTCGAGGGCGCGGCCGGGCCGGGAGAGGTCGTCGAGCTGCTGGCTGGCGAGGAATTCCAGCGGGTGTTGCTGGTTGTTCACCGCGCTGCGCCGGATCGCCAGGCACTGCTCGGCGTCGTCCTGGCCGATACGGCCCTGGGCGACCAGCTCCTTGAGCAGGTCGGCGAGGTCGAGGAGGCGGTCGGCGGTGGCGGTGAAGGCGGACATCGGGGCTCCCGTTGGTCGCAGCTACCAGTCTCAAGCGGCAAGCTGCAAGAAAAAGCTTGATGGGGCGAGAGGATTGACCTCCACCCTGACTTTGCAGCTTGCAGCTTGCAGCTTGCAGCTTGCAGCTTGCAGCTTACTTCGTCAGCGCCTTCCAGGCCTTGAGCGTTGCCACAGTATGGGCCTGGGCGGTGCGGGCGGCCAGGTGCTCGGCATCCGGCGCGGTGGTCGCCAGTTCGGCCAGCTTGGCCAGTTCGCCGTACAGGCGGTCGACCTCCGGCAGTTCCAGCGCCGGGCGGGCCAGGCGCAGCCAGACCAGCATGCGCTCCAGGCGCGGCAGTTGCTCGCCCAGGTCTGCCGGCTGCTGCTGGTAGCGGGCCAGGTTCAGCGCGCCGGCTTCGTCGCTCAACTGGTGGGTCAGCCAGTTGCCCAGCGCAGCCGCGCCCTGGCGTTCGCCGCGATGGCTGCGCTGGCTGGTCCAGGTGCGGCGCAGCAGCCAGTTCGAGGCGCTCAGCGAGAAGTGGCCCCAGCGGGTGGCGTCCAGCTCCTCGGCGAACTGGCCGGCGGCGGCCTGGCGCGCGGCTTCGTCGTGCTGGCCGGCGAGGATGCGCGGGCGCCAGTCCTCCAGCAGCGCGTCGAGGGCGGCGCGCAGGTCGTGGCTGGTGGCGCGCGGCGCGGCCTGGCCGAGGCTGCCGAGCAGGGCGCGCAGGTCGATCAACTGGGCCAGCCAGTCGGCCAGCAGTCGCCAGTGGCCGTTGAAGCGGTACTGCTCGGCCAGGCGCTGGCTGCTGCCCAGCAGGTGCCAGGCGAGCGCGGCGAAGGCGTCGTCCAGCGGCTGTTCGGCGGAGAGTTCCGGCACGGCCAGGCGTACCTGGTAGCTGTCCGCGTCGAACAGCCGGTAGCCGCGCTCGGCCTTGCTGATGTCGCAGGGCATCAGCGGCAGGTCGGCGGTCAGCGCCTCGGCCAGCTCCAGCAGGGCCTCGGGGTCGCCCTGGCGAAGCTCCAGCTCCAGTTCGCAGATCTCTTCCTCGTGCTCGCCGGCGAGCACCTTGCCGAGGTCCAGGGCGGCCTCGATCACCACCTTGGCCTTGCCGCGACCCCAGGCGATCTCCGTGTATTCGCGGACGAAGTCGGTGGTGAACGCCGGCTGGATCAGGCTTTTGTCGAGATCGGCCAGGGCGGCCGGCCAGCAGTCGTCGCCGAGCTTGCCGAGGTCCAGCTCGGGCGTCTCCAGGTACCACTCCCACTCGTTGCGCTCGGACAGCCCGGCGACGCTCTGGCCCCGGCTCTTCAGGGTCTGGATGTAGGTCTCGCCGTCGCGGCGCACGCGCAGGGCGACCTTGGCGCCGGCCAGGTCGCGCCCGGCGGTGTCGTAGTACTGGTTGTACAGCTCGCGCTGCTGCCAGCCGGACTTGTTGCGCTTCTTCAGCAGCGGATGGTCGCGCAGGGCGGCGAGGGTGGCGCGGCTGGCGCGCAGTTTGATCTCGGTTTCTTTGTTCATGACGGGCAACGGAATTCGGGGGCAGCGCGGAACGGCCGCGGGAACGAGCAAGTCTACAGGAGCCCGGCGGGTGCGTCCGGGCATGCATTGCCTCTATGATGAAACTCGTCCGTTGGAGAACGCCGATGCCCCTGCCATCCCTGAAAGAGCAATTCGCCGCGCTGATCGCCGCCCCCTCGGTGAGCTGCACCCAGCCCGCGCTGGACCAGTCCAACCGCGCGGTGATCGAACTGCTCGCCGGCTGGCTGGGCGATCTCGGCCTGAGTTGCGAGACCCAGGAGATCTCGCCCGGCAAGTTCAACCTGCTGGCCAGCCTCGGTAGCGGCCCCGGTGGCCTGGTGCTGGCCGGGCACAGCGACACGGTGCCCTACGACCCGGCGCTGTGGCGCAGCGACCCGCTGCGGCTGACGGAGAGCGGCGACCGCTGGGTCGGCCTCGGCGTGTGCGACATGAAAGGCTTCTTCCCGCTGATCATCGAAGCCTTGCTGCCGCTGCTCGACCAGCCGTTCAAGCAGCCGCTGCTGATCCTCGCCACCTGCGACGAGGAAAGCTCGATGGCCGGCGCCCGCGCCCTGGCCGACGCCGGCCGGTCGCTGGGACGCGCGGCGGTGATCGGCGAGCCGACCGGCCTCAAGCCGATCCGCCTGCACAAGGGGGTGATGATGGAGCGCATCGACATCCTCGGGCAGAGCGGCCATTCCTCCGACCCCAGCCTCGGCCACAGCGCGCTGGAGGCGATGCACGACGCCATCGGCGAGCTCAAGGTGCTGCGCGCGCAGTGGCAGGCGGAATTCAACAACCCGCAGTTCGGCGTGCCGCAGCCGACCCTCAACCTCGGCTGCATCCACGGCGGCGACAACCCCAACCGCATCTGCGGCCAGTGCGCCCTGGAGTTCGACCTGCGCCCGCTGCCGGGCATGGACCCGGAGCAGTTGCGCGCGGCGATTCGCGGCAAGCTGCGGCCGGTCGCCGAGCGGCACCAGGTGAAGATCGACTACGCGCCGCTGTTCCCCGCCGTGCCGCCGTTCGAGCAGCCGGCCGACAGCGAACTGGTGCGCCTGGCCGAGCGCGTGACCGGACATACCGCAGAGTCGGTGGCATTCGGCACCGAAGCGCCTTATCTTCAGCAGCTCGGCTGCGAGACCATCGTGCTCGGCCCCGGCGACATCGCCTGCGCGCACCAGCCGGACGAGTACCTGGAACTGTCACGCTTGCAGCCCACTGTGGAACTGCTGCGCCAACTGATTCGGCATTACTGCCTGAACCCCCGGAAAGAGAGGGCTTGATGGGCCTGCGACGACGATAGGAAATCCACCCTGAAAGTGCGCCATCGCTCCCTGCAACAGCGAAAGGCATCCATTGGATTTGTCTCCTAGGTTTTTCCATGCCCGAATCCGTCAACTGGCTCCGCCACGCATCGCCCTACATCAACGCCCACCGGGACTGTACCTTCGTGGTCATGCTGCCCGGCGAAGGCGTCGCCCATCCGAATTTCGGCAACATCGTCCACGACCTGGTGCTGCTGCACAGCCTCGGTGTGCGCCTGGTACTGGTACACGGCTCGCGCCCGCAGATCGAGGCACGCCTCGCCGCCTGCGGGCTGACCCCGCACTTCCACCGCGACCTGCGGATCACCGACGGCCCGACCCTGGAATGCGTGATCGACGCGGTCGGCCAACTGCGCATCGCCATCGAGGCGCGCCTGTCGATGGACATGGCCGCCTCGCCGATGCACGGCTCGCGGCTGCGCGTGGCCAGCGGCAACTTCGTCACTGCGCGGCCGATCGGCGTGGTCGACGGCATCGATTACCACCACACCGGCGAAGTGCGGCGCATCGACCGCAAGGGCATCGGCCGCCTGCTCGACGAGCGCACCATCGTGCTGCTGTCGCCGCTCGGCTACTCGCCCACCGGGGAAATCTTCAACCTCGCCTGCGAGGATGTGGCGACCCGCGCCGCCATCGACCTGGGCGCCGAGAAGCTGCTGCTGTTCGGCGCCGAGGCCGGCCTGCTCGACGAGAGCGGCAAACTGGTGCGCGAACTGCGCCCTCAACAAGTGCCGGCGCACATGGCGCGGCTCGGCAGCAGCTACCAGGCCGAACTGCTCGACGCGGCCGCCGAGGCCTGTCGCGGCGGCGTGGCGCGCAGCCACATCGTCAGCTACGCCGAGGACGGCTCGCTGCTCACCGAACTGTTCACCCGCGACGGCGGCGGCACCCTGGTCACCCAGGAACTGTTCGAATCGCTGCGCGAAGCGACCATCGAGGACGTTGGCGGCCTGATCGACCTGATCACCCCGCTGGAAGAACAAGGCATCCTGGTGCGCCGCTCGCGCGACGTGCTGGAGCGCGAGATCGAGCAGTTCAGCATCGTCGAGCGCGATGGCCTGATCATCGCCTGCGCGGCGCTCTACCCGATCGCCGACTCGGACTGCGGCGAACTGGCCTGCCTGGCGGTGAACCCGGATTATCGCCACGGCGGCCGCGGCGACGAACTGCTCGAACGCATCGAAGAACGCGCCCGCGCCCAGGGCCTGAAGACCCTGTTCGTGCTCACCACACGCACCGCCCACTGGTTCCGCGAACGCGGCTTCGTCCCCAGCGGCGTGGACCGCCTGCCAGCGGCCCGCGCCTCGCTGTACAACTACCAGCGGAATTCGAAGATTTTCGAGAAGGCGCTATAGGGCAGCTACGAGCTTCAAGCGGCAAGCTGCAAGTAAAAGCCGAGAAGAGCGCTGGAGGCTTGAGGCTGGACGAGGGGGCTTGGGCTTCGGCGTTCGTTGCTTGGCTCCGTCCCTCACCCCAGCCCTCTCCCAGAGGGAGCTATACGGAGCCAGGCCTCAACTCCTGAGTTCAAACACAACTCCGACCAGTCCCCTCTCCCTCCGGGAGAGGGTTAGGGAGAGGGGCGGACTATCTAGCGGGGCATATGGCCTGAGCCTGCCCCGAGCCTCTGCTTGGTGGGCTGTCGCCCACCCTACGAGAAACCACGAGGGGGAGGGCTCAGGCGCTCTTCTGTGCCAGCCGGTATTGCTCGTGGCCATCGTCCCAGCCGGCTTCCCAGGCGGCGGCGGGGACTTCGGCGGTGTAGGGCTGGCGGTCGCGGGGCTGGCCGGTGAGTCCGGCCATGTAGCCTTGCTGGTAGGCCTTCTCGAGGCTTTCCAGGCTCCATTGCCGGTCGTCTTCGCTGGGCTCCATGTGGCGCGGGCTCGAATGAAGGGATGCCTTTCATCCTAGCGGCGCCGGAAAGGGCGGACCGTGCCGCCGATCCCGCCTTTCGCTCCACTTGTTCGTTTTGTGACGGCCTCGACGCTCAGACCGCCAGGCCGATGATGCTCGCCTGGTAGGCGGCGACGAAGGCGTCGAAGTCGCCGCGTGGTTGCGCTTCCAGTTCCGCCTGCTCGGCCAGCGATTGCGCGGCCATGGCTTCGAAGGCGGCCTGCTGGCCGCCGTTCAGCGGCGTGGCGCGGAAGTATTCCTCGTGGGCCTGGCTCTGGCGCAGGGCGAACTGGGCGAAGCTTTCGCCGTGCGCCTGCATCTCGGCGAGCACCTGCGCGGAGGGCGTGAGCGACGGGTCTTCGAGCTTGGCGCGTTGCGCCGCCAGGGCCTGGGCATGGCCGTCGCCGCCGTGCTGGCGGTCGAGCAGTTCGGCGATCGGCGCGAAGGCGTCGATCAGTTGCTGGCCCCAGTCGCGCAGGGCGACCTGCTCGCCACGGCGTTGCAGGTGCAGGCCGGGGCGGCGGCCTTCCTTGACCGTCTTGAGGAAGTTGTCGGTGCAGGTGCGGCATTCGCCGTCGGCCAGCAGCGGGCTGTCTTCCAGCGCGCAGTAGAGCAGGAACAGGTCGAGGAAGCGCGCCTCGGCGAGGTCGATGCCCAGCGGCAGGAAGGGGTTGATGTCCAGGCAGCGCACTTCGATGTACTGCACGCCGCGCGCCATCAGCGCCTGGATCGGCCGCTCGCCGCTGTAGGTGACGCGTTTCGGGCGGATGCTCGAGTAGTACTCGTTCTCGATCTGGATGACGTTGGTGTTGAGCTGCTGCCACTCGCCGTCTTTCTTGGTGCCGAACTCGGCGTAGGGCGGGTAGGGCGTGGACACCGCCTGGCGCAGGCTGTCGGTGTAGCTGGGCAGGTCGTTGTAGCAGGGCGTCAGGCCGCTCTGTGCGCTGCTCTGGTAGCCCAGGTCGCTCATCCGCAGGCTGGTGGCCCAGGGCAGGTAGAGGGTGTTTTCGTCCAGGTGCTTGAGCTGGTGCGGGCGGCCGCGCATGAAGCCGGCGTCCAGCGCCGGCGAGGCGCCGAACAGGTACATCAGCAGCCAGCTATAGCGGCGGAAGTTGCGGATCAGGCCGATGTAGCTTTCCGACTGGAAGTCGCGCGCGCTGCGCGGGTCGCCTTCGGCGCGTTGCAGCAGCGGCCAGAGCGCTTCGGCCAGGGAGAAGTTGTAGTGGATGCCGGCGATGCACTGCATGGTCTTGCCGTAGCGCAGCGCCAGGCCCTTGCGGTAGACGTACTTGAGCCGGCCGATGTTGGAACTGCCGTAGTCGGCGATGGGGATGGTGTCCTCGTCCGGCAGCGGGCAGGGCATCGACGCGCTCCACAGCCGCTCGCCGGCGAGCTTGGCGTAGGTGAAGCGATGGATGCGTTCGAGATCGGCGAGGGTGTCCGCCGGGTCGGGCTCGGTCGGGGTGATGAACTCCAGCAGCGACTCCGAGTAATCGGTGGTGATCTGCGGGTGGGTCAGCGTCGAGCCGAGCGCACGCGGGTGCGGGGTCAGCGCCAGTTGGCCGTCGGCGTCGACGCGCAGGCATTCGCGTTCGATGCCGTGCAGGTTCTGGCCGAGCAGGGGCAGGTGTTCGGAGGCGCCGAGCAGGGCCAGGCGGCGTTGCAGAAGCTCGCTCAAGATGATGTTCCTTCACGCGTCGGTCGCCCCAATATGGGGGTGGACCGGGCGTTCTACAAGACTACCGAAAGCTGGCGTGGTCGCCTGGCTGGGTGACGCGTGGAAACTGGCGGCTCCGCCTCCCGGATCGCGCGGCGTGCGCTCGCTACTGGATGATCAGGTTGTTGAACAGCAGGTCGTCCACCAGCGGCTTGCCTTCCTCTTCGGTCAGCACCTGCTGGACCTGCTTGAGCGCTTCCTGGCGCAACTGCTCCTTGGCCTCCGGGCTGCCCAGGCTGGTTTCGGTCTGCTGCGAGAACAGCATCACCAACTGGTTGCGGACCAGCGGCTCGTGGTGCTCGACCTTGGTCTTGGCCTCGCTGCCGGTGACGCGCAGGGCGATATCGGCCTTGAAGTACTTCAGCCGCGGTCCGGAGCCGAAGTTGCCGACCAGCGCCGGCGCCAGGCTGATGTAGGCCACCTGGCCCGCCGCATCTTCCTTGCTTTCTTCTTTGGCCAGCGCGGAGAGCGGCAGGCTCAGGGCCAGCAACAGGGTGATCCAGGCTTTCAAGGGCGGCTCCTCGGCAAGGTTGGGCGGCCTAGCATAGCCGGCGCCGCGCCGCGCCCCAAGCCCGGCGCTTATGCAGCGCCATCAGGACAGGCCATGCTCGTTGACCCACCCCGTCCCCTCTCTACACTCAGAAGCCACTACAAACAGAGGGAATCCCCCCATGAAAGCCGTGCTGTGCAAAGCCTTCGGCCCCGCCGAAACCCTGGTGCTGGAGGAAGTCCCCAGCCCCGAGCCGAAAAAGTTCGAAGTGCTCCTCGACGTGCATGCCGCCGGGGTGAACTTCCCCGACACGCTGATCATCGAGGGCAAGTACCAGTTCAAGCCGCCGTTCCCGTTCTCCCCGGGTGGCGAGGCGGCCGGCGTGGTGGTCGCGGTCGGCGAGAAGGTCGGCCACGTGAAGCTGGGCGATCGGGTGATGGCGCTGACCGGCTGGGGCAGCTTCGCCGAGCAGGTCGCGGTGGGCGGCGACAAGGTGATGCCGATTCCCGCCGATCTCGACTTCACTTCCGCCGCCGCCTTCGGCATGACCTACGGCACCTCGATGCACGCCCTCAAGCAGCGCGCCAACCTGCAACCGGGCGAGACCCTGCTGGTGCTCGGCGCTTCCGGCGGCGTCGGCCTGGCGGCGGTGGAGATCGGCAAGGCGATGGGCGCCCGGGTGATCGCCGCGGCGAGCAGCGCCGAGAAGCTGGCGGTGGCCAAGGCCTCCGGAGCCGACGAACTGATCAACTACAGCGAAGAGAACCTGCGCGACCGCCTCAAGGAGATCACCGGCGATAAAGGCGTCGACGTGGTCTACGACCCGGTCGGCGGCGACCTGCTGGAGCTGGCCTTCCGCAGCATCGCCTGGAACGGCCGCCTGCTGGTGGTCGGCTTCGCCAGCGGCACCATTCCCTCGCTGCCGGCCAACCTGACGCTGCTCAAGGGCGCCTCGCTGGTCGGCGTGTTCTGGGGCGCCTTCGCCGCGCGCCAGCCGCAGGACAACCTGGCCAACTTCCAGCAACTGTTCAAATGGCACGCCGAGGGCAAGCTCAAGCCGCTGGTCTCGCAGACCTACCCGCTGGAGCGCGCCGCCGATGCGATCAACCACCTCGGCCAGCGCAAGGCGGTCGGCAAGGTGGTGGTGCAGGTGCGCTGAAGGCAGCGGCAAGCTTCAAGCTGCAAGCGACAAGCCCTCCCGGATCGGTTCCCGCGTGGGAACCGCCGGATAAAGTCGATAAGATCGCTGGAGGCTGGACGAAGAGGCTCTTGTAGGGTGCGCCACGCGCACCGATGGGAGCCTGTTCCTACGTTTCCGGTGAACACCTTGCCTGTCTCCAGGGTAAACGGTGCACACGGCTCACCCTACCGTTCGGCCTTCCAGCCTCCGGCGCTTTTTCCGGCTGTTTTCTAACGCGGCGCGTAGGCGAACACGTCGGCGCGCATCTGGTGGGCGTCCATGCCGGCTTCGACCAGCGCGTCGAGGGTGCCGTAGACCATCGCCGGCGAGCCGCTGGCGTAGACGTGCAGGGCCTTCAGGTCGGCGAAGTCTTCGCACACGGCCTGGTGCAGCATGCCGCAGCGTCCTTCCCAGCCGCACAGCTCGCTGACCACCCGGTGCAGGTACAGGTTGTCCGTGCGTTGCCAGTCGGGCCAGTGCTCCAGGTGGTAGAAGTCCTCCGGATGACGCACGCCCCAGTACAGGTGCACCGGGTGCTTGAAACCGGCCGAACGGCAATGCTCGATCAGGCTGTGCATCTGCGCCATGCCGGTACCGGCGGCGATCAGCACCAGTGGGCCGTCCGGCAGCTCGGCCAGGTGGGTGTCGCCGAGCGGGAGCTGCACGCGGGCCATGCGCGTGCGCTGCAATTGCGCCAGCAGCTTCTGGGCGCTCGATTCGCGGCCGAGGATGTGCAGTTCCAGGTCGCGCCCCTGGTGCGGCGCCGAGGCCAGCGAGAAGGCTGCCCATTCGCCGTCGTCGCG
Organism: Zestomonas carbonaria; assembly: GCF_904061905.1. GTDB lineage: Bacteria > Pseudomonadota > Gammaproteobacteria > Pseudomonadales > Pseudomonadaceae > Aquipseudomonas > Aquipseudomonas carbonaria. The sequence goes on from NZ_CAJFCI010000012.1 coordinate 85,287, forward strand.
CTCGATCATCAGGTACTGGCCGGCGTGGTAGCGCGGCGGTTTGCCGGCCGGGGCACGCAGGCGCACGCGCCAGACGTCGCCGCCGACCTCCGTGCAATCGACCAGTTGGCAGGCCAGGGTACGCACCGGCAGCTCGCCGGGCGCCAGCACGCCGTCCCAGTGCAGCACGCAGTCTTCCAGTGGCTCGGCCAGGCAGGTGAACAGCTCGCCGTGGTCCAGCTCGGCGCCGCCCTGCTGCACCCGGCCCTCGACCAGCAGCGCCGCGCAGATATGGCAATTGCCGTTGCGGCAGCTTTGCGGGCAGTCGTAGCCGAGCCGGCGGGCGCCGTCGAGGATGCGTTCGCCGGGCAGGATGTCGAGCACGGAGCCGGAGGGTTGCAGGGTCACACGCATGGCTTCGCCTCCCTGTAGGCGCGAGCTTGCTCGCGAAGGGGTAGCCACGCGGGGTCGCGAGCAGGCTCGCTCCTGCGGAGGGCCGTAAGCATCAGTCGATCCCCAGGCTGGCCCAGATTTCGTCGACGCGACGGGTCACCGCCTCGTCCTTGACGATGGCGCGGCCCCACTCGCGGCTGGTCTCGCCCGGCCACTTGTGGGTGGCGTCGAGGCCCATCTTCGAGCCTAGCCCGGAGATCGGCGAGGCGAAGTCGAGGTAGTCGATCGGCGTGTTGTCGATCAGCACCGTGTCGCGCTTGGGGTCCATGCGTGTGGTGATGGCCCAGATCACGTCGTTCCAGTCCCGTGCATTGATGTCGTCGTCGGTGACTATGACGAACTTGGTGTACATGAACTGTCGCAAAAACGACCAGACACCGAGCATCACGCGCTTGGCGTGGCCGGGGTACTGCTTCTTCATGGTCACTACCGCCATGCGGTAGGAGCAGCCTTCGGGCGGCAGGTAGAAGTCGGTGATCTCGGGGAACTGCTTCTGCAGGATCGGCACGAAGACTTCGTTGAGCGCCACGCCGAGGATCGCCGGCTCGTCCGGCGGCCGCCCGGTGTAGGTGCTGTGGTAGATGGGATCGCGGCGGCGGGTGATGCGCTCGACGGTGAATACCGGGAAGCGGTCGACCTCGTTGTAGTAGCCTGTGTGGTCGCCGTAGGGGCCTTCGTCGGCCATCTCGCCGGGGTGGATCACGCCTTCGAGGACGATCTCGGCACTGGCCGGCACCTGCAACTCGCTGCCGACGGCCTTGACCAGCTCGGTCCTGTGGCCGCGCAGCAGGCCGGCGAAGGCGTATTCGGAGAGGGTGTCGGGCACCGGGGTGACCGCGCCGAGGATGGTCGCCGGGTCGGCGCCGAGGGCCACGCAGACCGGATAGGGCCGGTCCGGGTACTTCTGGCACCACTCGCGGAAATCCAGGGCGCCGCCACGGTGGCTGAGCCAGCGCATGATCACCTTGTTGCGGCCGATCACCTGCTGGCGGTAGATGCCGAGGTTCTGGCGTTCCTTGTTGGGGCCCTTGGTGATGGTCAGGCCCCAGGTGATCAGCGGGCCGACGTCGCCCGGCCAGCAGGTCTGCACCGGCAGCCTGCCCAGGTCGACGTCGTCGCCTTCCTCGATCACTTCCTGGCAGGGCGCGTCCTTGAGCACCTTGGGCGCCATGCTGATGACCTTCTTGAAGATCGGCAGCTTGCTCCAGGCGTCCTTGAGCCCCTTCGGCGGCTCGGGTTCCTTGAGGAAGGCCAGCAGCTTGCCGATCTCGCGCAGTTCGGAAACCTCTTCCGCGCCCATGCCCAGCGCCACGCGCCCGGGCGTGCCGAACAGGTTGCCGAGCACCGGGATGTCGAAGCCGGCGGGTTTTTCGAACAACAGCGCCGGACCACCCTTGCGCAGGGTGCGGTCGCAGATTTCGGTCATCTCCAGCACCGGCGATACCGGCGTCTGGATGCGTTTCAGCTCGCCACGTTGTTCGAGGGAGTGGATGAAGTCTCTCAGATCGCGGTATTGCATGGCCTCTCGCACTGTTCGCTGGAGGCTGGAGGCTGGAGGCCGAACGAAGGAAAGCCCGTCGTTCAGCCTTCAGCCTTCAGCCCCGGGCGGCTCGCCGCCTGTCGATCACTTACGCTTCATCGACATGAAGAATTCGTCGTTGGTCTTGGTGTCTTTCAGCTTGTCGATGAGGAACTCGATGGCGGCGATCTCGTCCATCGGGTGCAGCAGCTTGCGCAGGATCCACATGCGCTGCAGCTCGTCCTCGGCGGTCAGCAACTCTTCGCGGCGGGTGCCGGAGCGGTTGATGTTGATGGCCGGGAACACGCGTTTTTCGGAGATGCGGCGGTCGAGGATCAGCTCCATGTTGCCGGTGCCCTTGAATTCCTCGTAGATCACCTCGTCCATCTTCGAGCCGGTCTCGATCAGCGCGGTGGCGAGGATGGTCAGCGAGCCGCCTTCCTCGATGTTGCGCGCGGCGCCGAAGAAGCGCTTGGGCTTCTCCAGGGCGTGGGCGTCGACACCGCCGGTGAGCACCTTGCCGGAGCTCGGGATCACGGTGTTGTAGGCACGCGCCAGGCGGGTGATGGAGTCGAGCAGGATGACCACGTCCTTCTTGTGCTCGACCAGGCGCTTGGCCTTCTCGATGACCATCTCGGCGACCTGCACGTGGCGGGTCGGCGGCTCGTCGAAGGTGGAGGCGACCACTTCGCCGCGCACGGTGCGCTGCATCTCGGTCACTTCTTCCGGACGCTCGTCGATCAGCAGGACGATCAGGTAGCAGTCGGGGCTGTTGCGGGTGATGTTCGCCGCGATGTTCTGCAGCATGATGGTCTTGCCGGCCTTCGGCGGCGCCACGATCAGGCCGCGCTGGCCCTTGCCGATCGGCGCGCAGAGGTCGATCACCCTGCCGGTGATGTCCTCGGTGGAGCCGTTGCCGGCTTCCATCTTCAGGCGCTCGTTGGGGAACAGGGGCGTGAGGTTCTCGAACAGCACCTTGTTCTTGGCGTTTTCCGGGCGGTCGAAGTTGATCGAGTCGACCTTGAGCAGGGCGAAGTAGCGCTCGCCTTCTTTCGGCGGGCGGATCTTGCCGATGATGGTGTCGCCGGTACGCAGGTTGAAGCGGCGGATCTGGCTGGGCGAGACGTAGATGTCGTCCGGGCCGGCCAGGTAGGAGGAGTCTGCGGAGCGCAGGAAGCCGAAGCCGTCCTGGAGGATCTCCAGCACGCCGTCACCGGAGATTTCCTCGCCGCTTTTCGAGTGCTTCTTGAGCAGGGCGAAGATCACATCCTGCTTGCGCGAACGGGCCATGTTCTCGATGCCCATCTGTTCGGCCATTTCCAGCAGTTCGGTAATCGGCTTTTGCTTGAGTTCGGTCAGATTCATAGGAATGACGTAAATGATGAAGAGAAGGAGGGATGAGCCAGGGGCTCGGCAGGCCGCGTCGCGGGAAGAAAGCGACAGGATCGCGAACTAGTTCTAATTGGGAATGCGTCGACGACGGCTTATGGAGGGCAGCGGAGAAACCGTTGCGAGGCCGAATTTAGCACCGCCACCGGGGCGCGTCTAGCCTCGTTCCACGAAAAAGGCCCTGCATTTCGCAGGGCCTTTCGACGATCGTGGAACCAGTGCGAAGACTCGCAAGCCGGAACCGGACGAGCCCGAAGCCATTTTCAGTGCCGCATGGCGCCGGGCCGGTCCTCAGATGTTCGCGTCGAGGAACGCCGCCAGTTGCGACTTGGACAGCGCGCCGACCTTGGTGGCCTCGACGTTGCCGCCCTTGAACAGCATCAGGGTCGGGATGCCGCGCACGCCGTACTTCGGCGGGGTTTCCTGGTTCTCGTCGATGTTCAGCTTGCAGACCTTCAGCTTGCCTTGGTAGGTCTGGGCGATCTCGTCCAGCACCGGGGCGATCATCTTGCACGGGCCGCACCACTCGGCCCAATAGTCGACCAGCACCGGGCCACTGGCCTGAAGCACTTCCTGGTCGAAGCTGGAATCGCTGACGTTGGTGATGAGTTCGCTCATGAATTCTCTCCGTTGGGGTCCGGAAGCAAAAAAGTGGCCGCCATCATAGCCCGGCTTGGCGGAGCCCGAAAGGCGCAGGCGATTGAGTCTGGCTATGGCTCCCATGCATATAGGGCCCAACGAGGCCGCTGGCAAGTGTTGCCACGAGACTGTCATGCGGGCGTCGGCAGAATCTCCCGGAGCTCCTTCCCGTGCCCGGTCTCCCGCTCCCATGCGCAGATACCTGCTGCCATTCAGTACGCCCGTGCCACGCTTCGCGTTGGCGTTGCTGGCCTATCATGGCAGGATGTCGCGGTTCCGCATCGAGACCCAGACCATGCCGCAAAGCGCCATCAAGAACTTCCCCGTCATCGCAGCCATCGATCTCGGTTCGAACAGTTTCCACATGGTGCTGGCCAAGGCCGACCATGGTGAGATCCGCGTCCTTGAGCGGCTCGGAGAGAAAGTGCAATTGGCCGCGGGCATCGACGAAGAGCGCCTGCTCAGCGAAGAAGCGATGCAGCGCGGCCTCGACTGCCTGCGCCGTTTCGCCCAACTGACCTCCGGCCTGCCGCAGGGCGCGGTGCGGGTGGTGGGCACCAACGCGCTGCGCGAAGCGCGCAACCGCAGCGAGTTCATCCGCCGCGCCGAGGCGGTGCTCGGCCACCCGGTGGAAGTGATCTCCGGGCGCGAGGAGGCGCGGTTGATCCACCTCGGCGTCTCGCACACCCTGGCCGCCGCCCCCGGCAAGCGGCTGGTGGTCGACATCGGCGGCGGCAGCACCGAGTTCATCGTCGGCCAGCGCTTCGAGCCGCTGCTGCGCGAGAGCCTGCAGATGGGCTGCGTCAGCTACACCCAGCGCTATTTCAAGGATGGCAAGATTACCCCGGCACGCTACGCCCAGGCCTACACCGCGGCGCGCCTGGAGCTGATGGGCATCGAGCAGAGCCTGCGCCGGCTCGGCTGGCAGGAAGCGGTCGGCGCCTCCGGCACCATCCGCGCGGTTGGCCTGGCCAGCAAGGGTGGCGGTATCGGCAACGGTGAGATCACCCCGGAAGGCATCGCCTGGCTGAAGCGCAAGACCCTCAAGCTGGGCGACGTCGAGAAGCTCGACATGGACGGCATCAAGCCCGACCGGCGGACGATTTTCCCGGCCGGCCTGGCGATCATGGAGGCGGTCTTCGACGCCCTCGAACTGCAACGCATGGACCACTGCGAAGGCGCCCTGCGCGAGGGCGTGCTCTACGATCTGCTCGGCCGCCACCATCACGAGGACGTCCGCGAACGCACCCTCAGCGCGCTGATGGAGCGCTATCACGCCGACCCCGAGCAGGCGGCGCGGGTCGAGGCCAAGGCGCTGTCCGCGCTGGAGCAGGTGGCCGACGCCTGGGGACTGGATGACGACTGGCACCGCGAGCTGCTGAGCTGGGCGGCCAAGGTCCACGAGATCGGCCAGGACATCGCCCACTACCACTACCACAAGCACGGCGCCTACCTGATCGAGCACTCGGACCTGTCCGGCTTCTCGCGTCAGGACCAGCAGATGCTGGCCCTGCTGGTGCGCGGTCACCGCCGCAACATTCCCAAGGACCGCTTCGAAGAGTTCGGCGACGAGGGCGTGCAACTGATCCGCCTGTGCGTGCTGCTGCGTTTCGCGATCCTCTTCCACCACATCCGCGGCACCCAGGAAATGCCCCGCGTGCAGTTGCAGGCCGGCCCGAAAAGCCTCGACGTGGTGTTCCCGGACGGCTGGCTGCAGGCCAACCCGCTGACCCAGGCCGACTTCGAGCAGGAAGCCGAGTGGCTCAGCCGGATCGGCTTCGTGTTGAGCGTGCGCTAGGCCGCTGCCCACGAAGCTGAGTCCGGGCGCAACCGCCAATCGCGGGCATGGCCCGCTCCTACGGGGGTGGACTGTGGGAGGGCACATGCTCCGAGAACGCTCCGAACCGCCGCCTGGCGGGCTGAATCCCACCCTACCTCTGCGTTTGTACGACAGAGCCGAAAGCCAGCTCCGTAGACCCCCTCTCCCTTCGGAGCGGGGCGCGCAGCCAGGGCAGGGGTGAGGGGCGGAGTGCGGGATGGCACCGAATGCCGATCCACCCCCGTGTCATTTCGTCGCGTTCGCCACGAGCGCGCCGTTAGAAACATGTTCAACTATGCTGTCTCGGCGGAATGACACGAGGTCAGCATGCACGCCGTTTCCGATCGAAAGCCCACATGGACTTGGTGGCTCCCACTGGCGCTGCTCCACCTTGCCTCCTGGCTATCCCTCAGCACTCGCCTGAGCGATGGCATCTCCTTCTGGTACCTGCCGTTACCTCTCGGCCTGGTGTTCGTGCTCTGGTGGGGGCCGCGCGTATTGCTGGCGGTCTACCTGAACGCCTTGCTCAGCGCGCCTCTCTGGGGAGGACTGCAATGGCAGTGGGCGCCGCTCCATGCGCTGCCGGAAACCCTGGCCATCGGCTGTGCCTGGCTGTTGCTGCATCGGCCGGGCTTCGACGCGGCTCTGCCGGACCTCGGCCACCTGCTGCGTTTCATCCTGCTCGGCGTGCTGGTGCCGGTGACCCTGTCGTCGATGGGCCTGCAGGGCAGCCTGGCACTGAGCGGCGAGCTGGAGCCGGCATCCTGGGCCGCGGCCAGCCTCGGCCAGTGGCTGGCCGACTGCATGACCGGCATGGTGTTCGCCATCCCCTTGCTGACCTACGCCACCCTGACCCTGCGCCAGCGCGGCTGGGTGGCCTCGCCGCCCGGTTGCAGCCTGCCGCCGCTCGCCGAACCGCTGCGCTGCGTGCCGCCATGGCCGCTGCTGCTGGCGCTGGCGGTCGGGCTGCCCTGGGCGATGGACCTGCTGCCGCTGCTGTTCGCCCTGCCGCTGATGGGGCTGGTGCTGCTCGGCCTGGCCCTCTCCTGGGGGCTGCCCGGCGCATTGTGCGGCGCGCTGCTGAGCAGCCTGGGCCTGCTGGTGCTGTCGTTGCCGATCGGCAGCGGCGGCGGTGAATCCCGTCTCGGCGAGGAGCTCGACGAACTGCACCTGAGCCTGTTGCTGCTGTTGTTCGCCACCCTGCTGGTGGGGCGCAGCCTCAGCGACCTGCGCCTGGCCCTGAGCCGGCGCGCGGAGATGCAGCAGCAACTGGCACTGACCCAACTGGCGATCGACGCCAGCCCGATGGGCGTGTGCATCGCCGATGCGCGCCAGCCGGACCTGCCGCTGATCTACTGCAACCCGGCGTTCGAGCGGATGAGCGGCTATTCGCGCGAAGAGATCCTCAACCGCAACTGCCGCTTCCTGCAGGGGGACGACCGCCACCAGAGCGAGTTGCAGCGCCTGCGTGTCGCCCTGCGGCGCGGCGAGGCCTGCCAGGTGGTGCTGCGCAACTACCGCAAGAACGGCAGCCTGTTCTGGAACGAGATCACCCTGGCGCCGATGCGCGACGCCCAGGGCATCAGCCATTTCGTCGGCCTGCAGCACGACGTCAGCGCCCGCGAGCAGCAGATCGTCGAACTGGCCCGGCGCCGCGAGGAGCTGCTGCGCCAGACCCACCTGCTGGCACAGACCGAGGCGATCGCCGATATCGGCGGCTGGGTGCTCGACCCGACCGACCTCAGCATGTTCTGGAGCGAAGGCTGCTTCCGCCTGTTCGAACTGGATCCCTCGGGAGCCACGCCGAGCCTGGAGCAGGCCTTCGCCTACCTCGACGCCGACAGCCGCCACCTGGCCGAACAGGCCGTGCGCCAGGCGCTGGAGCGCAGCGATCCGTTCGACATCGAGCTGCGCCTGACCACCGCCCGCGGCAACCAGCGCTACGTGCGCGCACGCGGGCTGGTGGAGCGCGACGGCAACGAGGTGATCCGCATCTACGGCGCCTTGCAGGACCTCACCGAGCGCAAGCGCGCCGAGCAGCAGTTGCACGAGCGGGACGAATGGCTGCGGCTGTTCTTCGAGGCGCCGTTGATCGGCATGGCGATGATCGGCCCGCAGCGCCTGTGGCTGGAGGTCAACAGCAAGCTCTGCCAGGTGCTCGGCCGCGGTCGCGACGAACTGCGCGGGCTGACCTGGACGTCGATCACCCACGACGAGGACGTCCTCATCGAGGAGCCGCTGTTCCAGGCGGTGTGCGACGGCGAGCGCGACGACTACGAGCTGGACAAGCGCTTCCTGCGCCCCGACGGCAGCCTGGTCTACGCCCGCCTCAGCCTGCGCGCGGTGCGCGACACCCAGGGGCGGCTGGAGGCCTGCCTGGTGCTGGTCGAGGACATCACCGCGCGGCGCGAGGCCGAGGCGCGCTACCGCACCCTGGTGGAGAATGCGCCGGAGGCGATCCTGATGTTCGACACCGGGCTGGGTATCGTCGAGGCCAACGAAAACGCCGCGCTGTTGTTCGGCCTGCCGCGCGAAGAGCTGATCGGCCGCATGCCGACCAGTTTCAGCCCGCCGCTGCAGCCCGACGGCCGCCCTTCGTTGCAGGTCGCCCAGGCCTACGCGCGGGCGGCGCTGGCGGGCGAGACGCCGGTGTTCGAATGGCTGATGCGCGATGCCGCCGGTCGCCTGCGCCCCTGCGAAGTGCGCCTGGTGCGCCTGCCGGGCGGCGAACGGCCGCTGGTGCGCCTGAGCGTCACCGACATCTCCGAACGCCAGCGCTACCAGCGGGAGATCGAGCGCCTGGCGTTCAGCGACGAGCTCACCGGCCTGCCCAACCGCCGGCTGCTGCTCGACCGCCTGCAGCACGCGATGATCCGCGAGCAGCGCGAAGGCTGTTTCGGCGCGTTGCTGTTCATTGACCTCGACCACTTCAAGACGGTCAACGACAGCCTCGGCCACCCGGTCGGCGACGCCTTGCTGCGCGAGGTCACCGCGCGCCTGGCCGGCTGCCTGCGCGCCGAGGACACCCTGGCGCGGCTCGGCGGCGACGAGTTCGTGGTGCTCCTCGAAGCGCTCGGCGACACACCCGAGGAAGCCGGCGAGCACGCCGCCGAGGTGGGCGAGAAACTGCTCGCCAGCCTGTTCGGCAGCTACCTCATCGAACAGCACGAGCTGTCGGTCAGCGCCAGTATCGGCATCGCCCTGCACCCGCTCGGCACCCAGGGCGCGGCCGACGTGCTCAAGCAGGCGGACACCGCGATGTACCGCGCCAAGCAGGGCGGGCGCAACGCGCTGCACTTCTTCGCCCCGGAAATGCAGGCGGTGATCGACCAGCGCCTGCTGTTGCAGAGCGAACTGCGCCAGGCCATGGCGCGCGGCCAGTTGCACCTGGTGTTCCAGCCGCAACTGGCGCTGTCCAGCGGACGCGTCGCCGGCGCCGAAGTGCTGCTGCGCTGGGTGCACCCGGAGCGCGGCGAGATTCCGCCGACCCAGTTCATCCCGCTGGCCGAGGACACCGGCCTGATCCAGGAACTCGGCGCCTGGGTGCTGGAGAACGCCTGCGCCGTGCTGGAGCGCTGGCACTCGCGCTGGCCGCAACTGGTCCTGGCGGTCAACCTCAGCCCGCGCGAGCTGCGCCAGCCGGGCCTGGTGGCGCGGGTCAGCGAGTGCCTGCAACGCCACCACCTGCCGGCCACCGCGCTGGAACTGGAGATCACCGAGGGCGTGCTGCTCGAGGAGGTCGAACAGTGCATCTCCGCCATGCAGGCGCTCAAGGCCCTCGGCGTGCGCTTCGCCATCGACGACTTCGGCACCGGCTACTCGTCGCTCACCTACCTCAAGCGCCTGCCGCTGGACCGCCTGAAGATCGACCGCAGCTTCGTCTGCGATCTCGACGGCGAGGCCCGCGGCCTGGTGCTGGTGGAGTCCATTCTGGTGATCGCCAGCAACCTCGGCCTGGAATGCGTCGCCGAGGGCGTCGAGAACCTCGGCCAGGTGGACCGCCTGCGCAGCCATGGCTGTTCGCTGGGACAGGGGTTCTACTTCAGCGAACCGATGGACGAGACGACCTTCATCGCCTGGATGGACCGCCACAGGCAGGCGGTGGCGCACGTTTAGGGGAGGGTGTTCGGGCGGGTGTCCAGGGAGAGTTGTGTGGGGGGATCGAGGCCGCCCTCACCCCAACCCTGGCTGCGCGCCCCGCCCGGAGAGAGGGGGAGTTTCCGTGGTTCTGGCTACGTGCGTAACCCCAACTCCGATCAGTCCCCTCCCCTCGGGATAGGGTGAGGGGCGGAGGTGGACTTTGCACCGCTCCCCCGTCCAGCCCTCCAGCCTTCCAGCGCTTTCCTCGGCTCTACCCCTTCCCCTTGGTCCGCGTCTGCCCCGGACAGGCATTCTTCTCCATATGCTGGATGATGATCCCGGCGACGTCCTTGCCGGTGGTGGTCTCGATGCCTTCCAGGCCCGGCGAGGAGTTCACTTCCATCACCAGAGGGCCGTGGTGCGAGCGGAGGATGTCCACCCCGGCCACCGCCAGGCCCATCACCCGGGCGGCGCGGATGGCGGTCATGCGTTCTTCCGGGGTGATCTTGATCAGGCTGGCGGTGCCGCCGCGATGCAGGTTGGAGCGGAACTCGCCGGGCTTGGCCTGGCGCTTCATCGAGGCGATCACCTTGTCGCCGACCACGAAGCAGCGGATGTCGGCGCCGCCGGTCTCCCTGATGTATTCCTGGACCATGATGTCCTGCTTGAGGCCCATGAACGCCTCGATCACCGATTCGGCGGCCTTCTGCGTCTCGCAGAGCACCACGCCGATGCCCTGGGTGCCTTCCAGCACCTTGATCACCAGCGGTGCGCCGCCGACCATCTGGATCAGGTCGGGCACGTCGTCCGGCGAGTGGGCGAAACCGGTGATCGGCAGGCCGATGCCCTTGCGCGACAGCAGTTGCAGCGAGCGCAGCTTGTCCCGCGAGCGGCTGATCGCCACCGACTCGTTGAGCGGGAACACCCCCATCATCTCGAACTGGCGCAGCACCGCGCAGCCGTAGAAGGTCACCGAGGCGCCGATCCTAGGGATCACCGCGTCGAAGCCTTCCAGCGGTTTGCCGCGATAGTGGATCTGCGGATTGTGGCTGGCGATGTTCATGTAGGCGCGCAGGGTATCGATCACCACCATCTCGTGGCCCCGTTGCTGGCCGGCCTCGACCAGACGGCGGGTGGAGTACAGACGCGGGTTGCGCGACAGCACGGCGATCTTCATGCGGCACCTGTGGTGGGGGGAGAAATGAGTACGGGTTTGTCCTGGACGTAGGTCAGCGCCGGGTTGACCACCAACTGGCCCTTGATCAGCGCCTTGGAGCCCAGCAGCACGCGATAGCGCATGGTCTTGCGACAGGCCAGGGTGAATTCCACCGGCCAGGTGCGGTCGCCGAGGGTCAGCAGGGTGCGGATCACGTAGCGGCTCTGCGCCTGGCCGTTGGAACTGCGGATGGTCTTCACCGTGACCAGCGGCGCCTCGCAGCGATGACGCCGCTGCACCAGGGTGCCGAGGTGGGCGGTGAAGCGCACCCAATCCCCGCCATCGCGCTTGAACGGCTGGATGTCGCTGGCGTGCAGGGTCGAGGTGCTGGCGCCGGTGTCGATCTTGGCGCGCAGGCCGACCATTCCCAGCTCGGGCAGATTGATCCATTCACGCAGGCCGATCACCGAGAGCTGGTCGAAGGTCTTCAAAATGGGCTTACCAGAACGGGCTGGAGAGGAATGATGTCGGCATTCTAGTCGGGCGCCGTGACAACTGCACCAGCGCTCGCGGGAGGTTTACCACGGCCGTGAATCATGTTGCGATGGGGGCCGGACGATTGCGGAGCTTTGCATGAGCGACAAAGACGACGACAAGGTGCGCCTGGACAAATGGCTGTGGGCGGCGCGCTTCTTCAAGACCCGCGCGCTGGCCAAGGCGGCCATCGAGGGCGGCAAGGTGCATTGCCGGGGCGAGCGCTGCAAGCCGAGCAAGGAACCGAGGATCGGCGATGAGCTGACCATCCGCACCGGCTTCGACGAACGCACCGTGGTGATCCAGGCGCTGTCCGCCGTGCGCCGTGGCGCGCCGGAGGCGCAGACGCTGTACCAGGAGACCGCCGACAGCATCGCACGCCGCGAACAGGCCGCCGCCATGCGCAAGGCCGGCGCCCTGGGCATGCAGACCGACGGCCGGCCGACCAAGAAGCAGCGCCGCCAGTTGTTCGGCTTCCGCGAAAGCCACGACCAGTGACCCGTAGGGTGGGCTTCAGCTCACCATGAAAGCCGACGAGAGCGCTGGAGGCTGAACGAAAAAGCTCTCGTAGGGTGCGCCGTGCGCACCGATGAGGCGCCGACTCCGGCCCACCAGCCCTGATCGATAGACAACGGCCGCGCCGGCGATAGACAGGAGGCCCTTGGTCGCCACTGCCTTTGCGCCTAAAATCGCCGACCCTGGCCAACCTCGACGATTCCGGCATGTCTGACTTTTCCCAACGTTTCCTGTTCGACGACTTCGACGTGCGCGGCGAGATGGTCGCGCTCGACGCCAGCTACCGGCACGTGCTGGCCAAGCACCCGTATCCGGAGCCGGTGGCGCAACTGCTCGGCGAACTGCTGGCCGCCGCCGCGCTGCTGCTCGGCACCCTGAAGTTCGACGGCCTGCTGGTGCTCCAGGCGCGCTCCTCCGGCGCCGTGCCGCTGCTGATGGTCGAGTGCTCCAGCGACGGCGAATTGCGCGGCATCGCCCGCTACCACGCCGCGCAGATCGGCGACGCCGGCAGCCTGCGCGAACTGATGCCCGAGGGCGTGCTGGCGATCACCATCGACCCGGCCCAGGGCCAGCGCTACCAGGGCATCGTCGCCCTCGACGGCGACAACCTGGCAAGCTGCCTGTCCGCCTATTTCGCCACCTCCGAGCAGTTGCCCACGCGCTTCTGGCTGAACGCCGACGGCCGCCGCGCGCGCGGCCTGTTGCTCCAGCAACTGCCGGCCGACCGTCAGAAAGGCGCTGAAGAACGCGAAGCGAGCTGGCAGCATGTGGTGACCCTGGCGGACACTCTGAATGCCGAGGAACTGCTCGGCCTGGACAACGAAACCCTGCTGTACCGCCTGTACCACGAAGAGGCGGTGCGCCTGTTCGACCCGCGCGCCCTGCATTTCCGCTGCAGTTGCTCGCGCGACCGGTCGGCGCGGGCGCTGATCAGCCTGGGCCAGGAAGACGTCGAGAAGCTGCTCGAAGAGCAGGGCGGCAGCGTGGTGATCGACTGCCAGTTCTGCAACCAGCGCTACGCCTTCGATGCCGCCGACGTCGCCCAACTGTTCGCCGGTGGCGGCGTGCAGCCGGCCTCGGACACCCGGCACTGAACCGGGGACGCTCGTCGATGTCGGACGTTCGTTCAGGATGGCGGCCATTGCCGTCGTGTTGTCGGATAAAGGGCGATGATCGCCCTGCGCGCGGATCGGAGGCTGCACCTGTGGCGGCCTTTCTGGCATAATCGCGCGCACTTTTTTCTCGCTGTAGTAGTGCCGTAGCTTCTACTACATACCGTTCGGAAGCTCGGCCCTGAGCCGATGGGGACTCACATGACGCAAGCCAATACCGCCGTGTACACCGATATCAGCGCTGCCCAACTGGTCGAAGAAGCGATCCGTCGCGGCGAGGGCGAACTGGCGGCCAATGGCTCGCTGGTGGTGCGCACCGGCCATCGCACCGGTCGTTCGCCGGCCGACCGTTTCATCGTCGATGAGCCGAGCACCACCGAAGCCATCGGCTGGGGCCCGATCAACCGCAAGTTCCCTGCGGACAAGTTCGATGCCCTGTGGGACCGCGTCGAGGCGTTCAACAATGCCCAGGACCACTTCGTTTCCCACGTCCATGTAGGTTCGGCCGCCGAACACTACCTGCCGGTCAAGATGACCACCCAGACCGCCTGGCAGAACCTGTTCGGCCGTCAGTTGTTCATCAACCCGGAAACCTACAACCCGGCCGGCAAGGGCGAGTGGCAGGTGCTCAACGTCGCCAACTTCGAGTGCGTGCCGGAGCGTGACGGCACCAACTCCGACGGCTGCGTGATCATCAACTTCGCCCAGCGCAAGGTGCTGATCGCCGGCATGCGCTACGCCGGCGAGATGAAGAAGGCCATGTTCTCGGTGCAGAACTTCCTGCTCCCGGAGAAGGACGTGCTGCCGATGCACTGCGCCGCGAACATCGGCGAAGACGGCGACGTGACCCTGTTCTTCGGCCTGTCCGGCACCGGCAAGACCACCCTGTCCGCCGATGAGTCGCGCTACCTGATCGGCGACGACGAGCACGGCTGGGGCGAGGGCGTGGTGTTCAACATCGAGGGCGGTTGCTACGCCAAGTGCATCGACCTGTCCGAGAAGAACGAGCCGGTGATCTGGAAAGCCATCCGCTTCGGCGCCGTGCTGGAGAACGTGGTGCTCGACGAGAACCGCGTGCCGGACTACGCCGACGACAGCCTGACCCAGAACAGCCGCGCCGCCTACCCGCTGGAGTTCGTCGAGAAGCGCTCCGAGGAAAACCTCGGCGGCGAGCCGAACGCGGTGATCTTCCTGACCTGCGACCTGACCGGCGTGCTGCCGCCGGTGTCGATCCTCAACGAGGAACAGGCCGCCTACCACTTCCTGTCCGGCTACACCGCGCTGGTCGGTTCCACCGAGATGGGTTCCGGCGGCGGCATCAAGTCGACCTTCTCCACCTGCTTCGGTGCGCCGTTCTTCCCGCGTCCGGCCGGTGTCTACGCCGAGCTGCTGATCAAGCGCATCAAGTCCTTCGGCTCCAAGGTCTACCTAGTCAACACCGGCTGGACCGGCGGCGGCTACGGCGTCGGCAAGCGCTTCAGCATCCCGACCACCCGTGGCGTGATCGCGGCGATCCAGAGCGGCGCACTGGTCGGTAGCGAGACCGAGCACCTGCCGATCATCAACCTGAGCGTGCCGAAGTCGGTGCCGGGCGTCGAAACCGAGCTGCTCAACCCGCGCAACACCTGGGCCGACAAGAACGCCTACGACGAAGCGGCCAAGGCCCTGGCCAAGAAGTTCATCGACAACTTCGAGAAGTTCGAGGTGAGCGACGCCATTCGTGATGCGGGTCCGCAACTGTAAGGCGCGTCGTGTAGGGAAAAGCCGCCTTCGGGCGGCTTTTTCGTTTGGGGAAGTGGAGGTTGTTTGTTGGTGGGATCGACTCCGCCCCTCACCTGCGAACACCATTCACCCCGACATTGCACAAGGCCGCTTGGTAGGATGGGTACCAACCCATCACCCATCCACCCCACTGCGCACCAGTTCCTGCGAAACCGCCCCCCATCACGCTATGGTCACGACTCCCACCACAGTCAACGGAGTGACTGACATGCACACGACCCTCGAACGCGTCTTCGGCTACCGACAGTTCCGCCCCGGCCAGGAGGCGGCGGTCGGCGCCGTGCTGGCCGGGCGCTCGGCGGCGGCGATCTTTCCCACCGGCTCGGGCAAGTCGCTGTGCTACCAGTTGCCGGCCCTGCACCTGCCGCACCTGACCCTGGTGGTCTCGCCGCTGCTGGCGCTGATGCAGGACCAACTGGCCTTCCTCGCCCGCCACGGCATCGCCGCCGCCAGCATCGATTCGGCGCAGAGCCGCGAGGAGGGCGCCGAGGTGATGGCGCGCGCCAGGGCCGGCGAGTTGAAGATCCTGATGATCTCGGTGGAGCGCCTGAAGAACGAGCGTTTCCGCAACTTCATCGCCCAGGTGCCGATCTCCCTGCTGGTGGTGGACGAGGCCCACTGCATCTCCGAGTGGGGCCACAACTTCCGCCCCGACTACCTGAAGCTGCCCGACTACCAGCGCCAGTTCGGCATTCCCCAGGTGCTGCTGCTCACCGCCACGGCGACCCCGGAGGTGATCGCCGACATGCGCGTGAAGTTCGCCATCGCCGAAACCGACGTGATCACCACCGGCTTCTACCGGCCCAACCTCAACCTGCTGGTGGAGCCGGTCGCCGGCCGCGACAAGCAGCGCCGCCTGGTGGACTGGCTGGGCGCCAGGCCGGGCCAGCCGAGCATCGTCTACGTCACCCAGCAGAAGACCGCCGAGCAGGTCGCCGAACACCTCGAACGCAACGGCATCCCCGCCAGCGCCTACCACGCCGGCATGGCCCACGAGCAGCGCGAGGCGATCCAGCGCAGCTTCATGGACGGACGGCTGAGCTGCATCGTCGCCACCATCGCCTTCGGCATGGGCATCGACAAGGCCGACATCCGCAACGTGGTGCACTTCGACCTGCCGAAATCCGTCGAGAACTACAGCCAGGAGATCGGCCGCGCCGGGCGCGACGGCCTGCCGTCCGACTGCCTGGTGCTGGCCAACCGCGACGGCCTCAACGTGCTGGAGAACTTCGTCTACGGCGACACGCCCGAGCGGGATGGCATCCGCGCGGTCCTCGACGAACTGCTTGGCGGCGTCCGGGACGGCCAGTGGGAACTGATGCTCACTGCGCTGGCGGACCACAGCAACATCCGCCAGCTACCGCTGAAGACGTTGCTGGTGCAGCTCGAACTTCGCGGCATCATCGCTCCGCGCTATGCCTATTTCGCCGAATATCGCTTCAAGTACCTGATCGACCCCGAGGAGCTGGTGGCGCGTTTCGAGGGCGAGCGGCGCGAGTTCATCGCCGCCATCGTCGCCACCTCGCAGCGGGCGCGGACCTGGTGCACGGTGGATTTCGACGCGCTGTACCGCCAGCATCACGCCGAGCGCGGCCGGGTGGTCAAGGCGCTTGACTGGCTCCAGGAAAAGGGCTGGATCGAGCTGGAAAGCAAGCAGATGACCGAGGTCTACGCGCTGCTCGATACCCGCTTCGACCCGGATGCCCTGGCCGACGAGCTGCACGCCTACTTCAAGCGCCACGAGGCCAGCGAGATCGCCCGCATCCAGGCCATGCTCGCGCTGTTCGCCAGCGACCAGTGCCTGAGCCGGCGCCTGGCCGTCTACTTCGGCGACGAGCAGGCGCCCGAGCGCTGCGGGCACTGCTCGGTGTGCCACGGCCAGGTCGCCCACCTGCCGCCGGTGCCGGCATTGCCGCCGCTGGCCGGGCGGGATGTCGCGGCGCTGTGCGGGGCTTTCGAGCAGCGTCATCGGGAACAGAAAGGCGCCGAGCCCAGCGCGGAATGCCTGACCCGCTTCCTGTGCGGCATCACCACGCCGTTGTTCACCAGGCTCAAGGCGCGGCAGGTTCCCGGCTTCGCGGCGCTGGAGGATTATCCCTACGCCGAGGTGCGGGACTGGGTGGCGCAGGGGTAGGCCCGGGCGGCCCAACCCATCCTACGGTCGGGGACAAACCTGTTCCCGACCACGAATCTGGCGGGCACCGGGTATTGGGTCTTGAATCCATGAGACCCCTCGACCAAGGAGTCCCCATGCCTACCGAACATCTCGACGTACTGATCATCGGCGCCGGCCTGTCCGGCGTCGGTGCCGCCTATCACCTGACGAAGCACTGCCCCGGCAAGACCTTCGCGATCCTCGAAGGCCGCGAGGCCATGGGCGGCACCTGGGATCTGTTCCGCTACCCGGGCATCCGTTCCGACTCGGACATGTTCACCCTCGGCTACAACTTCAAGCCGTGGAACGACCCGCAGGCCATCGCCGACGGTCCGTCGATCCGCCGCTACATCGAGGAAACCGCGCGGGAAAACGGCATCGACCGCAATATCCGCTACCGCCACAAGGTGCTCAAGGCCGACTGGAACTCGGCGACCGCCACCTGGAACCTGGAGGTGCAGCGCGACGACGAGCCGAATCCGCTCAGGCTGAGCTGCCGGCACCTGCTGCTGTGCACCGGCTACTACCGCTACGAGGCCGGCTATACCCCCGAGTTTCCCGGTCGCGAGCACTTCCGGGGCGAGGTCATCCACCCGCAACTGTGGCCGGAAGACTTCGACTATTCCGGCAAGAAGGTGGTGGTGATCGGCAGCGGCGCCACCGCCGTCACCCTGGTCCCGGCGCTGACCGACAAGGCCCGCCACGTGACCATGCTGCAGCGCTCGCCGAGCTACGTGATCACCCTGCCGCACAAGGACGCGATCTCCAATTTCCTGCGCCGCTTCCTGCCGGACAAGTGGGTGTACCGCCTCGGTCGCGCGCGCAACGTGACCATGCAGATGGTCTTCTTCAACATGGCCAAGACCTTCCCCAACCTGGTGCGCAAGGCGCTGCTCGGCATGGCCCGGCACCAGCTCGGCAAGGATTTCGACATGCGCCACTTCAGCCCGCGCTACAAGCCGTGGGACGAACGGGTCTGCGCGGTGCCCGACGGCGACCTGTTCCGTGTGCTGCGCCAGGGCAGGGCCTCGGTGGTCACCGACCACATCGATACTTTCACCGAGACCGGCATCCGCCTGAAATCCGGCCAGGTGCTCGAAGCGGACGTGATCGTCACCGCCACCGGGCTCGACCTGCTGCTGTTCGGCGGTATCGAGGTGGCGGTGGACGGCCAGCCGTTCGACGCGGCGAAGAGCATGGGCTATCGCGGCATCATGCTGCGCGACCTGCCCAACGCCGCGGTGGTGCTCGGCTACACCAACGCCAGTTGGACGCTCAAGGCCGACCTGTCCAGCGAATACTTCTGCCGCCTGATCAACCACATGGACGCCATCGGCATGCGCCAGTGCACCCCGCGCAGCCGTGACGGCGAGGTCAGGCCGGCGCCGTTCCTCAACCTCAACTCCGGCTATATCCAGCGCGTCGCCGACAAACTGCCCAGCCAGGGCGACCGCGCGCCCTGGAAGCTCTACCAGAACTACCTGCTCGACCTGGCCCTGCTGCGCTACGGCAAGGTGGAGGACGGCTACCTGGAGTTCAGCTCGCCGAAGGCCAGCGCCAAGCGCGAAGCGGTGGAAGCGCTCGGCTGACGGCTCCCGTAGGGTGCGCTGCGCGCACCAACCCGGGGGCGACACCTTTCGTTCCCGGCGGAACGCCGCACATGGGACCTGGGCAAGCGGTGCGCACGGAGTACCCTACCGCCCGACCTCGGCGATCCGCTCGATCAGCCATTGCAGCGCGGCGTCCCGTTCGCGCTGGGCGGGGTAGACCATGTCCAGGTGGAAGGCGCCGACATCGAAGGGCAGCGGTTGCAACTGCAGCGGCAGCAGGGCGGCGAAGTGCTCGGCCAGCCGCGTCGGCAGGACCACCGCGAGGTCGGTGATGGCGACGATGTGCGCGGCTTGCAGGTAGTTCGGCGTGGTGTAGTGGATGGAGCGGGCCAGGCCGTGCGCGCCCAGCCACTGGTCGACCATGCCCTTGGTCTGCCCGCCATGGACCCACAGGTGGCGCAGGCGCAGGAAGGTCTCCAGGTCCGGCGTCCGCGCGAGCAGCGGGTGGTCGCGGCGGCTCACCAGGCGCAGCGTCTCGCTCGTCCAGCGGCGCCGGGCGAAGCGCGCGGGGACGTTCTCGAAGCGGCCCAGGGCCAGGTCGAGGTCGCCCTTGTCCAGCGCCTCGGCCGGCAACTGCGGGCTGAGCTGGCTGACCGCCAGGGTGACGCCCGGCGCCTCGTCGGCCAGCCGGGCCAGCAGGCGCGGCATGCAGACCAGCTCCACGTAGTCGGTCATGGCGACGCTGAAGCGCAGCCGGCTGCTCGCCGGCTCGAACTGCTGGCCGCCGCTCAGGCTCTGCTCGATCTGTTGCAACGCGGCGCGGATCGGCGCCTCCAGGGCCAGCGCCCGTGGCGTCGGCTGCATGGCGCGGCCGGCGCGCACCAGCAGCGGGTCGTCGAACAGCTCGCGCAGGCGCCCCAGTGCGTTGCTCACCGCCGGCTGGCTGAGTGCCAGGCGTTCGGCGGCGCGCGACACGTTGCGTTCGCGCAGCAGGGCATCGAGCACGCGCAGCAGGTTGAGGTCGAAGTTGGATGTATTCATCGGATCAATACGACGTATCACAAGACTAAATTTCAAAAATAGTAGCGACTTCTTCTAAGGTGTCTGCCGGTTTTTTGCGCGAGGACAACAACAATGACCGCATCCCGCTTCTCCGTTCGACAGGCCGCCGTGATCGGCGCCGGCACCATGGGCCGTGGCATCGTCATGAGCCTGGCCAACGCCGGCATCCCGGTGCTCTGGCTGGACAACAACCCGCAGATGCTCGAACAGGCCATGGACGCGGTCGCCAAGACCAACGCCCACAACCTGCACCTGGGGCGGATCGACGCGGCGGAATCGGCCGCGCGCCTGGCGCGGGTCACCCCGGTGAACGACTACGCGGCGCTGGCCGGCGTCGACCTGGTGATCGAGGCGGTGTACGAGAACCTCGAACTCAAGCAGCAGATCTTCCGCACCCTGGATGCCACCCTGAAGTCCTCGGCGATCCTCGCCAGCAACACCTCGGCGCTGGATATCGACGCCATCGCCGCGGTCACCTCGCGCCCGCAGCAGGTGCTCGGCCTGCACTTCTTCAGTCCGGCGCACATCATGAAACTGCTGGAAATCGTGCGCGGCGCGCGGACCGCCCCGGAGGTGCTCGACGCCGCCCGCGAGCTGGGCCAGCGCATCGGCAAGGTCTGCGTGGTGGCCGGCAACTGCCACGGCTTCATCGGCAACCGCATGCTCGCCACCTACGTCGCCGAGGCGCGCAAGATGCTGCTGGAAGGCGCCTGGCCCCACCAGGTGGATGCCGCGCTGCAAGGCTTCGGTTTCGCCATGGGACCGTTCCGCATGTACGACGTGGTCGGCATCGACCTCGAATGGCGCGCCCGCCAGCTCGCCGGGGTCGGCATGGACGACCCGCTGGTGCAGGTCGACAACGCCCTGTGCGAGTTCGGCCGCTTCGGCCAGAAGGCGCGCATGGGCTACTACCGCTACGCCGAGGGCAGCCGCCAGGCCGAGCACGATCCCGAAGTGGACGCCTTGGTCCAGCGGGTGGCCGAAGGACTCGGCTTCCGCCGCCGCGAGATCGGCGCCGAGGAAATCGTCGAGCGCAGCCTGCTGGCGCTGGTCAACGAAGGGGCGAAGATTCTCGAAGAGAGCATCGCCGCCAACAGCCACGACATCGACCTGGTCTACCTCAACGGTTACGGTTTCCCGGCCGACAAGGATGGGCCGATGGCTTGGGCCGACGGCGAGGGCGTGTCCGCCATCCTGGGACGCCTGGAGCGCTTGCAGGAGCTGTTCGGCGAACACTGGCGGCCGGCCGAGCTGATCCGCCAACTGGCCGCCAGCGGCAAGCGCTTCGCCGACGTGCGGGAGGGTGGCATATGAGCTACCGGGCCCCGCTGCGCGACATGCGCTTCGTCCTCCATGAACTGTTCGATGTCGGCGGTCATTGCGAACTGCTCGGCAACGGGCTGGACCGCGAGACCATCGACGGCGTGCTGGAAGAGGCCGCGCGCTACGCCGGCGAAGTGGTGGCGCCGCTCAACCGCAACAGCGACGAACAGGGCTGCCAGTTCCGCGACGGCGAGGTGACCACCCCGGACGGCTTCCGCGACGCCTACCGGCAGTACGTCGACAACGGCTGGGCGAGCATGACCGGGCCGGTGGAATTCGATGGCCAGGGCTTCCCGCAACTGGTCGCGGCCTGCTTCCACGAGATGCTGATGGGTGCCTCGCTGTCCTTCCGCGCCTACTCCGGGCTCACCGAGGGCGCCGTGCTGGCCCTGCACACCCACGGCAGCGAAGAGCTGAAGCGGCTCTACCTGCCCCGCATGGTCAGCGGCGAATGGACCGGCACCATGTGCCTCACCGAACCGCAGGCCGGCACCGACCTGGCGCTGCTGCGCACCCGCGCCGAGCCGCAGGCGGACGGCAGCTACAAGGTCAGCGGCAGCAAGATCTTCATCAGCGGCGGCGAGCAGGACCTGACCGACAACATCGTCCACCTGGTGCTCGCCCGCCTGCCCGACGCGCCGGCCGGGGTGAAGGGCATCAGCCTGCTCCTAGTGCCGAAGTTCATCGCCCGCGAGGACGGTTCCCTCGGCGAGCGCAACGCGCTGAGCTGCGGCGCCATCGAGCACAAGATGGGCATCAAGGGCGCCTCCACCTGCGTGATGAACTTCGACGGCGCTACCGGCTGGCTGGTCGGCGCGCCCAACCAGGGCCTGGCCTGCATGTTCACCATGATGAACGACGCGCGCTTCCAGGTCGGCCTGCAGGGCCTGGGGATCGCCGAGGCGGCCTTCCAGGGCGCCCTGGGCTATGCCCGCGAACGCCTGCAATCCCGTGCCCTGACCGGCCCGGCGGCGCCGGACAGGCCGGCCGACCCGATCATCGTCCACCCCGACGTGCGGCGCATGCTGCTCACCCAGAAGACCCTCAGCGAAGGCGGCCGCATGCTCGCCGCCTACTGCGCGCGCCAGCTCGACCTCGAACACGGCCACCCCGACGCCGAGGCACGCAAGGCCGCTGGCAAGCGCGCCGCGCTGCTGATCCCCATCGTCAAGGCGTTCCTCACCGACCTCGGCCAGGAAGTCGCCAGCCTCGGCGTGCAGGTCTACGGCGGGCACGGCTACATCCGCGAATGGGGCATGGAGCAACTGATGCGCGACAGCCGCATCACGCAGATCTACGAAGGCACCAACGGCATCCAGGCGCTCGACCTGATCCGCCGCAAGCTGCTCGGCGACGGCGGCGCCGAACTGGGCGCGCTGCTCGCCGAGTTCAGCGACCTGGCCGACCACGCGGCCCGGCGCCCGGCCCTGGCCTGGCTGGCCCAGGCGGTGCAGACGCGCCTCGGCGAATGGCGCGAGCTGGGCACCGAGGTGATCGCCGCCAGCCAGCGCGACCCGCAGGAAATCGGCGCCATGTCGATGGATTTCCTCCAGTATTCGGCCTATGTGCTATTGGCCGGGCTCTGGCTGCAAGCCGCCGCCCGCGCCCAGGACGCCCTGGAAGCCGGCAGCGGCGAAGCGGCCTTCTACCAGGCCAAGCTGCACAGCGCCGACTTCTACGTGCGCCGCGTGCTGCCACGGGCCAGCGCGCATCGTGAGGCGCTGCTGGGCGGGGCGGGGTGTCTGATGGCGATGGATGAGGAGAGTTTTGCGTTTTGAAAAGCACCCTCTCCCCCGGCCCCTCTCCCGTAAACGGGCGAGGGGTGACTCGCGCCTGACCGGCCATGCACGGACTGCCCCCTCTCCCATTTATGGGAGAGGGCTGGGGAGAGGGTAGTTGGGCAACCGGCAACTCCTACGTGAACAGGCGACCACAACAAGAAAGAGGAACCCGCCATGCAACCCTTCAGCTTCGCCACCACCGCGCAAATCCTCTGCGAAAGCGGCGCCGCTTCACGCCTGGCCACGCTGTGCCGGGAGCGCGAGGCGCGTTCGGTGCTGATCGTCACCGACCCCGGCATCACCCGGCTCGGCCTGCTCGACGGCGTGCTGCCCGGCTTCGCCGCCGAGGGCGTGGCGGTCGCGGTGTACGACCAGGTGCTCGCCGATCCACCGGAAGCCGTGGTGCTGGCGGCGGTCGAGCAGGCCAGGGCGCAGCGCGCCGAACTGATCGTCGGCTTCGGCGGCGGCAGCTCCATGGACGTCGCCAAGCTGGTCGCGCTGCTCGCCCATCCCGACTGTGCCCAGGCGCTGGCCGATATCTACGGCGTCGGCAACGCCAGGGGCCGGCGCCTGCCGCTGATCCAGGTGCCGACCACCGCCGGCACCGGCTCGGAGGTGACGCCGATCGCCATCGTCACCACCGGCGAGACCACCAAGCTAGGCGTGGTCTCGACGCTGCTGCTGCCCGACCTGGCGCTGCTCGACGCCGAGCTGACCCTCGGCCTGCCGGCGGCGGTGACCGCCGCCACCGGCATCGACGCCATGGTCCACGCCATCGAGGCCTACACCAGCAAGCTGAAGAAGAACCCGCTGTCCGACCTGCTGGCCCGCGAGGCGCTGCGCCTGCTCGCCGCCAACCTCGACGCGGCGGTGCACGACGGCGGCAACCGCGAGGCGCGCCAGGCCATGCTGCTCGGCGCCTGCCTGGCCGGCCAGGCGTTCGCCAACGCGCCGGTGGCGGCGGTGCACGCGCTGGCCTATCCGCTCGGCGGGCATTTCCACATCCCCCATGGGCTCTCCAACGCCCTGGTGCTGCCCCATGTGCTGGGCTTCAATGCCGAGGTGGCCGCGCCGCTTTACGCCGAGCTGGCGTCGCTGGTGCTCGGCCACAGGCTGCGCCCCGGCGATGCGATGAATCTCACCGAGCAACTGATCTTCGCCCTGGCCGACTTCAGCGAGCGCAGCGGCTTGCCGACCCGCCTGCGCGACGCCGGCGTGCCGGAAGCCATGCTGCCGCAACTGGCCGCCGACGCCATGCTGCAACAGCGCCTGCTGGTGAATAATCCGCGTGAAGTGAGCGAGGCCGACGCGCTGGCGATCTATCGCGCGGCGTATTGATCAACTATCCCTCTCCCCCGCCCCCTCTCCCCCTCTTCATAAAAGAAAGGGGGGAGAGGGGTGACTCGCGCCTGACCGGCTGTGCACGGACGGCTCCCTCTCCCATTGATGGGAGAGGGTAAAAAGAACCACCAAGGACACCCCATGACCCAACCCCAACACCTGCGTCACGACTACAGGCATTTCCAGCCGATCACCACCCGCTGGCACGACAACGACCTCTACGGCCACGTCAACAACGTCGTCTACTACGGCTTCTTCGACAGCGCGGTGAACACCTACCTGATCGAGCGCGGCGGCCTGGATATCCACGATGGCCAGGTGGTCGGCTTCGTGGTCAGCTCGGCCTGCGACTACTTCGCCTCCATCGCCTTCCCCGAACGCATCGAGGTCGGCCTGCGGGTCGGCAAGCTGGGCAACAGCTCGGTGCAGTACGAACTGGCGATCTTCAAGGCCGGCGAGGACGAAGCCTGCGCCGCCGGGCGTTTCGTCCACGTGTTCGTGGACCGGCGGAGCAACCGCCCGGTGCCGATCCCGGAGCCCCTGCGCGAGGCGCTGGCGGCGTTGCTGGTGGGTTGAACAGGTTCTCAGGCCAGCTCGACAAGGGCTGCGCGCCGCCCCCGCTGGAGATCGACGCTGGCGAGGATCAGCAGGCCGGCGACGAAATAGCTGCCGGTGATCAGCATCGCCAGGCGATGGTCGCCGCCGCTCAGCCAACTGGTCAGCCCGTAGGTCATCGGGCCGAGGATCGCCGACAGCTTCACCGCCTGGCCCCACAGCCCGAAGAACTCGGCCAGTCGGGTCGGCGGCGCCAGCAGGCCGACGATGGCGCGCCCGGCCGACTGGCTGGCGCCCATGCACAGCCCGGCGATGTTGGCCGCCACCCAGAACATCGCCGGGCCCTCGGCGGCCCAGGCCAGGCCGACCATGACGATCCAGCCGAGCAGGGTGAGGGTCAGGGTCGGGCGGTGGCCGAGGCGGTCCTGCAACCAGCCGAACAGGATCGCGCCGATCGAGGCGGTGATGTTCACCGCGAAGATCAGCAGCAGGGTGTCCTGGGTCGTGAAGCCCATCGCCTGGTCGGCATAGATGGCGGCCAGGGTGATCACCGCCGAGATGCCGGCCTGGTAGCACAGGGTGCAGAGCAGGAAGCGCAGCAGGTCGCGGTAGCGCCGCGCCTCGCTCAGGGTGCGGGCGAAGCGGTGCCACACCGAGGCGGCCAGCGGCGCCGCGCCGGCCTCCAGTTGCGGCTTGGCGCGTTCGCGCAGGAACAGGAAGGTCGGCACGCAGGCGGCGGCGAACAGCGCGGCGGTGATCAGCATGCACACCGGCACGAACTGCGCCGCCTCGTGCCCCTGGCCCTGCGCCCAAGCGACGTAGGCCAGGCAGGCGCCGAGGCTGACCAGCCCGCCGATGTAGCCGAATCCCCAGCCCCAGCCGGAAACCCTGCCGAGGGCGTCCTCGCGGGCGAGCTCGGGGAGGAAGGCGGCGATCAGGTTCTCGCCGCTGCCGAAGAAGAAGTTGGAGAGCACCACGAACAACACGGCGATGACCAGCGTCCCCGGCCCGGCCCAGGCCAGCGCGGCGGTGAAGGCCACGCAGCCGATGGTGCAGAGCAGCAGCAGGCGCTTCTTGCAGGCGAAGGCATCGGCGTAGGCACCGACCAGCGGCGCGCTGAGGATGATCAGCGCATAGGAGAGGGCGATGGCGCTGGTCCAGGCCAGGGTGCCCCAATCCTTGCCCTCGGCCACCACGGCGACGAAATAGGCGTTGAACACCGCGGTGATCACCACCGTGGTGTAGCCGGAGTTGGCGAAGTCATACATCGCCCAGGCCCAGATTTCGCGGCGGGTCACTCCGGGGGCAAGACTGCTTGGCATGGTGGGCTCCGTTGGGGTGGGGTCCCTAGAGACTAGCTGGCGTGTTCGAAGGGTTGATGAATGTGGGCGGAGTACGGTGTTTCCGGCTTGCACGTCCTGCTCCCTCTCCCTTCGGAGCGGGCCGCGCAGGCAGGGCTGGGGTGAGGGACGGACTTTCGATCCGGCACGACCTTTCCTCCCGCACCACTTCCACTTCCCGGATTGCATCCGGGCTACGTCCGGCCAGGGACTTCCCGTCCCCGACAACTGGCGCATAATGGTGAGCGCACTGTCACGAGGGACGGCCTATGCCCCGTCTGTCCCGCAAGACCCCCGCCAGTCCCCGCGACGACGGGGTGGCGGAAAAGCTGCTCGACATCGTCCGGCAGACCGTGATCGAGCTGCGCCCCTATGCGGCCGAAGGGCTGAAGGTCGGCTTGCACAGCGACCTCGACCGCGACCTGGGCCTGGACAGCCTGGCCCGGGTGGAGCTCTGGGCGCGTCTCGAGCAGGCGTTCGGTGTGCGTTTCCCCGAGGACCTGTTCTCCCGGGCGGAAACCCCGCAAGACCTCCTCCACGCCCTGCGCGAACAGGGCTGCCTGGCGCCGCTGCCGTCGCCGCGTTCCGCCGTTCCCGAAAGCGCCCCGGCGGCGCCGAGCACGCCGGCCGTGGCCGGGACGCTGATGGACGTGCTCGACTGGCACCTGCACAACCAGCCCGAGCGTATCCACGTGCGCCTGCTCGACGAGCACGAGCACTGCGACGACCTCAGTTATGCCGCCCTGCACCAGGGCTCCCTGGGCGTGGCGTGCGGCCTCCAGCGCCGGGGCCTGCGCGCCGGCCAGGCGGTGGCGTTGATGCTGCCCACCGGGCGCGACTTCCTGTTCGCCTTCGTCGGTACCCTGTTGGCCGGTGGCGTGCCGGTGCCCATCTACCCGCCGATGCGCCTGTCGCAGGTCGAGGAGCACCTGCGCCGGCAGGCCGCGATCCTCGCCAACGCCGAGGCGGTGGCGCTGATCACCGTGGCCGAGGCGAAGCTGCTCGCGCGCCTGCTCAAGCCACAGGTGCCGAGCCTGCGCGAGGTCGCCAGCGTCGCCGAACTGGCGGACAGCGGCGGCGAGTTCACGCCGGTCCGGCGCAAGGCGGAGGACATCGCCTTCCTGCAATACACCTCGGGCAGCACCGGCCAGCCCAAGGGCGTGATGGTCAGCCACGCCAACCTGCTCGCCAACCTGCGGGCGATGGGCGAGGGCGTGCGGGTCAGTTCCCGCGACGTGTTCGTCAGTTGGCTGCCGATGTACCACGACATGGGCCTGATCGGCGCCTGGCTGGGCAGCCTGTACTACGCCTACACGCTGGTGCTGATGTCGCCGCTGAGCTTCCTGGCGCGGCCGGCGCGCTGGCTGTGGGCGATCCACCACTACGGCGGCACCCTGTCGGCGGCGCCCAACTTCGCCTACGAGCTGTGCCTGAGCCGGATCGCCGACAGCGACATCGAGGGCCTGGACCTGAGCCACTGGCGCCTGGCGCTGAACGGCGCCGAGCCGGTCAATCCCGACACCTTGCGGCGCTTCGTCGCGCGCTTCTCCCGCTACGGGCTGCCCGCCAGCGCGCCGACGCCGGTCTACGGGCTGGCCGAAGGCACCCTCGGCGTGGCCTTCCCGCCCCTGGAGCGCGGGCCGCTGATCGATCTGGTACAGCGCGAGGCGTTCCAGACCCGTGGCCTGGCCCTGCCCGCCGAGGAGGGGAGTGCCGACACCCTGCGCTTCGTCTCCTGTGGCAGGTCGCTGCCCGGCCATCGCATCCGCATCGTCGACGACAATGGTCGCGAGCTGCCCGAACGCCGCGAGGGGCACCTGCAGTTCAGCGGGCCTTCCACCAGTCGCGGCTACTTCCACAACCCCGAGGAAACCCGCCGGGTGCAGCGCGGCGAGTGGATGGACTCCCTCGACCTGGGCTACCTGGCCGACGGCGAGCTGTACCTGACCGGCCGCGCCAAGGACCTGATCATTCGCGCGGGGCGCAACATCTACCCCTACGACGTGGAAACGGCGGTGGGCAACGTGCCCGGCCTGCGCAAGGGCTGCGTCGCGGTGTTCGGCAGCCGCGTGGCGGACAGCGGCACCGAGCGCCTGGTGGTGCTGGCGGAGACCCACGAGCACGACGCCGGCGTGCGCCAGCGCCTGCAACAGGAGATCAACCGGATCGTCGTCGAACTCGCCGGGGTGCCGCCCGACGACATCGTCCTGGCGCCGCCGCACAGCGTGCTGAAGACCTCCAGCGGCAAGATCCGCCGTTCCGCCTGTCGCGAGCTGTACGAGAGCGGCGAGCTGGTCGGTGGGCGCCAGGCGGTGTGGCGGCAACTGCTGCGCCTGGGCCTGCGGGGCGCGTGGGCACAGGTGGCGAGCGCCTGGCGAAGCGTCCGGGCCGCGCTGTACGGCGGCTACATCTGGCTATTGTTCTGGCTGATGGCGCCGCTGACCTGGCTGGGTGCCGCGCTGTTGCCATGGCAAGGCCCGTGCCGCGCCTTCGTGCATGGCGCGGCGCGGCTGTTCGTGCGCCTGGCCGGGGTCTCGCCGCACGTCGAGGGGCTGGAGCGGATGGCGGCCTGCGGGCAATGCGTGCTGGCCGCCAACCACGCCAGCTATGTCGATGGGGTGATCCTCTGCGCGGCGCTGCCGCCGCGCTTCGCCTTCGTCGCCAAGCGCGAGCTGGCCGGGCAATGGATCGCCGGACTGTTCCTGCGCCGGATCGGCGCCCGCTTCGTCGAGCGCTTCGAGCTGCAACGCAGCGCCGAGGACGCCGCCGCCCTGGCCAATGCGCTGGCTGACGGCGAGTCGCTGCTGTTCTTCCCGGAAGGCACATTCGGCGCCGAGCCGGGCCTGCGGGCCTTCCGCATGGGCGCTTTCGTCCTGGCCGCGCGTTCCGATCTGCCGCTGCTGCCGGTGGCCATTCGTGGCACGCGCACGCTGCTGCCCGACGGCTGCTGGTTCCCGCGCCATGCGGGGATCGAGATCGATATCGGCACGTCGCTGTGGGCGCGGGGAGACGGCTGGCTGGAGGCGATCGGCCTGCGCGACGAGACGCGGGCGTGGTTGCTGGAGCGATTGGACGAGCCGGACGGCCTGGGCCGCTGAGGAGGGGCTGCGCACCGGCCGGGAGCCGGTGCGCGGGTGCGATCAGTGACGGTGATGCTTGTGCTTATGCTTGTGGTGGCGGTGCTTGTACTTCGCCTTGTGGTAGTGCTTGTGCCCGGCATAGCGACGGCTGTCGCGGTCGTCGTTGTAGCTCTTCATGCCGTAGTGGTTGCCCAGCGCGCCACCGGCCCCGCCGCCCAGGGCCGCGCCGATGAGGCCGCCGGTGGTGCCGCCGACCTGGTTGCCGACGACGTTGCCGCCGGCCGCGCCCAGGGCGCCGCCGAGCGCCGCTTCGGTGCGGCTGCGACGATCGGCGCCAACCGCGCTGCCCGCCGCGCCGCCGAGGCCCGCGCCGATGGCCGCACCGGTGCTGCCGCCGACCTGGTTGCCGACCACCGAGCCGAGTACCCCGCCCAGGGCGCCGCCGACACCGGCACGGGTGTCGTTGTCAGCCATCGCCGCGCCACTGAACAGGCCCAGGGACATCAGGATTATCGAGAGACGTTTCATACGAAGGCGAACCTTGTGTTTGTGGTGATGAGGCGATCCTGTGTTCACCAAGGGGGCCTTACAAGCGCCGGCAGACGAGCGGTACAGACTTTTTTCGAAGTCTGTAACCGAGTGTTTTTCAAGGGAACTTTACGGATTTCCTGACGCTCAAAGGCCGTTCGTTACAGCCTTGTAATGCCCTTTTCGATGGCTCGATGATGGCAATCGCCAGGACGCTCCGAACGCTCTCGCAGGGTGCGCCGTGCGCACCGATGAGGGGCGGCGCAGGTGTTTCCGGCCGGGCACCATGCCGGTGCCCGGTGCGCACGACCTGGGCGGCCTCGCGTTACCCATGCAAGACATGAAGCCGCAGCTTTCGCGGCCATGGGCCGCTCCTACGGAGCCCTCTCCCCCGGCCCCTCTCCCATGAATGGGAGAGGGGTGACGTGGTATCACCGTCGTAGGATGGGTCGAGGAGCGCAGCGACGATACCCATCGGGTTAAGAACCCCATCGGTTTACATGTAGGAGCGGCCCATGGCCGCGATAGCCAGGATCGCTAGACGATCCGCCCATCGTCCCCCGCCGGTTCCAGGCGGATGGCGACGAACTTCGAGGTCGGCGTGAAGCTGCCGTCGCCGAAGCTCTCCAGCGGCACCAGCGGGTTGGTTTCCGGGTAGTAGGCCGCCGCCTGGCCGGCCGGCACGTCGAAGGCCAGCAGGGTGAAGCCGTCCACCCGCCGCTCGATCCCATCCTCCCACAGCGAACGAATGTCCACCTTCTGCCCCGGCTTGAAGCCCAGGCGCAGGATGTCCGCCTCGTTGGCGAAGATCACCCGGCGCTGGCCCTTGACCCCGCGATAGCGGTCGTCGAGGCCGTAGATGGTGGTGTTGTACTGGTCGTGGGAGCGCAGGGTCTGGAGGATCAGGTCCGGCTGTTCGGCGAGCTTCTCGTGGAGCAGCGAGGCAGGCAGAGCATTGGCCTGGAAGCGCGCCTTGCCGCCCGGCGTGCTCCACTCGCGGCGGGCCGCCGCGTTGCCCAGGTAGAAGCCGCCCGGCGCCGCCAGCCGCTGTTCGAAATCGGCGAAGCCGGGAATGGTGTCGGCGATCAGGGCGCGGATGCGTGCGTAGTCCTCGACCAGCCAGAGCCAGTCCACCGGCCAGGCGCCCAGGGTGGCGTCGGCGATGCCGGCGACGATGGCCGGTTCCGAGCGCATTTGCGTGGATAGCGGGCGCAACTGGCCGTGGGAGGCGTGCACCATGCTGAACGAGTCCTCGACGGTCACCGCCTGCTCGCCGCCGGCCTGCAGGTCGATGTCGGTGCGGCCGAGGCAGGGCAGGATCAGCGCGTCCTGGCCGTGCATCAGGTGGCTGCGGTTGAGCTTGGTGCTGATCTGCACGGTCAGCGCACAGTTGCGCAGCGCCTGGTGGGTGCGCGTGCTGTCCGGGGTGGCCTGGGCGAAGTTGCCACCGAGGCCGATGAACACCTTGCTGCGGCCGTCGAGCATGGCCTGGATGGCTTCCACCGTGTTGTGGCCGGGATGGCGCGGCGGGGCGAAGCCGAAGCGGCGCTCCAGGGCGTCGAGCAGCGCCGCCGGCGGGCGGTCGTTGATGCCGACGGTGCGGTCGCCCTGCACGTTGCTGTGGCCGCGCACCGGGCACAGGCCGGCGCCGGGCTTGCCGAGGTTGCCGCGCAGCAGCATGAGGTTGGAGATTTCCTGGATGGTCGCCACCGAATGGCGATGCTGGGTGATGCCCATGGCCCAGCACATGACCACCCGTTCGGCGTCGGCGTAGAGCCGTGCCAGTCGTTCGATGTCCACGCGGGGGAGGCCGGATTGCGCCTCGATGCCCGCCCAGTCGCTGGCCTCCACGGCGGCCAGGTAGCCGTCCAGGCCGTCGGTGTGCTCGGCGATGAAGGCATGGTCGAACACGCTGCCCGGCGCCTCGCGCTCCCATTGCAGCAGGTACTTGGCCATGCCGCGCAGCACCGCCATGTCGCCGCCGAGGGCCGGGCGGAAGTAGTGGGTGTGGGTCGGCTTGGAGCGGTTGCCGAGCATCTCGATGGTGTGCTGCGGGTTCTGGAAGCGCTCCAGGCCGCGTTCCCGCAGCGGGTTGACGCAGACCACCCGGGCGCCTCGGGCGACCGCCTCGCGCAGCGGTTCGAGCATGCGCGGGTGGTTGGTGCCGGGGTTCTGGCCGAGCACGAAGATGGCGTCGGCCTTGTGCAGGTCGTCGAAGGTCACCGTGCCTTTGCCGACCCCGATGCTCTGCCCGAGGGCCACGCCGCTGGCCTCGTGGCACATGTTCGAGCAGTCCGGGAAGTTGTTGGTGCCGTAGGCGCGCACGAAGAGTTGGTAGAGGTAGGCCGCCTCGTTGCTGGCCCGCCCGGAGGTGTAGAACTCGGCCTGGTCGGGGCTTTCCAGGGCGCGCAGGTGCCTGGCGATCAGCGCGAAGGCGTCGTCCCAGCTCACCGGCACGTAGCGGTCGCTGGCCGGGTCGTAGCGCATCGGCTCGGTCAGCCGGCCCTGGTACTCCAGCCAGTAGTCGCTCTGCCCGCGCAGCGCGCCGACGCTGTGGCGGGCGAAGAATCCGGCGTCCACCCGGCGCTGGGTGGCTTCCCAGTTGACCGCCTTGGCGCCGTTCTCGCAGAAGTTCACCCGGCCGCTGTCGGGCGCCTCGCCCCAGGCGCAGCCGGGGCAGTCGAAGCCGCCGTGCTGGTTGGTCTTGAGCAGGGTGCGGATGTTCTTCAGCGCGTTGTCGCTCTCCAGCCAGTGGCGGGTCACGCTGCGCAACGCGCCCCAGCCGCCGGCGGGCCCCTGGTAAGGCTTGAAGCGGCGCGTCGGGTGTTCGTGGATGCGGTGGGTCATGCGGGGAACTCCGGGCTGTACACGCGCGGAGCGGCGTGTTGCGGCAGGTGGATCAGGTTGAGGTGATGGCGGCGTGCCCATTGCACGGCCAGGCCGGTGGGCGACGAGAGGCTGACCAGGGTGTGGATGCCGGCGCGCAGCACCTTGTGGATCAACTCCAGGCTGCAGCGGCTGGTGACGATGACCAGGCCGCCGTCGAGCGGCTGGCGCTGGCGCAGCAGGGCGCCGATCAGCTTGTCGAGGGCGTTGTGGCGGCCGATGTCCTCGCGGGCCAGGCGCAGTTCGCCGTGGCCGTCCATGAACAGCGCCGCGTGCACCGCGCCGCAGTGCTGGCCGAGGGTCTGCCAGGCCGCGATGCGCTGGCGCAGGTCGTCCAGCCATTCGACCGGCGGCAGGGGCGCCTGGGCCAGCGTCGGCAGGCTGGGCAGCGCCTGTTCCAGCGCCTCGACGCCGCACAGTCCGCAGCCGCTGCTGCCGGCCAGTTGGCGGCGCTGCTGCTTGAGGCGCCAGAAGGCGCGGTTGCTGATCTTCACTTCCGCACGACGGGCGGCGTCGGTGCCTTGCAGGCGGATGTCATAGATGTCGTCGATGGAGTCGACGATGCCGCTGCCAAGGCTGAAGCCGACCACGAAATCTTCCAGATCGGCGGGCGACACCAGCATCACCGCCTGGCTCACGCCGTTGAAGGCGACGGCCAGGGCGGCTTCTTCCGCCAGCTCGGCGTCTGCCCGCTGGTTCCTGGCTGTTTCGAGGTACTGGTAGGTGGAGCTGGCCTCCGCCAGTTCGGTGGCGAGACGGCTATCCGCCAGATCCGGGCGGGGCTGGTGCAAGGCAGGCATGGCAAAGTACCGTTGGTGCTTTTTTGACCAGCCTAGGCCTCGCGGAGGGTCACGTCTAATCGCGTGTTTCGATGTTGTTATAGATGCTGTCGATGAGCAGTCCTAGGCGTCTTCTCCCAGCTCGGCGAAACAGGCTTCGGCCAGCGCCGAGCGTGGTTCGCCACGGCGCATGATCAGGCCGAGCGGCGCCAGGGTGTGGGCGTCCTCGATGGGTTGCAGGCGCAGGTGCTCGCCCAGTTCCAGCCCGCTGGGCAGCGGCATCACCGCGCAGCACAGGCCGCCCTGCACGGCTTGCAGGAGCTGGTGCACGGCGTCGGTTTCCAGCAGCGGGGTCGGCAGCAGGCCACGACTGCGGAAGGCGTGGTCGATCGACTGGCGGAAGTGCATGCCGCTGCTGAGCAGGCCGAGGGGCAGTTCGACCAGCGCTTCCCAGCGCAGCGGCTCGGCGTCGAAGTGGAAATGGCGCCGGTCGTGGAGCAGGCCCATGTGCGTCTCGCAGAGCGGCCGGGATTCGAAATGCTCGGCGTCCAGGCGATCCAGGTAGGAGAGGCCGATATCCAGGCGGTTGCTCGCCAGTTGTTCGAGGATCTGCCCGGAGCTGAGCGACGAGAGCACGAAGCGCAGGTGCGGATGGCGGTTGTGCAGGCGTCGCAGCAGTGGCACCGGGTCGAAGCTGGACAGCGGCACCACGCCCAGGCGCAGGGTGCCGCTGAGGCTGCCGCGACAGGCCGCCGCCTCGGCGTACAGGCCGTCGTGGGCGGCCAGCAGGGTGCGCGCCCAGGCCAGCACCCGCTCGCCGGCCTCGGTGAAGCCTTCGAAACGCTGGCCACGGCGGACCAGTGGCAACTCCAGTTCGTCTTCCAGGTTGCGCAGGCGCATCGACAGGGTCGGCTGGGTGACGTGGCAGCGCGCCGCCGCCTGGCTGAAGTGGCGGGTCTCGTCGAGGGCGATGAGGAATTTAAGTTGCTTGATATCCATGGGCCGCTCCGGGCAGCGAAGTGTCGGCGATTCTAGCGCGGAGCGGACGACGGGGCGGACGTCCTCGAAAAACGGACGGAAGGGCTGCGGTCCGGGAAACCTGGTGCGGCATGGTGAACTTATGGCCACCACTGGTGTCGACTCTGCCGTGTCGGCTGAGGACGGATCGCCGAATCTGGAGCACTGTCTAGACTCAGCAGGCTGGCGTCCCGTTCGAGAGGACGCTGTCGGATATTCACAGGGAGAAAACCGATATGAGCATCTTTGCGTTCGTGAAGGAAGCGGGTGAAAAACTTTGGGACACGCTGGTGGGCAACGAGGCCAAGGCAGCGGAATCGCTCAAGGATCACGTGGCCAAGGTCGGCCTGGGCAACCCGAACATCCAGGTGTCGGTGGAAGGTGACAAGGTGATCGCCGCCGGTGAGGTGGCCAGTCAGGAAGAGAAGGAAAAGATTCTCCTCGCCCTGGGCAACGTGTCTGGTGTCGGTGAAGTCGAGGATCGCATCACGGTGGCCACCCCGGCGCCGGAAGCGCGTTTCGTCACGGTGAAAAAGGGCGACACCCTGAGTGCCATCGCCAAGGCCGAGTACGGCAACGCCAACCTGTACATGAAGATCTTCGAGGCCAACAAGCCGATGCTCAGCCACCCGGACAAGATCTATCCGGGGCAGGTTCTGCGCATTCCCGAGTAAGCGTTACCCTGCGCAGCCCAGGTGCGATTCCGGATCGCATCCGGGCTGCGTCGTTTTTCTGGTTCCCCGCGAACGCGGGGAACCAGCAACCAAGCAAAACCCGTAGGGTGGAAAACCGCGAAGCGTTTTCCACCAGCCGGCCACGCGACCCGTCAAAGCCCCGCCAGCAGCTCCCGGTAATCCGCCAGGGCCGCGAACTCCCCGGTGTCCTTCGGCCCCTTGCGGCTGTCCGGCTCGTGCACCGCGAGCAGGTGCGCGACACCGAACCGCCCGGCGCTGCGCAGGATCGGCAGGCTGTCGTCGATGAACAGGCTGCGTGCCGGGTCGAAGCCGAAGTCCTGTTGCAGGGCGAACCAGAACTGCTGGTCCTCCTTGGGGAAGCCGTAGTCATGGGAGCTGATCAGGCGGTCGAAGTACGGCGCCAGCTCGACCCGTTCCAGTTTCAGCGACAGCGAGTCGCGGTGCGCGTTGGTGATCAGCGCCACGCGCTTGCCGGCGCGGCGCAGGGCGGCGAGGAAGGTGTCGGCGTCTTGGCGCAGGCTGATCAGTTCGGCCACTTCGCGCTTGAGGTCGCGGATCGACAGGCGCAGTTCGCGACTCCAGAAGTCCGTGCAGTACCAGTTCAGGGTGCCGGCGTGGTCGCGGAACAGCGGCAGCAGCTCGGCATCGGCCTGCGCGCGGGTGATGCCGTGGTGTTCGGCGTAGCGCTGCGGCAGGTGTTCGAGCCAGAAATGGTTGTCGAAATGCAGGTCGAGCAGGGTGCCGTCCATGTCGAGCAGCACGGTGTCGATAGCGGGCCAGGGTAGTGTCGGCACGGTGTGTATCCTGGGGCGGTCAAGACGATAGAAGCGTTGGAGGCTGGACGAAACAGGCGGTCTTGCCGTGGTAGGGTGCGCCGTGCGCACCGACCGGGGGCCCGCACTGACGTTCCGGCGAGACACCCCGCCAGCGCCAGGGTGAACGGTGCGCACGGCGCACCCTACGTGAGGGATGAGAGCGGCGAACGCTCCAGCCTCAAAGCCGGGGTATGATAACCCGCCAGCTCAAGCCACGGAGTCTTCCCATGCGTCAGAAACCCACAGTGCTCGGTCGCGAAGTCGTGGCGAAGAGCCGCCTGTTCACCGTCGAGGAGCTGCAACTGCGTTTCGCCAACGGAGTCGAGCGGACCTACGAGCGGCTGGCCAACCGGGGCAGCGGCTATGGCGCGGTGATGGTGGTGGCGCTGGCCGACGCCGAGCACGCGCTGCTGGTGGAGGAATACTGCGCGGGGACCGACGATTACCAACTGTCGCTGCCCAAGGGGCTGATCGAGCCCGGCGAGGACGTGCTGGTCGCCGCCAACCGCGAGTTGAAGGAAGAAGCCGGGTTCGGCGCGCGGCAACTGGAGCACCTCACCGAGCTGAGCCTGTCGCCCGGATACATGAGCCAGCGCATCCAGGTGGTGCTGGCCCGCGACCTGTACGAAGAGCGCCTGCCCGGCGACGAGCCGGAGCCGATGCGGGTGGACAAGGTCAACCTGCGCGAGCTGTCGAGCCTGGCCCAGCATCCGCAGTTCAGCGAAGGACGCGCGCTGGCTGCCTTGTACCTGGCGCGCGACCTGCTCAGCCAGCGTGGGGAGTTCGTACTGTGAGCCATCCGCTGCTGCCTGCCGTGATCGATCTGGTGCGCGCCGCCGGCGCCTCCGCCTTGCCGTACTGGCGCGCCGATGTGGAGGTGATCGAGAAGTCCGATGCTTCGCCGGTCACCGCTGCCGACCTGGCCGCCCATCGGGTGCTGGCCGAGGGGCTGGCGGCGCTCGACCCAGCCATCCCGGTGCTGTCCGAGGAGGACAGCCAGATCCCGCTGGCCGAGCGCGCGACCTGGGAGCGCTGGTGGCTGGTCGATCCGTTGGACGGCACCAAGGAGTTCATCGCCGGCAGCGAGGAGTTCACCGTGAACGTCGCGCTGATCGAGCGCGGGCGGGTGCTGTTCGGCGTGGTAGGGCAACCGACCAACGGTCGCTGCTATTACGGCGGCGCCGGCCTGGGCGCCTGGCGCAGCGGGGCGGCCGGCGCGGCCGAGCCGATCGGCGTACGCGACACCCCGGACGGGGTGCTCACCGTGGTGGCCAGCCGGCGTCATTCCAGCCCGGCCCAGGAGAACCTGCTGGCCGGCCTGAGCCATCATCTGGGCGACCTGGAGCTGGCGAACATCGGCAGCTCGCTGAAGTTCTGCCTGCTCGCCGAGGGCGAGGCCGACTGCTATCCGCGCCTGGCGCCGACCTCACAGTGGGATACCGCGGCGGCCCAGGGCGTGCTGGAAGGAGCGGGCGGCGAGGTGCTGGATATCCATGGCGCGCCACTGACCTATGCGGCGCGCGAGACCTACCTCAATCCCTGGTTCCTCGCCCTGCCGGCCGGGGCGGCCTGGCGTGACGAGTTGCTGCGCCTGGCGCGGGAGCTGGCGTGATTTGCCCTGGTGGGCTGAAGCCCACCCTACGGAGCTTGGATTACTCGCTTCGCTCGCCCTTTTCTAGATTCCCGCGTTCGCGGGAACCCAATAGATACGCCCCAGGGCGACGCACACCTCGTGGGAGCGGCCCATGGCCGCGAATCGCGGGCATGGCCCGCTCCTACGGGGACGGTATGCAGGATGGCGACGATACCTATCGAATCGGTATCCATGGGTGTCGCTTCGCTCGCCCTTTACTGGGCTCCCGTGTTTGCGGGCGTGACGGGATTGGGGGCACTCCCGCTGCCGTCCCCGTCATCCCCGCGAACGCGGGGAACCAATAGACACGCTTCAAGGCGACGCACACCTCGTAGGAGCGGCCCATGGCCGCGAATCGCGGGCATGGCCCGCTCCTACGGGGACGGTATGCAGGATGGCGACGATACCTATCGAATCGATATCGATGGGTGTCGCTTCGCTCGCCCTTTACTGGACTCCCGTGTTTGCGGGCGTGACGGGATTAGGGACACCCCCGCTGCCGTCCCCATCATCCCCGCGAACGCGGGGAACCAATAAACACGCTTCAAGGCGACGCACACTTCGTAGGAGCGGCCCATGGCCGCGAATCGCGGGCGTGGCCCGCTCCTACGGGGAAGGTATGCAGGATGGCGACGATACCTATCGAATCGATATCGATGGGTGTCGCTTCGCTCGCCCTTTACTGGGCTCCCGTGTTTGCGGGTGTGACGGGATTGGGGGCACCCCCGCTGCCGTCCCTGTCATCCCCGCGAACGCGGGGAACCAATAGACACGCTTCAAGGCGACGCACACCTCGTAGGAGCGGCCCATGGCCGCGAATCGCGGGCGTGGCCCGCTCCTACGGGGAAGGTATGCAGGATGGCGACGATACCTATCGAATCGATATCCATGGGTGTCGCTTCGCTCGCCCTTTACTGGACTCCCGTGTTTGCGGGCGTGACGGGATTGGGGACACCCCCGCTGCCGTCCCTGTCATCCCCGCGAACGCGGGGAACCAATAAATACGTCCTAGGGCGAGGCTCAGTCGAGCATGTCGCTGAAGCGCTTGTCCTTCCGGTAGACCAGCGGCTGCGGGAAGCCCGGCACCTTGATGCTGTCGGCGCTCAGTTCGATGGCCTGTTCGTCGATCATGTCGTTGCCGAAGTTGTAGATGATGTCGAACTGGCCCTTGAGCGCCTGTTCGTCGTACCGGCGGGCGGCGGCGCGGGTGGCTTCGCGCTTGGCTGTGTAGGCGGCGAAGGCTTCGTCGCCGTAGCGCTTGCGCAGCATCTTTTCCACCACGCGCGGCGACAGCAGCACGCCGGTGGCGTTGTTGCCGCCGAAGCCCTTGGAGTTGATGAAGCAGACGTCCAGCGGCTTGTCCTGGCGCAGGCGGTCGCGGGTTTCGATGCTCAGGTGGTCGCGGTGCACGTCGTCGGCGACCCGGTCGATGGTCTTGATGCCCGGCAGGATGCCGTACCTGAAGGTGCCCAGGGCGGAGATCACCTGGTCGGCGCTGGCAGCCGCCAGCGAGTGGCCGACGAACGCCTTGACCGCCACCAGCGGCCATTCCTCGATGCCGAAGGCTTCGGCGACGCGATCCAGCAGTTCGGAT
This sequence comes from Zestomonas carbonaria, assembly GCF_904061905.1. Classification (GTDB taxonomy): domain Bacteria; phylum Pseudomonadota; class Gammaproteobacteria; order Pseudomonadales; family Pseudomonadaceae; genus Aquipseudomonas; species Aquipseudomonas carbonaria. The sequence continues at coordinate 124,399 of NZ_CAJFCI010000012.1, forward strand.
TCGGTGACCCGGTTGGCCGGGGTGCTGGAGCCGTGGGCGTGGACGAAGCTGTGCTGGCGCACGCCTTCCAGGCCGACCAGTTGCACGGCGCTGGCCACCGCCTTGGCGAGGGTCAGGTAGTTGCCCGGACCGGGGGCGGAGATGGACTTCTTGAAGCCATCGGCGTTGATGAACACGTCGGTGGCCGCGCCGTGGATGTCGGCGCCCAGTTCCATGGCCAGGGCGTCGTCCATCAGCACCAGGTACTGGGTGGATTCGGCCAGGGTGAAGCCGCAGTTCTCGCCGAACGGCCGGCTGGCGCGGCGGAAGTCGACTTGCTCGCCGCCGCCCTGCACGTTGCGCAGGCCGTCTTCGGTGGCCAGCGCGCTCATCGCGCCGTAGCCGTCGATGCATTCCTGGGTGATCGGCGCTTCGCTGTTGCCGACCAGCGCGACGCGGGCGCGGCCGCTGGTGATCAGGTCGATGGCTTTCTGCAGGTTGTAGAGGAAGGTGGCGCAGGCGCCGGTGACGCTGCCGGTAGTGCCGACGCTGCCGAGCACGTAGGCGTTGATGAAGTCCGCCGGCATGGTGTTGAGGCCCAGCGGGCACTGCTTGGCGGTGACCCGGCCACCCTTGAGGCGTGATTGCAGCATGCCGCCGAAGCCGTTTTCGTCGAGCTGGCTCATGATGCTGCCGGAGAACACCGCCACTTCGTCGGGCGCGACGTGTTCGAGGATGGTGCTCCAGTCGACGCCCACCGAGCGCAACGCGTCGGTGGCGCCGATCACCGCGAACTGCAGGCCGCGCGGGTGGAAGCGCGAGTTGTAGAGTTCGCCGGGCTCGAAGCCGCTGGGCAACTGGCCGGCGGATTTCACCGGCAGCTCGCGGAAGCTGTCGACCTTGACGTCGCAACCGCCGTGCAGGGTGACACGCACTTCGCTGCCGTCCAGCGGCTCCACCGACCAGCTTGCCGGCAGCGGCTCAGGGAGTTGCTTGCGCTGGGTGACGAAGGTCAGCGGGCTGCCTTCGGGGGCGGAGAGGCTGAGGCTCTTCTGCCAGTGCGCGGCGTCGACGTCGAGGTAGCGCTTCTCGATGCGGCGCACCAGGGTGGCGTCGAGGATCTGCGTGGCGTAGCGGCTTTCGATGTCGGCCGGGGTCAGGGCTTCGTCCGCGCTGGAGCGGAACTGGCCGTCGACCACCTTGACCAGCTTCATCATCACCGCCAGGCCGGCGAGGGTTTCCTGGCGTGTGGGAGCGTCGAGGGACTCGAGCACGGTGCGGCGAAAGCCGTGGTGAAAGGAGCTTCGGCCGGAGGCGTTATAGCCACCAAATCCAACAATGACCGGCAAACGAGACATCACAAGCGACTCCTTCGAATAGACCATTGCGCATGGGCGGCAGGAGCAGAGACGCCGGAAAAGCGGCGTCAACTCGGGAAGGCCGGCGAGGGGAGGTACCCGCCAGCGGCGCAATGGCCAAGATTGGAATGCTTATGGTGACGTGACTCGTGACTTGCAAGTCACTCCGTATTCGGCTGGTCATGCCGATACGGGACCGGCGGCGGCTCCTTGGCCGGGCCGCCGCCGATGGATCAATAGTAGCTCAGGCCTGGCTTGGCGGTACTGACCCGGGTGCCGGCCTTGCCCTGGACGATGGCCTCGATGTCGGCGAGCGAGCCGATCACCGCGACCTTGCCGGTCGCCTGGGCGAACTCGCTGGCGGCCTGGACCTTGGGCCCCATGGAGCCGGCGGCGAAGCCGAGGCGTTCCAGTTCGTCCGGATGGGCTTCGGAGATGGCCTTCTGGGTCGGCTTGCCCCAGTCGACGTAGGCGGCGTTGACGTCGGTGGCGATCACCAGCAGGTCGGCGTTCAGTTCCTGGGCGAGCAGCGAGGAGCAGAGGTCCTTGTCGATCACCGCCTCGACGCCGGAGAGCTTCTTGCCGCTTTCGTCGTACATGGTGGGAATGCCGCCGCCGCCGGCGCAGATGACGATGGTGCCTTTCTCCAGCAGCCATTTCACCGGGCGGATTTCGAAGATCCGCTTCGGCCGTGGGCTGGCTACCACGCGGCGGAACTTGTCGCCGTCCGGGGCGATGCTCCAGCCTTTTTCCTTGGCCAGCCTTTCCGCCTCTTCCTTGGCGTAGACCGGGCCGATGGGCTTGGTCGGGTTCTGGAAGGCCGGGTCCTTACCGTCCACCTCGACCTGGGTGAGGATGGTGGCGAAGGGTACTTCGAAGGGCAGCAGGTTGCCCATTTCCTGTTCGATCATGTAGCCGATCATACCTTCGGTCTCGGCGCCGAGGACGTCCAGCGGGTAGGGGTTCGAGGCGTCGTAGGCGGCGCCCTGCAGGGCGAGCAGGCCGACCTGCGGGCCGTTGCCGTGGGCGATCACCAGTTCGTTGCCGGGAGCCACCTTGGCGATCTGTTCGGCGGCGATCTTCACGTTCTCACGCTGGTTGTCCGCGGTCATGGGCTCGCCGCGACGCAGCAACGCGTTACCGCCCAGGGCGATGACGATACGCATGGGAGTTCCTCCTGAAAAAAGCTCCCCGTGCGGCGGCCGTCGGGCTCACCGCGCGGGGAGAGGGCTGTCAGATGTCGGCGAGGGTCGAAACGAGGATCGCCTTGATGGTGTGCATGCGGTTTTCCGCCTGCTCGAAGGCGATGTTGTAGGGCGACTCGAACACGTCTTCGGTGACTTCGATGCCGTTGGCCAGGTTCGGGTACTGTTCGGCGATCTGCTTGCCGACCTTGGTCTCGCTGTTGTGGAAGGCCGGCAGGCAGTGCATGAACTTCACGCGCGGGTTGCCGGCGGCCTTCATCAGCTCGGTGTTGACCTGGTAGGGCAGCAGTACCTTGATGCGTTCGCCCCAGGCTTCCACCGGCTCGCCCATGGACACCCAGACGTCGGTGTGGATGAAGTCGACGCCCTTGACCGCGGCTTTCGGGTCTTCGGTGAGGGTGATGCGCCCGCCGCTTTCCTCGGCGAATTTCTTGCAGGCGGCGACGTGGTCGTCGTGCGGCCAGAGTTCCTTGGGCGCGGCGATGCGCACGTCCATGCCGAGCTTGGCGCCGACCAGCAGCAGCGAGTTGCCCATGTTGTTGCGGGCGTCGCCGAGGTAGGCGTAGGCGATGTCGTGCAGCGGCTTGTCGCTGTGCTCGAGCATGGTCAGCACGTCGGCGAGCATCTGGGTCGGGTGGTATTCGTCGGTCAGGCCGTTGAACACCGGCACGCCGGCGAACTGGGCGAGCTCTTCGACGATCTCCTGCTTGAAGCCGCGATACTCGATGGCGTCGTACATGCGGCCGAGCACGCGGGCGGTGTCCTTCATGCTCTCCTTGTGGCCGATCTGCGAGGAATTCGGGTCGATGTAGGTGACGTTGGCGCCCTGGTCGTAGGCGGCCACTTCGAAGGCGCAGCGGGTGCGGGTGGAGGTCTTTTCGAAGATCAGGGCGATGTTCTTGCGTTGCAGGTGTTGCTGCTCGGTGCCGATGTACTTGGCGCGTTTCAGGTCGCGTGACAGGTCGAGGAGATAGCGCAGCTCGCGGGTGCTGTGATGCATCAGGCTGAGCAGGTTGCGGTTGTGCAGGTTGAAAGCCATTTGATCTTTCTCCTTGGGTAAGGCAGCGGATGTCCGGCTCCGTCAGAACGACTCATGGCTGGCGGGGCGGGCGGCCTCCCGGAAGAGGCCGCCGGGGTTGCGGTTGTCTCAGTAGTCGATCGGGTCGCGGATGATCGGGCAGGTCATGCAGTGACCGCCGCCACGGCCGCGGCCGAGTTCGCTGGCGCTGATGGTGATCACCTCGACGCCAGCCTTGCGCAGCAGGGTGTTGGTGTAGGTGTTGCGGTCGTAGCCGATCACCACGCCGGGCTCCAGGGCGACCACGTTGTTGCCGTCGTCCCATTGCTCGCGTTCGGCTTCGTAGCTGTCGCCGCCGGTTTCCACCACGCGCAGTTTCTTCAGGTTGAGGGACTCGGCGACCACGTCGAGGAAGGATTTGCTCTCGCGGCGCACGTCGATGCCGCCGGGCTTGCTCTCGTCCGGGCGCAGCACGAAGGGCACGATATCGTGGGCGACGTCCGGGAAGATGGTCACCAGGTCGCGGTCGCAGAAGCTGAACACGGTATCCAGGTGCATCGCCGCGCGGGACTTGCCGAGCCCGGCGACCACCACCTTCTCGGCGGCGCCGGCCTTGAACAGCGCCTGGGCCACCTGGCCGATGGCCTGGTGCGAGGTACGTTCGCCCATGCCGATCAGCACGGTGCCGTTACCGATCGGCATCACGTCGCCGCCTTCGAGGGTGGCTGCGCCGTGGTCCTTGTCCGGGTCGCCGTACCAGACCTGGAAGTCGGCGTCCGCGAAGTCCGGGTGGAACTTGTAGATGGCGGTGGTCAGCAGGGTTTCCTGGCGGCGAGCCGGCCAGTACATCGGGTTGAGGGTCACGCCGCCGTAGATCCAGCAGGTGGTGTCGCGGGTGAACTGGGTGTTGGGCAGCGGCGGGAAGACGAAGCTGGAGGCGCCGAGGTAGGCGTTGAACATCTTCGCCGCCTCGGTTTCCTTGTACTTGGCCAGGTCGGCGCCGGATACGCCGCCGATCAGGAATTCGGCGATACGTCGCGGTTCCAGGCTTTCGATGAAGTTGCGCACTTCGCCCTGCAGGCCGAGGCCGACGCTGTTGGGGGTGATCTTGCGGTCGAGGATCCAGTCCAGGGCTTCCTTGTTCTGGACGGTCTCTTCCAGCAGGTTGTGCATCTCGACCACTTCGATGCCGCGCTCGCGCATCTTGGTCATGAAGTCGAAGTGGTCGCGCTTGGCCTGGCTGACCCAGATCACGTCGTCGAAGAGCAGTTCGTCGCAGTTGTTCGGAGTCAGGCGCAGGTGCGCCAGGCCGGGCGAGCAGACCATTACCTTGCGTAGTTTGCCGGCCTCTGAATGGACACCGAGTTTGACTTTCTCTTTGCTCATGGCAGCAATTCTCCTTGCGAATTTACAGAGTCAGGAAGCCGTCGTAGAGGCCGTAGGCGGCGACCAGGGCGCCGATTACCACAGCGGCGAAAATCAGCTTCTCGACATGGGTGAAGATGGGCTGGCCGATCTCGCGCTTGGCCTTGGCGAAGAGGATCACGCCCGGGGCGTAGAGCAGCGCCGACAGCAGCAGGTACTTCATGCCGCCGGCGTACAGCAGCCAGACGGCGTAGATCAGGGCGATGGCGCCGATGATCAGGTCCTTGGTGCGGTCGCGCGAATCGGTCTCGTAGGTCTCGCCACGCAGCGGCAGGAGCAGGGCATAGGCCGCCGACCACAGGTAAGGCACCAGGATCATCGAGGTGGCGAGGTAGATGAGGTTCAGGTAGGTGCTGGCGCTGAACAGGGTGATGACCAGGAACACCTGCACGCAGGCGTTGGTCAGCCACAGGGCGTTGGCCGGCACGTGACGGGCGTTTTCCTTGCGCAGGAAGGCCGGCATGGTGTGGTCCCTGGCCGATGCGAACATGATTTCCGCGCACAGCAGCACCCAGGACAGCAGGGCGCCGAGCAGGGAGATCACCAGGCCGACGCTGATCAGGATCGCCCCCCAGTGGCCGACCACGTGCTCGAGCACGGCGGCCATCGACGGGTTCTGCAGCTTGGCCAGTTCCGGCTGGGTCATGATGCCGAGGGACAGCACGTTGACCAGCACCAGCAGCAACAGCACGGTGACGAAGCCGATCACGGTGGCCTTGCCGACGTCGCTGCGCTTCTCGGCGCGGGCCGAGAAGATGCTCGCACCCTCGATGCCGATGAACACCCAGACGGTGACCAGCATCATGTTGCGCACCTGGTTCATCACGCTGCCCAGGTCGGGGTTCATGCTGCCCCAGATGTCGCGGGTGAAGATGTCGAGCTTGAAGGCGAAGAAGCAGATCAGGATGAACAGCAGCAACGGCACCATCTTGGCGATGGTGGTGATGACGTTGATGAAGGCCGCTTCCTTGATGCCCCGCAGGACCAGGAAGTGCACGCCCCAGAGCAGGACCGATGCGCCGATGATGGCGGCCAGGGTGTTGCCTTCGCCGAAGATCGGGAAGAAGTAGCCGAGGGTGCTGAACAGCAGGACGAAGTAACCGACGTTACCGAGCCATGCGCTGATCCAGTATCCCCAGGCCGATGAGAAACCCATGTAGTCGCCGAACCCGGCCTTGGCGTAGGCGTATACACCGCCGTCCAGGTCAGGCTTGCGGTTGGCGAGGGTCTGGAAGACGAACGCCAGGGTGAGCATACCGACAGCGGTGATGGCCCAGCCGATCAGGATGGCGCCGACATCGGCGCTGGCTGCCATGTTTTGCGGAAGGGAGAAGATCCCACCGCCCACCATCGAACCGACCACCAGAGCAACCAACGCGGGAAGACGTAGCTTCTGTGCGGACTCTGACATTACAAACCTCCAATCCAAGGAAGAATTCGTTATCAGTTAAACGCTGGTGCAACGGGGGGTGCGTGACATGGGTCAATAGCAGGCTAACTATCCATGTCCGGCTGGTTCCTTCATCAAATAGCCCACCGGCCATTGCGGTTTGATGGCACACGGAAAGAGGCGTGCGGATGCACAGTTCCGGTGCCGTGTAATCAAACCTAGTCAAGTTTGGGCGGCCTGCAAGGAAGGGGGCTGCGGCGGGGTTGGTGGCCATTGGCCGTGTTTTCGGGGCGGCTCGCCCGCGAACATGGATAACACCATAGGGCGGGCTTTGGCCCAGCAGCCCAAGGCCCTGGTAGGGTGCGCCGCGCGCACCGATGGGGAGGCGACACCGGTGTTTCCTGACAAGCACCGCGCCTGTTCCCGGCAGGCGGTGCGCACGGCGCACCCTACGGGGGCCGTGCGCAGTGCGGGGAGCTCAGCGCGTAGGGTGGGCTTCAGCCCACCGTCAGTCCCCGCCCTGCTCGGAGAAGCTCAGGCCGTGCTTGCGGAGTTTGTCGTGCAGGGTCTTGCGCGGGATGCCGAGCGCTTCGGCGAGGCTGCGCAGCGAGTTGTGCGGGTTGGCCAGCTCGGCGAGGATCAGGCTGCGTTCGTAGGCTTCCACCTGGGCGCTCAGGCCGTTTGCGTCCGACGGCAGGTCGGCGGCGGAAGGGCCGTCCAGTGGCAGGTCGAGATCGAGGCCGATGGCGAAGCGCTCGGCGCAGTTCTGCAGCTCGCGGACGTTGCCCGGCCAGTCGTGGCGCAGCAGCTCGGCGCGTTGCGCCGGTTGCAGGCTGCGCGGCGGCAGGCCGTGGCGCTCGCTGGCCGCCTCGGCGTAGTGCTGGAACAGCAGCAGGATGTCTTCGCCGCGCTCGCGCAGCGGCGGGATGCGCAGCGGCGCGACGTTCAGGCGGTAGTAGAGGTCGGCGCGGAAGCGGCCCTGGTCGGCGGCCTGGCGCAGGTCTTCCTTGGTCGCGGCGATGATGCGGATGTCCAGCGGGATCGACTGGTTGCCGCCGAGCCGCTCGACCACCCGTTCCTGCAACAGGCGCAGCAGCTTGACCTGCACGTCGAGGCTCATGCTCTCGATCTCGTCGAGGAACAGGGTGCCGCCGTTGGCGAACTCGAATTTGCCGATGCGGCGCTTCTGCGCGCCGGTGAAGGCGCCGGGCTCGTGGCCGAACAGTTCGCTCTCCACCACCGACTCGGCCAGCGCGCCGGCGTTGATCGCCACGAAGGGACCGTCGCGGCGCGCCGACAGATCGTGCAGGGCGCGCGCCACCACCTCCTTGCCGGAACCGGTCTCGCCGAGGATCAGCACGTCGGCGTTGATCGCCGCCAGCGCGCCGATCTGCTCGCGCAGGCGCTGGATGCCCGGCGACTGGCCGATCACCCGGGCGTCGAGCTGGCGGCGGTCGGCCAGGGCCAGGCGCAGGCTGCGGTTGTCCAGCACCAGGCGGCGCAGCCCCAGGGCTCGGCGCACGCTGTCGAGCATGGCGTCGTTGGCGAAGGGCTTTTCCAGGAAGTCGTAGGCGCCGGCGCGCATCGCCTGCACCGCCAGCGGCACGTCGCCGTGGCCGGTGATCAGCAGCACCGGCAGTTCCGGGTCCTGCTCCTGCAACTGGGCGAGCAGTTGCAGGCCGTCGACACCGGGCATGCGGATGTCGCTGACCACCACGCCCGGCCAGTCGCGCTCGATCCGCGCGGCGAGTCCGCGCGCGTCGTCCAGGGCGGCCACCTTGAGGCCGGCGAGGTCGAGGGTCTGGGCGAGTGCCTGGCGCAGGTGCGGGTCGTCGTCGATCAGCAGGACCTGGGCGTCGTCAATGGATGTCATGCAAAGGTGTCCTCGGGAGACAGCAGGGCGGCGCCGGGCTCGGCGCTACGCAGGCGCAGGGTCAGCAGCGCACCGCCCTCGGGGTGGTTGTCCAGCAGCAGTTCGCCGCCGAGCGCGCGCATCAGGGTATCGCAGATCGCCAGGCCCAGGCCCAGGCCCTGGGCGCTGGTCTTGGTGGTGAAGAACGGCTCGCGCGCGCGGGCCAGGGCTTCGGCGGAGAAGCCGGGGCCGTTGTCGCGCAGGGTCAGCACCACGCCGTCCTCGCCCTGGCTGGCGCTCAGCCAGATGCGGCGCGGCGGGGCCTTCTCGCTCAGCGCGTCGAGGGCGTTGGCCAGCAGGTTGCTCAACACCTGGCGCAGGCGGGTCTCGCCGGCCTGCACCCAGAGGGTCGCCTCCGGCAGGTCGCGGACCAGTTCGACTTCCATCGCCCGCCGCCGCTTGGCCAGCAGCGCCAGGGCGTCGTCGAGGGCCGGCTGCAGGGCGACGCGTTCCGGCGCGTGGTGGTCGCGGCGGGCGAAGGCGCGCAGGTGGGCGATGATCGAGGACATGCGCCCGGTCAGCTCGCCGATCAGCCGCAGGTTGCCGCGCGCGTCGTCGATGCGCTCGTGGTCGAGCAGCACTTCGCCGTTCTCCGCATAGCTGCGGATCGCCGCCAGCGGCTGGTTGAGCTCGTGGCTGATGCTCGCCGACATGGTGCCGAGGGCCGAGAGCTTGCCGGCCTGGACCAGTTCATCCTGGGCGCGGATCAGTTCCTGCTGCGCCTGCTCGCGCTCCAGCACTTCCTCTTTCAGGCGGCTGTTCAGGGTTTCCAGGTCGCGGGTGCGTTCCTGCACGCGGATTTCCAGCTCGCGGCGGGCCTGGGCGTCCAGGGCGATGCGTTCGAGGTAGTGGCGGCGGCGTTGCAGCAGCAGGCCGAGCAGCAGCAACAGCGCCAGCAGCCCGGCGCCGCCCACCGCCAGGGCGGTGCGCACCGGGCGGTCGACCAGTGCGCGCGGGGCGAGGATGCTGACGTTCCAGCCGGTCTCCTTGAGGTCGCGGCTCTGCATCAGCCAGGCCTTTTCGTCGAGCCCCAGCGGCGCGGGGTCGATGGTCGGGTAGGGCTGGTCGGCGGCGATGCGCTGGCGCTCCTCGGCGCTCAGCGGACGGCTGGCGCGGAAACGCCAGTCGGCGCGCGAGGTGAGGATCACCACGCCGTTGCCGTCGGTCACCACCACCTGCTCGGGGGTGTTGCCCCAGAGGGTCTCGGCGTCGTCCAGGTCGACCTTGACCACCAGGATGCCGAGCACCTGCCCGGGCCCGCCGATCGGGGCGGCGTAGTAGTAGCCGCGCTTGCCGGAGGTGGTGCCGAGCCCGAAGAAGCCGGTCAGCTTGCCGGTCATCGCCCCACGGAAATAGGGCCGGAAGGCGAAGTCGCGGCCGACGAAGCTGTCGATCTGGTCCCAGTTGGAACTGGCCAGGGAGCGGCCGCTCGGCGACATCAGGTACATCACGTCGGCCCCGGTCTCCTGGCGCACCCGGGCCAGCAGGCGGTTGGCGGCGTCGATCCGCTCCGGGTCGCCCGGCTCGGCCAGCAGGCTGCGCAGCGCCGGCAGGTCGCCAAGGATCGTCGGCAGCACCTCGAAGCGCCGCAGCGTACCGAGCAGGTTGGCGACGTAGAGGTCGAGGGTCTGGCGGTTCTGCTCGGCCAACTGGGCGCTGTAGTAACGCTCGGCGAGCTGCTGCAACGGCCAGAGCAGCGGGGCCAGCAGCAGGGCCAGCAGGATCAGGCTGCGCCAGCGGGGGCGGCGGTGGGTAACGGCGATCATGGTCCAGAGCTTCCGGGGCTTGTGCACATTATGCACGGCCTCGGTTCGGCTGGGTGTCGGCGGGCGCTTCCCGGCAATCGGAACCGCTCAATGGCGCGCCCTGCGGGGCATGGAGATGGCTTTTTGCCTTTCCCCTCTCCGGCGCCGTTTGTGATCTAGAGTTTCAGTTATTCGGATGGCTGGTAACGGAGCGCATTACCGTGAAGATGATCCCTGTCATCGTGTGTGGTGGTTGTGGCAGTCGCCTATGGCCGGTTTCACGCGTCGCTCATCCCAAACCATTCATGGAGCTGCCGGGTGGCGGCGATCTGATTCAGAAGACTTTCGCGCGCGCCCTGGGTCTCGCGGGCGTCGACGAGGTGCTGACGGTCACCAATCGCGAACTGTACTTCAAGACCGTCGACGAATACCGCCAGGTGAGCGCTTCGGGGTGCCGGCTGGGTTTCATTCTCGAGCCTTTCGGGCGCAACACCGCGCCGGCGATTGCCGCGGCCGCTCTCCATATCGCCGCGACGCATGGCAGCGATGCCGTCATGCTGGTGCTGCCGGCGGACCATCTCATCGAGGACGTCGAAGCGTTCGCGTCGGCCGTGGAGCAGGCCCGGCAGTTGGCCGAGCAGGGCTGGCTGGTCACCTTCGGCATTCAGCCCGAGCGCCCCGAAACGGGCTATGGCTACATCCAGATCGACCGTTCGGCCAATCTCGGACTGGGCTACAAGGTCCAGCGCTTCGTCGAGAAACCGGACAGCGGATCGGCGCAGGACTACGTGGCTTCGGGAAACTACCTGTGGAACTCGGGGATGTTCTGCTTCGAGGTCGGCATGCTGATCGACGAACTGAAGCGTTGCGCGCCCGACGTGCTGCAGTCCGTGGAGGCCTGCATGCAGGCCGGCAGCCCGATGGACGGCAATGGGCGGCACAGCCTCGAACTGGCGGCGGAAACCTTCGCCAGGGTTCCGGACATTTCGATCGACTACGCGCTGATGGAGCGCTCGGACAAGGTCGCGACCATTCCCTGCAGCATCGGCTGGAAGGACATCGGCTCATGGTCCGCGATGAGCAGTCTCGTCGCCGCCGATGCCAATGGCAACCGGCTGGCGGGGGAGGTGCTGGTGCACGAGTCCGCCAACAACTACGTGCAGAGTGCCCATCGCCTGACGGCGCTGGTGGGTGTGGACGATCTGATCGTCGTCGATACGCCGGATGCCGTGCTGGTGGCGCACAAGGACCGTGTGCAGGACGTCAAGCACATCGTCAGCGAGTTGAAGAGCAAGGGGCACCAGGCCCACCTGATGCACCGCACGGTGCATCGTCCATGGGGCTCCTACACCACGCTGGAGGAGGGGCAGCGTTTCAAGATCAAGCGCCTGGTGGTAAAGCCCAAGGCGTCGTTGTCCCTGCAGATGCATCATCACCGCAGCGAGCACTGGACAGTGGTGAGCGGCATGGCGCGGGTCATCAACGGAACGCGTGACATCATGCTCGACACCAACGAGTCCACCTTCATTTCCGCAGGGCACAAGCATCGCCTGGAGAACCCCGGCGTGATCGACCTGGTATTGATCGAAGTGCAGAGCGGCGACTATCTCGGCGAGGACGACATCGTGCGTTTCGACGATGCCTACGGTCGCGCGGGCGCGTGAGCGGCGGCGCGTCGATGCGCGAGTCCAACTTATAAGAATGGTGTCATCGGGTTGTGCCAATACCGACTGATTGGCGCGACTCGTTCGGGGGTCAGCATGTTTCCGATGTTGCGTAGCCTGTGGGAATACCGCGGCTTTGTCCTGTCGTCCATCCGCAACGAGTTCATCGCGCGTTTTGCCCGCAGCCGCCTGGGCGGGCTGTGGATGATCATCCATCCGCTGGCGCAGGTGGCCATCTATGCGCTGGTCCTCTCCAGCGTACTGGCGGCCAAGCTGCCCGGCATCGACAACAAGTACGCCTACGCCCTGTACCTGATGGCCGGCATGCTGGCCTGGAGCCTGTTCGCGGAGATCATCGGCCGCTGCCTGACGCTGTTCATCGAGCAGGGCGGCCTGATGAAGAAGATGCGTTTCCCACGCATCACCCTGCCGGTGATCGTGGTGGGCTCCAGCCTGCTCAACTACCTGTTGCTGTTCGTCGCCCTGCTGACGGTATTCGCCCTGCTCGGGCATGCGCCCAGCTTGTCGTTGTTCTGGCTGGTTCCGCTCACTTTCGCCGTCATCGCTCTGGCGGTCGGCATCGGCCTGGTGCTGGGGGTGCTGAACGTCTTCGTGCGGGATGTCGGCCAGGTCGTTCCCATCGTTTTGCAGGCGTGGTTCTGGTTCACCCCGATCGTCTATCCCGTGGGCATCATCCCCGATTACCTGCGCGGCACCATCGCCGCCAACCCCATGTATCCCATCGTCGACGCCTACCACGAGATCCTCGTGTACGGGAACGCTCCGGACCTGCGGCAGGTGGCGGTGACCACCGGCGTGGCGCTTGCCCTGATGTTGCTCGGGCTGTTCATGTTCCGCCGGGCGGTCCCGGAAATGGTGGACTCGCTATGAGCCTGCTGAGCGTCGAGAACCTGGGCAAGGCCTACCGGGCCTACCGCTCCGAATGGTTGCGCATAGCGCGCTGGTTCTACCTGCCGGCCCGGCCCACGGAAGAGCACTGGGTGCTCAGGCACGTCAGCTTCTCCATCGAGCCCGGCGAGGCCATCGGTATCGTCGGCCAGAATGGCGCCGGCAAATCCACCCTGCTCAAGATGGTTACCGGCACCTTGCAGCCCTCCGAAGGCCGTGTGCGGGTCAACGGCCGCATCGCCGCGATCCTCGAACTGGGCATGGGCTTCAACCCCGAGCTGACCGGTCGCCAGAACGTCCGGCACGCGGCCGGGCTGATGGGCTTCGGCGCCGAGCAGATAAGCCGGGCCATGGATGACATCGAGGCGTTCGCGGAGATTGGCGAATACTTCGACCAGCCGGTACGCATCTATTCCAGCGGCATGCAGATGCGCGTCGCCTTCTCCGTGGCCACCGCCTTCCGGCCGGACGTGCTCGTCGTCGACGAAGCGCTGTCGGTGGGCGACAGCTATTTCCAGCACAAGAGCTTCGAGCGCATTCGCCAGTTCCGGAAGCAGGGCACGACGCTGCTCATCGTGTCCCACGATCGCGGGCCCATCCAGTCGCTGTGCAACCGGGCGATCCTCCTGGAGAAGGGGAGGATCATCAAGGACGGATGCCCGGAGGAGGTGATGGATTTCTACAACGCCATCATCGCGGAAAAGGAGAACAGCACCATCGAAGTGAGAAAGCTGGATAACGGGAAGGCCCAGGTGGTTTCAGGGACGGGGGAAGCGACGGTGGGCGACATCGCCATAATCGATCGGTCGGGACGCCGCATAGAGCACGTCGACGTGGGGCAGATGGTGACCCTGCGGATCGAAGTGAATGTTCACTCCTACATAGAGAGGCTGGTGTTGGGATACGGGATCAAGGACCGGTTGGGACAGGTGATGTACGGGACCAATACCTACCTGAAGAAACAGACGCTCTCGAACGTGGCGGCCGGATCGAGGCTCATCTACGAAATCGATTTCCCCATGAACCTGGGGCCGGGCAGTTATTCGTTGCAGACGGCCTTGTGCAGCTCCGATAGTCATCTGGTCAACAACTACGAATGGCGTGACCTTGCGCTGGTCTTCAATGTCGTGAACATCGGCAAGGAGCATTTCGCGGGGTGCGCCTGGATCGATCCCGTGATCAGGGTGGCCGGAGCATGAGTTTTGTGTCGCATGCGCAGAACTTCGAGGACGTCATGCTGTGGCGGGCCCTCAAGGACGTGGAGCACGGGTTCTATATCGATATCGGTGCCCAGGACCCGGTAGTGGATTCGGTAAGCCTGGCGTTCTATGAACATGGCTGGCGTGGCGTGCATGTCGAACCGACCCGGCAATATTCGGAGAAGCTCAGGGAGCGGCGACCCGACGAGGTCGTCGAGCAGGTCGCCATCGGCAATGCACGGGGGCTTCTGGGGTTCTACGAGTTCAGGGACACCGGGCTTTCCACCGCCGACCCCGAACTGGCCGAACGTCACATGACGGCGGGCTTTGCCGCCACCCGGACGGAAGTGCCGGTCGTGACGCTCGATGAGGTGCTGGAGAAGCATGGGGAAAGAGCCATCCACTGGTTGAAGATCGATGTGGAAGGCTGGGAGCAAAGCGTACTCGAGAGCTGGCATTCGTCATCGGTACGTCCCTGGGTTCTGGTCATCGAAAGTACCTTGCCCGGCACGCAGGTGCAGACCCACTTTCAATGGGAGCCCCTGGTTCTGGCCAAGGGCTACAGGTTCGTTCATTTCGACGGGCTGAACCGGTTCTACCTGCATGAAGACAGGCTGGAGTTGCAGGCTGCGTTCGACTGCCCGCCGAATGTCTTCGATGGTTTTCTGTTGAGCGGCACGGCCTCCCAGTCATTCTGCAAGCTGCTGGAAGAAAGGCAGTGGCAAGCAGAGGAAAGGGTGAGGGAGCAGGATGCCCTCATCCAGCGGGCGGAGGATCTCCGGCACGCAGCCGAACAGGCCCTTCAGGAAAGAATGGCTCTCCAGGCGCAGGCCGAAGCGAAGCAGGCGGCCGCGGAGTCGATGAGCGAGATGCAGCAGCTCCGTGCCGGGGAGCTGGAAAGCCAGTTGCAGCAAGTACGGCATCAGTTGGATGAGTCGTGGGCCAATATGCACCTCTGGTACCAGCAATCGGTAGCCCATGAGGCCCAGGCCCGGCAGCTCCAGTTGCAACTGAACGAGTCCCTGTCCGATGCGCACAATTGGCAGCAGCAGTCGGTAGCCCACGAAGCCCAGGCCCGGCAGCTCCAGCAGCAACTGAACGAATCCCTGTCCAACGCTCATCACTGGCACCTGCAGGCGAACGCCCAGGAGGTGCGCGTCAACGCGTTGCTCGGCAGCACGTCCTGGCGCATCACCTGGCCGCTGCGCATTGCGATGGAGGGGCTGCGTGGGCTCGTGCGCTTGCCCTGGCGAATGTTCAAGGCTCTGCTTCGCCCCGTGGCTCTCCTGGCGATGCGCGCGGTGCTCAGGCGCCCGGGGTTGCGGCAGCGACTGGCAGGCTGCCTGCGCCGCTGCCCACGGGTGTTCCAGCATCTGCGCCGGTTCGCCATGTACCGTGGCTTGCTGAGGGAAGTGGAGGCGCGACCACCGAAGCCTCCCGCGGCGGAATCGGCCGGGGTGGCGGCCCGCATCCGGAGCCGGGGAGGCGAGCCGGACCATGCCGGAACGCAGGAAGTCGTGCTTCGCACGACGAGCCAGCAGGGCGCTGAGATGGACTCGTTGCGTATCGTGATCGATATGCAGGGAGCCCAGGGCGGGAACGGCATGCGGGGTATCGGGCGCTATTCGCTCGCCTTGGCCCTGGCCATCGTCAGGAATCGCGGTGGGTATGAAGTGTTCCTCGTGCTCAACGGCCGCTTTCCCGAGACTATCGAGCCGATCCGCGCCACCTTCCGGAATCTGCTGCCCCGGGATCGCATCCATGTCTGGAATGCGCCCGGTCCGGTCAGCCACGTCGATCCGGACAACACCTGGCGCCGCCAGTCCGCCGAGCTGGTGCGGGAAGCCTTCATCGCCAGTCTCGATCCCTCGATCGTCCTCGTGACCAGCCTGTTCGAAGGCATGGGGGACGATGCGGTGACCAGTATCGGCAGCCTGAGCCGGACGGTCCCGACCGCCGCCATGCTGTATGACCTGATCCCGCTGATCAATCGAAGCCCTTACCTAGATGATCCCAGGGTGGCGCAGTGGTACGAGGACAAGCTCGATCACCTGCGCCGCGCCGACCTGCTGCTGGCCATTTCGGAGTCGTCGCGGCAGGAGGGGATCGACCGGCTCGACATGCCCGTCGAGCGCATTTCCACCATCTCCACGGCGGCGGATGCCCAGTTCCGCATACGGCCGGTCGGAGAGGACCGGCGTGGCGAACTGCGGCAGCGTTACGGCCTCGAACGGCCTTATGCGATGTACACGGGCGGTATCGACCACCGCAAGAACATCGAAGGGCTGATCCGCGCCTATGCGCTTCTGCCCGCCAGGCTGCGGCAGCGGCACCAACTGGCGATCGTCTGCTCCATCCGGCCGGAGGATCGCGCGCGCCTGGAGGCGCTCGCGAGCGAACAGGGGTTGGCGAAGGGGGAGCTGGTGCTGACCGGCTATGTGCCCGAGGAGGATCTGGTCGACCTCTATAACCTGTGCAAGGTCTTCGTTTTCCCGTCCAGGCACGAGGGCTTCGGGCTGCCCGCGCTCGAAGCCATGGCCTGCGGCCGGGCGGTCATCGGCTCGAACACCTCCAGCCTGCCGGAGGTTATCGGCTGCGAAAAGGCACTGTTCGATCCGTTCGACGACGCGTCCATCGCCGATCGGCTGCGGCGGGTGCTGAGCGACAGCAAGTTCAGGCGGGCGCTGAAGCATCATGCGCAGAAGCAGGCCGGCAAGTTCTCGTGGGACAGGACCGCCCGGCTGGCCATCGCGGCGATGGAGAAAACCGTCGCCCAGGCGGCCGTCCATGCGCCCCATCGGTCACTGCGCCGTCCACGCCTGGCCTACGTTTCCCCTATGCCGCCCGAGCGCAGCGGCATCAGCGACTACAGCGCCGCGCTGATTCCGGAGCTTGCGCGTCACTACGAGATCGAGGTCGTCGTGGTCCAGGAGACGGTTGCCGCGCCCTGGATCACCGCCAACTGCCCGATTCGCACGGTGGCGTGGTTCCGTGAGCATGCCGCCCGGTTCGACCGGGTGCTGTACCACTTCGGCAATTCGGCGTTTCACCAGCACATGTTCGCCCTGTTGGAGGAGGTGCCCGGCGTGGTGGTCCTGCACGACTTCTTCCTTTCCGGCATCGTCGCCCACATGGAGTGCCAGGGCGCCGCGCGAGGTGTGTGGGTCGAGGCGCTCTACAGGGGGCATGGCTACACGGCGGTGCGGCAGCGCTTCCAGGCCGTGGACACGGCGGAGGTCGTCTGGAAGTACCCCTGCAACCATGCGGTGTTGCGCAACGCGCAGGGCGTCATCGTCCATTCGGAAAACTCCCGGCGGCTGGCGCGGCAGTGGTATGGCGCACAGGCCGCCAGGAACTGGGCGCACATTCCGCTGCTGCGTATTCCCGATCCGTGGGATGGGCATGGCCGGGAAAATGCGCGTGCTGTCCTGGGGCTGAGGGACGGCGACTTCGTCGTCTGCAGTTTCGGCATGCTGGGTCCGAGCAAGCTCAACCACCGGCTACTCGATGCCTGGCTGGCTTCGCCCCTGGCGGCCGATGTGCGGTGCCTGCTGGTTTTCGTGGGGGAGAGCGTCGAGGAGTACTACGGGCAGAAGATGCTCGGCATGATCGCCGGCAGCGCTGGCGCGGAACGTATCCGCATAACCGGCTGGACGGATGCCGAGGTTTTCGAGCAGTACCTGGCGGCAGCGGACATCGGCGTGCAGTTGCGCACGCTGTCACGCGGCGAGACTTCTGCGGCGGTTCTCGACTGCATGAATCACGGGCTGGCCACCATCGTCAACGCGAATGGCTGCATGGCCGACCTCGAGGACGACAGCGTCTGGAAGTTGCCGGACGAATTCACGGACGAACAACTCTCCGAGGCCCTCACCGTCCTGTGGCGGGACCCGGCCCGGCGGCGCGGCCTGGGCAGTCGCGCCCGTGAGATCGTGCGGACCCGGCACGCTCCAGGCGAATGCGCGGAGCAGTACTTCACGGCTATCGAAGGCTTCCATCGTGCGGCCGCCACGGCGGTTCCCGCATTGGTCGGGAAGATCGCGCAACTCGACTCGGCCCCGACCGATGACGGCGAGTGGGCAGCGCTGGCGAGCGCGATAGGCGGCTCCATCACGCCGCCGTTGGCACAGCGGCAGCTCCTCGTCGACATTTCCGAGTTGGTTCAGCGCGATGCCAGAAGCGGTATCCAGCGCGTGGTGCGCAGCATCCTGCTGGAATGGTTGCTGAATCCGCCGCCGGGATACCGGGTCGAGCCGGTGTATGCGACGGCGGGCCAGCCCGGCTACCGTTATGCGCGGCGTTTCACGCTCGGCTTCCTGGGTTGCCCGGAGACCACCCTGGTGGATGAACCCATCTCGTACCGCGCAGGCGATGTGTTCGTCGGGCTGGACCTCCAGCCCGAGGTCGTGCTCGCGCAGGACGATCTCTACCAGCGCATGCGGCGGCAGGGCGTCAGCGTCCAGTTCGTGGTGTACGACCTGCTCATCCTGCAATTCCCGCATTGTTTTCCCGAAGGCAGTGCCCGTGTGTTCGAAGGTTGGTTGAATGTGGTTGCCCGGTCCGATGGCGCGCTGTGCATCTCCAGGGCGGTGGCGGACGACCTGTCGGCCTGGCTGGAGCGGCACGGGGCAGAGCGTGGGCATCCCTTCAGGCTGGACTGGTTCCACCTGGGCGCGGATGTGGATCAGTCGGCCCCTACGACCGGATTGCCCGATGATTCGGCTTCCGTCCTGGCCGGCTTGCGCGCGCGTCCCAGCTTCCTGATGGTCGGCACCGTCGAGCCCCGCAAGGGATATGCGCAAGCGCTGGAAGCGTTCGAGCGGCTTTGGTCGGCCGGACTGGAGGTCAACCTGGTGATCGTGGGCAAGCAGGGCTGGATGGTCGATGAGCTGGCCGCCAGGCTGCGCAGCCACCCCGGGCAGGGCCGGCGTCTGTTCTGGCTGGAAGGCATCAGCGACGAGTACCTGGAACAGGTCTACGCTACCAGCACCTGCCTTGTCGCCGCCTCCCATGGCGAAGGCTTCGGCCTGCCGCTGCTGGAGGCGGCCCAGCATGGACTGCCGGTCATCGCCCGCGATATCCCGGTGTTCCGCGAAGTGGCCGGTGAGCGTGCCCATTATTTCGCCGGCATGGCCGCCGAGGACCTGGCCCGCGCGGTGACTGGCTGGCTGGAGCTGTACAGGGTCGGCCGGCATCCCGCATCCGGCGATATTCCATGGCTGACCTGGAAAGAGAGCGCGGAACGGCTCGAGGAGATTTTGCTGAAGGACGAGTGGTCCGCGCAGTAGCCTCCTGCGTACCGAAATACTCGGGTAGGGTGCGCCGCGAGTAGAGGGGCGGTGTCGGATATCCAGGGCGCACGACGCATTCTATTTGAGGCCGTTCAGGGTTCGCACGACTAGACTCAACCGGCACCAGCAAATCCAACACCCTTTCATGCCGGGGTGGACGATGAATACGCTTGTGCTCCACTGCCTTCGTGCTTTCGGTCTGGTCATTCCGCTGCTGCTGTGCGGATGCTCTACCCTCGAGCCCCTGCCACCCCAGGAGCCGGAGTTGTCCTTGCCGGTGGGGACGGATACCGCCCTGGATCGCCTGGTTTCTCCCGCCGACACCCAAGTGCCGGGCAAGTCCGGATTTCGCCTGGTGCATGACGGCATGGAGGCCTTCGCGCTGCGGGTGCATTCGGCCAACCTGGCCGGGCGCAGCCTGGATGTGCAGACCTACATCTGGCACGAGGACCAGACCGGGCTGTACCTGGTCCATGTGTTGCTGAAGGCCGCCGACCGTGGCGTGCGGGTCCGCCTGCTGGTCGACGACATGGATGCCCGCGCGAAGCACTACGGTTTTGCCGCGCTGTCGGCGCATCCGAACATCGCCGTGAGGCACTTCAATCCCTTCTCGTCCCGCTACGGGACCGTCAGCAAGGTGCTGGAGGCGCTGCAGAGCTTCAACCGCATCAACCACCGCATGCACAACAAGACCTGGATCGCCGACGGCCGCCTGGCCGTGGCGGGAGGGCGCAACCTGGGGGACGAGTACTTCGATGCCAGCCCGGTGGTGAATTTCTCCGACCTGGACTTCGCCATGGTCGGCCCGGTGGTGAAGGAGGCGGCGGAGTCGTTCGATCGCTATTGGAACGCCAGCGTCACCTATCCGGTGGAGCTGCTGGCGCCGGGGGACGTCACCGAACAGGCGCTCGCCGAACTGAGGGCGAAGCTCGACCCCTACGTGGCGCGGATTACCCAGGGCGCCTATGCCCAGGCGCTCAGGCAGGACGATGCCGTGCAACGCCTGATCAAGGGCGACTGGCCCATGGACTGGAGCGACGACTACCAGTTCATCTCCGACGATCCGCTGAAAGTGCGGGGCATCGAGCAGGGCCTGTACGGCTCCAAGGTGCTGGCCGGCCTCCTGCCCGCCGTGAAGTCGAGTCGCGAGCGGCTGAGCATCATTTCCCCTTACTTCGTGCCCGGCAAACTGGGTATGGACGCGCTGACGGAGCGCGCTGGCGCCGGCAGCCGGGTGCGGGTGCTGACCAACTCCCTGGCCGCGAATGACGTGGTGGCCGTGCACGGCGGCTACACCAAGTACCGCAAGCCGCTGATCGCGGGCGGCGTGCAGCTCTGGGAGCTGAAGCCGCGTTCCCACGTGCGGGCCAGCCTGTTCGGTTCCTCCGGCGCCAGCCTGCATACCAAGGCCATGGTGATCGACCGCAGCCAGGTGTTCGTCGGCAGCTACAACCTCGACGCCCGCTCGGCGGTGCTCAACTGCGAGCAGGGTATCCTCGTGCGTCATCCAGACCTGGCCGAGCAACTGGAAGCGCTGTTCGAGCGGCAGATCACCGAGTTCGCCTGGGCCGTGACCCTGGAGCGGGGCGACGTGCGCTGGAGCGACGGCAAGCGGGAATACGAGAGCGAGCCCTACGCTTCGATGGGACGCCGCGCGCTGGCCTGGCTGACGCGGGTGTTGCCAATCGAGTCGCAGCTTTGAAAGTGCCCCGCTAGGAGCCCCGCTCCGTGTCGGCGCCGAACTGGCTCAGGTCCGCTCGCGTATCCACATCGCGCAATATCGCCGGATCGTCCAGTTGGATGGAGTCGCAGAGCGCGGCGTTGGCCTTGATCAGCTCCTTTGCGCCCTGGTCGCCCCGGGTCAGCTCCAGGGCGGGCCAGAATTGACGGCCGAAGATGACCGGATGACCGCGCTGGCCGGTATACCAGGGCAGAACGATGCGCTGCGGATCGGCGGCCCGCGCCAGCGTACGCAGGCTGGCCGGGGCGATCCACGGCATGTCGCCGAGCAGGATGGCGACGGCTCGGGCGCGGGACGAAGCCAGGTGCTGGATGCCCGCGGCGAGGCTGTGCCCCATGCCCAGGTCGGCCAACTCGCTGCGCACGATACCCACGCCGGGCGGGATGCCGAGGTCCTGGGCGTCGTCGTCGGGGCGCAGCACGATCCAGACTTCGGCAAACGCCTGGCAGGCCGTCTCGATGCTGGCGCCCAGCAGGCTGCGGCCGTCGGGCAGGAGGGCGCGGCGCTTGTCGCCATCGAAACGCCTGCTGCGTCCCGCGGCGAGTACGAGGCCGATCACCTCGGTGGATGGGCCGGATAGCGCCCTCATCGGCTGTCTCCCACATTCGAAGCCTTTGCGAAAGCTGCTCGGCAAGATAATCGATGCACGTTGGTCATTATTCTCGATGCGGCCAGAAGCGCCAGCTCCGTGGGTGGCGGAGCGGCGAGTCCGAGGCGACCGCCTTCCATATCCACGCCCAGCCTCACCTGCGGAAGCCCGGAGCAACCACGGCCTTCCGCTCGCACATGCCGAATGCTACCGACTTTTGGCCATACCGGTCGTCATGTGCGGAGAACGCGGTTGTTGACACCAGGGAACGATCGTTCTACCCTGCGTGAGAACGATCATTCTCGAGGGGTCGATAACCATGCAGGAAGATGCCTCCATCCAGTCCAGGCTGCTGCTCTCCACGGAACGGCTGATCTATGCCGGCGGCATCAATGCCACGGGCATGGATGCCATCGTCAAGGCATCCGGGGTCGCCCGCAAAAGCATCTATCGCCTGTATCCGACCAAGGAAGCGCTGGTCGCGGCGGCGCTGCGAGAGCGTGACGAGCGCTGGATGCAGTGGTTCATCGAGTCGACATCGGAGGGCGAGCCTCGCCAGCGTCTGCTGGCCATCTTTCCCACGCTGCGCACGTGGTTCGAGTCCGAGGGCTTCCATGGCTGCGCGTTCATCAACGCCGCCGGCGAAATCGGCGACCCCGAGAGCGACATCAGGGCGGTGGCCGCGCTGCACAAGCAGCGCCTCCTGGATTACTTGAAAACACTGACAAAAGCCTGCGGGCTTCCCGAACACGAGGAAGTGGCCAGGCAACTTCTCGTACTGATCGACGGTGCCACGGCGGTTGCCATGGTGACGGGTCAACCCGATGCCGCCGACTGTGCAGGCGGGGCAGCCGCGCTGCTGCTGCGCTCCGTAACGCCCAGCAATGGGTGAGATCCTTCCACGCCATGAGGTGAAATGATGTCGTCGAACACTGAAATCCGTCCCCCGCTGCCGCCGTTCACGCGGGAAACCGCCATCCAGAAAGTACGCCTGGCCGAGGACGGCTGGAACTCCCGCGATGCCGCCAAGGTGGCATTGGCCTACAGCCTGGATACTCGCTGGCGCAACCGGGCCGAATTCGCCAACGGCCGCGATGAGGCGCGCGCCTTCCTGGAGAGGAAATGGTCGAAGGAGCTCGAATACCGCCTGATCAAGGAACTGTGGGCGTTTGCCGAGAACCGCATCGCCGTGCGCTATGCGTACGAGTGGCGCGACGATTCCGGCAACTGGTTCCGTTCCTACGGGAACGAGAACTGGGAGTTCGGCGAGGACGGATTGATGGTGAACCGCTACGCGAACATCAACGACCTGCCGATCAAGGAGTCGGAGCGCAAGTTCCACTGGCCCTTGGGCCGTCGTCCCGACGATCACCCCGGGTTGTCCGAACTGGGACTTTGATCCAGCGGATGCCCATCGTTCCGGCCCGGTCGCTTTGCGATCGGGCTCCGGATGGAGCATGAAGCTTTTCGATTGAGAAAAACTCAACAAGACATGCCGTTTTTATCGTTTGTCAGCTCTCGATGCCGCTCCCAGGATCGATACACGACTCCCCGCTGACAGGGCCACGCACGCAGCCGCGACCCGTTGGCGAGCGTTTCGGTGTGTCGGCTGGACGAACGATAGAGGGCGTGCATGCGCCAGGATCATCTCGATGGCCTTGTGACTTTCGTCTACGTGGCCGAGCATTGCAGCTTTACCGCAGCTTCCCACCAGCTCGGGGTTTCCCCTTCGGCGGTCAGCCAGGTCATACGCAGCCTCGAAGAGCGGACAGGTGTCGTGCTGTTCAATCGCACCACCCGCAGCGTCAGGCTCACCGAGGCGGGGGAGCGTTTTCTGGAGCGGATCAAGCCCCTGGTGCTGGAGCTTTCCAGTGCCGCGGAAGACCTCGCGGACAGCTCGAACACCCCTTCCGGCATGCTGCGCCTGGCATCGACGATGCCGGCCTACCTGACGGTCCTCCGGCCTGTGCTCGGGGGATTCTTCGAGCGATATCCCGCCATCGATATCGAGGTTTCCCTGGATGAGTCGCGGGTGGATATCGTTCAGGAGGGCTTCGATGCCGGTATTCGCCTGGGATGGCAGGTCGAACGGGACATGGTGGCCGTCAGCGTGGGGCCGGAACTTGCCATGCAAGTGGTGGTTTCGCCGGAATACCTGACGCGCCGGGGCGCTCCCAGGCATCCACGCGATCTGCTCGAACACGACTGCATCGGCTATAGGCAGGCGGATAACGGCGTCGTCGAGCGCTGGCTGCTCGACAACGGGACGGAGAGTTTCCACCTGGCCGTCAAGGGCCGGTTGATATGCAACGACTCGGCCGCAGTGGTGTCGGCCGCCCTCGACGGTCTCGGGATCGCCTACCTGGCCAGCGGTCACATCGACCATCTGGTACGAAGCGGGAGGCTGGTTCAGGTCCTGGAGGACTGGGGCCGCCCGGCCGCCCGATACATGGTCTATTTCCCGGATCGCCGGGGCATTTCGTGCAAGCTGCGCCTGTTCATCGACTACTTGCGAGGCGCCGTGCCAGATGCTCAGGAGATCGACTGGGACATCGAGCCTCTGCAGCCCTAGGGAGCAGTGTGTCGTCGGAGCGTTCTGCTCCCCTCTCCCTCCGGGAGAGGGGCCGGGGGTGAGGGGCGGAATCGATGAACTCCAGGGCGGAGCGACTTACGACATATGCCTGTAGGCACGAGGGGAACGCCTAGTTCCTACCGCTGCCATGGATTTTAAGTTTGCCTTCATGGCCCTTGCACGAATCGCCGGTTTTCCGGGGCCGGCTTGGTCTCTAGTCTTGGGAGGACAGCGGCAGGGGGCAGCCCATGGTCAGAAACTTATCCGCGATTACCATAATCGGCCTATTGTTTTTCCAGGCGGTCAATGCCCAGCAGGACGACGTGTCGGCGCTGATGCAGCGCAATGCCTGTACGGGCTGCCACCAGCCCACGGTTCGCACGGTCGGGCCGTCCTGGCAGGAAGTCGCCGAGCGCTATCGCGACGGCAGCAAGACCGCCGCGCAGCTTGGAGAACGCATAAGGAAGGGTGGTTCCGGCGCATGGGGAGCGGTGCCCATGCCGCCACAGGCGCAACTGAGCCAGGCCGACCTCGAGAATATCGCTGCCTGGATTCTTGCGAACCACTAGGAATACGGCACAGGGCCTGTGCTGGCCAACCAATAAGAAAGAAGAGGACTTCTGCGCCGACAAGGCCGCTTCAGTGCCGGCTTTTCGCGGAGAGAGTCACCGACCGGATTAGCGAGGAGGCTTTATGGCCCACACTCTGAAAATCAACGGTACCGAGTACCAGGTGGACGTGGACGACGATACCCCGCTCCTCTGGGTGCTTCGCGACGTTCTCGGCATGACCGGAACCAAGTACGGCTGTGGCATGGCGCTCTGCGGCGCCTGTACCGTGCACATGAATGGCAGTGCGGTACGCTCCTGCGTCATGCCGGTCGGTAGCCTGGCCGGTGCCGAGATCACGACGATAGAAGCGATCGGCGAATCTCCTGCCGGCAAGCGCGTGCAGGAGGCCTGGCTGGCGCATGAAGTGGTGCAGTGCGGCTACTGCCAGTCCGGCCAGATCATGTCCGCCACCGCCTTGCTGGCCAGCAACGCCAACCCGAGCGACAGCGAGATCGATGGTGCGATGGCCGGCAACATCTGTCGCTGCGGCACCTATGTGCGGATTCGCGAGGCGATCAAGTCGGCGTCCGGCCAGGGCCCTGTCGCCAGGGCGGAGGGCTGAGCCATGGATAGCGTTCGATACCTTTCGTCATCGCCGATGAACCAGGTAGATAGCCCTGGAATCAGTCGTCGGGGTTTCCTCAAGGCCAGCGCCGCCGTGAGCGGGGGGCTGCTGATCGGCTTCTCCATGCCTGGGCTGATGCGGGATGCCCGGGCCGAGGAAGGCGAGTTCACCCCCAACGCCTACGTGCGCATCGATCGCGAAGGAAAGATATTCCTGACGATCCAGCCGGTGGAAATGGGGCAGGGGACCTACACCTCGATGCCCGCGCTGATCGCCGAAGAGCTCGAAGTCAGCCTCGATCAGGTGGTCATCGAGCACGCGCCGGCGGATGACAAGCGCTACGCCAACCCCATGCTGGGGTTCCAGGTCACCGGTGGCTCGACATCCGTGCCGGCCAACTGGCAGCCCCTGCGTGAAGCGGGGGCGGCGGCCCGAATCCTGCTGGTGAGCGCCGCGGCCAGCCAGTGGGGCGTGTCGGCCGACAGTTGCAAGGCGGAAAACGGAGCGGTCCTGCATCCGGCCAGCGGCCGCAAGCTCGGCTATGGCGAACTGGCGGATGCCGCGGCCAAACTGCCGCTGCCGGAGAGCGTGTCGCTGAAGGATCCGAAGGCATTCAAGCTGATCGGTACGTCGGCCAGGCGCACCGACTCGCCGGACAAGGTCAACGGCAAGGCCATCTTCGGCATCGACGCCCGCCCGGAGGGCGTGAAGGTCGCCGCGCTGACGCTCTGTCCGGTGATCGGCGGCAAGCTCGACGACGTCGACCCCGCGCCTGCGCTGGCGATCAAGGGCGTCCGCCAAGTGCTGCGCACGGACAACTCCGTGGCGGTGATCGCCGATCACACGGGGGCAGCGCGCAAGGGGCTGGCTGCCTTGCAGATCAAGTGGAACGAGGGCGCCAACGCCACGGTTTCCAGCGAGCAGATGCTGGAGAAGATCAAGGAGGCCTCGAAGCAGCCGGGGGCGCAGGCCCGGAGCGAGGGCAACGTCGAGGAGGCGCTGAAGACCGCCGCCAGGACGGTCGAGGTGACCTATCAGGTGCCCTTCCTGGCCCACGCCTGCATGGAGCCGGTGAACTGTACCGTGCACGTGCGCAAGGACGGCTGCGACCTGTGGCTGGGCATCCAGGTGCCCGCCCGCGCCAAGGCCGTGGCGGCGGAGCTCACCGGGCTGCCGGAAGATTCCGTGCAGGTTCACAACCATCTGCTCGGCGGCGGGTTCGGGCGGCGGCTGGATGTCGACTTCGTTGCCGATGCCGTCAAGATCGCCAAGCAGGTGGACTACCCGGTGAAGGTCATCTGGTCCCGCGAGGAAGACACCCGGCACAGCACCTTGCGGCCCTACCACTACAACCACCTGAGCGCGGGGCTGGACGAGCAGGGCAGGCCCGTCGCCTGGACCCACAAGGTGACCGGGGCGTCGATCCTGGCGCGCTGGGCGCCCTCCCGTTTCACCAACAACGTCGACGGCGATGCGGTCCGCGATGCCTGCGGTCCTTACGCCTTCCCCAACCTGGCCGTGCATTACGTGCGCCACGAGCCGCCGGCCGGTATTCTTCCCGCCTTCTGGCGCGGGGTTGGCCACACCCAGAACGCCTTCATGGTGGAAGGTTTCCTCGACGAACTGGCCCACCTCGTGAGGGCCGACCCGTTCGAATACCGTTATCCCCTGCTCCAGCAGCATCCCCGGGCACTCAAGGTGCTCGAACTGGTCAGGGAGAAGTCGGGCTGGGACTCGTCCCTCGAATCAGGCCATGGCCGCGGCCTGGCGCTCACCCATTGCTTCGGAACCTTTGCGGCCCAGGTAGCCGAGGTGAGCGTCAGCCCCAATGGCGACGTCCAGGTCCACAAGGTCACCTCCGTGGTCGATTGCGGCATCGCCATCAACCCGGATTCCGTGGTGGCGCAAATGCAGGGCGGGACCATTTTCGGGCTGACGGCGGTCTTGTTCGGCAATATCACCTTCAAGGATGGCCGGGTCGAGCAGGGCAACTTCGATACGTATCGCATGCTCCGCTTCAACGAAGTGCCGCAGATCGAGACGCATCTGGTGGAGAGCGGCGAGTCCCCGGGCGGCCTGGGGGAGGTGCCGACCGTACTCATCGCTCCGGCGGTGGTGAATGCGATCTTCGCCGCCTGCGGCAAGCGACTGCGTAGCCTGCCCATCGACTCACAGGAACTCAGGCAGGCCTGACACGGAAGCCGGTGGCCGAGCGCCAGGGCCCGCGTGGCCCTGGTGGAGGTCCGCAGGTGATGGAAATCATCGACGAGTGGAGCTGTCTGTCCGGCGGGTCGTGGCAAGCGACCGGTACAGTTCCGCTTCCGGCATATGAATGGGTTGCCTGCGTTGCTTGAGCATGCCGCCGTCGCGCCGGTTGAGGTGCGCGGTGATCTCGGCGAGGATCGACAGCGCCACGCTTTCCGGGGTGTCTCCGCCGATGTCGAGTCCGATCGGGTAGTGAAGATCGGCGTAGGCGGGGAGTGACCGGCAGGGCGGCTCCATGTCATCGAGCAAACGCTCGGTCCGGCTACGTGGCCCCAGTTGACCGATATACAGCGGCGCATGCCGCAGCGCCTGTTCCAGCCAGTGGCGATCCTGCGCGTAGCTGTGGGTCATGATGGCCACCGCCGCATTGGCAATCTGCGCGTGCAAGGCGAAGGGCTGCTCCAGGGGCGCCACCCGCACCTCGTCCGCTTCGGGGAAACGCTCCTTGCGGGCGAAGTGCGGACGGGCATCGATCACACAGACATACCAGTCCTGCTGCTTGGCCATGCGCACCAGCGGCTGGGCATCGTGACCGGCACCGAAGATGACCAGCCGGCGCGGGGCTGGCAGGTATTCGAGAAGAACCTCCACCAGGCCGTTTTCCAGTGCGTAGCTGCGGATCGTCGAGCGGCCTTGCGCCAGGGTTTCCTGAAGATCGGCCTGCAGGGCATCGGCCAGCGTGGGGTTGCCGGCGGCGAGATGAACGGCCCCCGTCGGGTCGATGGCGGCGCGCTCGCCGATGGCGGCAATGTTGCCCGTGCTGCCGATCACCGTGGCCAGCGCCGCCGGTTTCTGCAGCGCCCGCACCTTGCGCAGGAGTTCGACGGGCAGCGATGGATGCCCCGCCTGGATACGTTCCAGCAGGATATGCACCGTCCCGTTGCAGCCCAGCCCGAACATCAGTTCGGCCTCTTCCCCTCCCTCGTCATCCGCCATGCCCGTGCTGTACTCGCGAATGACCGGCACTCCCGACTCGGTCAACCACCAGGCCTTCCTCGCCAGGTCCTGCTCCAGGCATCCGCCGCTGACGGTTCCAACCGAATGCCCGAGCCGGGGGATGAGCATGCGCGCCCCCGGGCGGCGGTAGGCCGATCCCTCCACCTTGACGACGGTCGCCATCACCGCGTCCTGATGCTCGGCTGCAAGGGCGTCCAGCGTGCCGAGCAGTTGGGGCAGGTCACTCATGTGATTACCTCGACCTGGATGGGAGGATATGCCTGTGGCCGGCAATCCATCGGGATGGGTACCGATTATTCACCAGAAAGACCGTGGCAATTACGTGGCAAAGGTTCAAGAGTCTGTTAGCCAGCCTTCAAACTGGCCTGACGGACGGTGGCATGCTGCCCGGCCAGTGACGCCCACCGACGAACACGGTGGGCAACGGCGATCCCGGATCGCTATGATCAGAAGCCATGACGCCCACTCCCCAGATCCGCCAACCCTGCCCGCCAGGTGCCTGCATCTGCGAGCGTGAACGACTGCTGGATACCCCCGGCGCGGACCTGCGCATCCTGCTCCTGACCCGCCATGAGGAAAAGCGCCTGCTCGACCGACTGGAGAGCATCGAGAGCCTGGCCGACCTGGAGCGTATGCAACGCCGGATGTACGAGCAGTTGGGCATCCGCCTCAGCATCGCCCCAAGCCATAATGAAGTGCGCAGCATGCGGGGCATCGCCATCCACATCGACGAACAGCCCGGCCTGTGCCGCAAAACCCGCCAGTCGATCCCGGCGGCGATCCGCCGAGGGTTGGAGAAACGTCCGGAGATCGCCTACCGGCTGCTCGATGCCCATGACCTTTTGCGAGATGCGTGAGGCATGCTGGAAAAAGGTGGTCAGCGACCTTTTCCCATTGCGCGGTTAACGGTGAGGGCGCCTTACGGACGCTGTGGCCAAGCGTCGTGGATTTCGTACCAGGCTGCCTTGGAGGCAACGTGCAGGTGCTTCTGCTTGCTCGCGGGAAAGTCGCTGTCGAGGGTACCCAGGGCGATGGACACCCAGTCGGCGTATTCCCCCGCGCTGTTCGACCAGAATAGCGACGAGCCGCAGTGGCTGCAGAACTGGCGTGCCACCGTTGCGGAGGAGCGGAAGCTGGCGAGGTGTTCGGCTCCCCGCACGCTGAGGTGGCTGCGCGGGACGCTGCCGTAGCTGGCGAATGCACTGCCGTGGCCCTTGCGGCACTGCGTGCAATGGCAGTGCGATAGCGCCTTGGGGCGCATCGTCAGTTGGTACTGGACTCGGTCGCAGAGGCAACTGCCCCGCAGGATATCTGTCATGTCCGGGGTCCCTCGGAGTGGGGCGGAGGAGAAGCAGCGTCAGGTGGAGGCGGACGAATAAGCAGCCTCTTTACGCGTGCCAGAAACGACAAGGGCCTGCATCGCTGCAAGCCCTTGATCTATATGGTGCCGGCACCAGGAGTCGAACCCGGGACCTACTGATTACAAGTCAGTTGCTCTACCAGCTGAGCTATACCGGCTTTGGTGGGCGGCCATTATATCCATTGGCAGGTCCGAGTAAAGCTGGCGTGTGGGGCTGCAAGGGGCGTGGGAGAGCGTTGGCGCGAGGCTTATGCACAATTGCGAGGCGGTTAGTACGTTAGTGCCTGTTTTCTGTGCGACATATAACGCTTTCTTACAAGCTGCTGTTTTTATTGGTTTTTATCGGGTGGGTAAAAAATCGCCAGTATTGGCCGAGCCTTGTCCTGCCTGCCTCATAGCGGTTTGCCCAGAAACGCTCCACAAAGTTATCCACAGGAACTGTGGGCAACTTCACGCTCGGCGAGCAGCAGCAGGTTGCGCGGGGTGAGGTGGCTGGGGCAGAAGCGGCCCAGTCGTACGCGGTAGCCTTGCTCGACCAGGTAGAGCGCGCGATCGAGCAGTAGCCAGAGTTCCAGCGGGCGGCGGAACAGAGCGCGGACCAGTTCCAGGTTGCGCACTTCGGCCAGGCGTTGCCAGCCCTTGGCCTCCAGCGCAGGCCAGTCGCGTTCACTTGGCTCGGGCAGGTCTTTCAGGGCGGCGAGGTCGCGGCAATAGGTGCGGAAGTCCTTGTGCAGCCAGGCGCTGGGCAGCGAAGGGGTTGGCAGGTAGTCGTCCTGGCCGCGCAGTTCGCGTTGCAGCAGGTCGAAGGCCAGGCGGCGGGCCATGGAGGCGTCGCGTTGGCGGCGGACGCGGGCGCCGGCGGTGATCGTTTCGCTGAGTGGCAGGCCGAGGTCGTCGCGGGACAGGCGTAGCGCTGACGCCCGGGTGGCGGCCGACAGCGGTCGATAGTCCGGCGCGGCGGTGCGGTTGTAGCAGCACGGGGCGATGGCCAGTTGTGGGCAGCCGGTGGCGCTGGCCAGTTGCAGCAGGCGCACGTGCAGGTCGCCGCAGGCGTGCAGGGCGACCGGGGTGTGGCTGGCTTCCACTCGGCTGGCAGTGTCGTCGGCGAGTACGTCCTGCCGCAGATGCCGGGCGGGAAGGTGGCGGCGTTGGCTCAACTGCTGGCCGGCCTCCACCAGTGCCTGGTCATGTTCCAGGCAGGTCAGTTCGCCGCCCTGCCAGGCCAGCAGGTGGCCGAGGTGTCCCTTTCCGGAGCACCAGTCCAGCCAGTGCCGGGGAGGCTGTCCGAAGACGAGATGCCGGGAGAAGGCTTCTATCTGCTGCCACTTGCGCCCTGGCACATCGCTGGCGAAACGGGCCGGCGGCATTTCCAGGGGGCGTTCCGGCAGTTCGCCGACCGAGCCCAGTTCCAGCGCGCGTGCCGCCAGTTGCGGGAAGGGCGTGGGGGCTTCGAGGTGTTCCGGGTGGTTGTGGGCGGCTTCGGCGTCGTCCAGCGTGCGCTGTCGTAGCCAGGCAGCCAGTTCGGGGTGGTCGGCTTCCCAGGACAGCCGGCGGTGATGGAACGGCCGTGGGCGCCAGAGTGCCTGGTGGGCGAGGAGGAAGTCGTCGAGGGCCTGGAAGCGCTCGAGCAGGGCGGGGCCGGTAAGGATCATGGTGGCGGTGGTGAGCGACTGGGCGGCTATCTTAGCCCGAGACTCTCACCACCGGCCCCTCTCCCGACGGGAGAGGAGCGTCGCTCAGCGGCCCTGGTGGGTGGCGTCGACCCGCAGCCAGCGCTCCAGCAGTTTGAAGGCGCGGACCAGGATGAAGGCGATCAGCAGGTAGAACATCCCGGCGGCGAAGAAGATCTCCACCGGCAGGTAGGTGCGGGCGATGATGGTGCGCGCCATGCCGGTGAGTTCCAGCAGGGTGATGGTGCTGGCCAGGGCGCTGGCCTTGAGCATCAGGATCACTTCGTTGCTGTAGGCCGGCAGGCCGATGCGCGCCGCGCGCGGCAGGATGATGTGCAGCAGCGCCTGCCACTTCGACATGCCCAGCGCCCGCGCGGCTTCTACCTCGCCCGTCGGCACGGCCTGGATGGCGCCGCGGATGATCTCGGCGATGTAGGCGGCGGTGTGCAGGGTCATGGTGATGATCGCGCACCAATACGGATCGCGCAGGTACGGCCACAGCGGCCCTTTGCGGATCACGTCGAACTGCGCCATGCCGTAGTAGACCAGGAACAGTTGCACCAGCAGCGGAGTGCCACGGAAGAAGAAGATGTAGCCGTAGGGCAGGGCGCGCACGTACCAGTGCTGCGAGGCGCGGGCGATGCCCAGCGGCACGGCGAGGATCAGCCCGGCGACCACGGCGATGGCGACCAGTTCGAGGGTCAGGGCCGCGCCTTCGGCGAGGCGCGGCAGCCATTTGATGATCACTTCCCAGTTCATCGCGAAGCCCTCACGAATCCGCGGCTAGCGCGTTTTTCAAGGAAGTGCAGGCCGATCATGGCGATGATCGTCAGGCTGAGGTAGATCAGTGCCGCCACTAGGAAGAAGGTGAACGGTTTCTTGCTCACCGATACGGCGATCTGCGCGTTGCGCATGATTTCGCCGAGGCCGATCACCGAGACCAGCGCGGTGTCCTTCATCAGGATCATGAACAGGTTGCCGAGGCCGGGCAGGGCGATGCGCCACATCTGCGGCAGGACCAGGCGCCAGAGAATCCGGCCCTTGCTCATGCCCAGGGCCAGGCCGGCTTCACGGTGCCCCTTGGGAATGGCCAGGATGGCGCCGCGGAACACCTCGGTGGCGTAGGAGCCGAAGCACAGGCCGAGGGCGATGGTGCCGGCGGCGAACGGACTCAGTTCCAGTTGGGGGTAGCCGATCCATTCGCCGATGGCACGCATGGCGTTGACCGTGCCGAAATAGATCAGCAGCACCCAGAGCAGCTCGGGTACGCCGCGAACGATGGTCGAATAGGCGTCGCCCAGCCACTGCAATGGCTTGTGGGACGAAGTCTTGGCCAGTGCGCCGAGCAGGCCGAGCACCAGACCCAGGGCCAGCGCGGACAGCGCCAGCTTGATGGTCATGAGGGCGCCGGCGGCCAGCGCGGGGCCGAATCCGTAGAGATCGAAGGTCATGGGAGCCAGGGCTGACGAGGGGCGCCGCCGGGTGACGGCGCCCCTGGGTCAGATCAGTAGATGCTGAACGGGAAGTACTTGTCGTTGATCTTCTTGTAGGTGCCGTCGGCAACGATTTCCTTCAGCGCTTCGTTCAGGCGCTCGCGCAGCGGGTCGCCCTTGCGCACGGCGATGGCGATCTTGTCGTTGTCGAACACCGGGTCGCCCTTGAACTCGAAGTCCTTGCCGGCATCGCTCTTCAGCCATTCCCAGTTGACGAAGGTGTCGGCCAGCACGCCGTCGAGGCGGCCGGAGGACAGGTCGAGGTAGGCGTTTTCCTGGGTGTCGTAGAGCTTGATGTCGACTACCTTGCCCAGGTTGTCTTCCAGCCAGGTACCGGCGATGGTCGCGCGCTGGGCACCGATCACCTTGCCTTTCAGGCTGGCTTCGTCGGTCTTGAAGTCAGAGCTTTTCGGCGCGATGAACTGCAGCTTGTTGGTGTAGTAGGGATCGGTGAAGTCCACCGCCTGCTTGCGCTCCTCGGTGATCGACATGGAAGCGGCGAGGAAGTCGAACTTCTTGGCGTTGAGGGCCGGGATGATGCCGTCCCAGTCGGAAGTGACCACGGTGCATTCGGCTTTCATCTTGGCGCACAGGGCCTGGGCGATCTCCACGTCGAAACCGACCACCTGGCCGCTGGCGTCGATCAGGTTGAAGGGCGGGTAGGCGCCTTCGGTACCGATCCTGAGTTTTTCCGCGGCGAAGGCACTGGACCCGAAGGCCAGGGTGGCGGCAGCGGCCAGCAGAATCTTCTTATAGTTCATCATGCGATGTTGCTCCGTTTTAGTGATTGCTGGACATGAATTGTTTGCAGCGTGCCGAAATCGGGTTGTCGAAAACCTGCGCTGGTGGGCCCTGTTCCTCCACCAGCCCCTGGTGCAGGAACACCACCTCACTGGAAACCTGACGGGCGAAACCCATTTCATGGGTTACCAGCAGCATAGTGCGACCTTCCTCGGCGAGCGCACGGATCACGTTAAGCACTTCCTGTACCATCTCCGGGTCGAGCGCCGAAGTCGGCTCGTCGAAAAGGATCACCTTCGGCTGCATGGCCAGGGTGCGGGCGATGGCGGCGCGTTGCTGCTGGCCGCCGGAGAGCTGGTTGGGGTAGGCGTGGCGCTTGTCGGCGATACCGACCTTGGCGAGCAGCGCCTCGGCCACTTCGATGGCTTCGGCCTTGCTCTGTTTCAGCACACGGCGCGGCGCCTCGATGATGTTATCGAGCACCGTCATGTGCGGCCACAGGTTGAAGTTCTGGAAGACGAAGCCGATCTCGCTGCGCAGGCGGTTGATCTGCTTGTTGTCGGCGGCGACCAGTTCGCCGTGCTTGCTGGCCTTGAGCTTGAGTTCCTCGCCGGCCACCAGGATCTGCCCCTCGTGCGGGTTTTCAAGCAGGTTGATGCAGCGCAGGAAGGTGGATTTGCCGGAGCCGGAAGAGCCGAGGATGGAAATCACGTCGCCGTCGCGCGCGGTCAGGGAAATGCCTTTAAGGACTTCGAGGTCGCCATAGCGTTTATGCAGGTTGCGGATTTCCAGCGCGGGTGTCGCCTCGGCCATAAAGGGTCCTCGTTATCGTTCTTTGCGGATGCACTCCGGCATGGCTGGCCATCCTTGCGTGGCGCCAAGCTAGCATAGCGTCGGAATGCCAGCCAAGCGCGCGAGCGGAGCACAGCGGACGCTGGTGGCGCGCTTGTCGCATCGCTGACGCCTGTTGTCGCGAGGACACAAAAGCCACCTGCCTGGCCGGGTTGTCGATGCGCAATGCTATCAGGCGCGAAGGATCGATTCGCCTGGACCCTGCCGGTTTTTCGATCCTTTTGCCTGTGGGGGATGCGCGGTAGGGTGGGCTTCAGCCCACCAACAAGGCGTCATGGGGAAAATGGTGCGTCGCACGCACCATCTGGCGTCATTCCCCGCGGATGTACTGTTCGAGCTGGTGGATCAGGCCATCCTTCTCGGCGATGACCTCCTTCACCAGGTCGCCGATCGACAGCAGACCGACCAGCCGCCCGCCGTCGACCACCGGCAGATGGCGCAGCTTGCGATCGGTCATCAGCGACATGCAGGTCCGCAGATCCTGCTTCGGCTCCACCGTCACCACTGGGGCGCTCATCACCATGCTGACCGGCGTGCCCACCGAGGAACGCCCTTGCAGCACCACCTTGCGCGCATAGTCGCGCTCGCTGACCACGCCCACCAGTCGGTCGTCCTCGACCACCGGCAAGGCGCCGACATTCTTCTCGGCCATCACCTGCAACGCCTCCAGCATGGTGTTGTGCGGGGCGATGGTGTGGACCTGCTGGTTCTGTTTGGTCGCGAGAATTTGCGCCACGGTCTTCATGAGATCCCTCCTGTGATTGCGCGTAGATCAGTCGTCTGAAGTGCGCACAGGATTGTCGAGACGGGAAATCCCGGCAAACGCAGAAAATCCATGATCCCCATTGAAAAGCCTCATTGCGAGTCTCGGGGATCGTCAACTGAAGGTAGCAGGAAGCGGGGCGGAAGGCCGGAAACGAAAAAGCCCCTGAGTCTCGGGGAGAATCAGGGGCTTCGTAATGATGGTGCCCAGGGACGGAATCGAACCGCCGACACGGGGATTTTCAATCCCCTGCTCTACCGACTGAGCTACCTGGGCAACGGGGCGCCATTAAACGGATTTGGACTTGCAGTGTCAAGCGGCGGCGCAAAATTTTTTCCAGCAGTTACGGGCGGTTACGTCGAGCGGGTCATTCGCTGGGCGGTACGTAGCCGTCTGCCTTGGCGTAATCCTCGCCGGACAGGAACTTGTCCATTTCCTGCTGGAGGAACTTGCGGTCCTCGGCGTTCATCATGTTCAGGCGGCGTTCGTTGATCAGCATGGTCTGGTGCGCCTGCCACTCGTCCCAGGCTTTCTTCGAGACGTTGTTGTAGATGTCCTCGCCCTTGGCGCCCGGGTAGGGGGGGCGGTCGAGGCCGGGCAGGTCTTCTTTGTACTTGCGGCAATGGACGGTGCGGGTCATGACGACTCTCCTGCATTCAACTCGGCGGCCGCGCGCTTGAGCAGTTTCTTCACCGGGGCGGCGAGGCCCAGGCGCGGCGGGGTGGCGAGGTTATACCAGAGCCAGTCGCCTTCGGCCACGGCGGGGGAGGTGGCCTCGACGTGGATCAGCCAGGGCTCGATGGCCAGTTGGAAGTGGCTGAAGGTATGGGTCAGCGCCGGCAGTTCGTGGCGCTCGCCGAGCTCCAGGGCGTGGCGCGCGGCGAGTGGGGCTAGGGCTGCCAGGTCGTCCAGCTCGGGCAGGCTCCAGAGGCCGCCCCACAGGCCGCTCGATGGCCGCCGGTAGAGCAGGATGGCGCCGTCGCGGCTGGCCAGGATCGGCATCAGGGTGTGTTTCTGCGGCAGCGCCTTGCGCGGCCTGGATTCCGGGTAGGCGGTCTCGCGACCCAGCAGGTGGGCACGGCAGCCGCTGCGCACCGGGCAGAGCAGGCAGCTCGGCTTGCTGCGGGTGCAGAGGGTGGCGCCGAGGTCCATCATCGCCTGGGTGTAGTGGTTGACCCGCGCGTGCGGGGTCAGGCGCTCGGCGAGTTCCCAGAGCTTCGCCGCCACCTTGGGCTCGCCGGGATAGCCGGCCTGGGCGGCGTAGCGGGCCAGTACGCGCTTGACGTTGCCGTCGAGGATCGGCGCGCGCAGGCCCATGCTCAGGCTGGCGATGGCGCCGGCGGTGGAACGGCCGATGCCGGGTAGTTCGGCGAGCTGTTCGACCGAGCGCGGAAACTCGCCGCCGTGCCGTTCGACGACGATCTTCGCGGCTTTCTGAAGGTTGCGCGCGCGGGTGTAGTAGCCCAGGCCGGTCCACAGGTGCAGCACTTCGTCCTCGGGAGCTTCGGCCAGGTCACGGACCGTCGGCAGCGCGTCCATGAAGCGGTCGAAGTAGCCGAGCACGGTGCTGACCTGGGTCTGCTGCAACATGATTTCCGAGACCCACACCCGGTACGGGGTGATGCCCTGCTGCCAGGGCAGGTCCTTGCGGCCGTGGGCGTCGTACCAGTCGAGCACGGCGCCGGAGAATTGCTCCGGGCTCATCGCTTGAACAGGCCCTTGAGGGCGTCCTTCAGTTCCGGGCTGACCTTGTCGCCGACCTTCTCTTCGAGCTTCTCGGTCAGTTTGTCGCCGGCCAGCTTGGCGGCGATCTTGCCGAGGCCGTCGCGGTCCAGGCGGCAGGCCTTGGCGCCCAGTTCCAGCGGGCCGCGGCAGCGCACCGGCCATTCCAGGCCGACGTAGCGCGGATTGACCTGGCAGGCCGGGTCGGGCATTTCGCTCTTGTCGCCTTCGATGACGATGCCCAGGCGGTAGTCCATGCCCAGCACGCGCAGGTCGAGGTCGCCGTTGCCGTTGACGGTCAGGCCGGGGATGCGCGCGCGCAGGTCGGGGTTGCTGGCCACGCCGTTGGTGAAGTTGAGGTTGCCGCGCAGTTCCTGGAACGGCGTGTCCTTGCCGCGCGGGTTGCTGCCCAGGCTCTTGCGGTTGAGCAGGGCGATGCCCTGGCAGAGCTGCTGTTCGAGGTTGGCGTCGAGCAGCACGCCGTTGTTGAGGGTGAAGCTGGAGGTGCCGTTGAGGGCGTCGATCCAGGCTTTCTGGCTGTTGCCGCTGGTGCGCAGGTCGGTGGTCAGTTCGAGACGGCCGGTGAGCGGGGATTTCTCGCCTTGGCTTTCGATCAGTTTTTCCACTGGCACACCGCTGATGCGGTTCTGGATGGAGAGCTGCGGCACCGCCTGGCGCACGTCGAGGCTGCCCTTGGCGTTGAAGTTGCCGTTGTACAGGTCGCCGCGCAGGTCCTGGAGGGCCAGTTGGCCGCCCTTGCCCTGGGCCTTGAGGATGGCGTTGTCGATCGGCAGCTTGTCGATGACCAGTTGGCCGAGGCCGAGGTCCAGTTGTAGGTCGAGGCTGCGCAGCTTGTCGATCGGCAGCATGGGCGCGTCGCTCCAGGCCTGCTGGGACGGTGCTTGCGGCAGAGGGCTGGTGCCGCTGGTGGTGGCGGCGGTGACCGTGCTCTTCACTTCGGCCTTGCGGGTGGCACTGGCGGC
This sequence comes from Zestomonas carbonaria, assembly GCF_904061905.1. Taxonomy (GTDB): domain Bacteria; phylum Pseudomonadota; class Gammaproteobacteria; order Pseudomonadales; family Pseudomonadaceae; genus Aquipseudomonas; species Aquipseudomonas carbonaria. The sequence goes on from NZ_CAJFCI010000012.1 coordinate 162,378, forward strand.
GTCGGACTCCTTGGCGGCCTTGGCCGGCAGGTAGCGGTCGAGGTCCAGGCGGTCGCCCTTGAGCTGCACGCGCAGCGCCTGCTTGGCCAGGTCGGCGACGGCGAGGCGGCCATTGAAGCTGCTGTCGTCGAGCTTCAGCTTGAGTTCTTCCAGGGCCAGGCTGTTCGGGGTGCCGTTCAGGCGGCTGACCAGTTCGACCTTGGTCAGGGTGTTGCCGTCGGCCATTGCCGGCAGCTTCTGGCCGAGGCCTTCGAGGAACTGGCGCAGGTTGAATTCGGCGATGGACAGCGCGCCGGTGAGCTTGGGCGTCTTGTCCAGTTCGCGGACGTTCAGTTCGCCGAGGGCGCGCAACTGGTTGACCGACAGCTTGAGGCCGTTCCATTCGGCGATCTGCGCGGCCTGGTCGAGGAGCAACTGGCCCTGGGCGACGAAGGTCGCGGTCTTGCCTTCCAGCGGCTGGCCGGAGGCTTCGCCGGACAGGCGCATGTCCTCGAACTGGTAGCGCTTGAGGGCGCGGTCGAAGCGCAGTTCGCCCTGTAGTTCGGTCTTGGCGCGCATCAGCGGCTGGTTGGTGCCGAGGAAGGCGGTCAGCTTGACCGGGATGTTGGTCCCTTCGCGGATCGCGCCGGTGGTGAGCTGGATGCTCTCGGCGCTGAGCTGCGAGCCGTCGCGGGCGTCGCTGTAGTCGATCCGTGCGTTGTTGACGATCAGGCTGTCGATGTCCAGCCTGAGCGGCTGGCCGGGTTTCTCCTCGGCCGGTTCGCTGGCGGTCGGCGTTTCGGCCTGCGGCTGGGCGGCGCCGCTGTCCGCCGGCTTGGCCGGGCGGCCGATGTCTTCCCAGTTGCCGCGCCCCTGCTTGTCGCGGCTGAGGCTGAGCTTGAGGCCTTCGACGCGGATGTCGCTCATCTGCACTTCCTTGCGCAGCAGCGGCATCACGCGCACCGACAGGCCGAGCATGTCGAGGTCGGCGAACGGCTGGTCGGGCGTGGCGGCGTTGGCCAGGGTTGCCTGGTGCAGTTCCAGGCCGAGCCAGGGGAACAGGCTCCAGCCGATGTCGCCTTTGAGGGTCAGCTCCAGATTGGCCTTGTCGCGAGCGATCTGGCGGATCTCGTCCTTGTAGTCATTGGGATCGAACAGGTGGGTGAGGGCGAAGCCCAGGGCCACCACGATCAGCAACAGTCCGAGGAAGAGCAGGCCCAGGATTTTGCCGATGGATTTCATGGACGATTCCTTACGTGTTGATCGCTTGCTGAAAAGGGCGAGTATAACGCCGCCATGATGACGGGCTTCCAGCGCCAAGAGTCGTTGAGAGCCAAATGGAGCCTTTGTCGCCCGGGAACGTCGCTTTTCGCTCCCTCTCCCATGAGCGGGAAAAGGGCGCGCAGCGCGCCCGGGTCGCCATGGGCTTCGTGCCTGGCCTCCGAACGGGTTCTAGAGTGCCATTGCCACGCGTTCGGCGATCGCCAGGCTGGCGGTCAGCCCCGGCGATTCGATGCCGAACAGGTTGACCAGGCCGGCCAGCCCATGTCGTGCAGGGGTTTGGATGACGAAATCCGCCGCCGGTTCACCGGGGCCGGCCAGCTTCGGGCGCACGCCGCTGTAGCCGGGGACCAGGCGCCCGGCGTCGAGGCCCGGCCAGTAGCGGCGGATCGCCGTGGCGAAGGGCTCGCGCAGCGCCTCGTCGACGCCGTAGTCGAGCCGTTCCAGGTAGTGCACGTCCGGGCCGAAGCGCAGTTGCCCGGCGAGATCCAGGGTGGCGTGGATGCCCAGGCCGGCGGTGTTGGCTTCCGGCATCGGGTAGATCAGATGGCTGAACGGCGAGCGCCCGCTGTAGCTGAAATAGCGTCCCTGGCACAGGTGCAGGCGCGGGATGGCGCTTGCCGCCAGACCGGGGATGGTCGCGGCCAGGGCCTGGGCGCCGAGGCCGGCGGCGTTGATCACCCGGTCGGCGAGCAACTGGAAGGGCTCGCCGACGCTGGTGCCGGTGACCCGCCAGCCGTCGGGATGGGGTTCGAGGCGTTCGATGCGGGTGTCCAGCGCCAGTTGCGCGCCCTGGCGCTCGGCGGCGGCGAGCAGCGATTGCAGGTAGGCGTGGCTGTCGATGATCCCGGTATTGGGCGACAGCAGCCCGGCCGCCGCCGCGACTTCCGGCTCCAGGCGGCGCAACTGGGCGCGGTCCAGCGGTTGCAGTTCGTCCACCCCGCAGGCCTCGGCGTTGGCGACCAGGGCCTCCAGCTTGCCGCGCTCGTCCTCCCTGACCGCCACCAGCAACTTGCCGATCCTCCGGTGGCCGACGTCGTGCCGGGCGCACCAGGCGTACAGGCGTTCGCGGCCTTCCAGGCACAACTCGGCCTTGAGAGAACCGGGCGGGTAGTAGATGCCGGCGTGGATCACCTCGGAATTGCGGCTGGAGGTATGGCTGCCGATCAGCGTCTCCGCTTCGGCGATCAGCAGGTCGTGGCCGGGGCGGGCCAGGCGCGCGGCGCAGGCCAGGCCGAGGGCTCCGGCGCCGATGATCAGGGTGTCGAGATGGTCCATGGGATATTTCTGAAAGCGCGCGGGCGGGGTTGATCCACATCAAGGTTGGTGGGGATGCGAAGCCTATATTTGAAAAGCGGTCGGCGTGACCGTGTACCAATAGAGGAGGCAACCATCATGTCTCTTTCACGTTGGAATCCGTTTCGTGAGTTCGAAGAATTCTTCAACCAGTATCCGCGTCTGCTGGGCAAGGGCGGCACAGGCGCCAGCCAGGAACTGATGACCGCCACGGACTGGGCGCCCGCGGTGGATATCAGCGAGACGCCCGAAGCCTACCTGATCAAGGCCGAGCTTGCCGGTGTCAAGCGCGAGGACATCCAGGTCAAGATCGAGGGCGGCCAGCTCAGCCTGCGTGGCGAGCGGCGTTTCGAGAAAGAGGACAAGGACAGCAAGCAGCATCGCGTGGAGCGCTTCTACGGCAGCTTCTCGCGCGTCTTCAGCCTGCCCGAGGACGCCGATGAGGAGCAGATCAAGGCCGAGTACAAGGACGGCGTCCTGAACCTGACCCTGCCCAAGCGCGCCGAGGCGGCGCGGCGTTCCCGCGACGTGAACATCGAGTAGGGCTGCTGCGGAAAGCCGATGGGCGCTGGAGGCCCGGGGCCGCCTGCGGTCTGCGTTACAGGCTGTCCAGCGGCAGGCCGGCGCGGGCCGCCAGCGCCTGGCTTTCCAGATGCCCGGCCGGCGCGGCCAGGTGTAGTGGCGCGCCGGCTTCGCGGGCCAGGCGCCGGGCTTCGTCGAGCAGGCGCTGGCCGACGCCGCGTCCACGGGTGACCTTGCGCACGCACAGGTGCGACAGGCGCCAGTGGCCGTCGCCGCGTTCCAGCAGGGCGGCGCCGAGCAGGCGGTCGTTGAAGCGTCCGGCGATCAGCGTGCCGGCGGCCAGGCCGGCGGCGACCAGCGCCGCGCCGTCGGCGTGCGGGGCGAGCAGCCAGTCGGGGGCGTCGGCGTAGATCTTCGCCAGGTCGCTGCGATCCTGGTCGCTGGGTTGGCGGACGGCTTCGACGATCACGGGCATGGCGGGCTCCGGCGCGGAAAAGGGCCGACGAGTGTAAACCGTGGGCGACCGCCGTCGGTAGCCGCGTAGGGCGCCACGGGCCTATAATGCCCGCCTTTTCCGTGAGCATTTTGTGGAGCTGGTGATGGCCGAACGCAAGGCGTCCGTCGAGCGCAACACCCTGGAGACCCAGATCAAGGTCGCGATCAACCTGGATGGCACCGGCCAGGCCAAGTTCGACATCGGCGTGCCTTTCCTCGAGCACATGCTCGACCAGATCGCCCGCCACGGGCTGATCGACCTGGACATCTACTGCAAGGGCGACCTGCACATCGACGATCACCACACCGTCGAAGATGTCGGCATCACCCTCGGCCAGGCCTTCGCCAAGGCCGTCGGCGACAAGAAGGGCATGACCCGCTACGGCCACTCCTACGTGCCGCTGGACGAAGCGCTGTCGCGCGTGGTTATCGACTTTTCCGGCCGTCCCGGCCTGCAGATGCACGTGCCGTTCACCCGCGCGGTGGTCGGCGGCTTCGACGTCGACCTGTTCCAGGAGTTCTTCCAGGGCTTCGTCAACCACGCTCAGGTCAGCCTGCACATCGACAACCTGCGCGGCCACAACACCCACCACCAGATCGAGACGGTGTTCAAGGCCTTCGGCCGCGCGCTGCGCATGGCCGTCGAACTGGACCCGCGCATGGCCGGGCAGATGCCGTCGACCAAGGGCACTCTCTGATGCAGACGGTCGCTGTCATCGACTACGGCATGGGCAACCTGCACTCGGTGGCCAAGGCCCTCGAGCACGTCGGTGCCGGCCGGGTGCATATCACCAGCGATGCCCAGGTGATCCGCGAGGCCGACCGGGTGGTGTTCCCCGGTGTCGGCGCGATTCGCGATTGCATGGCGGAGATCCGGCGTCTGGGCTTCGACACCCTGGTCCGCGAAGTCAGCCAGGACCGCCCGTTCCTAGGCATCTGCGTCGGCATGCAGGCGCTGATGGAGCGTAGCGAGGAGAACGGCGGGGTCGACTGCATCGGCCTGTTCCCCGGCCAGGTGCGCTTCTTCGGCAAGGACCTGGTCGAAGACGGCGAGCCGCTGAAGGTGCCGCACATGGGCTGGAACGAAGTGGCGCAGAGCATCGACCACCCGCTCTGGCACAACATCCCCGATCGCGGGCGCTTCTACTTCGTGCATAGCTACTACATCGAGGCCGGCAACCCCAAGCAGGTGGTCGGTCGCGGCCACTACGGCAAGGACTTCGCCGCCGCGCTGGCCGACGGTTCGCGCTTCGCCGTGCAGTTCCACCCGGAGAAGAGCCACACCCACGGCTTGCAGTTGCTGCAGAACTTCGCTGCCTGGGATGGGCGCTGGTAATGGCCCGCGCGAAGGTTCCCAGCCTGGCGCTCGAGCCGGCCCAGGAGCATGCCGCGCTGCTGCTGTTGCAGCGCTTTCTCGATGAGCGTTTCGAGCTGGAGCTGGGTACCTTCGAGGTGCAGGAAGTGCTCGACCTGATTACCCGCGAGCTGGCACCGCATTACTACAACAAGGCGATTCTCGACGTGCAGGCGCACCTGAAAGACAGGTTCGAGAGCATCGAGAGCGACCTATGGGCACTCGAAAAAAGCAGCTGAAAGCGTCAAGCCTCAAGCTGAAAGAGAAACGAATGCGCCTGCTTGCAGCTTGAGGCTTGCAGCTTGCTGCTCTTTTTTGACGTTAGGAAAAAAGACATGCTGATCATCCCCGCTATCGATCTGAAGGACGGCGCCTGCGTGCGTCTACGCCAGGGCCTGATGGAAGACGCGACGGTGTTTTCCGATGACCCGGTGGCCATGGCCGCCAAGTGGGTCGAGGGCGGCTGCCGTCGCCTGCACCTGGTCGACCTCAACGGTGCCTTCGAAGGCCAGCCGGTCAACGGCGAGGTGGTCACCGCGATTGCCAAGCGCTACCCAGAGCTGCCGATCCAGATCGGCGGCGGCATCCGCTCGCTGGAAACCATCGAGCACTACGTGCGCGCCGGCGTCAGCTACGTGATCATCGGCACCAAGGCGGTCAAGCAGCCGGAATTCGTCGGCGAAGCCTGCCGCGCCTTCCCCGGCAAGGTGATCGTCGGCCTGGACGCGAAGGATGGCTTCGTCGCCACCGACGGCTGGGCCGAGGTCAGCGAGGTACAGGTGATCGACCTGGCCAAGCGCTTCGAGGCCGATGGCGTATCCGCCATCGTCTACACCGACATCGCCAAGGACGGGATGATGCAGGGTTGCAACGTCGAAGCCACCGCCGCCCTGGCCAACGCCACGAAGATTCCGGTGATCGCCTCCGGCGGTATCCACAACCTGGGCGACATCCAGAAGCTGCTGGACGCGCGCACTCCGGGCATCATCGGCGCCATCACCGGCCGGGCGATCTACGAGGGCACCCTGGACGTCGCCGAAGCGCAGGCGCTATGCGATGCAGCGGTAAGCGGCAAGCCACAAGCCGCAAGATAGAGGTGCTGTTCGCTCCGGCTTCTTCTTGAAGCTTGCAGCTTGCAGCTTGCAGCTCTTTTTCGGAGAAAAAGCATGGCCTTGGCCAAACGCATCATCCCCTGCCTCGACGTGGACAACGGCCGCGTGGTCAAGGGCGTCAAGTTCGAGAACATCCGCGATGCGGGGGATCCGGTCGAGATCGCCCGCCGCTACGACGAGCAGGGCGCCGACGAGATCACCTTCCTCGATATCACCGCCAGCGTCGACGATCGCGCCACCACCCTGCACACCGTGGAGCGCATGGCCAGCCAGGTGTTCATCCCGCTGACCGTCGGCGGTGGCGTGCGCACCGTGCAGGACATCCGCAACCTGCTCAACGCCGGTGCCGACAAGGTGTCGATCAACACCGCCGCGGTGTTCAACCCGGAGTTCGTCGGCGAGGCCGCCGAGCGCTTCGGTTCGCAGTGCATCGTGGTCGCCATCGATGCCAAGAAGGTTTCCGGCCCGGGCGAGACGCCGCGCTGGGAGATCTTCACCCACGGCGGGCGCAAGCCGACCGGCCTGGACGCGGTGGCCTGGGCGAAGAAGATGGAAGACCTGGGCGCTGGCGAGATCCTGCTGACCAGCATGGACCAGGACGGCATGAAGAGCGGCTTCGACCTCGGCGTCACCCGCGCCATCAGCGAAACCGTGCGCATCCCGGTGATCGCCTCGGGCGGGGTCGGCAACCTCGAGCACCTGGCTGCCGGCATCCTCGAAGGCAAGGCCGACGCGGTGCTGGCGGCGAGCATCTTCCACTTCGGCGAGTACACCGTGCCGGAGGCCAAGGCCTACCTGGCCAGTCGCGGTATCGTGGTGCGCTGATCCCGCTTTTGTAGGGTGCGCCGCGCGCACCGAGGTCGCGCGCCAGCACGTAGCCCGGATGCAATCCGGGGCGTGGAGCCAATGAAAAGCCGGACCATCGAGGTCCGGTTTTTCATTGGGGCTGCGATCAGTTGTTGCGGGTGATGTTCAGGCCCTTGAGCAGGTTGAGGGCCTGGGCCAACTGGTAGTCATCGTCCTGCGGGCGCGGCTCGCTCCGGGCTTTCTTGCTGCTCGGCCGGTCTTCGCCGCCGTTGCCGTTGCCCAGGTGGCCGACCAGGTCGGCTTCCTTGTAGGCCTCGCCGTCCTGCTCGCGGGTGATCTTGGCGCGCGCCACCTCGATGTCCGGGACGATGCCCTGGGCCTGGATCGAGCGGCCGTTGGGGGTGTAGTACAGCGCGGTGGTCAGCTTCAGCGCCCGCTCGTTGCTGAGCGGCAGCACGGTCTGCACCGAGCCCTTGCCGAAGCTGTCGGTACCCATCAGCACGCCGCGCTTGTGGTCTTGCAGGGCGCCGGCGACGATTTCCGAGGCCGAGGCGCTGCCGCCGTTGATCAGCACCACCAGCGGCACGTTTTCGCTGGCGTCGGCCGGAGTGGCGGAGAAGCGCAGTTCGGAGTTGGCGATGCGGCCCTTGGTGTAGACGATCAGACCCTTCTTGAGGAAGTGGTCGGCTACTTCCACCGCGGACTGGAGCACGCCGCCGGGGTTGTTGCGCAGGTCGAGGACCAGGCCGCGCAGTTTCTTGCCGTCGTTGTCCTTCCTCAGCCTGGCCAGGGCCTTGCCGACTTCCTCGCCGGTGTTGACCTGGAACTGGGTGATGCGCAGGTAGCCGTAATCGGGTTCGAGCAACTGGCTCCGGACGCTCTTGACCTTGATCACCGCGCGGGTCAGCTCCAGGTCGAAGGGCTTGCCGCCCTCGCGGACGATGGTCAGCAGGATCTTCGCGCCCGGCTTGCCGCGCATCTTGTCCACCGCGTCCATCATCGTCATGCCCTTGGTCGGCTGGCCGTCGAGCTTGATGATCAGGTCGCCGGGCTGGATGCCGGCCTTGGAGGCGGGGGTGTCGTCGATCGGCGAGATGACCTTGACGAAGCCGTCTTCCATGCCGACTTCGATGCCCAGGCCGCCGAATTCGCCGCTGGTGCTTTCCTGCAGCGCCTGGAAGTCCTCGGGTTCGAGGTAGGCCGAGTGCGGGTCGAGGTTGCCGAGCATGCCCTTGATGGCGTTCTCCAGCAGGGTCTTGTCGTCCAGCGGCTCGACATAGGCGGCCTTGACCCGGTCGAGGACCTCGGCAAAGGTGCGCAGTTCGTCCAGCGGCAATGGCGCCTTGTCCCTGGCGGTGCTGCTCACGGCACTGGCGGCCGGCTTGGGCTCGGCGGCCTGCAGCAGCGGGGCTCCGCCGATCAGTAGCGCGAGCGCCAGGGCCTGGAAGGGAAGGCGGGACAGATACGGCATGTCGAACTGACTCCTAGATAAAGGTGGCGCTCACTGACGGGCGTCCTAGCCCTGCGCTCGGCACCATTGCGCGGGGTCGCTCGGGCGACCCTGCTGGCGGATGGCGAAATACAGCGCCGGGGTATCTTGTCCGCCGCTGTTGCCCACGGTGGCGATCGGGTCGCCGGCCTTGACGATGTCGCCGGCGTCCTTCAGCAGGCTCTGGTTGTGGCCGTACAGGCTCAGGTAACCATTGCCATGGTCGAGAATGACCAGAAGCCCGGCGCCGCGCAACCAGTCGGCGAACACCACCCGTCCGCCATGGACGGCCCGCACCTGGCTGCCGGCGGGTGCGCCGATCAGCACGCCGTCCCATTTGCTACGAGCGTCGCCGCTGCGCGGGGTTCCGTAGCGGGCGACCAGGCGGCCGTCCACCGGCCACGGCAGCTTGCCGCGCGCCTGGCCGAAAGGGCCGCCATAACTGGAGCCGCTGCTGGAAACCAGTGGGCCGCTGGCCGGCGCCTGGACGCCGCCTGGACGCGACCCGGCGGCGCGCTGCTCGGCCAGGGCGCGCTGGCGGGCTTCCTCGGCGGCCTTGGCCTCGCGGGCCTGGCGGGCCAGGGTTTCCTCGATGGTCTTCAGCACCCGGGCCAGTTGCGCCTGGTCCTGCTCGCGGGACTTGAGTTTCCTGTCGCGCTCGCGGTACTGCTGGTTGAGCTTGCCGAGGGCCAGTTGGCGCTCCTTGCGGACCGCGGCGAGCTGTTCGCGGCGGCTGTCCAGGGCGCTTTTCTGTTCGTTCAGGCGAACCTGCTGGGCGTTGATGTCGCGTTCGACGTTGGCCAGTTGGCGCAGGGTCTCGTTGAAGTTTTCGAGCTGCTCCAGGCGGGCGTGGCCGAGGTATTCGTAATAGGTGAGGGTGCGCGAGAACTGTTCCGGCCGCTGCTGGTTGAGCAGCAGGCGCAGGGGCTCCTGGTTGCCGGCCTGGTAGGCGGCGCGGGCCTGGATGCCGATCAGCCGTTGCTGTTCAAGGCGCGCGTCCTGGAGTTTTTTTTTCTCGCCGTCGAGCCGTTGCAGCTCGGTTTCACTTTCCTTCAGCTCGTCCTGGAGGGTCTTGACCTCTTTCTCCAGCTTGCCCATTTCGGTTTCGGTGCTGCGCAACTGTTTCTGCACCGAGGACTTTTCCTGCTCGATCTTGTCGAGCAGCTTCTTCAGCTCGCCGATGTCCTTGCGGGCGGCCTCCAGTTGTTGCTGGGTTTCCGCACGCTGGTCGGCGACGACCGGAGTGAGCAGGCAGAAGCAGAGAAGAGCGAGCAGGGCGCGGGGCATGGGCACGTGCGACACCGAGGGAGGAAGGACCGGCCTAGTATGCTAAAGAACGCGGCAAGCTAAAAGCTGGCAGCGGTCAAATTGCTGCCGGGTTCGAGCGGTCCCGGTTTTTCCGGAGGTGTTTTTCTGGATCCCCGCGAACGCGGGGATCCAGTAAACGAAGGTGGGTTCCCGCAAGCCTACGCTTGCGGCCACGGCACGAGCCTCAGGCCGGCAGGAGGATCGAGGTGCCGGTCATTTCCGCCGGCTGTTCCAGGCCCAGCAGGTAGAGCATGGTCGGCGCCACGTCGGCCAGCACGCCGCCGTCGCGGACCCGTAGCGGGCGCTTGCCGACGTAGATGAACGGTACCGGCTCGCAGGTGTGCGCGGTGTGCGCCTGGCCGGTGCATTCGTCTTCCATCTGCTCGACGTTGCCGTGATCGGCGGTGATCAGCGCTTCGCCGCCGACCTTGTCCAGTGCCTCGACGATGCGGCCGACGCAGGTGTCCAGGCATTCCACCGCCTTGATCGCGGCTTCCAGCACGCCGGTGTGGCCGACCATGTCGCCGTTGGCGTAGTTGACGACGATCACGTCGTAGCGCTGCTGTTCGATGGCTTCGACGATCCGGTCGGTGACTTCCGGCGCGCTCATTTCCGGCTGCAGGTCGTAGGTGGCGACCTTCGGCGATGGGATGAGGATGCGTTCCTCGCCCTCGAACGGTTCTTCGCGGCCGCCGGAGAAGAAGAAGGTGACGTGGGCGTACTTCTCGGTCTCGGCGATGCGCAACTGGGTCTTGCCGTGCTTGGCCAGGTACTCGCCGAGCACGTTGTCCAGCGATTCGGCCTGGAACGCGGCCGGCGCCGGGATGGTCGCGGCGTACTGGGTGAGCATCACGTAGCCGGCCAGGCGCGGGGCGCGGGCGCGCTCGAATTCCTTGAACTCGGGCTCGACGAAGGCGCGGGTCAGCTCGCGGGCGCGGTCGGCGCGGAAGTTCATGAACACCACGGCATCGCCGTCCTCGACCGGAGCGGCGTCGCCGATGCGGGTGGCCTTGACGAATTCGTCGCTCTCGCCGCGCTCGTAGGCCGCCTGCAGGCCCTCGACCGCCGTCGCCGCGCTGAACTCGGCGCGGCTGTCGACGATCAGGTCATAGGCTTGCTGCACGCGGTCCCAGCGGTTGTCGCGGTCCATGGCGAAGTAGCGGCCGATCAGCGAGGCGATGCGACCCTTGCCGAGCCTGGCGAAGGTGGCGTCGAGCAGCTCGATGGAACCTTGCGCGCTCCTCGGCGGGGTGTCGCGGCCGTCGAGGAAGGCGTGCAGGTAGATCTTCTCCGCGCCGCGCCGGGCGGCCAGTTCGGCCATGGCGACCAGGTGGTCCTGGTGGCTGTGCACGCCGCCGTCGGAGAGCAGGCCCATGATGTGCACGGCCTTGCCGGCGGCTACCGCCTTGTCCACCGCGCCGGTGATCACGGGGTTCTCGAAGAACTCGCCGTCGCGGATCGCCTTGGTGACGCGGGTGAAGTCCTGGTACACCACGCGGCCGGCGCCGAGGTTCATGTGGCCGACCTCGGAGTTGCCCATCTGCCCGTCCGGCAGGCCGACGTCCATGCCGCTGCCGGAGATCAGGCCGTGCGGCTGGCTGGCGCGCAGGCGGTCGTAGACCGGGGTGTGGGCGGCGAGGATGGCGTTGTAATCGGGGCTGTCGCTGTGGCCGAAGCCGTCGAGGATGATCAGCACCAGCGGTTTGGGCGTGGCAGACATAGGTTCGACTCTTGCGCTAGGGGCGAAAAAAGAGCGGCATTTTATCGCCAAGTCCCTCGTGGCGTCACCGCTGGGCGGACTTTGGCCGACCTTTGGGCCTGTGTATACTGGCCGCCATTTTATGGCTGTGGAACCGCGAGATGCTTGCCAACCTGATTGAATTTGTCACTAACCACTATGTATTGAGCGGATTGTTCGTCATCCTGCTGGTGCTGCTGATCGTCACCGAACTGCGTCGCGGCGGCCAGAGCCTCAGCACCCGCGAACTGACCGCGCTGGTCAACGCCGAGACCGGCGTGGTGGTGGACGTGCGGCCGAGCAAGGAGTTTTCCGGCGGGCACATCGTCGGCGCGCTGAACATCCCCTACGACAAGCTCACCGCGCGCATCGCCGAGCTGGAGAAGCACAAGGACAAGACCCTGGTGGTGGTCGACGCCATGGGCCAGCACGCCGGCACCGTCTGCCGCGAGCTGAAGAAGGCCGGCTTCAACGCCGCCAAGCTGTCCGGCGGCATCGGGAGCTGGCGCGGCGACAACCTGCCGCTGGTGAAGTGACATGCCCGGTGTCGTCATCTATTCCAGCGACTGGTGCCCCTACTGCATCCGTGCCAAGCAATTGCTGGTGCGCAAGGGCGTCGACTTCGAGGAAATCAAGGTCGACGGCAAGCCGCAACTGCGCGCCGAGATGGCCGACAAGGCCGGGCGCACCTCGGTTCCGCAAATCTGGATCGGCGGCACCCATGTCGGGGGCTGCGACGATCTCTACGCCCTGGAGCGCACCGGCAAGCTGGACGCGCTGCTCAACGCCTGAACCCAACACCTACGCATAACATCGAGAAGGCCACGCTATGACCGAACAAGCTACCAACGGCGCCGCCCAGGGCGAAAACCCGCAGTTCTCCCTGCAGCGCATCTACGTCAAGGACCTGTCCTTCGAAGCGCCGAAAAGCCCGGAAATCTTCCGCCAGGAGTGGGCACCGAGCGTCGCACTGGACCTCAACACCCGCCAGAAGGCCCTGGAAGGCGATTTCCACGAAGTGGTGCTGAGCCTGTCGGTGACCGTGAAGACCGGTGAAGAAGTCGCCTTCATCGCCGAAGTGCAGCAGGCCGGCATCTTCCTGATCCGTGGCCTGGACGCCGCTTCGATGAGCCACACCCTCGGTGCGTTCTGCCCGAACATCCTCTTCCCCTACGCCCGCGAAACCCTGGACAGCCTGGTGGTGCGCGGTTCGTTCCCGGCGCTGATGCTCTCCCCGGTGAACTTCGACGCCCTCTACGCCCAGGAACTGGCGCGCCTGCAGGCCGCCGGCGAGGCTCCGGCGCAAGCCTGAGGACTCCCATGGGTCATGAAGAACGCCGCTTTTCAGCGGCGTTTTTCATTGCGGCGCATTTTGTTGTAGAAGCCAGCTTGCTGGCGATCCAGGCTTATCCGGCCCCCTTGATCGCCAGCAAGCTGGCTCCTACGCCTAGGGTCGTGCTTATGCCCCGGCGAAGCCATGCTGGCGCCAGGCCTCGTAGACCGTGACCGCCACCGTGTTGGAGAGGTTCAGGCTGCGGCAGCCGGGGCGCATCGGCAGGCGGATGCGTTGCTCGGGCGGCAGGGCGTTGCGGATGTCTTCCGGCAGGCCCCGGCTTTCCGGGCCGAACAGGAAGGCGTCGCCGGGCTGGTAGCGTACTTCGTGGTAGGGGTGCGAGCCCTTGGTGGTGAAGGCGAACAGGCGTGGCCGGCCGAGGCTTTCCAGGCAACTGTCCAGGTCGGCATGGCGCTGCAGCGGTGCGTACTCGTGGTAGTCCAGGCCGGCGCGGCGCAGGCGCTTGTCGTCCAGTTCGAAGCCGAGCGGTTCGATCAGGTGCAGGCTGCAGCCGCTATTGGCGCACAGCCTGATAATGTTGCCGGTATTCGGTGGAATTTCCGGTTGGAACAGGATGACGTGAAACATGCGCGGCTCCGCACTTGAGGACGGGCGGCATTCTACTCCCGAGACCCCGCGTCCGCAGATGGGCTGGCGCTTCTTCGCCACCCTGGCGATCCTCGGCCTGTTGGTCGGGCTGATGATCGGCCGCCTGACCGAGTCCGGCCCGGCGCACCTGGAGCGCGTCGAGGTGCTGGAGGACGGGCTGGCGCTCTGGTTCGACCGCGAGGTGGCGGTGCGCGGCGAGCGGATCGACGGCGCGCTGGTGCTGCATCTGGACGCCGGTGGCAAGGTCGAACGGGGCCAGTTGCGGGTGGCCGGCAAGGTGGCCAACTGGCGGACGGTGTCGGAAGGGAAGGAGGCGCTGCGTCTCGAGCTGGTGGCCGCCCGGCCGCTGCACGGCACATGGCGCGGTGCAGCGGCGGAAGGGCGGTGGCGACTGGAGATCAGCCTGCGCTCGGAATAAAAGAGGGGATTCCCCGGCCTGCCTGTACCAAGGTCCCCAAAACTGGGTATGTCTTATCCTATGCAGGGCATGTGCCAGTTTTATTACGAAGGCTCAAGCCCGCATGTTTTCTGGCCTTCGGGCGATTCCACGGATTTTTTGGGACGCGATCCGGCGGATGGATTTGACCCGCACGAGTGCATGCGGTGCATCCGGCGCGCACGGACGGGGCATTTTGGGCTGTGCCGATGAGGTTGGCGCGGCGCTGGGCCTAGCCGGCGCGGTTGCCGCTGTTCATCGGCACGCGGCTGCCCAGGCGGTAGCGCGAGGACGGGTGGACGAAGCGCGCGTAGGTCACCGTCTTGCCGCGCGACCAGGTGCGGCGCATCAGCACCAGGCAGGGCTCGCCGGGGCCGATTTCCAGCAGGTCGGCTTCGGCGGGGCTGGGCAGGGTGGCGTCGACGATGTGTTCCATCTCGTCCGCCGCCAGGCTGTTCAGCAGGTATTGCGAGGGTTGCAGGGTCTCGTCGAAGCGTTGCTGGAGGAATTCGGGCATCAGCTCCGGGTTGACGTAGCGGTCTTCCAGTTGCACCGGCACGCCTTCCTCGCTGTGCACGCAGATCAGGTGGAACACCGAGCTGCCGGTGGGCAGCGAGAGCGCCGCGGCGATCGCCATCGAGGCTGATTCGCGGGCATGCAGCACCACGCGGCAGCTATAGCGGTGGCCGCGTGCGCGGATCTCGTCGGCGATGTGGGCGATCATCAGCAGGTTGGACTGCGGCTTGCGCTCGGCGACGAAGGTGCCGACCCCGGACAGCCGCTGCAGCAGCCCTTCATCGGTCAGCTCGCGCAGGGCGCGGTTGACCGTCATCCGCGACATGCCCAGCGCCTGCACCAACTGGTTCTCCGAAGGAATCAGGTCGCCGGGCTTCCATTCCCCGGAGCGCAGCTTGTCCACCACGTAGCGCTTGGCCTTGCGATACAGGGCTTGGGGGGCTTCCGCGTTGCTGTTCATGGGCGCTCCTGGGGCGATGGACGGCGAGTATACCCGGCGCGTTCCTGGCATACAGGCGTTCGGTGGTTGGGCCATGTGGGCGGGTGTCCGGCTGGATGCAAGCCTGTATAGACAGGATAGGCAATAACCTGGCCAATTCCTTTTTCCTACCGTCTCGGGCCGTGTGGCGTGGCCATTCCGGCGATCCACTCAACTCCCCGTGAAGGTTGTTACCGCCTGCCGTCCAGAAGAACGCCATGCTTCAAAAAGTGGCGTCCATGTCCGCTTTGGTAACGCTGTTCCGCAGCCTTCTACACTCTTGGAAGACATCCGCTAAAGCGTCGCAAGCGTGTGATACAGGCCCTCTCGGGCGTTTCTGCGAGCGCCTTCGGTGAAATTGGCCTTGCTCATGCATATGCTTGTATGTACAAGTTAATATAGGTGGTGAGTGCTACCCCGAGAGCACTCGCCGGTCAACCGAGCAGGAGTCACCCCGTGAGCAACCCGAACAACAAATTCCGTGACGTCGAAATCCGCGCCCCGCGCGGCACCCAGTTGAATGCCAAGAGCTGGCTGACCGAAGCGCCGCTGCGCATGCTGATGAACAACCTCGACCCGGAAGTCGCCGAGAATCCGAAGGAGCTGGTGGTCTACGGCGGCATCGGCCGCGCCGCGCGCAACTGGGAGTGCTACGACAAGATCGTCGCCACCCTCAAGGAGCTGAACGACGACGAGACCCTGCTGGTGCAGTCCGGCAAGCCGGTCGGCGTGTTCAAGACCCACGCCAACGCCCCGCGCGTGCTGATCGCCAACTCCAACCTGGTGCCGCACTGGGCCACCTGGGAGCACTTCAACGAACTGGACGCCAAGGGCCTGGCCATGTACGGCCAGATGACCGCCGGTAGCTGGATCTACATCGGCAGCCAGGGCATCGTCCAGGGCACCTACGAAACCTTCGTCGAAGCCGGCCGCCAGCACTATGGCGGCAACCTCACCGGCCGCTGGGTGCTGACCGCCGGCCTCGGCGGCATGGGCGGCGCCCAGCCGCTGGCCGCGACCCTGGCCGGCGCCTGCTCGCTGAACATCGAGTGCCAGCAGTCGCGCATCGACTTCCGCCTGAAGACCCGCTACGTGGACGAACAGGCCAAGGACCTCGACGACGCCCTGGCGCGCATCGCGCGGTACACCGCCGAGGGCAAGGCGATCTCCATCGCCCTGCACGGCAACGCCGCCGAGATCCTGCCGGAACTGGTCAAGCGTGGCGTGCGCCCGGACATGGTCACCGACCAGACC
>NZ_CAJFCI010000013.1 GCF_904061905.1 Zestomonas carbonaria
GGGAGAGGGGAGCGAATGACCCTCGCCCGTTTTGGGATAGGGTGCCCGATGGGCGGGAGTGGGGAAACCGGCAGCGCGGTGTTGCCCGTAGCCCTCTCCCCCGGCCCCTCTCCCATGAATGGGAGAGGGGAGCAAAGCCCTCTTGGGCAGCGGGTTGCCGGTGCGAAGCACCGAGCCCCCAGGCGATTCCAGTGAAGGTATAGATCGTGAAACAGAACAACCTGAAAACCTGGTTCAAGAGCGGCGCCCCCGGTGTGTGGATGAGCGGCGGGGCGGTGGCCATCGCCATCATCATGACCCTCGGCCTGCTGGCGGTGATCGCCACCCGTGGCCTGGGCCACTTCTGGCCGGCCGACGTGATCGAGACCGACTACAACATCCCCGGCCAGGAAGCGCGGGTGATGCTCGGCGAGGTGGTGCAGCTCGAGGAAGTGCCGCGCGCGCGCCTGGCGGCCTCCGGCCTGCCGGTGGCCGAGGAAGGCGGCGAGTTCATGACCCGCGAACTGCTCAAGGTGGGCAACCGCGACCTGTTCGGCGCCGACTTCACCTGGGTGGTCGGTGAGTGGCTGGAGAACCCGCGCACCCCGGCCGGGGTGATCGTGGTCGAGCGCCGCGAGTGGGGCAACTTCTACGGCTACCTGGTCGACGTCAAGCAGGACGGCCAGGTGGTCGCCAGCGGCGACGCCGCCTGGCCGGCCCTGCAGGAACGCATCGCGCGGGTCGACGACTTGCACGCCCAGCTGGTGCGCCTGGAGAAGGGCGACATCGGCAGCATCAACCACGGCCTCGAGCGCCTGCGCCTGAAGACCCGCAAGCTGGAACTGGACGGCAAGCTGGATGCCGCCGCCCAGGCCAGCCTGGATGCCGAACGTGCCGAGCTGGAAGCGCGCTACAAGGTGCTCGAAGAGCAACTGGTGACCCTGCACCAGCAGTTCAACCGCGACAGCATGACGGTCAGGGCCAGCGACGGCCGCGAAACCGAGATCGTGCTCGGCAAGGTGGTGCGTGCCTACCAGCCCAACGCCATGTCGACCCTCGACAAGATGGGCTTCTATGCCCTCAAGCTCTGGGAGTTCGTCAGCGACGAACCGCGTGAGGCGAACACCGAGGGCGGCATCTTCCCGGCCATCTTCGGCACCGTGATGATGGTGCTCATCATGGCGGTGATCGTCACCCCGTTCGGTGTGGTGGCCGCCGTGTACCTGCGCGAATACGCCAAGCAGGGGGTGCTGACCCGGGTGATCCGCATCGCGGTGAACAACCTCGCCGGGGTGCCCTCGATCGTCTACGGGGTGTTCGGCCTGGGCTTCTTCGTCTACGTGCTGGGCGGCTCCATCGACAGCCTGTTCTTCCCCGAGGCAGCGCCGGCGCCGACCTTCGGTACGCCGGGCCTGATGTGGGCCTCGCTGACCCTGGCGATCCTCACCCTGCCGGTGGTGATCGTCGCCACCGAGGAAGGCCTGGCACGGATTCCGCGCGCGGTGCGCGAAGGCTCCCTGGCCCTCGGCGCGACCAAGATCGAGACCCTCTGGCGGGTGGTGATCCCCATGGCCAGCCCGGCGATGATGACCGGCCTGATCCTCGCCGTGGCCCGTGCCGCCGGCGAAGTGGCGCCGCTGATGCTGGTCGGCGTGGTCAAGCTGGCGCCGAGCCTGCCGCTGGACGGCAACTACCCGTACCTGCACCTGGACCAGAAGATCATGCACCTGGGCTTCCACATCTACGACGTCGGCTTCCAGAGCCCCAACGTCGAGGCCGCGCGGCCGCTGGTGTACGCCACCGCGCTGCTGCTGGTGGTCGTGATCGCCCTGCTCAACCTGACCGCCGTGTACATCCGCAACCACCTGCGCGAGAAGTACAAGGCGCTTGACCACTAACAGCAGCCACAAGCCGCAAGCCGCAAGCTCCAAGCGGTGCGGCTTCTGACTTGTGGCTTATAGCTTGCAGCTTGTAGCTGCGAACGGAGAGAGCTTATGCAACCCGAAGCCCAACACACCCACGGCCTGGACATGGCCGCCCTCGGCCGTACCAAGCAGGGCCTGAGCCTGGCCGAGGAAACCGTGGCGCTGGAAGTGCCCGGCCTCAACCTGTTCTACGGCGACAAGCAGGCGCTCTACGACGTCAGCATGAACATCCCGAAGAAGCGGGTGACGGCGTTCATCGGCCCGTCCGGCTGCGGCAAGTCGACCCTGCTGCGCTGCTTCAACCGGATGAACGACCTGGTCGACGGCTGCCGCGTGGATGGCGAGATCCGCCTCGACGGGCAGAACATCTACCGCAAGGGCGAGGACGTCGCCGAACTGCGCCGCCGCGTTGGCATGGTGTTCCAGAAGCCCAACCCGTTCCCCAAGAGCATCTACGAGAACGTGGTCTACGGCCTGCGCATCCAGGGCATCAACCAGAAGCGCATCCTCGACGAGGCAGTGGAGTGGGCGCTGAAGAGCGCGGCGCTGTGGGACGAGGTCAAGGACCGCCTGCACGACTCGGCGCTGGGCCTCTCCGGCGGCCAGCAGCAGCGCCTGGTGATCGCCCGCACCGTGGCCGTGCAGCCGGAAGTGCTGCTGCTCGACGAACCCTGCTCGGCACTCGACCCGATCTCCACCCTCAAGGTGGAAGAGCTGATCTACGAGCTGAAGAGCAAGTACACCATCGTCATCGTGACCCACAACATGCAGCAGGCCGCGCGGGTTTCCGACTACACGGCGTTCATGTACATGGGCAAGCTGATCGAGTTCGGCGACACCGACACCCTGTTCACCAACCCGGCGAAGAAGCAGACCGAAGACTACATCACCGGGCGTTACGGCTAACGGCAGCTACAAGCCGCAAGCAGCAAGCTTCTAGCGGCAAGCCAGAGCGACTCTCGACGACGATTAACTTGCAGCTTGAAGCTTGAAGCTTGAAGCTCGCGGAGCGACCAAGATGATCAACAAAGACAGCCTCACCCATCACATTTCCCAGCAGTTCAACGCCGAGCTGGAAGAGGTGCGCAGCCACCTCCTGGCGATGGGCGGCCTGGTCGAGAAACAGGTCAACGACGCGGTCAGCGCGCTGATCGATGCCGACTCCGGGCTGGCCCAGCAGGTCCGCGAGCTCGACGACGAGATCAACCAGATGGAGCGCACCATCGACGAGGAATGCCTGCGCATCCTCGCCCGCCGCCAGCCGGCCGCCTCCGACCTGCGTCTGATCATCAGCATCTCCAAGTCGGTGATCGACCTCGAGCGCATCGGCGACGAGGCCACCAAGATCGCCAAGCGCGCCATCCTGCTCACCGAGGAAGGCGAGTCGCCGCGCGGCTACGTCGAGGTGCGCCACATCGGCCAGCAGGTGCGCAAGATGGTCCAGGAAGCGCTGGACGCCTTCGCCCGCTTCGATGCCGACCTGGCGCTGTCGGTGGCACAGTACGACAAGACCATCGACCGCGAGTACAAGACCGCCCTGCGCGAGCTGGTCACCTACATGATGGAAGACCCGCGCTCGATCTCTCGCGTGCTCAACGTGATCTGGGCGCTGCGCTCGCTGGAACGCATCGGCGACCACGCGCGCAACATCGCCGAGCTGGTCATCTATCTGGTGCGCGGCACCGATGTTCGCCACCTCGGCCTGAGCCGCATGCAGGCCGAAGTGCAGGGCGACAAGGACGCCGACCCGCAGGCCTGAGCCACCCCGCTCGTGGGGCGCCGCGCGCAGCGGAAAGCCGGCGGCGCGGTGGCCGCGCCTGCCGCCGATCGGTGCGCAGACGCCCTCGGGTTGGCCACTGGCCAGCGAACGGAGATATGCTTGTCGGCATTCACAAGGAGTGGCCGATGAGCAAAGTGTCCGTCCTGATAGTCGACGATGCGCCCTTCATTCGAGACCTGGTCAAGAAAGGTCTGCGTGGGCATTTTCCCGGTATTCAGATCGAGGAAGCGGTCAACGGCCGCAAGGCCCAGCAACTGCTCGAGCGCAGCGGTTTCGACCTGATCCTCTGCGACTGGGAAATGCCGGAGATGAGCGGACTGGAACTGCTCACCTGGTGCCGCGAGCAGGAAAATCTGAAAACCACCCCCTTCATCATGGTCACCAGCCGCGGCGACAAGGCCAACGTGGTGCAGGCGATCCAGGCCGGGGTGTCCGACTACATCGGCAAGCCCTTCTCCAACGAGCAACTGGTGACCAAGGTGAAGAAGGCGCTGAGCCGCACCGGCAAGCTCGAGTCCCTGATGAGCCAGGCGCCGAAGGCGCAGACCAGCGCCTTCGCCAACGACTCCCTGGCCGCCCTCACCGGCGGCAAGGCGGAAGTGGTCAAGCCGGCCGCCCCCGCCACACCCGCAGCGCGCCCACGTACCGCCGCCGCGCCGGCGGCGAGCAAGGCGCCGACCGCCGGTAGCCGAGGCCAGGGCCAGTTGCGCCTGCCCGGCGGCAGCCTGGCCTGCGTGATCAAGGCGCTCAGCCTGAAGGAAGCGCTGCTGCTGGTGAAACGCGGCGAGCCGTTGCCGCAGGTGCTGGAAAGCGCGGTGCTCGATCTCCAGCAGGGCGAGGACGGCGGCGACGTGGCGCGCCTCAATGGCTACCTGCACGCGGTGGCCGCCTACGAACCGAAGCCGGACAGCGAATGGCTGCAACTGACCCTGCGCTTCGTCGACCAGGACCCGCAGAAGCTCGACTACCTGTCCCGGCTGATCGCTCGCGGCACCGCGCAGCGGCATTTCGTACCCGGCGCCTGAGCCGTCCGGCGACGCCCGTACGCGACGTGGCGCACAGCCCGACGATCGGCGACTCCCCCGCGCCGCCGGGCGCTGCTAGTCTTGCCACGGATCAGCCAGACATAAAGATGCCGCCAGGTTCCCGACACGAAGTCGGCCGGGACGGTCGTCAACGACATAACGATAACGAGTGGGGGGAATCATGCTGGGGCGCATATTCCTGATTCTGGGCGGCCTCGCCCTGGCGGCGCCGACGATGGCGCTGACCATCTACAAGTACACCGACGCCAATGGCGTGGTCACCTACACCGACAAGGCCGTGTCCGGCGCCCAGGTGTTCGTGTTCCGCGATCGCATGGTCGAGCGCCTGGACAACCAGGTGAAGCTGGAAACCAGGAAGCACGACGCCGGCGAAACCCTGCTGGTGCGCAATGACCTGTTCGCGCCGGTGGAAGTCGAACTGCGCCTGGAGAAGGTGGGTAACGCCGTCGGCGCGCCGGAACGGCCGATCCGCTGGGTACTGCCGCCGCGCAGCACCATCCGCCTGGCCACCCTGGCGCCGCGCGATCCCGACCAGCCGCTGCGCTACACGCCCAAGCTGCGCTACGCCCTCGGCGACCCGCGCCTGCTGCCGAAGGACTACGCCTACCCGCTGCCCTGGCGCGGCGGCCCGTTCCGCCTGACCCAGGGCGCCAACGGCAAGTACAGCCACTTCACCCCCAAGGGCCGCTACGCCATGGACATCGCCATGCCCGAAGGCACGCCGATCGTCGCTGCGCGCGGCGGGATGGTGGTGAAGACCGAGAACGACCAGGTCGGACGCGGCAACAACCCGTCCGGCAACTTCGTGCGCATCCTCCACGACGACGGCACCATGGGCGTCTACCTGCACCTGCAGCGGGGCTCGGTGCTGGTCAGCGAAGGCCAGAGGGTATCCGCCGGCACGCCGCTGGCGCGTTCCGGCAACACCGGCAACAGCACCGGCCCGCACCTGCACTTCGTGGTCCAGCGCAACGTCGGCCTGGCGCTGGAATCCATCCCCTTCGACTTCAACCAGCCGGTGGACAGCCTGCCGAACTTCGCCATTGGCGGGGAGTGAGGCCGAGGTTACTGGGTCCCCGCCTACGAGTGTCGTCGTCCCCGCGCACGCGGGGACCCAACAAGGCACGTAGCCCGGATGAAATCCGGGAATCACCCACCCCCAATGCTTGACGCTCTTGTAGGGTGCGCCGCGCGCACCAACCGGGGAGCAACGAGGTTGGTGGGAGGAGTCTTGGTGCGGGCGCTTTATCGGTGCGCACGGCGCCCCCTACGGTTGGTTCGTAGGTCTGTACCCCCTCATGCTCACCGCGAAGCGCCGACGGCGCACTTCGTCGGGTATGTCCGCAGGCGCGGTGTATCTGCTCTATGTTGGGGAGTGCAGAGGAAGCAACGCGATTTCACCGGGAACACATCCAGCCGACCCTGGTCGGGTCGTCTCCCGCCGGGGCAGGAGAGCCGGCGGGACAGCCCACAGCGAGGTGCAACCATGAACATGCATTGCGTCCACCGCGACTACGAAATCAGCGCCGACGTCGTCGAGCATCCGGGCATTCCCACACCCTGGGCCGCCGGTTGCCACATCACCACGCCCGAGGGGCGCACCACCAAGCGCATTTCCCTGCCGCTGAAATACGCCTTCCTGGCCGACCTGGAAAACGCCCAGCGCGCCTCGATCGCCCACGGCAAATGGCTGGTGGACCAGCTCCTCGACAACGGCCGCGAACTGCACTGAGCCGGCCGTCCGCAAGGGTTCACCGCCTGCCGCCACGGCGGTGAACCAACCCGCCTCGCATCCTCGCGCCGACGGGGAAGTCACCCTGCGTGCCACGCCACCCCAGCTTTTGGCTAGCCAGCGACTACAAAAATCATAATTTCGCGAATCCTTCGCTCTGAACAGAATGCGGCCAACACCCCATGAACAGCCGCGACTGATCAGAATCAGGAGGCAAGCGATGACAGACCTGACTCGAACCGCCTTTCCGAAGCACCCGGACGGGACGGTTGAAAAAATTGCGATAGACACGCTTGTCGTCGGCGCCGGCCAGGCCGGCGTGGCCATGAGCGAGCACCTGGGCAAGCTCGGGGTGCCGCACCTCGTCCTGGAGAAGAACCGCATCGCCGAAGCCTGGCGTACCGGTCGCTGGGACTCGCTGGTCGCCAATGGCCCGGCCTGGCACGATCGCTTCCCGGGCCTGGAGTTCGACCTCGATCCCGACGCCTTCGCCCCGAAGGACCAGGTCGCCGAGTACTTCGAAGCCTATGCCCGCAAGTTCAACGCGCCGATCCGCACCGGCGTGGAAGTGAAGCGGGTGGTCCGCAATGCCGACCGGCCTGGCTTCACCGTCGAAACCTCCGAGGGCCTGATCGAGGCCAGCCGCGTGGTGGCCGCCACTGGCCCCTTCCAGCGCCCGGTCATTCCGCCGATCGCGCCCAAGGACGAGAAGATCACCCAGATCCACTCCGCCGAGTACCGCAACCCGCAGCAACTGCCCGAGGGCGCCGTGCTGGTGGTGGGGGCCGGGTCGTCGGGGGTGCAGATCGCCGATGAACTGATGCGCGCCGGCCGCAAGGTCTACCTCTCGGTCGGTGCCCACGACCGTCCGCCACGCGCCTATCGCAACCGCGACTTCTGCTGGTGGCTGGGCGTGCTGGGCGAGTGGGATGCGGAGATCGCCAAGCCGGGCAGGGAGCACGTCACCATTGCCGTGAGCGGCGCCCGTGGCGGCCAGACGGTCGACTTCCGGGCCCTTGCCCACCAGGGGATGACGCTCGTCGGCCTGACCAAGTCGTTCAATGACGGTGTGGCGACCTTCCAGGCGGATCTGGCGGACAACCTGGCTCGCGGCGACGAGAACTACCTGGCGCTGCTCGATGCGGCCGACGACTACATCGCCCGCAATGGCCTCGACCTGCCGGAAGAGCCTGAAGCCCGCAAGACGTACCCGGACCCGGAGTGCGTGACCAACCCCATTCTCGAGCTCGATCTGGCCGAGGCCGGCGTGACCTCGATCATCTGGGCGACCGGCTATGCCGTCGATTTCAGTTGGCTGCAGGTCGACGCTTTCGACGCCAAGGGCAAGCCGCAGCATCAGCGCGGTGTCTCGACCGAGCCCGGCATCTACTTCCTCGGCCTGCCGTGGCTGTCGCGCCGCGGGTCCTCGTTCATCTGGGGCGTCTGGCACGATGCCAAGCACATCGCCGACCACATCGCCACCCAGCGCAAATACCTCGCCTATCGCGATGCCTCGCAACGCCAGGCGGAGGCCAGGCCCGATTCGCCCGTTCAGAAAGTCAGCACTCTGGGAGTCAGTTGATGCCTACTCATACCCGCATCCGCATGTTCAACACCAAGGACACCTACCCCAACCAGTCCCTGGACAACGACCTCTGCCAGGCCGTGCGCGCCGGCAACACTGTCTACGTGCGCGGCCAGGTCGGCACCGATTTCGAAGGCAACCTGGTCGGCCTCGGCGACCCGCGCGCCCAGGCCGAGCAGGCCATGAAGAACGTCAAGCAACTGCTCGAAGAAGCCGGCAGCGACCTCTCGCACATCGTCAAGACCACCACCTACCTGATCGACCCGCGCTACCGCGAGCCGGTCTACCAGGAAGTCGGCAAGTGGCTGAAGGGCGTGTTCCCGATTTCCACCGGCCTGGTGGTCTCGGCGCTCGGCCAGCCGCAGTGGCTGATGGAGATCGACGTCATCGCCGTCATCCCGGACGACTGGAACCAGTAAGGAGCGCCCATGACCTTCTCCATCGTCGGCCGCTGCGCCGAAACCGGCCAGCTCGGCATCGCCATCAGCTCCTCCAGCATCGCCGTCGGCGCCCGCTGTCCCTGGCTGCGCGCCGGGGTCGGCGCGGTGTCCACCCAGAATGTCACCCTGCCGGCCCTCGGCCCGCAGATTCTCGACCTGCTGGAGAGCGGTTCGGGGTCGGCGGCGGCACTGGACAAGGCGCTGGCCAGCAACGGCTACAGCCAGTACCGCCAGGTCACGGTGATCGACCAGCACGGCGCCACCGCGCTGTTCACCGGCGGCGAGGCGCTTGGCGTCCACCATGCCGTGGCCGGCGAGCAGTGCGTGGCGGCCGGCAACCTGTTGTCCTCCACCAGGGTGATCGAGGCGATGGTCGAGGCTTTCGAGCAGGCCGACGGTTGCCTGGCTGACCGCCTGCTGGCCGCCATGCACGCGGCCATGGCCGCCGGCGGCGAGGCCGGGCCGGTACACTCGGCGGCGCTCTCGGTGGTCGGCGAGCTGGTCTGGCCGATCGTCGACCTGCGCGTCGACTGGGCGGACGAAGACCCCATCGGCGAACTGGACAGCCTCTGGCAGGCCTACCGTCCGCAGATGCAGGACTACGTCACCCGAGCCCTCGACCCGACCAAGGCGCCGAGCTACGGCGTGCCGGGGGATGAGTAGCGTTCGTTCGTTCATTGGGTCCCCGCGCACGCGGGGACCCAGCAAACAGCCTTGAACCATCGAGGGTGATGGGTTGCACCCATCCTACGGCTACGTGAAGCCGTCGATAGGCCACGCCGTTTAGCGGCCAATCCACCCTACGGAGATTCCCCATGCCCACCAGCCGCGACCTGCTCGCCGACCTGATCGCCTTCGACACCACCAGCCGCGAGTCCAACCTGGCGCTGATCGATTTCGTGCGCGCCTACCTGGCCGGGCTCGGCGTCGACAGCGAATTGCTGTTCAACGAAGAGCGCACCAAGGCCAACCTCTACGCGCGCCTCGGCCCGGACGGCCCCGGCGGGGTGATGCTCTCCGGGCACAGCGACGTGGTGCCGGTGGACGGCCAGCCGTGGAGCGTGCCGCCGTTCCGGATGACCGAGCGTGACGGCCGCCTGTACGGGCGTGGCACGGCGGACATGAAGGGCTTCATCGCCAGCGTGCTGGCCAGCCTGCCGCGCTTTCTCGAACAGCCTCTGCGCTTGCCGCTGCATATCGCCATTTCCTACGACGAGGAGGTCGGCTGCCTCGGCGTGCGCAGCCTGGTCGCCGCGCTCGAAGGGCGCCCGGACCGGCCGGCGATCTGCCTGATCGGCGAGCCCACCGAAATGCGCCCGGTGCTCGGCCACAAGGGCAAGCTGGCGATGCGCTGCGAAGTGCACGGCGCCGCCTGCCACTCGGCCTACGCGCCGCAAGGGGTCAACGCCATCGAATATGCCGCGCGGCTGATCGGCCGGCTCGGCGAGATCGGCACCCGGCTGGCCGCGCCGGAGCGCCACGACGAGCGTTTCGATCCGCCGTACTCCACGGTGCAGACCGGCACCATCAGCGGCGGTCGCGCGCTGAACATCGTCCCCGCCGAATGCCGCTTCGACTTCGAAGTACGCGCGCTGCCCTCCGACGACCCGCAACGGGTCGCCGAAGAGCTGCGCGACTACGCCGAGCACGAGCTGCTGCCGAAGATGCGCGCGGTGCGCGAAGATACCGGCATCCGCTTCACACCGCTCTCCGCCTATCCCGGCCTGCTCACCCCGGCGGACAGCCCGGCCGCCGAACTGCTCGGCCTGCTGTGCGGCTCGCAGGACTTCTCCACCGTCGCCTACGGCACCGAGGGCGGCTTGTTCGACCAGGCGGGCATCGCCACCGTGGTCTGCGGGCCCGGCAGCATGGACCAGGGGCACAAGCCGGATGAGTTCGTGACTCTGGAGCAGTTGGGGCGTTGCGATGCGATGTTGGGGAGGTTGGTGGAGTGGATGAAAGGCTGAGGATCGATGGGCTTTTAATGAGAGCCAGCCTGGTTCCATAAGGTCTTTTCTGGGTAGTTCTTTCCTGCTTGCACCTTCTACTCCCTCTCCCGGAGGGAGAGGGGGTTGTCCGAGTTGCTTGTTGGAGGCAGCGCCAGGGATCAGCCATATAGGCGCTTCAACCTCAACCTCCGTCCCCTGTCGCATCCTGTAACGACCCGGTCGGCCCCGATGGCAATACCTTCACGGAGAAATGCCCATGATGGGCAGCGAAGCCCAGTGGAGGATATGGAGCCATGAAATACGCAGGAGTGGTCGCGCTGCTGAGCGCCCTGTTGCCTTGGGAAGCGGCGCAGGCCGAGTCGACGGGGAAGGTGCTGGCCGAGCAGGCGGGCATTCCCTGGCCGGCGGTGATCGCCCACCGGGGCGCTTCCCATGATGCGCCGGAATCCACCCGCCCGGCCTACCTGCTGGCCCGCGACCTTGGCGTGGACTACCTGGAGCTGGACCTGCAACGCACCCGCGATGGCGTCCTGATCGCCCTGCACGACGACAACCTGCTGCGCACCTCGGACGTGGCCGAGAAGTTTCCCGAGCGCAAGGAACGGCCGGTCAGCGACTTCACCCTCGCCGAGCTGAAGAGCCTGGACGCGGGTGCGTGGTTCAACGCGGCCCATCCCGAGCGCGCGCGCCCTTCCTTCGAGGGGCTCCGGATCCTGACCCTGGACGAGGTGATCGATATCGCCGAGGGCGGCGAGCACAAGCCGGGGCTGTACATCGAAACCAAGTTGCCGCAGCAGTTCCCCGGCATCGAGAAGGACCTCCGGGACAAGCTCGCCGCGCGCGGCTGGCTGGACGGGCGGGTTCGCCCGGTGGCGCTCGACGAGGGCAGGGTGACGGTGGCCTACTCGCCGGGCCGGGTGGTGTTGCAGACCTTCGAGAAGGGCAGCCTGGAACTGCTTGCCCGGGAGATGCCGGAAGTGCCGAAGATCCTCCTGCTGTGGGTCGGCGACGGCTACATGGAGGCCGCGCCGGACAAGCCCCACGACACCTCGGTGGATCAGGACAAGGCCGCCTGGTACGCCCGCCAGCGTCCCAGGGATCGCGCCACCTTCGAGTCCTGGCTGGACTTCGCCGCGCGCAATGGCGCGGTGGGCACCGGGCCCTCGGCCGCGCTGGCGGCGGGTGGCAAGCAGAGCTACATGGACCTGACGCAGCCCTGGATGAACCGCATGACCCAGGACAAGGGCATGCTGGTGCACGTCTACACGGTCGATGACGAGGTGGACTTCGCCAGGCTCAGCGAGGCGGGGGTGGACGGTTTCTTCAGCAATCGTCCGGATGCGCTCCTGCGCTTCGTCGGCCGCGCGCCGGAGCAGGACGTGAAGGCCATCCTCGAACGCCACGGTTACTAGGCCGGATCGAGGGGGACGCCACAGCCCTCTGCTCGCTGCAAAAGCTTCGCGAGCAGGGCCCGCTCCTACAGCGCCGGCCGGAGTATTCCGGCCGGCGCTGCCGCCTCAGAAGAACTCGTAGGGATACTCGATGATCAGACGGATCTGGTCGGCGGAGACGTCGGACTTGTCGTTGCCGATGCGGTGGGTGGCATGGCGCAGGCGCACCGACAGGTCCTTGGCCGGGCCGGCCTGGACCACGTACTTGACGTCGATGTCGCGCTCCCAGTGGTCCTCGCCGTCGGCGTAGTAGGCGTACGGGCTATTGGGGTCCATCTTGCTGCCATCCACGTCGGTGCCGCGGATGTAGCGGGCGTGGAAGGTCAGGCCCGGCACGCCGAACTCAGCCATGTCGAGGTTGTAGAACAGGCCCCAGGACTTCTCGTTGGGGCCGTTGAAGTCGACCAGTTGCGAGGAGTTGGCCAGGTAGATCGAGTCGTGGAAGGTGCCGGGGCCCAGGCCGAGGTAGTCGAACGGCTGGTCGCCGTCGATCTGCTGGTGGGTCAGCTTGAAGGTGTGCGCGCCGATGGTGTACGCGGCGGCCAGCGACCAGGCGGTGACGTCGATCTCGCCGGCCAGCTTGCGGCCCTCGTCGTCGGTCCGGTAGATGTTGAAGTCGAAGTTCAGGCTCTGGGTGTCGCTCAGCGGCCAGGTGTAGTTGGCGTTGGCGTAGTACTGGCGCCAGATGTCCTTGTACTCGGAACCGTAGAGGCTGACGCTGAGTTGGTCGTTGATGGCGTAGTTGCCGCCGACGAAGTCCACGGTGTCGGTGCTCACGCCGGCATAGGCGGCGAAGAAGTCGTCGTCGCTGTTGGTGCTGTTGAAGTCCTTGGCGGCGGTGAGGTGGGCGGCTTCCAGGTCCAGGCCCTCCAGCTCGCTGCTGGTCAGCCACAAGCCGGTGGCGGTGCCCGGCACCAGGCGCGCGTCGGCCGCCGCGAAGACCGGGTTGTAGGGCCGCAGGTTGTTGCCGTACTTCAGCTCGGTGCTGGAGATGCGCATCTTCACCGCGCCGCCCGCCGAACTGGCCTCGTCGCGAGTCCCGTCGCCCTCGGGCACCAGCACCCCGGCGGTGCCCGAGTAGCCGCGCCC
This sequence comes from Zestomonas carbonaria, assembly GCF_904061905.1. Lineage (GTDB taxonomy): Bacteria > Pseudomonadota > Gammaproteobacteria > Pseudomonadales > Pseudomonadaceae > Aquipseudomonas > Aquipseudomonas carbonaria. The sequence continues at coordinate 12,977 of NZ_CAJFCI010000013.1, forward strand.
GCCGTCCAGCTTGATCGCCGCATAGGCGCTCAGGTCGATACCGAAGCCCACGGTGCCCTGGGTGTAGCCGGAGCCGTAGTCGAGGCGGAATCCCTGCCCCCATTCGCGTTTGTCGGAGCGATTCACCGGGTCGCCCGAATGCGCCGAGCTGTTGTGATCCCAGAAGAGGTTGCGGGCCAGGAACGTCAGGTGGCCGTCCTCGATGAAGCCTTTGCTGTCCGCCTGGTTGGCCATGACCAGTGGGCTGCCCGTCGCGGCGGCGATCGCCAGGGCCAATACGCGGTTTCTGCTGAGTGGCATGTTGTTCTTCTCCGTATGGTGTGGGACATCTGTTGGCAGCAGTGGAACAGATCGTCAGGCCCTCTCTTTGCCCTCGGGAACGGGGCGGAGAGTGTTGTGTTCGGCCGGCCGGGCGCGCTCCCCGGGCCACCCACGGCGGGGCCTCGGGCGAGATTACGGGCATGGGGAAATGCGAGATGGACGAGAACGACAGTCATCGTCCTGAAACCGACTTGTCATGCAGGTGCGGAACGAGCCAGCGGGCCAGGCGACGGCACAGGGCGTCCACTTCCGGCACCCGGCCGAGGCCGCGCAGGCAGCCGTGGACCAGCCCTCGCCCGAGGTCCAGGCGGGTGTCGATTCCAGCGCGGGCCAGGCGCCTGGCGTAGGCCACGCCTTCGTCGCGGAGGGGATCGAACTGGGCGACCGCGACGAACGCCGGCGGCAGTCCGCGCAGGTCGTCGCAGGCCAGCGGCAGCGCCAGGGGATCGTGGCGCGCTGTGGCATCCGGCAGGTACAGGGCCAGGCATTCGCGCATGTCCGCGAGGCTGAGCAGCGGCGCGTTGGCGTGGCGCCGGTGGCTGTCCACCGGTACCGGGCTGAGCGCCGGGTAGACCAGCGCCTGGGTGCGCGGCAGGGGTTGATCGTCGGCCCGCAGCCGCAGGCACAGGGCGACGGCCAGATTGCCGCCGGCGCTGTCACCGGCCACCGCCAGGTGATCCCGGTCGACGGGGATCGGCAGCTCGTTGGCGAGCAGGGCCCGCCACACCTGCAGGCAGTCCAGCAGCCCGGCCGGAAAGCGATGCTCCGGCGCCAGCCGGTAGTCCACCGAAACCACCACGACGCCGAGTCGCCGGGCCAGCCAGGCGCACAGCGGCGCATGGGAATCGAGATCGCCCAGGCACCAGCCGCCGCCATGCAGGTAGAGCAGCGCCGGCCAGCCTCGGGAGGGCGCATCACTGGTCGGGACATGACAGCGGATGGGCACCTCGCCGATCCGCCCGTCGATCGTTTGCAGGCCGGGCGGCAGCGCTGGAGTGAAAGCCGCGCACATCGCCCGGTAGGCCGCGCGCTGGGCTTCCAGGGAAGCATTGGCGGGAGCGAACGCGCGAGTCCGGGCGACGAAGGCCGCCATGGCCGGCGACAGGGGGTAGGGGCTTCGGATCATCGGGAAGCTGAAAAGCCGATTAAGAGCGCTGGAGGCTGGAGGAGAAGGTGCCTGTAGGAGCCAGCTTGCTGGCGATGCCTTGGCGTGGCCTGTGAGGATCGCCAGCAAGCTGGCTCCTACGGATGCTCCGTGGCGCTCTTTCGTCCAGCCTCCAGCGCTTTTCCCCGGCTTTTACCGAACTGGAAGGCCGATGGTGCGGCCGTGGTAGGGCAGTGGTTCGAGCCCGGCCTGTTCGGCGGCGAGCTCGGCGATGCGCGCTTCGACATCCGGGTGGAAGGGCGCCGAACGGCCGCTGGCGGTGTCGATGTTGATCAGCATCTGCTCGCTGGCGGCCAGCAGGGTGTCGTCGTCGCGCCGGTACAGCCCGTGGAGGATGTGCAGGCGCTTGCGGTCGTGGGCAAGTAGCTGGGTGCGCACTTCCAGGACTTGGCCGAGTTTTGCCTCGGCCAGGTAATTGAGGTGCGCCTCCAGGGTGTAGAGGGTGTGCCCGGTGGCCGCGCGGCCCTGTTCGCCGAGGCCCAGCACGTCCATCAGCGCGTCGGTCGCGTAGCTGCATGGCAGCAGGTAGAAGGCGTCGCGCAGGTGGCCGTTGTAGTCCACCCAGTCGGGATGGACGGTGGTTTGGTAGGTAGGCAGGTTCATATTCTGGCTCCGGCAAGGTCCTCTCCCCCAGCCCCTTTCCCATGAATGGGATAGGGGGTGGTTCGGAGCGGTAGGGTGCGCCGTGCGCACCGGAAATCGTTCGGTTACTCGGCGAACGCGAACCCATGCTTCGCCTTGGTCTGGCGGATCGCCTCCAGCACCGCCAGCAGGCAGTCGTCGCGGTAGCGTTCCAGTTCGGCGATGCCGCGATCGCCCAGTTGCCCGGTGGTCCCTTCGACCACCCTGTCGATCAGCGTTTCGGTCAGTTCCGGGGCCGGCAGGTAGGTCCAGGGCAGTTGCAGGGCCGGGCCGAACTGCGCCATGAAGTGGCGCATGCCCGCGTTGCCGCCGGCCAGGGTGTAGGTGAGGAAGGTGCCCATGAACGACCAGCGCAGGCCGGCGCCGAAGCGGATCGCGTCGTCGATCTCGCCAGTGCTGGCGACGCCGTCGTTGACCAGGTGCAGCGCCTCGCGCCAGAGCGCTTCGAGCAGGCGGTCGGCGATGAAGCCGGGGACTTCCTTGCGCACGTGCAGCGGACGCATGCCGAGGGAACGGTAGACGGCGATGGCGGCCTGGATCGCCTCTGGATCGGTCTTCTCGCCACCGACCACTTCCACCAGCGGCAGCAGGTACACCGGGTTGAACGGGTGGCCGACCAGGCAGCGTCCGGGGTACCTGGCGTCGGCGTAGAACTCGCTGGGCAGCAGGCCCGAGGTGCTGGAGCCGATCAAGGCTTCGGGGCGTGCGGCGGCGCTGATCCTGGCGTGCAGGTCGAGCTTGAGGTCGAGGCGTTCCGGGGCGCTTTCCTGGATGAAGTCGGCGTCGCGCACGCATTCCTCGACGGTGCTGACGAAACGCAGGCGCTCCTGCGCCGCGCCGGGTGCCAGGCCCTGCTTCTGCAAGGCCGGCCAGGCGTTGGCGACTCGCTCGCGCAGGGCGGCCTCGGCGCCGGGCGCCGGGTCCCAGGCCACCACGTCGAGGCCGTGGGCCAGGGCGCGGGCGATCCAGCCGCTGCCGATGACACCGCTGCCGAGGGCGGCGAAGGTTTTCACGTCGGTGATGTAGGGCATGTGAGGTTCCTGCTGGTTTTTTGGGGGCCCCGCGTTAGCGGCGGCCTGCGTAGGGGGATGACGTGATAGAGATGGCTGGGGTCGTCATTCCCGCGAACGCGGGAACCCAGTGAGCCGTCAGATAAGTAGGGTGGATGTCGCTTTTCACATCCACCGGCCTTCCCGTGGAAAACGCTTCGCGGTTTTCCACCCTTCGAAGCTCGACCCCGTCATTCGCGGCCACGTTGTTCATTGGTTCCCCGCGTTAGCGGCGGCTCGCGTAGGGGATGACGTGATTAGAGATGGCTGGGGCCGTCATTCCCGCGAACGCGGGAATCCAGTGAGCCGTCAGCGCTCCTTCAGGTTCATCTTCCGGCGCCCTTCGGCCGGGCTCAGGACGCGGCCACCGAGGCGTTCGATGATTTCCACTGCGCGCTGCACCAGCGAGCCGTTGCTGGCCGGCACGCCGCGGTCGAGCCAGATGTTGTCCTCCAGGCCGACCCGCACATTACCGCCCAGCAGCATGGCCTGGGCGACCATCGGCATCTGCATGCGGCCAATGCCGAAGCCGGCCCAGGTGCAGCCCGGCGGCAGGTTGTCGGCCATGGCCTTCATGGTCGTGGTGTCGGCCGGCGCGCCCCACGGGATGCCCAGGCAGATCTGGAACAGCGGGTCGTCCAGCAGGCCCTCCTTGAGCATCTGCCTGGCGAACCACAGGTGCCCGGTGTCGAAGATTTCCAGCTCGGCCTTCACCCCCAGCTCGGTGATGCGCTGGGCGCCGGCGCGCAGTTGCGCGGGGGTGGAGACGTAGATGTAGTCGCCGTCGCCGAAGTTGAGGGTGCCGCAGTCCAGGGTGCAGATCTCGACTTCCTGGCGCAGTTCCTCGATGTGTCTGAGGCGCTCCAGCGGGCCGACCAGGTCGGTGCCGTCGCCGAATTCCAGCGGCTGTTCGCCCTTGCCGATCTCCAGGTCGCCGCCCATGCCGGCGGTGAGGTTGATGATGACGTCGGTGTCGCTTTCGCGGATGCGTTCGACCACTTCCCGGTACAGCGCCACGTCGCGGCTCGGCTTGCCGGTGTTCGGATCACGCACGTGGCAGTGGGCGACGGTGGCGCCGGCCCTGGCGGCCTCGATGGCGGCGGCGGCGATTTCCTCGGGGGTGACGGGGATGGCCGGGTGCTTGCCGACGGTATCGCCGGCACCGGTCACTGCGCAGGTGACGATGACTTCATGGTTCACGGTGTTGGGTCCTGGTGGGGAGAGAGGTTCGGAGGGGGCGGGAGCGCCCCCGGATTCGTCAGTGCAGGGCGGCGGCGACGGTTTCCGCGCCGGGCTTGCCGTCGAAGCTGGTCACGCCGGCAAGGAACCGGTCGCGCGCCTCGGGGTTTTCCTTCAGCCACTGGCGGGCCACCGACCTGGCGTTCTGGCGGGCCATGATCGGTTCCATCATCGTGCCCACCTGGGTGGCGTCGAAGGTCAGGTTGTTCAGCAGGCGGTCGACGTTCGGACAGCGCTGGGCGTAGTCGGGCGAGGTCACCACGGAGACCGTGGACGCGCCCTCGTTCGGGCCGAAGACGTCCTGGCTGCCGGTCAGGTAGGTGAGCGACATGTGGATGTTCATCGGGTGGGGCTTCCAGCCGACGAAGACGACGGGCTCTTCGCGCCTGACCGCGCGCTTGACCGCCGCGAGCATCGCCGCTTCGCTGGACTCCACCAGGGTGAAGCCGCCCAGGTCGAACTGGTTGTCGTCGATCATCTTGCGGATCGCGGTGTTCGCTCCGGTGCCCGCTTCGATGCCGTAGATCTTGCCGTCCAGCTCGTCCCTGAAGCGGGCGATGTCGGCGAAGGTCTTCAGGCCCGCCTTGGCGGCGTATTCGGGGACCGCCAGGGTGGCGATGGCGTCGTCCAGGCTCGGCCGGGGCAGCACCCGCACCTGGCCGTTCTCCTTGAAGGGGCGGATGTTGTCGTCCATCGCCGGGCTCCAGTAGCCGAGGAAGAAGTCGATCTGCCCCTTGGAGAGGCCGGCGAAGAGGATCTGTTGCGAGGCGGTGGACTCCTGGGTGGAATAGCCCAGCTCTTCGAGCAGCGTGGCGGCCACCGCCGAGGTGGCGACCACGTCCGTCCAACTGACTATGCCGATCCGGGCCTTCTGGCAACTGGCCGGCTCCGTGGCGCTGGCGGTCGTGGCGAAGAGGGACAGCAGACAGCATCCGGCAAGCGTGGCAAATGTCTTCATCATCGGCTCCTCGGGGCGGTGGGCCGTGTGCGTCACGGCCAATTGTTGTCGTTCTGGTTGTCTGCACATTACGGAATGTCCGGCGGCGGAATTCGCACTCAGCCGACGCAAACTTGAGCGCAGGCGACATATCCATTCGCGACCACTGGCTTGTGCGTGCCGGCGGACTGTCTTTTCATGCGGTTTTCGACGCGCGGAAGGCGGACAGGCATGGCGCAGACCTTTCGTTTCCTCTTGCTGCCGGGGTTCTCGATGATGGGGCTGATGTCCGCCATCGAGCCCCTGCGGGTCGCCAACCGCTTCGCCGGGGCTCGCTATCGCTGGGTGCTGATGAGCATCGATGGCGGCCCGGTGTGCAGCAGCAGCGGCATGTCGCTGAACGTCGATGGCGGGCTGGAGGCGCCGGAGCCGGACGAGCTGCTGTTCGTGGTGGCCGGTTTCGAGCCGCTGGCCCATTTCGATGCGCGCCTGGCGGGCTGGCTGCGTCGCGCCGAGCGGAGCGCCGGGATGCTCGGCGGCATCGATACAGGCAGCTTCGTGCTGGCCGAAGCCGGGCTGTTGAACGGGCGGCGCCTGACCCTGCACTGGGAGGCCATCGACGCCTTCCGCGAGCGCTACCCGAACCTTCAGGTGACCCAGGAACTGTTCGAGATCGACGGCCGGCGGATCACCTGCGCCGGCGGCACGGCGACCCTCGACCTGATGCTCTGGCTGATCGGCCGCGACAGCGGCGAGGCGTTGGCCATGCAGGTGTCCGAGCAGTTCGTGCTGGGGCGCATCCGCACCCGCCAGGATCACCAGCGCATGCAGATCGCTACCCGCTACGGCATCCACAACAAGAAGCTGGTGCGGGTGCTCGGCGAAATGGAACGTTGCAGCGAACAGCCGCTGACATGCCAGCAACTGGCCGAACAGGTCGGCATCACTGCCCGCCAGTTGGAGCGGCTGTTCCGCCAGCACCTGGGCGAGACGCCCAGTGGCTTCTACCTGCGCCTGCGCCTGGATCGCGCCCGCCAGTTGCTGCGCCAGACCGACATGAGCGTGATGGAGGTGGCGCTGGCCTGCGGCTTCGACTCCGCCTCGCACTTCGCCCGCTGCTATCGCGCCCGTTTCTCCGCATCCCCGCGCCAGGATCGACGGGAGATGTCGATGGCCGAGGGGGGCTCGTAGGAGCGAGGGGCGCCTGGTTCCTACGTGAAAAGTCGATAAGAGCGCTGGAGGCTGGAGGGCTGGACGAAAGAGCGGCTCGGAGTGCTTTTGTAGGAGCCGTGTTCATTGGGCCGCCGCTAACGCGGGAATCCAATAAACAGCCACGTAGCCACTCGTTCGCCTTTGTAGGAGCCAGCTTGCTGGCGATGCCTTGGACGTTGCCGGTGATCGCGCGCATGGCGCGCTCCTACAACAGGAGTCCGTCGTAGGATCGGTGGGGACGCCCAGTTCCATGGCCGCGAAAAAAGGTTTGACGTAGAAGTGGCGTGGCCAGCCTCCAGCCTACGGCCGATACAGCTTCAGGCTCTCCACCCGCGCCCGGTAGGCCGCCAGGCGTTCCTTCAGCTCGTCCTTGTGGCGTGCCGCGACGCAATGCAGCAGCACGTTCAGCGCGCTGGTCAGGCCGCCGGTGGATTCGAGGATCAGCCCGGTCTTGGTCTTCATGGTGATGATGTTCGGCGTGTCGATGTGCCGGGCGATGCCGTATTCGTCGGTGAACACCACCAGGTCGGTGCCCTGCCGCAGGCAGTTGTTGGCGAAGGCGATGCCGGCGTCGGCGTAGGGCGCGATGTCGATGAGGATCACGCAGCAGCGTTGCGCGTGGCTGTCGATCCACTGGCCGAGCACGCCGCTGTACAGGTCGAGGAACTCCACCCCGGAGCGCACCAGTGCCAGGCGGTTGGCGAAGTCCTCGGCGAGCCCGCGGATGGTCTGGAAGCCGCAGACGAACACCCGCTCGGCCTCGCTGACGCGGCTGACGATGTCCTGCCAGTGCTGGCTGCCGAGCTGGGCGGCGAAGGCGGTCAGCGCCTCGATTTCCTCGTTGAGGTGGGCGAGCAGGTCTTCCGGTTGCTCGACGCGTTCGAGCAGCGTGGTGTTGAGCAGCGACTGCACGCGCACTTCGTCGCGCAGCTCCTCCTTGAGGCTCTTCAGGCCCTTGTAGCCGAGGCGGCGCAGGAAGCGGCTGACGGTGTTCGGGCTGACCCCGCTCTTGGCCGCGAGGGTTGCACCGTTCTCGAAGGCGATGGTCTCCAGGTTGGCCTGGATGTAGGCCCAGAGCGTGCGTTCGGCCGGGGTCAGCTTGCCGGCCAGGTGTTCCATCTTGGTGTCGAGCATCGCGGTGCTTCCGTATGAATCTGACATTTAAATGTCAGATTGTTGATCTTTGGAATAAATCTATTCTATCTTCGAGGCACAGCGCAAAGGGACGCATGTCCGGGGCACTCATGGGCAAGGGAGCGAAAGACTCTCCGCCCGTCCGCCGACCCACCCTTGCGATTCCTGCCGCAACGACAAGCGCCGGGCCATACCCGGCGCGCAACAACAGTGGAGAACAGGAACATGCTCGAACCCAGCCCGCGTCCCCTCCGGTGTTTCGTCCGCCGCGCCGCCCTCGGCGGCCTGCTCGCCCTGGCCGCCACCAGCGCCCAGGCGGCCGGCGAACTGCGCCTGTACAACTGGGGCGACTACATCAACCCGGAAGTCCTGACCCGCTTCACCGCCGAAACCGGCATCAAGGTCGGCCTCGACACCTACGGCAGCAACGAAGAGATGCTGGCCAAGATCCAGGCCGGGGCCAGCGGCTACGACATCGTGTTCCCGTCGGTGCACATGCAGGACATCATGGCCAGCCTGGGCCTGCTGGAAAAGACCGACATCAACCAGAGCCCGGCATTCTCCAACATCGATCCCTCCTTCCTGCGCGCCAAGACCGATCCCAAGGGCGAGTACTGCCTGCCCTACGGCTGGGGCACGGTGGGCATCTTCTACAACAAGAGCAAGGTCGGCAAACCCATCGCTTCCTGGGCGGACTTCTTCGCCGAGGCCCGCGCCGGCAAGAAGGTGATCCTCCTCGACGACATGCGCGAGACCCTCGGCGTCGGCCTGATCGTCAACGGCAAGTCGGTCAACACCGCCAGCACCGACGACCTCAAGCAGGCCCAGGACTGGCTGATCGAGCACAAGCCGCTGGTCTCGGCGTTCACCTACGAGAGCGTGCCGATGGTGCAGTCCGGCGACGTGGCGGCGGCACACTACTTCGTCGGCGCGCTGATGTACGTCAAGCAGGACCCGGAGAACCTCGCCTACGTGATCCCCGAGGAAGGCGCCACCATGTACCAGGAGAACATCTGCGTCCTGAAGAGCGCGCCGAACAAGGAGAACGCCAGGCGCTTCATGGAGTTCTTCCTGCAACCGGAGATCGCCGCGCTGAACACCGCCCAGCAGATGAACGGCACGCCCAACCACGAGGCGCTCAAGCTGCTGCCGGCCGAGCTGCGCGACAACCCCGGCGCCAACCCGCCACCCGAGGTGCGCGCCAAGCTGCAGATATTCGAGGACCTCGGGAAGAGCCTGAAGCAGTACGACCGGGCGTGGACGAGGGTGAGGACGGCCAAGTGAGGTTGGGTGGGGCGGTGATTGAGTTGATTGGGTCCCCGCGAACGCGGGGAACCAGAAACGAATGTGGAGGGCGGAATCAAGTGCTGAGCCAAGACTCCGCCCCTCACCCCAGCCCTCTCCCAGGGGGAGAGGGAGTCGACGCGAGGTGGACAACCGGCTCCGAGGCATGGCCGCGACGCCGATCAGCCCCTCTCCCTCAGGAGCGGCGCGCGCAGCCAGGGCTGGGGGAGGGGCGGACTATCCCACTCACCCCAAATTGAAGAAACCCACAACCAGCAAGGCCCGGCATAACGAGCCGCCAGGCCGGAGTTGCCCATGACAGCAGCCAACCGCATCGCCCCGGTGGTCGAGATCAGCGCCGCCGTGAAGCACTACCGAACGCCCGAGGGCCAGACCGTGCGGGCGCTCGACGGCATCGACCTGAGCGTCGGCGTCAACGAGTTCATCACCCTGCTCGGTCCTTCGGGCTGCGGCAAGACCACCCTGCTGCGCGCCATCAGCGGCTTCGAGCAACTGGACAGCGGCAGCCTGACCATCCAGGGCCGGCCGATGAACGACGTGCCGCCGCACCTGCGGCCGGTCAACACGGTGTTCCAGAGCTACGCGCTGTTCCCCCACCTGAACGTCGCCGACAACGTCGGCTATGCCCTCGACGTACGTGGCGTGAAGCGCGCCGAGCGCGAGCGCCGGGTCGCCGAGGCGCTGGAGCTGGTCGGCCTGCCGGACGCCGGCAAGCGCAAGCCGGGGCTGCTCTCCGGCGGCCAGCAGCAGCGCGTGGCGCTGGCCCGGGCGTTGGTCAACCGGCCGGCGCTGCTGCTGCTCGACGAACCGCTGTCGGCCCTCGACCGCCACCTGCGGCAGAGCATGCAGCGCGAGCTGAAGAAGTTGCAGGCCGAGCTGGGCATCGCCTTCGTGTTCGTCACCCACGACCAGGAAGAAGCGCTGACCATGAGCGACCGCATCGTCGTGCTGAACGGCGGGCGCATCCAGCAGGCGGGCCGCCCGGAAGACATCTACGACCACCCGGCCAACGCCTTCGTCGCCGGCTTCATCGGCGAGAGCAACCTGTTCGAGGCGCGGGTCACCAACGTCGATAGCGAACTCGCCCTGCTCACCAGTGAACAGGGCGATGTACTCCAGGTGACCCATGGAGGCTTGCAGGTCGGGCAGACGGTGCAGATGCTGCTGCGCCCCGAGCAACTGTACCTCGACTGTCCCGGCGACCCGCAGCGGCATGCCTGGCTGGACGGCGTGGTCGAGCAGACGGTGTTCGTCGGCAAGGACTTCGAAGTGAGCATGCGCACCGCCTGCGGCAGCCAGCTCAAGGCGGTGCTGCGCGACGCCGCGCGCCAGGCCCTGCATCGCCTGCATCCGGGCGCCGCGTTGCGCCTGTGGTACGCGCGCGACGCGGCGCACCTGCTGCCGGGGGAGGGCGCCTGACATGGCCGCGTTGAGCCTGCGTGCCCGCACCCGCCTGCGCCTGGTCGGCCTGCTGAGCCCGGTCAGCCTGGTGATCGGCCTGTTCTTCCTCACCCCGCTGGCGATCATGGCCACCTACAGCCTGCTCGAACCGGGCCTGTACGGCGGCGTCGAGTGGAACTTCTACCCGGACAACTTCGGCCGCGTGCTGGGCTGGGCGGACGGCACCCACGAAGAGTTCGACATCGTCTACCTGGAGATCATCCTGCGCTCGCTGCGCATCGCTTTGCTCACCGTGGTGGCGTCGCTGCTGATCTGCTACCCGGTGGCGTTCTGGGTCAGCCGGCTGGACGAACGCAAGCGCAACTTCTTCCTGTTCCTGATCACCCTGCCGTTCTTCGCCAGCCTGATCGTGCGCCTCTACGCCTGGGTGCTGATCCTGCGCCCGACCGGTTTCCTCAACCACTTCATGCAGGCCCTCGGCCTCAGCGACCGGCCGCTGGACCTGATCTACAGCGAGACGGCGGTGCTCATCGGCCTGGTCTACATCTTCATCCCGTTCATGTTCCTGCCGATCTACGCCAGCGTCGAAAAGCTCGACCGCCGCCTGCTGGAAGCCTCCCAGGACCTCGGCGCCAGCCGCCTGCAGACCTTCTGGCGGGTGATCCTGCCGCTGACCCTGCCGGGCGTGGCCGCCGGCTCGCTGATCGTGTTCATCCCCAGCCTGGGCAACTTCATCGTTCCCTCGCTGCTTGGCGGCGCCAAGGTGCTGATGATCGGCAGCCTGGTCGAACAGCAGTTCCTCGCCGCGCGCAACTGGCCGTTCGGCGCCGCCCTGGCGATGCTGCTGATGGCCGCCGTGCTGCTGTTCCTGCTGATCTACGTGCGCCACCTGGGGCGCGGCGAGGTGCGCGCATGAACCCGCTCAAGCACCTCGGCCGGCGCCTGCTGACCGGCTACAGCCTGGCCTTCTTCGTGTTCCTGTACCTGCCGATCGGCCTGATCTTCGTCTACTCGTTCAACGCCAACCCGCTGAACATGATGATCTGGAGCGACGTGACGCTGGACTGGTACCGCTCGATCTTCGGCCTCTCCACCCGCCTGGGCGAGAACGCCCTGTACATTGAGTCCACCGACCAGTTGCTCGCCGCCGTGCGCACCAGCCTCGGCGTGGCGCTGGTCACCACCACCGTCAGCACCCTGGTCGGGACGCTCACCGCGCTGGCCCTGGCGCGCTTCCGTTTCCGCCTGCAGGGCTTCTACCGCATGCTGCTGTTCATGCCGATGCTGATGCCCGACGTGGTGCTCGGCATCGCCCTGCTGATCTTCTTCGTCAACGCCGGCATCCCGCTCGGCCGGGTGTCGATCATCATCGGCCACTGCACCTTCCTGATCAGCTACGTGTTCATCGTCGTCAGCGCCCGCCTGGCCGGCATGGACACCCGCCTGGAAGAAGCCTCGGCCGACCTCGGCGCCAGCCCGTGGACCACCTTCCGACGCATCACCCTGCCGCAGATCCTGCCCGGCGTGATCGGCGGCGCGCTGCTGGCCTTCATCATCTCGATGGACGACCTGGTGATCACCTACTTCATCTCCGGGGTCGATTCGACGACCTTGCCGGTGTTCATCTACGGCATGATCCGCCGCGGCATCAAGCCGGAGATCAACGCCATCGCCACCCTGCTGATCCTCGCCTCGCTGCTGATCGCGGCGCTCGGCCTGTATCTGCGCAACCGCAAACCCTCGGGGAGCTCCCATGGCTAAACCTCGTGCCCGCCAGCTCGGCCTGGATATGCCCGGCCGCCCCGGCCCACACAACGCGATCACCGACGTGCCCGGCGTGCTGGTCGGCTACAGCACCCTCAACGGCCGCGCCGCCAGCGGCAAGCGCATCCAGACCGGGGTCACCGCCATCCTGCCGCGCGGCCACACGGCCGAGCCGCAACCGGTGTGGGCCGGCGTGCACGCGCTGAACGGCAACGGCGAGATGACCGGCACCCACTGGATCGAGGACGGCGGCTACTTCGTCGGCCCGCTGTGCATCACCAACTCGCACGGCGTCGGCATCGTCCACCAGGCCGCCACCCGCTGGATGATCGAACGCTACGCCGACGCCTGGCGCACCCATCACCTGTGGGCCATGCCGGTGGTGGCCGAGACCTACGACGGGGTGATCAACGACATCAACGGCCTGCACGTCACCGAGGCCGACGCCCGCAAGGCGCTGGACAGCGCCAGCGGCGGCGCGGTCGCCGAGGGCAACGTCGGCGGCGGCAACGGCATGATCTGCTACGGCTTCAAGGGCGGCACCGGCACGGCTTCGCGGCTGATCGAGGTGGACGGCGAGACCTTCACCCTCGGCGTGCTGGTGCAGGCCAACCACGGCCAGCGCGCCTGGCTGCGCGTGCTCGGCCAGCCGGTCGGCCACCTGCTCGACGAACCCGTGCCGGCCGGCCTGGAGCACGAGCGCGGCTCGATCATCGTGGCCATCGCCACCGACGCCCCGATGCTGCCCCACCAGTTGCGCCGCCTGGCCCGCCGCGCCGGGCTCGGTATCGGCCTCGGCGGCACGCCGGGCGGCAACAACTCCGGCGACATCTTCCTCGCTTTCAGCGTCGCCAACCCGCGCCAGATGCCGCAGCTCTCCGGCCCTCGGCAAAACCTCGACTACCTCAACGACGAGTGCTTCGACCCCTTCTACCTGGCGGCGGTGGAAGCCACCGACGAGGCCGTGCTCAACGCCATGCTGGCCGCCGAGGACTCGCCGATGCAGAAGCCGGAAGGGATGTGCAAGGCACTCGACGGCCAGCGGTTGCTGGCGGTGCTGCATGAGCAGAGTGGGGGCTTGCGTTCGTGAGGACGACAGTTCGGTAGCGGGTAGCCTGCTCGAGTAGGGTGGAAAACCGCGAAGCGTTTTCCACCAATCCTCTCTACCTGCCCTCCCGCGCCTCGGCCTCGATCCAGGTCGCCACGCTGAGAACCTCCGGGCGCGGACGCTCCTCCGCCCGGATCAGCCAGTAGGCATGGGAGACGCTGTCGCCTTCGGGCGGGCCGATCACCGCCAGGCGGCCCTCGTCGATCAGCGGCCGGATCAGTTCGAGCCGCCCCAGCGCCACGCCCTGGCCCGCCAGCGCTGCCTGGATCACCAGGTCGTACTGGTTGAAGCGCAGGAAGGCCCGCGGCTTGGTCTCGCCCCAGCCCTTGGCGGCCAGCCATTCGCCCCACTGCAACTGGGGATAGCGCGGGTCGTCGAAGTCCAGCAGGGTCAGGTTCGGTATTTCGGCGGCGGAGCGCAGCTCGATGCCCAGGGATGGATGCGCCACCGGCGCCACCGCGTCGCCCAGCAGGCGGCGCGAGCCGGGAGGCGCCAGGTCGGCGGAGGTGTAGCGGATCGCCAGGTCGATCCCCTCGTTGCGCAGGTCGGAAATCTGGTTGCTCGCGGACACCCGGATGTCCACGTCGGGATGCAACTGCTGGAAACGGCTGAGGCGGGGCAGCAGCCACAGCCCGATGAAGCCGATGCTGGCCGTCACGGTCACCGGGCGCAGCGCTCCGCTGGTGCGCAGTTCGCCCATCACATCCTGCAACTGCTGGATGGCGCCGTCCGCGCTGCGGAACAGCCGTTCCCCTTCGGGTGTGAAGGCGATGGAACGGTAGCCGCGCACCAGCAGCTTGACCCCCAGTTGCGCCTCCAGCGCATGAATCTGGCGGCTCACGGCCGACTGCGTGAGGCACAGGTCCTGCGCCGCCAGGGTGATGCTCATGCGCCGGCCGACTGCGACGAAACCCCGGACCAGATCGAGGGAGGACAACTGGGCGAGTTGAAGTGACATTCCCATGGCTCATGCGACCGGTAGGAAAGATCGATTGAAGCACAGGCGTGGCCTCCCCTGTAATCACTCCTGACATTCGGCGCCGACAGGAGACCCGACATGACCACGACAACTCCGCATCGATCCGCACCCTGGCTGAAACGGGCCTGGGTACTGGTGCTGGCCGGCGGCATCGTCATGGGCCTCGCCCTCGGCGTGCGCCACGTGCAGGGCCTGTTCCTGCTGCCGATCACCCTGGACAGGGGCTGGTCGCGGGAAGTCTTCGCCATGGCGATGGCGATCCAGAACCTGATGTGGGGGCTCTTCCAGCCCTTCACCGGCATGCTGGCCGACCGCTTCGGCTCGGCCAAGGTCATCTTCGGCGGGCTGTTCTTCTACGCCGTGGGCCTGTTCTTCATGGCCCATGCCGCGACGCCGGCGGCATTCGTCTGGAGCGCCGGGCTGTGCATCGGCCTCGCCTTGTCGGGGACGACCTTCGGCGTGGTCTACGGCGCGCTCAGCCGCCTCGTCTCCCCCGAGCGGCGAAGCTGGGCGCTCGGCCTGGCAGGCGCGCTCGGCGGCTTCGGCCAGTTCGCCATGGTGCCGGCGACTCAAGGGCTGATCGGCGGCTGGGGCTGGAGCAGCGCCCTGGTGGCGATGTCCATCCTCATGGCGCTGGTGCTGCCGCTCGCCTTCCCGTTGCGGGAGCCGGCGCGGACGGCCCAACCGGGCGTCGCCGACATGCCGATCCTCGAGGCCGTGCGCGAAGCCTTCGGCCATCGGGGTTTCTGGCTGCTGAACCTGGGCTTCCTCGCCTGCGGCTTCCAACTGGCGTTCATCGCCACCCACTTGCCGGCCTACCTGCTGGACAACGGCATGCGCCCCGCCGACGGCGTGGCCGCGCTGGCCATCATCGCCCTGGCCAACATCGCCGGCACCTACTGGTGCGGCCAGATGGGCGACTGGTACCGCCGGAAATACCTGCTCTCCGCGATCTACCTGGGCCGCGCCGCCGCCATGGGGCTGTTCCTGCTGCTGCCGATCAGCACCTGGAGCCTCTACCTGTTCGCGGCGGCCATGGGCTTCCTCTGGCTGGGCACCGTGCCGTTGACCACCGGGCTGCTCTCCCAGGTGTTTGGCGTGCGCTACATCGGCACCCTGTTCGGCTTCGTGTTCTTTGGCCATCAGCTCGGCTCCTTCCTCGGCGTATGGCTGGGCGGCCGCGTCTTCGACGCCACCCACTCCTACGACCTGATCTGGCTCGGCGCCATCGGCCTGGGCATCCTCTCGGCGGCGCTGCACTGGCCCATCGACGACCGGGAAATCCAACGCGCAATGCCCGCCATGGCCCACACATGAACACGCGTCGGCTGGACTGGAAACGGATGCTGGCGGCGCTGCTGGTCGCGCTGATCTGCGCGGCGGTTTTTCGCGCCTGGTTGGCGCCGGAGAACGTCACGGCCTGGTTGCGGATGGCGTCGGGGTTTTGTTTCTGAGGGGCCCGCAGCTTTGGTAGGGTGCGCCGTGCGCACCGTTTACCGGAGGCGCGCGTGCCGAGCCGGGAACACCATGCCGCTCTGCCGGTGCGCACGGCGCACCCTACAAGAGCAAGGAATCGGTTTGCTCTCTGTGGTGAACGAGAGGACGGTTCACGCTCAAGGAATAAATCATGATCAGCATCAGAGAGATGGGGATCGAGGAATACCGCAGAATCAGGGAGATCGACCGTTCGGAGCAGATCGACCTGATTTACATCAATCAGGGAAACTCGATCGTGAAACAACCGGCTGGTCATGAATGCCCGACATGGACTCCGGCCGAGTTGAAGGAACTGGAAGAGAGATTCCAGTACGAGCTGAAGCACGGCGGCTTGGCGATGGGTGCTTTCGACGGAGACAAGCTGGTCGGATTCGGCGTATTGGCCCATCGGCTACGGGGGCCGGACCACGACCGGATTCAGGTCGACCTGATGTATGTATCCAGGTCATATCGCCGGCAAGGTATCGGAACCCGGATCATGCAACTGCTATCCGATGAGGCGAGGCGTCGTGGCGCGAAACACCTGTATATCTCCTCGACGGAAACCGAATCCGCCGTTCAGTTCTACCGATCCTGCGGCAGCAAGCTGGCTCAGGAAAAAGATCCCGAGCTGTTTGAGAAAGAGCCTCACGATATTCATATGACGCTTGCGTTGGGGGAAGCGTCCCGAACATGAAGGGTGCGAGGTCATGTGGCAGATTGCGGCCCCGGCGCAGCACCTAAGACTTGTCTGATTCCTTGAGCCGGCAGCGCATCTCGATGACTTCTACTTGGTAGGGTTTCCGATCCAAATGCCTACTGAGGGACAGACATGGCTTTAGTCATCAGGGAGGGGGACCCCACGACTACGGGGGGGGCGTCGTCACTGGCTCCTCGACTTTCATCGTCAACCACCGCCCCGCCGCACGTATGACCGATCCTGTCTGGTGTCCGGCGTGCAAGTGCATGGGCTTTATCGCAGAGGGGGCTCCAAACTATATCCATCTCGGCCTTCCTGTCGCGCTGGAGGGGCACACCGTGCAATGCGGTTGCCCAGCGGGCAGCAACCGGCTGATCGCCACGGATAGTTTTTTCGATGTCGAGGAGGGCGGCGTGGGCCGCATTTCCCCCGACCTTGCGGCCAGCGCGCAGGCGGCGACGCATAAATGGGCCAAGGCGCTGCGTGGCGGCGTCTTCAGCAATGCCTACACCGGCGGCATCCCTCGCCATGAGGTGCGCGGGCTCGCCCCGAACCACTGCGTATTCGCCAAATCCTGCACCGTACCGCATGGCTCCACCGAGGCAGGAACGACGACAGAGTCCGTTGGGAACTTCGGACGAGTATCCGTGCTTGGTACGGTCGAGCGGAAAGATTCCGCTGGCCAAGGGGCGGCGGTCGGCACCATGGCGTTGGGGCGGGTGGCCGGGCAGACCGCGCTGGAAGGGCTGGGTAGTTGGAGCCTTCGCGGCGCAGGGGCCGCAGCCAGTACCTTGCTACTGGCCTTGTGGCCGTCCGACACGGGTGACAGCGCTCTGTACAGCGAGGACGAGCTACGACACCTGAGTGCCGCCGCGACCCGTGTGCGCTTCCAGTTCCGGCGAGGCGCCGATGCTGTGGTGCGGGTCTACGGCTTGCACTCTGGAAATGGCAGCGTGCCGGTGGTGGAAGCAAACTGGATCGACGGCAAGCGTGCCATGGAGGCCCGGCTCGGTGGTGTGACCATTAGTCGGTGCTGACTGCGCCCACGACCTATCCCGGCGCCACCGAGGCACTGGACACCCTTCTGGTACACCCTATCCCGGAGGGCCAGGATTCACGGATCACGCATTACCCTGGCCAGGACGCCGAGGACATCACCTGGCAGGACGTGATCGTCAGCTTCCCGGCCGACTCGGGGGTGCCGCCGCTGTACCTGGTGTTTGCCAAGCCGGCGGTCAATCCGTTGGAGGTTGGTTCCTACAGCGATCTCAGCTCGCGCAGTCGGCGGGATGGCTTGGATATTGACCACATTCCAGCTCGGAGGGTGCTGGAGGCCACACTGCAGAGCGCCTTCCCGGATATGACTAGAAAGGAAACTGAGCGTTATCTACGGCAAGCTCCCAGCATCGCGATTCCGGTGCATGTCCACCAGAAGTACAGTGAGACTTACGGTGGTCGTAGTACCAAGGCCAAGCAGGCCCAGGATGCGACCGACTTGCGGGCGGCAGTGGACAGTAACTTCAACGCGATCAAACGCGGACTGCTGGAGGAAGGCTACGCTGAGGCCGACATCGAGGCTGCCCGCGAGCAACTGCATAGGCTGAGTAAAGAACAGGGGTGGTACTGATGGACGCCAAAACCATTGAAAGCTGGGTCAAAAATCTGGGGCAGCCCTATGAAACCTTGGTAGCCAAGGGGTTGATTCCCAATCAGCCATTGCAGGAGCTGTATAAGGGGCGTGACTGGCTCGATATAGAGCCTGCACCAGGCTTGGAGTTAAGTTTCTGGGCGGAGACCAAGCGCTTCGAAAGGCTGTTCATCACCCTGCTCGCCACTGTGGAGGGCACCACAGAGTACAAAGGTGAGCTGCCAAAGCCCTTTGCGCCGGTGATGTCCCAGTCTGGCGTGCGGGCCACCTTTGGCGAGCCGATGGAGTCGCAAGGCCTCACAAAGCTGCCACTGAACACCATGGTTGGCGGTTTCGATACTTACCGGCTTGACCCGGCCACGCACCCCAATATGAAGGTGTCCTTTCAGTACACCACCACCATGCAGGTCAAAACGCTGGTCTTTTCCCTGATCGACAGGGGGCACGATTAACATTCCCTCTGCCAGGGTCTTCAAGGAAGTGTCCTGGCTATCCACTGACAGGTCATGCTCTGGGCCGCAGTTCGCCATGGGCGACCTCATCAGGCACTTTTCCGGCCCGACTCGGGGGGGCGCTGTACTGGTGCTTGCCAAGCTAGCGGTCAATTCACCAACGGGGTGTTTACCGAGGCTGACCTTGAAGACCCCCGCGCCTGGATGCAGAAGATCAACGAAGAACAAGGGTGGTCTTGATGGACGCTGTAACGATCAATCGCTTGATCAGGGGCCTTGGCCACTCCTACGAAGAACTCCTGGCAGACAGTGTGATACCGAACCTGCCGCTGAAGCCTTCTTTCGACGGGGATGACAATGAGGATCTCATCCAGACCCCCGAGCCGGGTGTCGAGCTGTGGTTCTGGGTGGCAACCCGGCGTCTCGAACGGATTCTCTTTACCTTGACCGAAGTGGTTGAGGGGGAGTCCGTCTATACCGGTGAACTGCCTACTCCGTTCACCCTCAATATGAATCGAACCCGCGTCCGAGCCACTCTCGGGGAGCCCAGCGAGTCGAAGGGTCCAGTCAAGATACCGCTGCCCGGCGGGGCCGGGGGCTGGGATGCTTACCATTTGGGGAAGGCGACCCACCCCAATGCCAGGGTTATCGCTCAGTACTCTGGGGATTTGTCTGTGAACACGCTGGCCTTCACTTTGGTTGACACCGGCCACAACTGACTTTCCCTACGAGCCGGGGCGTTCTTACGCTGGAACGAAGGACAGGATGGGCGCAGAGACAATCAATCGTTTAGTCAGGGTGCTTGGCCGCACCTACGAGAAACTGCTCGCAAGCGGCTTGGTCCAGGGGGCTGGTCGTAGCACCAAGGCCAAGCAGGCCCAGGATGCGACCGACTTGCGGGCGGCAGTGGACAGTAACTTCAACGCGATCAAACGCAACGCGGACTGCTGGAGGAAGGCTACGCTGAGGCCGACATCGAGGCTGCCCGCGAGCAACTGCATAGGTTGAGTAAAGAACAGGGGTGGTACTGATGGACGCCAAAACCATTGAGCGCTGGATCATGAACCTGGGACGCCCCTATGAAACCCTGGTTGCCGAAGGTGTCATTCCTGATCAGCCGCTGACCGAACTGTACAAAGGGCGTGATTGGCTGACCCTGAAACCAGGGAATGGCTTGGAGCTGAGCTTCTGGGCGGAGACCAAGCGCTTCGAAAGGCTGTTCATCACCCTGCTCGCCACTGTGGAGGGCACCACAGAGTACAAAGGTGAGCTGCCAAAGCCCTTCGCGCCGGTGATGTCCCAGTCTGGCGTGCGGGCCACCTTTGGCGAGCCGATGGAGTCGCAAGGCCTCACAAAGCTGCCACTGAACACCATGGTTGGCGGTTTCGATACTTACCGGCTTGACCCGGCCACGCACCCCAATATGAAGGTGTCCTTTCAGTACACCACCACCATGCAGGTCAAAACGCTGGTCTTTTCCCTGATCGACAGGGGGCACGATTAACACTCCCTCTGCCAGGGTCTTCAAGGAAGTGTCCTGGCTATCCACTGACAGGTCATGCTCTGGGCCGCAGTTCTTCATGGGCGACCTCATCAGGCACTTTTCCGGCCCGACTCGGGGGGGGCGCTGTACTGGTGTTTGCCAAGCTAGCGGTCAATTCACCAACGGGGTGTTTACCGAGGCTGACCTTGAAGACGCCCGCGCCTGGATGCAGAAGATCAACGAAGAACAAGGGTGGTTTTGAGTAGGCTAAGCCGAGACCAGATTCACTCCCACGGGAGATTTGGTCCGGTAGTTCCACAGTGTGTTGCGAAATCGATGGACCTTCACGTTGGCTACGATATCGATCCTGCTTTCGTGAAGGGGCAGCTCCATCGGCTCTTCGGTTTCGGCGAACAGGAAATCCCTGCCGTATTCCCTTGTGGCTCTTTGGCTTGCGCATGGTGCCTCAAGCGTGAGGGGGCTTGCCCGAAAGGGCATTCCGCCCCTTTCGGACAAGCCTTGCCTTGGACGTCCGTTATAGCCGCAAGGCGCTGTTACGTGCCTGATGCCCACCACCCAGCGGAGAACACAGCCGCTGGTGGATGCGGCTCAGAAAGCCCAGCTCGAAGGCATGGCGCTGGAGGTGTTGCAGGAACAGCTCCCGCTCGATCACGAAGTCTACCCACAGCCAACTGCTGTTCGGGTTGTCCAGCCAGCACTGCGCCTGGGCCACGCCCTTGTCGAAGGCCGTTCTGCACCCTTGGGCCAGACCGAACTCGGCGGCTGGGTGTCCGTCGTGGGCGGACAGGTGGAAGCTACAGTTCTTCATCGCCGCTCCTCCCTTGCGCCTGGGCAATCGCGTTGCGGTACAGCACCACCAGGTCGCTGAGCAGACCGTCCGCGAGGATAGCCGCCTCGTCGAGCTGGGCGGGATCCTCCACATGCGGCAACTGGCGCAGCGTCTTGGCCAGCAAGGCGGCACGCAGTTCGGCGGCGGCCTGGAACGGACAATGGATAGGCACGGGGTTGTGCAGGGGATTGCGTCGTGGGAAGGGGATGACGGTGGGATCAGACCTGGTCATGTCGTACCTCCCGAGTGGACAGGGATGAGCGGGCCGACAATCCGGGGCGGCGCCCTTGGGTAAAAGGGGGATAGCGCATTTTCCTTATGCTCCTCGAACTGATTAAGGAGCCGCATCCATCCGTTACCACACGAATGGAGGCGGACCGTGCAAGGGTGGTAAACCGGCGTCCGAGGGAACCGGCCAGGCCGAGGCCTGCCTCACACGGCCCGCCATAAATGCACGAGGAAAACACAGGCACAAAAAAGCGCCTGCTCTCGGCTATGGCGCTACCGCGCCCGGACAATCGGGTTACCACACCCGGTCACGGGATTGACCGTGACGGGGGCACTCTAGCCTGTGAGGAGGGGAGGGGCAAGGGATGGGAGG
>NZ_CAJFCI010000014.1 GCF_904061905.1 Zestomonas carbonaria
GAAGTGTCGATGCACACCGAACCTCAGGCCCTCTCCCCCGGCCCCTCTCCCATAAATGGGAGAGGGGAGCAAAGCAGCACAACTCGGACCTGACCGTTCGCACGGACAGTTCCCTCTCCCATTCATGGGAGAGGATTAGGGAGAGGGGCGAAGTGTCGAGGCACACCGAACCTCCGCCTCGTTCCGCCCTTACAACCGCGGATAATCGATATAACCCACCGGCCCGGGCGCGTAGAAGGTCTCCGGGCGCGGCTCGTTGAGCGCGGCGTCCTGGGCGAAGCGTGCCGGCAGGTCGGGGTTGGCGATGAAGGGGATGCCGAAGGCCACCGCGTCGGCCTGGCCTTTGGCGAGCAGGTCGTTGGCGCTGTCCTTGGTGAAGCGTTCGTTGGCGATGTAGACGCCGCCGAAAGCCGCCTTCAGCTCGTTCAGCAGACTGTCGTCGGCCAGCTTCTCGCGGGAGCAGATGAACGCCACGCCGCGCTTGCCCAGTTCGCGGGCCACGTAGCCGAAGGTCTCGGCGAGGTTGGAGTCGCCCATGTCATGGGAGTCGGCGCGCGGCGCCAGGTGCACGCCGACCCGGCCGGCGCCCCATACCTCGATCACTGCGTCGGTGACTTCCAGCAGCAGCCGCGCGCGGTTCTCCAGCGAGCCGCCGTACTGATCGTCGCGCTGGTTGGTGCTGTCCTGCAGGAACTGGTCGAGCAGGTAGCCGTTTGCCGCGTGGATCTCCACGCCATCGAAACCGGCGGCTTTGGCGTTCTCCGCGCCGGCCCGGTAGGCCTCGACGATATCGGCGATTTCCTCGGTCTCCAGGGCGCGCGGGGTGACGTACTCCTTCAGCGGACGGACCAGGCTGACGTGGCCCTTCGGGGCGATGGCGCTGGGTGCCACCGGCAGCTCGCCGTTCAGGTAGATCGGGTCGGAGATACGCCCGACGTGCCAGAGTTGCAGGACGATGCGCCCGCCGTTGGCGTGCACGGCCTTGGTGACATTGGTCCAGCCGCGTACCTGCTCGTCGGACCAGATGCCGGGCGTGTCCGGATAGCCGACGCCCATCGGTGTCACCGAAGTGGCTTCGCTGATGATCAGGCCGGCGGAGGCGCGCTGGGCGTAGTACTCGGCCATCAGCGCGTTGGGCACGCGGCCCTCGTCGGCACGGCAGCGGGTCAGCGGCGCCATGATGATGCGGTTGGGCAGTTCCAGTTCGCCGATGCGGATCGGGTCGAAAAGCGTAGTCATGGATGAATCCTCCTGGGGGAATAGATGCGGTCAGTCGAGTACGGGTTCAAGTTCGCTGGCCTGGCGCTTGACGCCGAAGCCCAGCAGGGTGGCAAGGAGGGCGAACACGGCCAGCACGGCGGCGGCCAGCGGCACGCTGGTCAGCCCCAGCCCCTGGCTGATGACCAGGCCGCCGACCCAGGCGCCGAGCGCGTTGCCGGCGTTGAAGGCGCCAATGTTGAGGGTCGACACCAGGTTCGGCGCGCCACCGCCGAGGCTGACCACGTTGATCTGCAGGGCCGGCACCGCGGCGAACGCGGCGGCGGCCCAGAGGAACAGGGTGATTTCGGCGGCGAGCAGCGACTGGCTGGTCCAGGCGAACAGCGCGGCGCTGGTGCCCAGGGCTACGGCCGCGCCGATCAGGCTGGTGCGCAGGCGCCAGTCGGCCAGGCGGCCGCCGATGTAGTTACCGACGGTCAGGCCGAGGCCGATCAGCAACAGCGTCCAGGTCACGCCGCTGGGCGTCACGCCGGTGACTTCGCCGAGCAGCGGCGCGATGTAGGTGAACAGGGCGAATACCGAAGCGGAGAACAGCACGGTGGTCGATAACGCCAGCCAGAATCCGGCGCCGCGCAGGGCGGAGAACTCGCGGCGCAGGTCGGCCTTCTCCTGCGGCTGGTCGCCGGGCAGCGCACGCCACAGGCCGATCAGCGCCAACACGCCGATACCGGTGACCGCCCAGAAGGTTGCGCGCCAGCCGGCGACCTGACCGAGCGCGGTGCCCAGCGGCACACCGAGCACGTTGGCCAGGGTCAGGCCGGTGAACATCAGCGCCACCGCCTGGGCGCGGCGGTTCTCCGGCACCAGGCTGGCGGCGACCACTGAACCGATGCCGAAGAAGGCGCCGTGGCAGAGCGCGGTGACCACCCGGGCGAACATCAGCAGGCCGTAGTCGGCGGCCAGCGCGCAGAGTAGGTTGCCGGCGATGAACACGCCCATGAGCACCAGCAGCGCGCGTTTGCGCGCCAGGTTGGCGGTGGCGACGGCCATGAACGGCGCGCCGATGGCAACGCCCAGGGCATAGCCGGTGACCAGCCAGCCGGCACCGGGGATCGACACGCCGAGGTCGGCGGCCACGTCCGGCAGCAGCCCCATGATGACGAATTCCGTGGTGCCGATGGCGAATGCGGACAAAGCGAGGACGAGAAGAGAAACGGGCATCGCCGGCTCCTTGGAAGGTGAATGCGGAGGTTGTCGCGCCAGGTTCCCTACGAGAAGTGTCCGCGCTCGACGATTTCCGTACCGAACCTAGAGTTCTTCGCCTATCCGGCGGAGGAATTCGGCGATGTTCCGTTCATCGCGCTTGAAGAAGTTCCACTGGCCGACCTTGCGGCTGGTCACAAGTCCGGCACGTTGCAGGGTCGCCAGGTGCGCCGACACGGTTGATTGCGACAGGCCGCAGCGCTCGTCGAACTTGCCGGCGCAGACGCCGATCTCGAACGGGTGGTCCTGTTCGACGAAATGCTTTTCCGGTTCCTTCAGCCACTCCAGCATCTCGCGTCGCAGCGGGTGGGAGAGGGCCTTGAGGACTTCGTCGAGATCTATGGGCATGGAGGCGAACCGCTGTATATCGTGTTGCAGCGAACTTTATATCGTTCAAAAGCGATATGTGATCGATTCGACCGATAGTCTTTATCGAGCGGCGTGATGTTTGCCGCCAGGTCATGGCATGCGCACCATAGGCACATCGGTTTCATCCGGACCTGGCCATGAACTACCTCGCTCACTTGCACCTCGGCGGCTCGCAGCCGGCACAACTGCTCGGCAGCCTGTACGGCGACTTCGTCAAGGGCGGCCTGGCGGGACGTTTCCCGGGCGATATCGAGGCGGCCATCCGCCTGCACCGGCGCATCGACGCCTTCACCGACCAGCATCCGCTGGTCGCCGAAGCCAAGGCGCGCTTTCCACGCGAACGGCGGCGCATGGCCGGGATCGTCCTCGACGTGTTCTTCGACCACTGCCTGGCGCGCGACTGGGAGCGCTATGCCGAGGAGCCGCTGCCGGCATTCACCGCGCGGGTCTATCGCGCCCTGGCCGAAGCGGACGAATTGCCCGGCCGCCTAGCGCTGATCGCCCCGCGCATGGCGGCGCAGGACTGGCTGGGCAGCTACCGCGATTTCGCTGTCGTCGAGCGGGTGCTCGGTGGCATGGGCCAACGTCTGTCGCGCCCCGGACTGCTGGCCGGGACCTGGGAAGACCTGGAGGAGCTGTACGAGCCGCTCAGCGAGGATTTCCGGCGTTTCTACCCGCTGTTGCAGCGCTTCACGAATGAGGCATTGATCACATTTTGACCTGTATCAAGCGGTCTTCCGTGAAAAAGGCGTGCAATAGCACCGTAGTCACAGCAAGTACGGAGGTGCGCCATGCAGTCGTTGATGCTGGCGACCGATCTTTCCTCGGCCGCGGAGCCGGCCCTGCGCCGGGCTGCCGCGTTGGCGCGTAAATACCACTGTCCCTGGTTCATCCTGCACGTGGTCGAGGACGAAACGCCACAGGCGGGCCAGCAGTCGGCCGGGCATCTGGAGCGACGCATGGAGATGCTTGCGCGCCTGGCCGGGCGTGCGCCGGAAATCTGGATCGAGCACGGCGACGTGGTCGACCAGGTCATGGCCTGCGCGCGCTGGGCGGAAGTCGACCTGCTGGTGCTTGGCGCCGGCAGCCTGGGTGGTTACCTGCGCGACCTGCCATGCGAAATGCTGGTCGTGCCACATGCCCGGAACGCAAAAGCCGCCTAGGGCCTGTCGTCAGTTCCGTCCCCCAGGCTCTGTGCTCTCCCGCCACACCGTTCAGCCCCCTCTCCCCTCGGAGCGGGGCGCGCAGCCAGGGTTGGGGTGAGGGGCCGAAGTGTCGCAGCAGTCCATAGCCTGGCTGGAACCAGGGCAGTTCACAATCAGTGGGAAACGCACATCCCATCGTCCCGACCGAAACAGGATATGAAACGAGCTTCAGGCCGCCAGCGCCTGTTCCGGGGCCGTGCCGAACAACGCCGCGTGCACCGACAACTGAGCGCGGCGGGCCAGCTCGGCACGCTCCAGCCCCAGGCTGGCGAGCGGGGCGAGCAGGTCGATGCGCACTTCCAGGCAGTCCTCGGCGAACAGCCGCAGCAGGTGCGATAGCAGGTCGTCGTCGCCGATGAACGGCGCGATGCGATGGTCGCTCTCACCAGCGCGGCGGTAGCTGATCGCCACCGGTTGCACGGCGACCCCGGAGTCGATGGCGGCGCCCAGCAGGCGGCCGTGGAAGGTGCGCAGCGCGCGACCGTCGGTGGTGGTGCCTTCGGGGAATACCAGCACCGAGCGTCCGCTTCGCAGGCTGTCGGCCATGCGCCGTTGCAGCAGCGCGCTGTCGCCCGAGCCACGGCGGATGAACAGGGTCCCGGCCTGGTGCGCCAGCCAGCCGGCCAGCGGCCAGGTGCGGACCTCGGCCTTGGACAGGAAGGTCAGCGGGGAGAGCATGCCGAGCAGTGGGATGTCGGTCCACGACACGTGGTTGCTGACCCACAGCATCGGCCGCTCGGGCAGCGTGCCGTGTACCTCGACGCGGAACGGCAGGGCGCCGTTCAGGCGTTGCAGGTACCAGCGCGTCAGGCGCTGGCGCAGGCCCGCCAGTTCGTGGCGGCCGAGCCGTTGCACCGTCGCCACGCCGCCAGCCAGCAGCACGCCGACGCCGAGCACCGCGAGCAGCCGGGCGACCCGCCCGTACAGGCGCAGGCGCTTCATACCGCGGCCTTGAAGTGGCGCGCGTAGCGTGGGCACAGCTCGTCGCGCTTGAGCAGGATGAACACGTCGGCGACCTGGAACTCCCGGTCCCAGCACGGCTCGCCGCAGACTTTCGCGCCAAGGCGCATGTAGGCCTTGAGCAGCGGCGGCATTTCGGCGATCACGTTGCCCGGCAGGTCCAGTTCCGGCAGCGGGTTCTTCGGCTCGGCGCGCAGGTGCTCGGTGCACAGGTGGCGTTCGCGCAGGCGCTGCATGATCGCCTGCGCCTGGATGCCGCCGTCCTGCATGGAGATGCTGGCGCAGCCCATCAGGTAGCGGTAGCCGCCCTCGTTGAGCACCTCGGCCAGCTCGCCCCACAGCACGGCGATGGTCGCGCCGTTGCGGTAGGCGGCGTCGACGCAGGTGCGGCCGATCTCCAGCACCGGCCCCTGCAGGCCGGCCAGGCCGTGCAGGCTGAACTCTTCCTCGCTGTAGAAGCGGCCCAGGCTGGCGGCGGCGCGATGGTCGAGCAGGCGGGTGGTGGCCACCAGCTTGCCGCTGTCCAGGTCGCGCACGCCGATGTGCGAGCAGTGGCTGTCGAAGTCGTCCATGTCCAGGCCCAGTTCGGCTCCCTTGAGCTTGGCGTCGAACTCGCGGCTGAACACTTCGAAGCGCAGGGCCTGGGCCTCGCGCAGGGCGGCCTCGCCATGCAGGCGCTCGGCTTGCAGGCGGCGTGGCTGGTTGTTGCGGTCGCGGCTGCGGGTGCTCGCGGTCATCTGGTTCCTCCGTTCGCCTTGCGGCCTGTTGCCTTTGTTGTGCAAGCTCAACCTATGTAACCCCGGTGTCACCGACATGACCGATCGGTGATGCTTGTATGACAGCCAAAGGAGAACGCCCCATGCCATGGCAGCGCTTGCTGGAGACCCGTGACCGCTTGCCCGCCGCGGCCCTGGACGACTGGTTCGCCGCGTTGCGCGACCGCCTCGGCGGCGCGCCGACGCCGTTCGAGCTGGCGTTGCTCGGCGGGCGCCTCGCGGCCACGCCGGGGCTGGCCTTTCTCGCCGGCTACCAGGCGGCGCTGCGCGCGTTGTGGCCGTCGGCGCCGGCGAGCCTCGGCGCGTTGTGCGTGACCGAGAACAAGAGCGTGCGTCCGGCCGACTTGCAGACCCGCCTGGATGGGTTGGTCCTGAACGGCCGCAAGGATTTCGTCACCGCCGCCGATGCGGCCGACTGGCTGCTGGTCGCCGCCCGCGACGAAGCTCCCGGCGAGGCGCCGCGCGTGGCTCTGGGCGTGGTCTACAACGGCGCCGCCGGCGTGCGTATCGAGATCCTGCCGGCGCTGCCGCTGATGCCGGATATCAGCCATGGCCGGCTGTATCTGGACGGCGCCCATTGCGAACGGCTGGCTGGCGACGGCTGGGACGACTACGTCAAACCCTTCCGCAGCCTCGAAGACCTGCATGTGCTGTGCGCGGTGACCGCCTGGCAGTACGGCATCGCCGACGAGCACGGCTGGCCGCAGGAACTGCGCCTGCAACTGCTCGGCCTGCTCGCCGGCTGCGCCGAAGTGGCCCGCCAGCCGGTGCGCGCCGCCGCCAGCCACGTACTGCTCGGTGGCCTGTACGCCCAGCAGGTGGCCCTGCTTTCGCAGATCGACGCTGCCTTCGCAGCCGGCCCGGCGGAGCTGGCGTCCGTCTGGCAGCGCGACCAGCGCCTGCTAGATGTGGCGAGTGGGGCGCGGAGCAAGAGGTTGGAGAAGGCGTTGGGGAGTTTTGTGTAGGTTTTTGTGGGGGGATACTCCGCCCCTCACCCCAGCCCTCTCCCGTAGGGAGAGGGAGTATGCGTGCATGGCCTTGGCTCCGTGCTCCACCCGCAACTCCGAACAGTCCCCTCTCCCTCTGGGAGAGGGTTAGGGTGAGGGGCTGCCTCAATCACAACACCGAACCTCATCCCGCCCACAAGACGAAACGCCGCCAAGCACGACACTTTCCACGCTATCGAGCGTCATTCGCGGCGTGCTAGGGTGCGTGCGTCCCGACAACAAGAGGCCCCTCGATGCCCATCCCCACCTTGCGCCGCCTGAGCCTGAGTCTCGCGCTGTGCGCCGTCACTCCGCTGGCCTGTGCCGAAACCTGGCCCGGCGCCGACTGGTCCAGCGCCCCGGCCCCGCGTAGCGCCGCCGTCGAGGCCCTGGAAACCTATGCCTTTCCCTCCCGCGACGACGCTACCCGCGAGGGTGTGCGCACCGACGCGCTGCTGGTGGTGCGCGACGGCGCCATCGTCTACGAGCGCTACGCCGGGCCGACCAGGGCCGACACCCCGCACCTGACCTGGTCGGTGAGCAAGAGCCTGCTCGCCGCCACCCTCGGCACCGCCTACCGTGATGGACGTTTCAAGCTCGACGAGCCGGCGGCCAGGTACTACCCGGCGCTGGCCGAGCATCCGCAACTGAAGGTCGGCCACCTGCTCAACTGGGCGTCCGGCCTGGCCTGGCAGGAAGGTTACGAATACGCGCCGCTGACTTCCTCGGTGGTGGCGATGCTGTACACCCGTGGGCGTGGCGACATGGCCGGCTTCACCGCCGGTTTCCGTGAGGAAGTCGCGCCCGGCAGCCGTTTCCGTTATTCCAGCGGCGACAGCAACCTGCTCTCGGCGGTGCTGCGCGGCGTGGTCGGCGAGCAGGCCTACCGGGACTACCCGTGGACCGCGCTGTTCGAGCCGCTGGGCATCACCAGCGCGGTGTGGGAGCGCGACGGGGAGGGCACCTTCGTCGGCTCCTCCTATACCTACATGACCGCCCGCGACCTGGCCCGCATCGGCCTGCTGATGCAGCGCGACGGCCGCTGGGGCGAGCGCCAGTTGCTGCCGCCGGCGTGGGTCGCCTTCAACCGCACGCCATTCGCCAACTACCAGGGCAATCCCGACAAGCCCGGCGAGGCGGTGCCGGGCGGGCACTGGTGGCTCAACCAGCCGCTGAACGGCAAGCCCAGGCCCTGGCCGGATGCGCCCGAGGAGCTGTTCGCCGCGCTCGGCCACTGGGGGCAGGCGCTCTACGTGTCGCCCGACGAGAAACTGGTGGTGGTGCGCTACGCCGATGACCGCGACGGCAGCTACTCCCACAACGAACTGCTCAAGCGCGTGCGGGCCGCCTTCGCCGAGGAGAATGCGCAATGACCTACCGCCCCTTCGTCCTGCGCCGGCCGTTCACCAGCCTGCTGCTGGCCATGCTGGTGATCCTCGCCGGGCTGGCCTGGCAATACCGCGTCCACCTCGCGGCCTTCCCCGGCATCATTGGCGCCTACACGGCCAAGGAGTATTGCTCCTGCCGCTACGTGATGGACAACCCGGTCGATTACTGCGTCGGCTACGTCAAGCAGTACCTGCCGGTCAGCCGCTTCCTCGACGACCAGACCAACAAGCGGGTGACCGCCAGCGGCCTGGGCAGCACCCAGGTCGCCGCCTGGGTCGGTCCGCGTGAGGGGTGCCGGTTGCTGCCGGGTTCCTGAGGGGGCTATCTATTGGGTCCCCGCGTTCGCGGGGATGACGCACCGAGCGTTTTGCAACCCCGTCGCTCCCGCGGATGCGGGAGTCCGGTCGAAGGCTCGCGAGTAGGCGCCGTGAACCATCGTCGCTCCCGCGAATGCGGGAGTCCAGCAACCGCTCCATGAACCGGTGGCGGGTTTGCAAGGTCTACTCGGACGGCTATCGTTCCGCCTGAGTTCCATCGGCCCAAGGACGCCCATGCGCAAACTGCTGATCTTCCTGCTTGCCGCCTGCCTGGCGCTACCCGCGCAGGCCGCCTGGTACCTGGACAACGAGTCCTCGCGGATTTCCTTCATCTCCACCCGTTCCGGCAATCTCTCCGAGGTACACCGCTTCCTCACCCTGCACGGCAGTATCAGCGAAGCGGGGCGCGCCAGCCTGCGCATCGAGCTGGACTCGGTGAGCACCGGCATTCCGCGCCGCGACGAATACCTGCGCAAGCTGCTGTTCGAGATCGACCGCTTCGCCGATGCGAAGATCAGTGCCCAGCTCGATCTCGGCCCGATCACCGAACTGGCCCCTGGCGCGCAACTGGAACTGCGCCTGCCGGTGACCGTCACGCTGCGGGGGCGCGAGCACCGCTACGTTGCCGAGCTGCTGGCCACCCGCCTGGATGACCGGCGCTTCCAGGTGGTCAGCCTGGCGCCGCTGGTGCTGCACATCGACGATTTCCAACTGGGCGCCGGCGTCGATGCGTTGCGCCAGGTCTCCGGGATCGACGCCATCGGCTCCTCGGTGCCGGTGAGCGCCGTGCTGATTTTTACCTCGCGCTGATGGGCCACATCTTCCCCTGGCGTTCCGGCAACCGCTTCGCCCTGCTGATCGACGGCCAGCGCTTCTTCCCCGCCATGCTCGATTCCATCGCCAGCGCCGAGCTGGAGGTGCTGCTGGAGCTGTACCTGGTCGAGGACGGCGAGTGCAGCGAGGCGCTGGTCGAGGCGCTGGTCGCCGCCGCCGGGCGCGGGGTGGAGGTACGCTGCCTGTTCGACGGTTTCGGCTGCCTGCGCTTCGGCAATCGCCTGCGCCAGCGCCTGAGCGACGCCGGGGTGGTGCTGCGCCTGTACAACCCGCTGAAATGGCGGCGTGGCCTGCACAACCTGTACCGCGACCACCGCAAGCTGCTGGTGGTCGACCGGCGCATCGCTTTCGTCGGCGGTACCGGTTCCACCGACGAGTTCTGGCAGCCGGGCGAGGAACTGAGCCGCTGGCACGAGGTGATGGTCAGCATCGAGGGGCCTCTGGTGGTGCACTGGCAACTGCTGTTCGACTACCAGTGGCTGGCCAACATCGGCAGGCGCCCCTGGAAGCCGGAGGAGGCGCCCGGCCTGGCGCACCTGCCGCCGTTGCCGCCGCTGGGCGAGGGCATGGGCCGGCTGGCCTACGCCGATGCCCGGCAGAGCCGCGATATCGTCCAGTCGCTGGTGCGCAGCGTGCGCCGCGCCAAGCGCCGGGTGTGGCTGGCCACGCCGTATTTCCTGCCCAGTTGGAAGGTGCGCCGGGCATTGCTGCACGCCGCGCGGCGCGGCGTCGATGTGCGCCTGCTGCTGACCAGCCGCAACACCGACCACCCGCCGGTGCGCTATGCCGGCCAGCGCTACTATCCACGGCTGCTGCGCGCCGGTGTGCGGGTCTACGAGTACGGCCCGCGCTTCCTGCACCTGAAGATGGTGCTGGTGGACGACTGGGTCAGCGTCGGTTCCTGCAACTTCGACCACTGGAACCTGCGCTTCAACCTGGAGGCCAACCTGGAGGCGCTCGACACCGGCTTCACCGCCGAAGTGGCCACCTGCCTGGACGCCGACTTCGCCTCCAGCCGCGAAGTGACCCTCGAGGACTGGCGCTCGCGGCCGCTGCTCAAGCGCCTCAAGCAGTACCTGTGGGGCTGGATGGATCGGCTTGTGGTCAACCTGCTGTACCGCCGGGGCTAGACCGCACTACTTTTGTCGGGGGCTGCGCCGGGGCCGGCTGGCTATGCTCGGCGGATAACCATAAGAAGGATTCGCCATGCGCCATCACCTCCTGCTCGCCGTGCTATCGCTGACCCTCCTGGCCGGCTGCTCGACGCCCGGGGCGTTCTTCGGCGCCACCGATGGCCCGCCGTTCCAGCCCCATGTGCTCAGCGACGACGACCATGCCCTGGTCTACCTCTACCGGCCGCAAAGCGAGTGGGCCGACCAGGAACTGGAGGCTCCGGGGCTGTTCCTCGACAACGAACTGATCGGCGCGCTGCCGAGCAACGGCTACCTGGTGCTGGAGTTCGACATCGCCAGCTACCACCTGGAAATGCGCCGGCCATTGCTCGGCAGCTACTGGACCCTGCTGGCCGATGGCGTGTTCGATTTCACCAAGATCACCGGCTTCACCCTGGATACCGAGGCGGGCGGTGTCTACTACCTGCGTTACGACGAGCTCGACCCGCCACCGCTGAACGGCCAGGAAGCCACCGCCAATGGCCCGCTGCAACTGGTCTCGGCCGAACTGGGGCAACGCGAGATCGCCAGCACCAGGCTGGTCCAGCCGTTCGCGCGGATCGCCGCCAGTGGCCAGCGCGAGCGGGAACCCGGCTTCTGGTCGCGGCTCTTTCCGTAGGGGAACGCAACGGCGATGCCCGTCGAATCGTGGGTGATGGGTATCGCTTTGCTCAGCCCATCCTACGGAAGAGCGCAACCTGCACTCCCGTAAGATGGGTCGAGGAGCGCAGCGACGATACCCATCGGGTGAACTCGCCTATCAAGAGCTAGGCTCGAAGGATGCCCGGGGCTGGAGGCCAGCCGAACAGCCCGGTGATCAACACGACAGGAGACTTCCGATGGCCGCGAAAAAGATCCTCATGCTGGTCGGCGACTATGTCGAAGACTACGAAGTCATGGTGCCGTTCCAGGCCCTGCAGATGGTCGGCCACACCGTGCATGCCGTCTGCCCGGACAAGAAGGCCGGGCAGACCGTGCGCACCGCGATCCACGATTTCGAGGGCGACCAGACCTACAGCGAGAAGCCCGGCCACAACTTCGCGCTGAACTTCGATTTCGCCAAGGCCAAGGCCGACGCCTATGACGCGCTGGTGATCCCCGGTGGGCGCGCGCCCGAGTACCTGCGCCTGAACGACAAGGTGATCAAGCTGGTCAAGGAGTTCGACAAGGCCGGCAAGCCGATCGCCGCCATCTGCCACGGCGCCCAGTTGCTGGCCGCCGCCGGTGTGCTCAAGGGCCGCGAGTGCAGCGCCTACCCGGCCTGCGCGCCGGAGGTTCGCCTGGCCGGCGGCGAGTACGTCGAGCTGGAGGTCAGCGGCGCGCATGTCGAAGGCAACCTAGTCACCGCCCCCGCCTGGCCGGCCCATCCGACCTGGCTGGCCGGCTTTCTCGCCGTGCTGGGCACCAAGATCACCCTGTAATCGAACGGGAGCGAAGTTGAGCGGCTAGTCTGTAAGGGTCTATCTCGCCCACCTTCGACCGGAGGAGATCCATGGATACCGTGCCGCACAACCTGGCGACCCTGTTCGCCCAACTGGGCCTGCCCGACGACCGCGCCAGCATCGACGGCTTCCTCGCCAGCCACCGCCTGCAACCCGGCCAGGCGCTGCCCGACGCGCCGTTCTGGAACGAGGGCCAGGCCGCCTTCCTGCGCGAGGCGCTGGCGGACGATTCGGACTGGGCGGAGGAGGTCGACGAACTGGCCGTGCGCCTGAGCCCGCCAGCGTAGGTGACCGTAGGGTGCGCCGGGCGCACCGGGAAGGCGACGTGAATGTCTTGGTAAACGGTGCGCACGGCGCACCCTACAAAAGCATGTAGCCCATGAAAAAGCCCGGCACTTGGCCGGGCTCTTGCGTTGCGTGGTGGCTTACTTCACCTCCACCGCCAGGTTCTCGGCGATCTTCTTCTGCCAGATCGCCGGGCCGGTGATGTGCACCGACTCGCCGTTGGTGTCGACCGCGACGGTCACCGGCATGTCCTTCACTTCGAACTCGTAGATCGCTTCCATGCCCAGTTCGGCGAAGGCCAGGACCTTGGACTTCTTGATCGCCTGGGCCACCAGGTAGGCGGCGCCGCCGACGGCCATCAGGTACACGGCCTTGTTGTCCTTGATCGCCTCGATGGCGATCGGGCCGCGCTCGGACTTGCCGATCATGCCCAGCAGGCCTGTGCTTTCCAGGATCTGGCGGGTGAACTTGTCCATGCGGGTCGCGGTGGTCGGGCCGGCCGGGCCGACCACTTCGTCGCCGACCGGATCGACCGGGCCGACGTAGTAGATGAAGCGGCCCTTGAGGTCCACTGGCAGTTCTTCGCCCTTGTTGAGCATGTCGACCATGCGCTTGTGCGCGGCGTCGCGGCCGGTGAGCATCTTGCCGTTGAGCAGCAGGGTCTCGCCCGGCTTCCAGCTCTGCACTTCTTCCGGGGTGATGGTGTCCAGGTCGACGCGGCGCGCGCTCGGGCCGGCTTCCCAGACGATTTCCGGGTAGGCGTCCAGCGGCGGGGCTTCCAGCTCGGCCGGGCCGGAGCCGTCGAGCACGAAGTGGGCGTGGCGGGTGGCGGCGCAGTTGGGGATCATGCACACCGGCAGCGAGGCGGCGTGGGTCGGGTAGTCCATGATCTTCACGTCGAGCACGGTGGTCAGGCCGCCCAGGCCCTGGGCGCCGATGCCCAGTTGGTTGACCTTCTCGAACAGCTCCAGGCGCAGTTCCTCGATGCGGTTCTGCGGGCCGCGGGCCTTCAGTTCGTGGATGTCGATCGGGTCCATCAGGACTTCCTTGGCCATCACCGCGGCCTTCTCGGCGGTACCGCCGATGCCGATGCCGAGCATGCCCGGCGGGCACCAGCCGGCGCCCATGGTCGGCACGGTCTTGAGCACCCAGTCGACGATCGAGTCGGACGGGTTGAGCATGGCCATCTTCGACTTGTTCTCCGAGCCGCCGCCCTTGGCCGCGACGTCCACCTCGACCTTGTCGCCGGGGACGATGGAGTAGTGGATCACCGCCGGGGTGTTGTCCTTGGTGTTCTTGCGGCTGCCGGCCGGGTCGGCCAGGATCGAGGCGCGCAGGACGTTCTCCGGCAGGTTGTAGGCGCGGCGCACGCCTTCGTTGATCATGTCGTCGACGCTCATGGTCGCGCCATCCCAGCGCACGTCCATGCCGACGCGCACGAAAACGGTGACGATGCCGGTGTCCTGGCAGATCGGGCGATGACCGGTGGCGCACATGCGCGAGTTGATCAGGATCTGCGCCATGGAGTCGCGCGCGGCCGGCGATTCCTCGCGCAGGTATGCCTCGTGCATGGCCTGGATGAAATCGACGGGGTGGTAATAGGAAATGAACTGCAGGGCGTCGGCGACGCTCTGAATCAGGTCATCCTGCTTGATCACGGTCATGGGGCGCGCTCCTCTATAAAGCGGGAACCGGGCGCCGAATCGAATGCCGGCGCTCTCATCGCGGTAAAAAAGGCGCGGCAGTATACCCCGTACAGACCCACGGGGCCCAGCCGCCGACGGTCGACCTTGGTCGGTGATCGGCCAGTCGTCGCGCTAGGCATTTCGTGATCACGACGGTACATTGGCATCATCATGCCAGCACGGGATGGAGCCCATGAGCTCAGGCAGTCTCCAAGTCAAACGGCAGGCCTTGCAGCGATTGCTGATGAAGCGCTTCTGCATGGCCGTGGCAACCTACGGCCTGGCGTTGCTGCTGTTCTGGCTGGCGGTGCTTGCCGGCCTGTTCCGCGCCAGCCTGGCGACCGCCACCCTGTATACGGTGCTGGTGGCGGTGAGCCAACTGGTGTTCTTCGCCCTGTTCGCCAGCGGCTACAACCGGCGTTTCCAGGATGCCAGCCTGACCGAGCCGCAGGTCCTGGTGGCGCTCGTCTGGCTCACCCACCTGCTGGCCCTGCTCGACAGCTTTCGCGGCCCGCTGCTGGTGTTCTACGTGGTGATCCTGATGTTCGGCGTGTTCCAGTTGCCGCCACGGGTGTTCGTTCGCTGCGCGGCCCTGGCCTTCGCCGGCTTCGTCGGCATGAACCTCTGGGAAGCCTGGGCGGGGGTGCTGGCCGACCCGCCGCTGGCGCTGCTGGAAGTCTGCGTGCTGCTGCTGGTACTGGTCTGGCTGAGCCTGTTCGCCTCCTATGTGCAGAGCCTGCGCCAGCGCATGCGTCAGCGCCGCTTCGCCTTGCAGGCGCACCAGGACACCCTGCGCGGGATGATGCGCCAGCTCGAGGACCTGGTCGCCACCGACGAACTGACCGGGCTGTTCAATCGCCGTCACTTCCTGCGCCTTGCCGAACGCGAGCAGGCCAACCTCGAGCCGGGCAAGCAGCACGGCCTGGCGCTGATCGATCTCGATCACTTCAAGCAGATCAACGACCAGCACGGCCATGCCAGCGGCGACCGCGTGCTGCAGACCTTCGCCGCGGTGGCGCGGGCCTGCCTGCGCGACGGCGACATCCTGGCCCGTTATGGCGGCGAGGAGTTCGTCCTGCTCCTGCCGGACACCGACGCTGACCAGTTCACTGCCTGCTGCGAGCGCTTGCGCGAGGCGTTCGCCAATGCCGAGCCGGTCGGCGTGGCGGTGGATTGCCTCAGCCTGTCGGTGGGCATGACGCTGCTGGTGCCCGGCGATGACCTAGACGATGCCTTGCAGCGCGCGGACCAG
Source organism: Zestomonas carbonaria (assembly GCF_904061905.1). Taxonomy (GTDB): domain Bacteria; phylum Pseudomonadota; class Gammaproteobacteria; order Pseudomonadales; family Pseudomonadaceae; genus Aquipseudomonas; species Aquipseudomonas carbonaria. The sequence continues at coordinate 15,154 of NZ_CAJFCI010000014.1, forward strand.
GCTCTCTACCGGGCCAAGCGCAGCGGCCGCAATCGCTGCGACGCGACCTGGGAGCGCAGCGGTGCCTGAACTCAGCGCAGCCGGCCGCCGCTGGGCCGTGCCCACCGGCAGCAACCTGCTCGACAGCCTCAACGCCGCCGGCCTCGCGGTGCCCTACAGTTGCCGCGCCGGCTGTTGCCATGCCTGCCTGGTGCGTTGCGTCGACGGAGAACCGCTGGACGCCCGGCCCGAAGCGCTGGATGCCACGCGCCGCGCCGAGGGCTGGCGGTTGTCCTGCCAGTGCCAGGTGGTGGATGATCTGGCCGTCGAAGTCTTCGATCCGCAGCGCGATGGACTGCCGGCGACGGTCGAATCGGTCGACTGGCCGAGCCCGGGCGTGCTGCGCTTGCGGCTGGTTGCCGAGCGGCCGTTGCGCTATCGGGCCGGCCAGCATCTGGTGTTGTGGAACGCCGAGGGCGTGGCGCGGCCTTATTCGCTGGCCAGCCTGCCCGGCGAAGATCCCTGGCTGGAATTCCATCTCGACTGCCACCACCCCGGCGCCTTCAGTGATGCCGCGCGGCGTCTGCGTCCGGGCGATCCGTTGCGTCTCGGCGAGTTGCGTGGCGGCGCGCTGCACTACGACCCGGACTGGCAGCGGCGGCCGCTCTGGCTGCTGGCTGCCGGCACCGGCCTGGCGCCGCTCTGGGGCGTGCTGCGCGAGGCCCTGCGCCAGGAGCACCAGGGCGATATCCACCTGCTGCATCTGGCCCGCGAGCCGGCCGAACACTATCTCGCCGGGCCGCTGCGGGAGCTGGTGGCCCGTCACGCCAACCTGCGCGTGGACCTGCGCGAGGCGGCCGAGCTGCCGGCCGCTTTGGCCGAACTGCGCCTTGTTTCGCGGCAAACCCTCGCCTTACTCTGCGGCCATCCCGGCAGCGTCGAAAGCTTCGCGCGCCACCTCTACCTGGCTGGCCTGCCGCGCAACCAGATGCTGGCCGACACCTTCCTGACCCGCCGAGGTATTGCATGAGCGAGCATGTGCTTGTCGAACGCGCAGAGGGCATCCTGACCCTGCGCATGAACCGCCTGGACAAGAAGAACGCCCTGACCCAGGCGATGTACGCCGGCATGGCGGAAGTCCTCGAGCAGGCCCAGGACGATCGTTCGGTGCGCGTGGTGCTGATCAGGGGCGACGAGCGTTGCTTCACCGCTGGCAACGATCTCAGCGATTTCCTTCAGGCTTCGTCCGGCGGCGGCCTGGACAACTCGGTGCTGCGCTTCATGCATGCACTGTTCGAGTTCCGCAAGCCGGTAGTGGCCGCGGTCGCCGGCCCGGCGGTGGGCATCGGCACCACCTTGCTGCTGCACTGCGACCTGGTCTACGTCAGCCGCGATGCGCGCCTGAAGATGCCCTTCGTCAACCTTGGCCTGTGCCCTGAATACGGTTCCAGCCTGATCCTGCCGCGTCTGGTGGGCCAGGCGCGAGCGGCGCAGTTGCTGATGCTCGGCGAGGAGTTCAATGGCGAACAGGCCGCCGCCTGGGGCATCGCCAACGAGGCGCTGGCCGACGGCGCGGCAACCCTGGCCAGGGCCGAGGAAATGGCCCGGCGCTTCCTGAGCCTGGCGCCCTCGGCGCTGGAAGTGACCAAGCGCCTGATGCGCGCGCCGGACCGCGAGGAACTGCGCCGGGTGATCGCAGAGGAAGGCGAACTGTTCGGCCAGCGCCTACGCTCGCCGGAAGCTATCGAGGCGATGAGCGCCTTTATGCGTAAGAGGCAGCCATAAGCTTCAAGTAAGAGCAGAAGCGGTGCGTAGCGTCTGATGGGCTACGGTTTCCGCAACAACCAAGGCCGCTCACATGAGCGGCCTTGGTTGTTGGGCAGGGAGGTCAGGCATTAGTCACCCCTCTCCCATTCATGGGAGAGGGGCCGGGGGAGAGGGAGCGGTTCGTGAACCCCTCACGCTTTCATGGGCTGGTATCACCGGTTTTCTGGGTCCCCGCGTTCGCGAGGACGACGTGGGGAGCGTCATTCCCCTACGCGGGCCGCCGCTAACGCGGGAATCCAGAAATGGCTTTACACCAGCGAATCACCCACATGGAGGATCTTCATGGTGTTGGTGCCGCCGGTGGTGTGGTAGCTGTCGCCCTTGGTGAGGATCACCCAGTCGCCGGGCTCGACCACGCCGCGCTTGAGCAGCTCGTCCACCGCCCCCTGGCTGACCTTGTCCGCGGGCAGCGCGGCCGGGTCGAAGGGCACGGTGTAGACGCCACGGAACAGCGCGACGCGCGCCTGGGTCTCGCGGTGCGGGGTGAAGGCGAGGATCGGCACCGAGGAACGGATGCGCGACATCACCAGCGGGCTGTAGCCGCTCTCGGTGAGGCTGATGATGGCCTTCACGCCGGGGAAGTGGTTGGCGGTGTACATGGTCGCCAGCGCCACGCTCTGGTCGCAGCGTTCGAAGGTGTGGCCGAGGCGGTGGCTGGATTTCTGGCTGGTCGGGTGCTTCTCGGCGCCCAGGCAGATGCGCGCCATGGCCTTCACCGCTTCCACCGGGTATTCGCCGGCGGCGCTCTCGGCGGAGAGCATCACCGCGTCGGTGTAGTCGAGCACCGCGTTGGCCACGTCGGAGACTTCCGCGCGGGTCGGCATCGGGCTGTGGATCATCGATTCCATCATCTGCGTGGCGGTGATCACCGCCTTGTTGTAGCGGCGCGCGTGGAGAATGATCTTCTTCTGGATGCCCACCAGCTCGGCGTCGCCGATCTCCACGCCGAGGTCGCCGCGCGCCACCATCACCGCGTCGCTGGCGCGGATCAGGCCGTCCAGCGCCTCGTCGTCGGCCACCGCCTCGGCGCGTTCGATCTTCGCCACCAGCCAGGCGCTGCCGCCGGCCTCGTCGCGCAGTTTGCGGGCGTATTCCATGTCCGAGGCGTCGCGCGGGAAGGACACCGCCAGGTAGTCCAGCTCCATCTCGGCGGCCAGCTTGATGTCGGCCTTGTCCTTCTCGGTCAGGGCCGGCGCGGTGAGGCCGCCGCCACGACGGTTGATGCCCTTGTGGTCGGACAGCGGGCCGCCGATCAGCACCACGCAGCGCAGTTCGTCGGCCGCCACTTCCTCGACGCGCATCACCACGCGGCCGTCGTCCAGCAGCAGTTCGTCGCCGACGCCGCAGTCCTTGACCAGGTCCGGGTAATCGATGCCGACCACTTCCTGGGTGCCGGCGTCGCGCGGGTGGCTGGTGGAGAAGCGGAACCTGTCGCCGACCGCCAGTTCGATGCGCTTGTTGGCGAACTTGGCGATGCGGATCTTCGGTCCTTGCAGGTCGCCGAGCAGGGCGACGAAGCGGCCATGCTTGGCGGCCAGTTCGCGTACCAGGCGAGCGCGCGCCTTGTGCTCCTCGGGCGTGCCGTGGGAGAAGTTCAGGCGGGCGACGTCGAGACCGGCGAGGATCAGTTGTTCGAGGACTTCGGGGGAACTGCTGGCGGGGCCGAGGGTGGCGACGATCTTGGTGCGGCGGAAGGTCATGCGGAGACTCCAGTGTTGACGCTGGAGCCGAGGCTACTCCTCCATTTCCCTGTAGTCATGCATGGGGCGCACTACCTGTTCCATTCGCTGGCTGGTGGGCTGATGCCCACCCTGCTTGGGGCAAGTTCGTAGGGTGGGCTTCAGCCCACCACCACGAGGTACTCAATCGTTCTGGTTGAGCGCCTGGTCGAGGTGCCGCGCCGCCTTGTCGGCGAGTTCGCCGTCGGGGTACTGGGCGAGCTGGCGGCGCAGATAGCCGATGGCCTTGTCGCGATTGGCCTGCGGATTGGTTGGCGCCAGGTACATCAACGCCAACTGGTACAGCGACTTCTCCTTGATGCCCGCCGTCACGCCAGGGTCGTCGACCGCCAGCAGGTACAGCTCCTCGGCCTCGGCGACGCGCCCCTTGAGTACCGCGCGGCGCGACAGCAGGGTCATGTCGGGATCGAGGTCGGGGGAGTAGAGGTCGAGGCTGTTGTTCGGCTGCCAGGTCGCCAGCAACTCGCGGGCGGTCTTCTGTACCGGCTGCTGGGCGCGCTGGCCGATCTGTTCGATGCGTTCCTCGCTGCGGCTGGCGGCCTGGGTTTGCGGGAATTCGTTGCGCACCTGGTAGAAGTAGTTGAGTGCGCGGGTATCGTCGCGCTGATCGTTGTAGCGGCTCATGTAGATCAGGCCGATCTGGTACAGGGCGATGGCGCGCACCTCGTCGCTCAGCTTGCGGTCGCGGTAGCCGGTCAGGTACAGCTCCTCGGCCTGGGCGCTCTTGCCATCGCGGATGGCCCGGGCGCTGTAGGTGAAGAGGTCGCCTTCCTCCTGGACGGCGGCGGCGATGCGCTTGCTCTTCAGCGCCTTGTGCTCCACCGCTTCCTGGGCGGTGATCTGGGCGACGAACAGCGGCGTGGTGGGGGAACAGGCGATCAGCAGCAGGCAACCGGTCAGCAACAACGGGCGAAGGGGCGCCATGGACTCTCCTGGGCGTGGGGCGGACGACCCGCCGATGCCGGCAGCATAGACAGCCGTCCGTCCCCGGCCAAGGGTGGCGGCGCAGTTCCAATCGGAGGATGTGTGGACTGCAGTTTTGCCGATGCCGGTCGATACTGTCGGGCATGGAGGAGCCGTCATGCGCACTTTGCTGATCATCGCCCTGGTCCTGGGCGTCACGGGTTGCACCCGCTGGTCGATGGACCACCACCTGAACAACGCCTACCGCGAATACACGCGCGGCAACTGCGAGCGGGTGATGCTCGAGTTGTCCCAGGTCGAACGCAAGAGTCGTTCGCGACGCTACGTGCAGCCGGAGGTGTCGCTGCTGCGCGGCCAGTGCCTGGAGCGGCAGAACCTGTTCGTCGATGCGGCGGAGACCTACCGGTTCATCATCGCCCAGTATCCGAACAGCGAGTACGCCTACCGGGCCCGCGCGCGCCTGGAAACCTTGCGCCAGCTCGGCCGGATCGACCGCGCGACGACGGTTGGAACGTCACTCTGACGGACAGACCCGACCGCCGGTCGCGCCCGGCTTGAGTGGCGGATGGCCAGCGCTAAGCTGGCCAGGGCTCCAGGGAGGATGATCATGCGTGGAATGTGCTGCGTCGTGCTGCTGGCAGGGGGAATGGCCGTTGCCCAGGCGGCGGAGATCTATCGCTGGACCGACGAGCATGGCCGCGTGCATTTCGGCCAGCGGCCGCAGGCCGGGGCCGAGCAGGTCGAGGTCAAGCCGCAGGTGGTCGAGCGCGACGACGCGACCCGCGAGCGCGAGGCGAATGTCGAACGCTTCTACGAGGCGCGTCGCCAGGAACAGCGGGAAAGCGCCCGCCAGCAGGCCGAGCGCCAGGCACAGCGGGCCGAGGAGTGCGGCGCGTTGCGCGAGCGGCTGGCGGAAGTCTCCAAGGACGGGCGCTATTACCGCGTCGACGATGCCGGCCGGCATATCTATTACAGCGACGCGGAAATCACTGCCGCTCGTCGCCAACTGACCGAGCGGATCGGTCAACGATGCGGTTAGGGCTGGTCGATCCGATGTTCGGAGAGGCATACTCGACCGAAATGTAGCGTTTTGCCATTACGTGGTCTCTCGTCATGCAACGTCGAATCCGTCGTATCGAACGCCACCAGTTGCCGTATTACCTCAAGGTGTTCAACCGCATCACCGACAAGCCGATGGGCTACATTGGCAACGTCTCCCTCGATGGCCTGATGCTGATCAGCCAGTTGCCGATGCTGGTGGGCGCGCGCTTCGACCTGCGCCTGAAGATCCCTGGCCAGGACGGCATGCGTTTCATCGATTTCTCCGCCACCTGCCAATGGTGCCGCGAGGATGTCACGCCCGGTGGCTTCGACTCCGGCTTCTCCCTGGTGGCGCCGCCGGCGGAGTACGTCGATATGGTCGAGGCGCTGCGCTACTACTTCAGCTTTCACAGCTTCGCCGCCTCGGCCTGAGCGGTAGCCTGCCCGGCGACCTCCTTCGCAAGCCCTTCCGTGCCGTGTCGCCACTTCCGGGCGGGACGTTATGATGTCGCCTCGACGGGTATCCAGAGGCATTCCATGAGCAAACCGGGTCAACGCGTACTGGCCGAGCTGCGCAAGATGATCGCTTCCGGCGAACTGGCCGCCGGCGAGCGCATCGTCGAGATTCCCACCGCCGAGCGCCTGCAGGTTTCGCGCATGCCGGTGCGCATGGCGTTGCGCGTGCTGGAGCAGGAAGGCCTGCTGGTCAAGGCCGGCGGCCGTGGCTACACGGTGCGCGAGGTCACCGAGGACGACATCGCCGGCGCCGTGGAGGTGCGTGGCGTGCTGGAAGGGCTGGCGGCACGGCAGGCCGCCGAGCGCGGCATCTCGGAGGAGACGCGGGCGATCCTGCGGACCTGCCTGGACGAAGGCGACCGCATTTTCGAAAAGGGCCACGTGCTGCCCGAGGACCTGGAGGCCTACCACAGCCTCAACATGCGCTTCCACCAGGCGATCATCGAGGCCAGCGGCAACCGCGCCATCGCCGAGGCGCTGGCGCGCAACGACCACCTGCCGTTCGCCTCGGTCAGCTCGCTGGCGGTGGACCGCGACAACCTCCCGCGCGAATACCAGCGCTTCAACTTCGCCCACATGCAGCACCACGCCGCCTACGACGCCCTGATCAACGGCCAGGGCGCGCGGGCCGAGGCGATCATGCGCGAGCATGCCAACGCCACCCTGCGCTACGCCGAATACTTCCACCCACCGCGGGAGGGTGTGGCGGTGCTGAAGAAGTCCGTGGCGGGGGAAAAAGACCGGGCGTAGGCGCGGGCTTGCTCGCGCAACGGACCACCCCATCCGTAGGAGCGCGCCACGCGCGCGATCGCGGGCGTGGCCCGCTCCTACAGGAATCTCCTCCCCGCGAATGCGGTGATCCAGAGTCTCCGGGCTCCTGTGTTCGCGGGAGTGACGGGATGAGAGTCGCGTGTCCCGACGTCGTCCCCGCGAATGCGCGGATCCAGAAAACAGCGTAGGGTGCCCGTCCACCGCGTATCGCGGGTAAATCCGCTCCTAACCCCATCGGTAGGAGCGCGCCATGCGCGCGATCGCGGGCGTGGCCCGCTCCTACAGGAATCTCGTCGTCCCTGCGAACACGGGGCCAGAGTCTCCGGGCTCCTGTGTTCGCGGGAGTGACGGGATGAGAGTCGTGTGTCCTGACGTCATTCCCGAGAACGCGGGAATCCAGAAAACAGCGTAGGACTCCGTCCGCGATGAGGCTACAGATCCAACACCAACCGCGGACTCCGCGACCGCGAGCAACAAGGCGTGAACTGATCATTGGCAGCCTGCTCGTCCTCGGTCAGGTACTGGTCACGGTGCTCCGGCACACCTTCCAGCACCCGCGTCAGACAGGTGCCGCAGATACCCTGCTCGCACGCCACCTGCACCTCTACCCCGACGCACCGCAGCGCTTCCACCACGCTCTGCCCATCCTCCACGCGCACCACCTGCCCGCTGCTCGCCAACTGCACCTCGAAGGCTTCCCCGCCCACGTCCGGCTCGGCGCCGAAGTACTCACGGTGCAGGCGCGACTCGTCCCAGCCCAGGGCGCGCGCACTGTCCAGCACATGCTCCATGAAGCCCGCCGGGCCGCAGGTGTACAGCTGCGCATCGCCCGCCTGCGCCGCCAGCAACGCGGCCACATCCAGGCGCCGCGCCGGCTCGCCGTCATCGAAGTGGCAATGCACGCGGGTGGCGAAGGCGGACTGCGCCAGGTACTCGACGAAGGCCGCCTGCTGCGCCGAGCGCGCGCAGTAGTGCAGTTCGAAGTCGGCGCCGCTGCGCGAAAGCTGCTCGGCCATGCTCAGCAGCGGGGTGATGCCGATGCCGCCGGCCAGCAGCAGGCGCCGCCCCGGGCCTTCGGCGAGGGGGAAGAGGTTGCGCGGTTCGCCTATGCGCAACGGCTGGCCGGCCTGCAGTTCGTGCACCGCGCGGGAGCCGCCGCGCGAGTCGGCACAGCGCAGCACGGCGATGCGGTAGCGGTGGGTTTCCTCCGGCGCGTTGCACAGCGAGTACTGGCGCACCAGCCCGCCCGGCAGGTGCAGGTCGATGTGCGCGCCGGCGCTGAAGGCGGGCAGGGGGCCGGCGTCGGCACGGGCCAGTTCGAGGCTGAGGATGTCCGGGGTTTCCCGCTGCACGCGGGTGATGACGACGTCTAGCACGGTGGCGGTCTCACGCTCGGCCGGCCTCGCGGGCCGGCTCTGGGATGGGGCTCAGGCGCTGGCGATGAGCGCGGCGGCGGGTTGCTGTTGCTCGGCCGCGCAGAGGCGTTCGAGGATGCGCCGCGACTGCACGCCGCCGGCGTCGATGTTCAGCTTCAGCAGTTGCCGCTGCGGATGGCGCAGCAGGTTCTGCTGCTGCTGTTCGAGCATCTCCAGGTCCTCGCCGAAAATCTTCCCCTGGCCCTCGCGGATGGTCGCGGTGAGCGCCGCGTCCTGCGGCTGGAAGTTGCGCGCCATGCCCCAGAAGTACCAGATGGAGGTCTCGCTCTCCGGGGTGATGAAGTCGACCACTATGCTCGCCGCCTTGTGCTGCGCCGGGGCGTGGTAGCCGCCGTGGCCGGCGTGGGCCACGCCCACTTCGATCAGCACGTGGCTGGGCGGAGTGAAACGGCAAATCTGCCAGCGGTCCACCGGCACGTCGTCGGCCAGGCCGTTGCCGCGCAGGGCCAGGCGCCAGAAGGGCGGGGCCATGACGCTTTCCATATGCCGCTCGGTGATCACCTCGTCGCCTTCCACGCGGGTCTTCGGCGCGGCCTCGTCGATCTCCTTCTGGCCGATGCTGTTGGCGTGCACGTAGGTCTCGTGGGTGAGGTCCATGAGGTTGTCGATCATCAGCCGGTAGTCGCACTGGATGTGGTACAGGCCGCCGCCGTAGGCCCAGTCCGGGTTGTCGGCCCATTCCAGGTGGTGGATCAGCGCCGGGTCGGCCTGCGCGGCGTCGCCCGGCCACACCCAGATGAAGCCGTAGCGCTCTTCCACGGCGAACTTGCGGATCGCCGGGAAGCCGCGCACGCGCTGGCCGGGCATGGACTCGGTGTGGCCTTCGCAGCCCATGGCCAGGCCGTGGTAGCCGCAGATCAGCTTGCCGTCCTCGACGAAGCCCAGCGACAGCGGCGCGCCGCGGTGCGGGCAGAAGTCCTCCAGTGCCGCCACGCGGCCTTCGGGGCCGCGGTAGAAGACCATCTTCTCGCCGCAGACCTGCCGGCCCAGGGGCTTGTCGGCGATCTCGTCGGGGGTGCAGGCGACGTACCAGGCGTTCTTCGGGAACATGGGGCGATCCTCATCTTGTGGTTTTTATTGGATCCAATGGTTGGCTTCGAGCGGAAGGCCTGTCAACCGTGGTGGTCGAAAAATAATCAGTTCGATAACCGAACGAATTCCATGATCAGGCTGAAATCTCCGATAAATAGGGGTTCTAGCATCGTAAAGGCTGTGGGCTCTGTAGACTCCGTCAGCCCATTTCGTGTTTTTGGGATCCAATAGGGCTTGTTTTCGGGATCCACTGCTGCCAGGGTGTGCGCCAGCAAAGCCTCCACAACAAGAACAAGAGGAACCCGCCATGCCGTGCGCCCATTCCCGAACCTCCGTCCGCCGGAGGTGCGCCCATGAATCGTGACCTGCGCCATGCCCTCGACCAGGGCCCGATGAACCGCTTCCAGTGGACGGCCATCGGCATCTGCATCCTGCTCAACATGATCGACGGCTTCGACGTGCTGGTGATGGCCTTCACCGCCGCCTCGGTCTCCGCCGAGTGGAGCCTGAACGGCGCCCAGGTCGGCCTGCTGCTCAGCGCCGGGCTGTTCGGCATGGCCGCCGGCTCGCTGTTCATCGCCCCGCGCGCCGACCGCTTCGGGCGCCGCCCGCTGATCCTCTTCTGCCTGCTGCTGTGCGGCCTCGGCATGCTGTGCTCGGCCCTGGCCCAGAGCCCGACGCAACTGGCCCTGCTGCGCGGCTTCACCGGCCTGGGCATCGGCGGCATCCTCGCCAGCAGCAACGTGATCGCCGCCGAATACGCCAACCGCCGCTGGCGCCCCCTGGCGGTCAGCCTGCAGTCCACCGGCTACGCCCTGGGCGCCACCTTCGGCGGCCTGCTGGCGGTGTGGCTGATCGGCCACTGGGGCTGGCGCTCGGTGTTCCTGGCCGGCGGCCTGATCTCCCTGGCGGCCATCCCGCTGGTGCTGGCGGGCCTGCCCGAATCGCTGGACTTCCTCCTCGCCCGCCGTCCGGCCAACGCCCTGGCGCGGGTCAACGGCCTGGCCCGGCGCCTGGGCCTGCAGAGCCTGGATGCGCTGCCCGAAACCCGCTCGCGCGAGGCCTCCGGCGTGGCGATGCTGCAGCTGCTGGCGCCCGCGCTGCGCCGCTCGACGCTGCTGATCTGGCTGCTGTTCTTCCTCGCCATGTTCGGCTTCTACTTCATCATGAGCTGGACGCCCAAGCTGCTCACCGCCGCCGGCCTCACCGCGCAGCAGGGCATCACCGGCGGCGTGCTGCTGAGCATCGGCGGCATCTTCGGCGCCGCCCTGGTCGGCGCGCTCTCGGCGCGCGTGCCACTGGCGCGGGTGCTGCAGGGTTTCATGCTGGTCACCGCCGCGCTGCTGGTGCTGTTCCTCGGCTCGGCTTCGTCACTGGCTGCCGCGCTTGGCCTGGGGCTGCTCATCGGGCTGTTCGCCAACGGCTGCATCGCCGGGCTCTACGCGCTGTCGCCGCTGATCTACCCGGCCGGCGTGCGCGCCACCGGGGTGGGCTGGGCGATCGGCGTCGGCCGCCTGGGCGCAATTCTCTCGCCCACCGTGGCCGGGCTGCTGCTGGACGACGGCTGGCAACCGCTGCACCTGTACGGCGTGTTCGCCGTGGTCTTCGTCGCCGCCGCCCTGGTGCTGCTGGGCCTGCGCCCGGCGGCGCCGGCCGGCGAGCCGCTGGCCGCGCACTGAGGACGCCTCAATGCTGCCCTTCGAGGATCGCGTCGGCGATGGCGTTGCGGAACCACTCCAGCGCCGCCGACTGCTCGCTGCTCGCGCGCCAGTGCAGGGACACCTCGAACGCCGGCACGGCGAAGGGCAGTTCGAGCATCTTCAGCCCGCCCTCGGCGACGAACATGCGGGCGATCTGCGCCGGCAGGATGGTCAGCAGGTCGGTGCCGGGGATGATCTTCGGCAGCACCGAGAAGTGCGGCACGCGCAGGGCGATGCGGCGCTCCAGCTTCATCGCCTGGAGCACGTCCTCGGCGATGCCGTGGCCGGAGGTGCGCGTCACCACCACGTGGCGTTCGGCGAGGTAGCCGGCCAGCTCCAGGCGTTCGCCGATGCGCGGGTGGTCGGCGCTGAGCAGGCACACGTAGCGCTCCTGGATCAGCACCCGGCTGCGGCTGCCGGGCACCGCCTGGCGGCAGATGGCGGTGTCCACCTTGCCGCTGGCCAGCCAGTCGCCCACCTCGTCCACCTGCAGCGGCAGCACTTCCACCTCGGCCAGCGGCGCCTCGCGGTTCAGCCGCGCCAGGATCAGCGGCAGGAAGCCCAGCTCGCCCAGGTCCGACAGGGTGATGCGGAAGCGCCGCTCGGTGGTGCCCGGGTCGAACTGGCGGGTGCTCTGCACCGCGCCCTCGATGCGCGTCAGCGCCTCGCGCAGGGTGGCGTACAGCTGCTCGGCGACGAAGGTCGGCTGGATGCCGTCGCGGCTGCGGCTGAACAGTGGGTCGTCGAACAGCTCGCGCAGCCGCGCCAGGGCGTAGCTCACCGAGGGCTGGGTGACGAACAGGCGCTCGGCGGCGGCCGTCACGCTGCCGGCCTCGTAGAGGGTGACGAAGGTGCGGATCAGGTTGAGGTCGATCTGGGCCATGGCAGTCACATAGATGGTTTTTATTTTCGATAGAAAGACTATCGATTTGATCGATTATTAGGCCGCTGCGAGAGTAGCGCAAACCCAAGAACGAGCCTGAAGGGCCAGCATGAAAACCGTCCATTGCGCCTCCTACGACATCCTCCGTCGCCACGGCCTGACCACCATCTTCGGCAACCCCGGTTCCAACGAGCTGCCGTTCCTCAAGGACTTCCCCGCGGACTTCCGCTACATCCTCGGCCTGCACGAAGGCGCGGTGGTCGGCATGGCCGACGGCTTCGCCCTGGCCAGCGGCCAGCCGGCCTTCGTCAACCTGCACGCCGCCGCCGGCACCGGCAACGGCATGGGCGCGCTGACCAACGCCTGGTACAGCCACAGCCCGCTGGTGATCAGCGCTGGCCAGCAGGTGCGCTCGATGATCGGCGTGGAGGCCATGCTGGCCAACGTCGAGGCGCCGCAGCTGCCCAAGCCGCTGGTGAAGTGGAGCGCCGAGCCGGCCTGCGCCCAGGACGTGCCGCGCGCGCTGAGCCAGGCCATCCACATGGCGAACCTGGCGCCCAAGGCCCCGGTGTACCTGTCGATTCCCTACGACGACTGGGCGCAGCCGGCGCCGGCGGGCGTCGAGCACCTGGCCGCGCGCAACGTGGCCAGCGCCGGGCTGCCTTCGCCGGCGCAACTGGGCGAGCTGGCCGGGCGCCTGTCGCGGGCGCGCAACCCGGTGCTGGTGCTGGGCCCGGACGTCGACGGCGCCCGCGCCAACCCGCTGGCCGTGCAACTGGCGGAGAAGCTGCGCATGCCGGCCTGGATCGCGCCCTCGGCCTCGCGCTGCCCGTTCCCCACGCGCCATCCGTGCTTCCGCGGCGTGCTGCCGGCGGCCATCGCCGGCATCTCGCAACGGCTCGCCGGGCACGACCTGATCCTGGTGGTAGGCGCCCCGGTGTTCCGCTACCACCAGTTCGCCCCGGGCGACTACCTGCCCGCCGGCGCCGAGCTGGTGCACATCACCTGCGACCCCGGCGAGGCCGCCCGCGCGCCCATGGGCGATGCCCTGGTCGGCGACATCTTCCTCACCCTCGAAGCCATGGTGGAATCGGTTCGCACCAGCGCGCGGCCGATGCCCGAAGCCCTGCCGCGCCCGGCGCCGCGCGCCGACGAAGCGGGCCCGCTGCACCCGGAAACCGTGTTCGACGTGATCGACGAACTGGCCCCGGACGACGCCATCTTCGTCAAGGAATCCACCTCCACCGTGACCGCCTTCTGGCAGCGCGTGCAGATGCGTGAGCCGGGCAGCTACTTCTTCCCGGCCGCCGGCGGCCTGGGCTTCGGCCTGCCGGCGGCGGTCGGCGTGCAGCTGGCGCAACCGCAGCGCAGGGTGATCGGCATCATCGGCGACGGCTCGGCCAACTACGGCATCACCGCGCTCTGGACCGCCGCGCAATACCGCATCCCGGCGGTGTTCATCATCCTCAAGAACGGCACCTACGGCGCGCTGCGCTGGTTCGCCGGGGTGCTCGACGTGCCCGACGCCCCCGGGCTGGACGTGCCCGGCCTGGACTTCTGCCAGCTCGGCCGCGGCTATGGCGTGCGCTCGGTGCAGGCGGCCGACGCCGCCAGCCTGCGCGCGGAACTGGCCCGCGCCCTGGCCGGCGACGAGCCGGTGCTGATCGAGGTGCCCACCCTGACCATCGAGCCCTGAGGGCCCGACTTACCGACCGCAGCTCGCGGCCACGCCACAACAATAAGAACGAGGTGGATATGAATACGACTACCGTCAGTGAGACGCTGGAGGCTGCCGGCCAGCACTCGAACCGCCCTGCGGCCAGCGCCGATATCGGTACCCTGCTGGACGAAGGCCCCTTCACCCGGATGCAGAAGGTCGTGGTGCTGCTGGCCGCGCTGTCCATCGTGCTGGACGGCTTCGACGGCCAGCTCATCGGCTTCGCCATCCCGATGATGATCGCCGAGTGGGGCATCAGCCGCGAGGCCTTCGCCCCGGCGGTGGCCGCCGGGCTGATCGGCATGGGCATCGGCAGCGCCTGCGCCGGCCTGTTCGCCGACCGCTTCGGGCGGCGCATGGCGGTCATCGCCAGCGTCTTCGTGTTCGGCGCGGCGACCTGCGCCATCGGCCTGGCGCCGGATGCCCTGACCGTGGCGTTGCTGCGCTTCGTCGCCGGGCTGGGCATCGGTGGCGCGCTGCCCAGCGCCACCACCATGACCGCCGAATTCACCCCGGCGCGGCGGCGCACCCTGGCGGTGACCGCGACCATCGTCTGCGTGCCCCTGGGCGGCATGCTGGCGGGCTTCTTCGCTTCGCACATCCTGCCGCTGTACGGCTGGCGCACGCTGTTCTTCGCCGGCGGCGCGCTGCCGCTGGTGCTGGGCTTCCTGTTGCTGGCGACGCTGCCGGAGTCGCCGCGCTTCCTGGCGCGCCGGCCGCAGCGCTGGGGCGAACTGGGCCGCCTGCTCGGGCGCATGCAGCGGCCCATGCCCGAGGGTGCGCGCTACACCGATTCGCTGGAACAGGCACGGGAGAAACGCGCCGGCTTCCGCGCCCTGTTCGACCTCGGCTACGGGCGTGACACCGTCGCCGTCTGGGTAGCCTTCTTCATGTGCCTGACCGCCGTCTACAGCGCCTTCAGCTGGCTGCCGACCATGCTCCAGGCCGAAGGCCTATCGCTGGCCGTGGCCGGCTCCGGGCTGACCGCCTACAACCTGGGCGGCGTGATAGGCGCGCTGGTCTGCGCCGTGGCCATGACCCGCTGGGGTTCCTACTGGCCACTGCTGCTGTGCTGCCTGGGCGGCGCCGCCAGCGCCTTCGCCATGCAGGTGCTGGACGCGAACCAGCACGCCAGCCTGCTGATCTTCGGCTTCGGCGTCCATGGCCTGTTCGTGAATGCCGTGCAGTCCACCCTGTACGCCCTGTGCGCCTTCATCTACCCCACCGGCGTGCGGGCGACCGGCACGGCCTCGGCGCTGGCCTTCGGTCGCCTGGGCGCCATCCTCAGCGCCTTCGCCGGCGCCAGCGTCATCACCCTGGGCGGCGCGCACGGCTACCTGACGCTGCTGGGTACGGTGATGGTGGCGGCGATGGTCGCCCTGATGCTGGTGCGCCGGCACATTCCCCGGCGTGCGCCGGGGCTTTCTTGAAACGGCCGTGAGCGGGAGGCATCCGATGAATGAACGGAACGGCAACGCTATGAACATCAGCATCCTGGGAGCCGGCGCCATGGGCTCGCTGTTCGGCGGCCTGCTGGCGGAAAGCGGCCAGCGGGTGACCCTGCTGGACATCAACGACGCGCACCTGGCAGTCATCCGCGAGCAGGGCCTGCGCCTGGTCACCGACAGCGGCGACCGGCGCATCCGCGGGCTGACGGCCTGCCGCCCGGAACAGGCCAGCGGGCATCCGGACCTGCTGTTGGTGTTCACCAAGACCCTGCATACCGAACAGGCCCTGGCGAGCATCGCAGCGCACCTGGCCGGGCACACGCGGGTGCTGTCGCTGCAGAACGGCCTGGGCAATGCCGAGACGCTGTTCCGCCACGTCGCGCCGGAGCAGGTGCTGATCGGCATGACCACCTGGCCTGCCGACCTGCACGGTCCCGGCCATGTCGAATCCCACGGCCTCGGCGTGGTGCGGGTCTTTTCGGCGGACGGTGTCGAACGCCCTGCCTGCGCGGAGGTGGCGACCGTGCTGGATGCGGCAGGCCTGCGCTGCGTGGCGGACGCGGACGTGTGGGCGGCGATCTGGGAGAAGGTGGCGTTCAACGCCGCGCTGAACAGCCTGTGCGCCGTCACCGGTTGCGCGGTGGGGCAACTGGCGGCCGTGCCGCAAGGCCCCGAACTGGCCCGCGCCGTGGTGCAGGAGGTGCTGGCCGTGGCCCGCGCCGAGGGCATCGCCGTGGACCCCCGGCACTGCCTGGCGAGCGTCGCCGATGCCATCGCCCAGCACCGCACGCACAAGCCGTCCATGCTGCAGGACGTGCTGGCCGGGCGGCCCACGGAGATCGGCTCGATCAACGGCGAGGTGGTGGCCCGCGCCCGCCGGGCGGGCATCGCCGTGCCGCGCACGGAAATGCTGCTCGGGCTGCTGCGCCTGGTGGAGGCGCGCGCCCGCGAAGCCGCCGCCGCGAGCGGACCCTTGGTATGAACCCCGTCTTTCAAGGAGCTTTGTCATGAGCGATGCCAATACCCCCTACACCGACTTCCACCTGCAACCCCTCGCCGGCGAATGGCGCACCGGCAGCGCCGGCAAGGTGCTGCGCGACAGCAACCCCTACGACGGCAGCCTGCTGGCGGAAATCCCCCAGGCCGGCCGCGAGGACCTGGATGCCACCTACCGCAAGGCCGCCGAAGCGCAGCCGGCCTGGGCCGCGCTGCCGCCGGTGGAGCGCGCCGCGCTGCTCCACCGGGTGGTGGAGGTGTTCGACCGGCGCCGCGAGGAGATCATCGACTGGATCATCCGCGAATCCGGCAGCACCCGCCTGAAGGCCACCCTGGAATGGGGCGCGGCGCGGGGCATCACCCTGGAGTCGGCGTCCTTCCCCAGCCGCGTGCACGGGCGCATCGTCGACTCCAACATCCCCGGCAAGGAAAGCCGCGTGTACCGCAGCGCCATCGGCGTGGTCGGCGTCATCAGCCCGTGGAACTTCCCGCTGCACCTCACCCAGCGCTCGCTGGCCCCGGCCCTGGCGCTGGGCAACGCGGTGGTGGTCAAGCCGGCCAGCGACACCCCGGTGTGCGGCGGCCTGCTGCTGGCGCGCATCTTCGAGGAGGCCGGGTTGCCGGCCGGCGTGCTCGGCGTGGTGGTCGGCGCCAGCAGCGAGATCGGCGACGCCTTCGTCGAACATCCCGTGCCGGGCCTGGTGACCTTCACCGGCTCCACCCCGGTGGGGCGCAACATCGGGCGCATCGCCAGCGGCGGCGCGCACCTCAAGCACGTGGCCCTGGAGCTGGGCGGCAACAGCCCCTTCGTGGTGCTGGAGGACGCCGACCTGGAGCAGGCGGTGAACGCCGCGGTGTTCGGCAAGTTCCTGCACCAGGGGCAGATCTGCATGGCGATCAACCGCATCATCGTGGTCGACGCGCTGTACGACGCCTTCGCCGAACGCTTCGTCGAGCGCGTGAAGCAGGTGAAGGTCGGTGACCCGCAGTCGATGGAGACCGCGGTGGGCCCGATCATCAACCATCGCCAGCTCGAAGGCCTGCTGGAGAAGGTCGCCCTGGCCCGCCGCGAAGGTGCCACGCCGCTGTACGAAGGCGGCGTGCAGGGCCAACTGCTGGCGCCCCATGTCTATGGCGAAGTCGGCCCGGACATGGAGATCGCCCGCGACGAAATCTTCGGCCCGCTGATCGGCCTGCTGCGCGCCCGTGACGAAGCCCATGCCCTGGAACTGGCCAACGCCAGCGAGTACGGCCTTTCCAGCGCCGTGTTCACCGGCGACCTGGAACGCGGCGTGGCCTTCGCCCGAAAGGTGCGCGCGGGCATGACCCACGTGAACGACATCCCGGTCAACGACGAGGCCAACGCGCCCTTCGGCGGCGAGAAGAACTCGGGCCTTGGCCGCTTCAACGGCGACTGGGCGATCGACGAGTTCACCCGCGACCACTGGGTGAGCGTGCAACGGGAGGCGCGCCACTACCCGTTCTGATCGCCTAGCCGGTTCTGCCACCCACCCCGCCCACGGCGTGTCCACAAGGACGCGCCGCGGGCCGCTGCACCCCGAAAAAACGGAGAACAATAACAATGCAAAACCGTCACACCGCCGTATTGCCGTCCCTCGCCTGCGTGGCCCTGCCGCTGCTGTGCGCGCCCGCGCTGGCCGAGGAGGGCGGCTTCTTCGAGGATTCGCGCACCGACCTGGTGCTGCGCAACTACGCGTTCAACCGCGACTTCCGCGACCACAGCGCCGGCAAGAGCCTGATCAACGAATGGGCCCAGGGCTTCATCCTCAAGTTCAGCTCCGGCTACACCCGCGGGCCGCTGGGCTTCGGCGTGGACGCCATGGGCCTGTACGGCGTGAAGCTGAACAGCAGCCGCGACCAGAGCGGCTCCGAGCTGCTGCCGGTGCACGACGACGGCAAGGCCGCCGACGAATACGGGCGCGTGGCGGTGGCGGCCAAGCTGCGGCTGTCGGCCAGCGAGCTGAAGCTCGGCGAGATGCTGCCGGACGTGCCGGTGCTGCGCTACGACGACGGCCGCCTGCTGCCGCAGACCTTCCGCAGCGCGGCGCTGGTGTCCCGCGAGTGGGCCGGGACGAGCCTGTACGGCGGGCGCTACGACCAGGTCAGCCTGCGCAACTCGGCGGACATGCAGGACCTGTCGTCCTGGTCGGCGCCCACGGCGAAATCCGATGCCTTCAACTATGCCGGCGGGGAATACCGCTTCAACGACCAGCGCACCCTGGTCGGCGCCTGGTACGCGCAACTGGAGGACATCTACACCCAGCGCTACTTCAACCTGCTGCACAAGCAGCCGGTGGGCGACTGGGTGCTGGGCGCCAACCTCGGCCTGTTCTTCGACCGCGACGACGGCCGCGCCCTGGCCGGCGACATCGACAGCCACACCGCCTATGCGCTGCTCTCGGCCAACCATGGCGGGCATACCCTCTACCTCGGTTTGCAGAAGGTCGGCGGCGAGGGTGGCTGGCAGTCGGTCTACGGCAGCAGCGGCAGGACCATGGGCAACGACATGTTCAACGGCAACTTCACCAACGAGGACGAACGCTCCTGGCAGCTGCGCTACGACTACGACTTCGCCGCGATGGGCGTGCCCGGCCTGGTGAGCATGCTGCGCTACGGCAAGGGCGACAACGCCACCACCAAGGTGGGCCGCGGCGGCAAGGAGTGGGAGCGTGACGTGGAGCTGGGCTACACGGTGCAGAGCGGGCCGCTCAAGCTTCTCAGCGCGCGGGTGAACCATGGCAGCAACCGTCGTAGTTTCAGCAGCGATTTCGACCAGACGCGGCTGATCGTCAATTACCCGTTCTCGCTCTGAGGCAAGGACCGCAAGCCCTGGCGGGTGTGCTCAAAGCACCCCCGCCTTCTTCCACGCCAGGTAGCGACCGACCAGTTCCGGGCCCAGCTCGCCGGGGCGGGCGTCGAGGACTGGCAGGCCGTGGGCGGCGAGGCGTTCGTGCAGGCCGGCGCGGGCGTTGAGGTAGTCCACGGTGCCGCAGTAGGCGAGGGCGTCCTCGTAGGTCTGTACCGGCGCCTGGCGCAGGCGGTCGAGGACTTCCTCGCGCAGGCTGGCGACCAGCACGCGGTGGTGGCGGCCGAGGCGCTGCATGGCGCCGAGCAGTTCGTCGTCGTCTTCGTCGCGCAGGTTGCTCACCACCACCACCAGGGCGCGGCGGCGCTGGCGGGCGAGGACCAGGTCGGCGGCGGCGCTGAAGTCCGCCGGGCGCTGGGTGCATTGCAGGTCGTAGACGCCATTGAGCAGCACGCCGAGCTGCGCCTGGCCCTTGTTCGGCGGCAGGAAGCGCGGCTGGTCGCCGGAGAAGGTGGCCAGGCCCACCGCGTCGCCCTGGCGCAGCGCCACGTAGCTGAGCAGCAGGCAGGCGTTGAGGGCGTGGTCGAAGTGGGGCAGGTCGCCGTCCTGGCTGCGCATGCGGCGGCCGCAGTCGATCAGGAACAGCACCTGCTGGTCGCGCTCGTCCTGGTATTCGCGGGCGATCGGCGTGCGTTTGCGGGCGGTGGCCTTCCAGTCGATCTGGCGCAGGGTGTCGCCTTCGCGGAACTCACGCAACTGGTGGAATTCCTGGCCAAGGCCGCGTCGCTGGCGCTGGCGCACGCCGAGCTGGCTGAGCCAGTGGTCGACCGCCATCAACTGGGCGCCGTAGAGGCGCGCGAAGTCCGGGTAGACGCGGGTTTCGTCGGGTAGCGGCAGCAGGCGCTTGCCCAGCCACAGGCGCAGCGGGCTGGGCAGGTGGATCTCGCAGCCGGGGAAGCGGAAGTGTCCACGGCGCAGCGGGCGCAAGCGGTAGCGGTACTGGCTGACCTCGCCGGGATGCAGGGCGATGCGTTGCGGCAGGTGCTCGAATTCCATGTCCGCCGGCACGTGGTCGAACAACTCCAGCCAGGTGGTGCGCGGGAAGTCGTGGTGGACGTCCAGTTGCACCTCGCTCCAGCGGCCGAGCGACAGGTTGCCGGGCAACTGGCGGACAAGGCGCGGCGACGGCAGCCGGCGCAGCCACAGCGCATCGACGGCGGCGAGCAGGCCCAGGCTCAGCAGGGCGACCCACCACAGCCGGTGCAGCAGTGGCGGCGCAGCGTGGCCGAGGGCCGACAGCACGCCGAACGCCAGGGCGATGGCGAATAGGCCGACGAGCAGCGCCAGCAGCGGACGGGAAGGCTTCATAGGCGCGGCGCGGGAACCTGATCCAGCAGTTGCAGCAGCACCTGGTCGATCGACAGGCCCTCGATGTCCAGCTCCGGCGACAGCCGCACGCGATGGCGCAGCACCGCCAAGGCGCAGTGCTTGATGTCGTCCGGCACCACGAAGTCGCCGCCGCGCAGCAGCGCCCGCGCCCGGCCACCGCGCACCAGGGCGATGGAGGCGCGCGGCCCGGCGCCGAGCAGCAGGCCCGGCCAGTTGCGGGTGGCGCGGGCGATGCGCACGGCGTAGTCGAGCACCTGGTCGTCGATCGGCAGGTCGCTGGCGATCTTCTGCATGGCCAGCACGTCCCTGGCTTGCAGCAGCGGGCGCAGTGGCGTCACGTCGAGCATGTCGGCGCGCGCCGAGCGGGTCACCTGGCGGACCATGTCGAGTTCTTCGCCGGCTTCCGGGTAGTCCATGTGCAGCTTGAGCATGAAGCGGTCCAGCTCGGCCTCGGGCAGCGGGTAGGTGCCTTCCTGCTCGATGGGATTCTGGGTGGCCAACACCATGAACGGCTGCGGCACCGCCAGGGCGCGGCCTTCGAGGGTCACCTGGCGCTCCTGCATGACTTCCAGCAGTGCCGCCTGGGTCTTGGCCGGAGCGCGGTTGATCTCGTCGGCGAGCAGCAGGTGGGTGAACACCGGCCCCTTGCGCAGCTTGAACTGCTCGGACTGCAGGTCGTAGACGGCGTGGCCGGTGACGTCGCTGGGCATCAGGTCGGGAGTGAACTGGATGCGCGCGAACTCGCCGCCGAAGCAGCGCGCCAGGGCGCGCACCAGCAGGGTCTTACCGAGGCCGGGCACGCCTTCGATGAGCACGTGGCCGCTGGCGAGCAGGGCGGTGAGCACGTCGTCGATCACCGCCGTCTGGCCGATCAGGGCCTTCTGCAACTCGTGGCGCAGCGCCTGGGCCAACTGGCTGGCGCGCTGGCGCTGGGCGGCGGGGTTGCTGGCGGCGGGTTTTTCGCCGGCGGGGGAGTCGGGAGTCTGTTCGCTCATAGGGCATTCCTGAGGGTTTGCAGGTGGGCGACCTGGCGGGTGAAGTCGGGGGCCGGCAGGCGCTGCGCCGGCAACGGCCGCATGGCCTGGCTGATGGCGCTGGCGGGCAGGCGGGTGAGACGGCCGAGCACCTGCCACTGTCTGGCCACGTCGAGCCGTTCGAAGCCGGGATGGCGGCGCCGCGCGCGGCGCTGGATGTCGCGTTGCAGGGTCTGGATCAGCACTTGCTGGCCGCCATGGCGGAGCTGGAAGTCGGCGCCGCCACGCAGGTGTTCCTCGAGCTGGCGGCGCGCCCGGCTGAGCGGCGCGAGCAGCGGGCCGCGGCGCTGGCCGACGGCCCACAGGGCGAAGGCCAGCAACAGGGCGAGGACGGCCAGGGCTTCGGGGAAGTGCCGGCCGAGCAGGGTGAACAGGCCGTCGCGCTCGGCACGATGGAGCAGGGTGACGGCGCTGTCCTGGGTCAGGTACCAGAGCAGCCAGGCGTTGTCGTAGTCGGCGATCTGCTGGTTCTGCCAGATCCACGGGTCGCTGAGCACGGTGACCAGCCCCGCGCCGTAATAGAGCTGCAGGAGGTGGGTGGCCTTGCCGCTGTTGGCCCAGGCGTGGGCGAGGTTGTTGGCGTCGTAGAGGTGGAAGCGGGTGTCGAAGTCGATGTAGGCCGGCGCCGTCTCGTTCTCCAGGTAGAGCTTGGTCAGGCGCGGGTAGCGGTCTGCGTCCGGGTCCTGCTGCCCGTTTTCCTCGTCATCGTCGAGGTCTTCGCTGAGGTATTGCTGGACGCCCAGGCGGTCGAGCAGCAGGTCGCCGCTCTTGCCGTCGTCCTCGTCCCACAGGCGCTCGGCGATCAGCAGCAGGTGGCCGCCCTTGCCCGCCCAGTCGAGCAACCGTTCGGCCTGGCGCGGGGTCATGTTGCCACGGTCGCCGAGCAGCAGCAGGGTCTGCCCGGTGCTGGGCAGGTCACCCAGTTCGGCCAGGTTATCGGCGCGCCGCACCTTGAGGTCGCGTTGGCGCAGGAAGGTCTCGGCGGCCAGGTAGGGATTGCGCCGGGCCTCGGGTGAAGGGCCGTGCTTGAGTTCTTCCTGATAAGGCGTCAGCCGGCTGAGCGCGAAGATCGCCAGCAGGCCGAGCGCCAGCAACAGGCCGGCGCCGATCAGGAAGCGTTCGCGCCGTTTCATGCTGTGCGCTCCTGCGGGAACAGCCGGCGCCAGCCTTCGCACAGGCCGCGCTTGAGGCCGGCTGGTGGCGGGCGATGGCCATAGGCGAGGTTCTGCCAGTGGCGGGTCAGCACCTGGCTGAAGCGGCTCAGTTCGTGCTGCTCCAGGCCCTCGACCAGCGCCAGCACCTCGCCTTCGGTGTGCGATTCCTTCAGGGGCATGCGCAGTTCGTGGAGCAGGTGGCTGAGCAGCGCGCGATAGAGCAGGCCGAGGGCTTCGCGCGGTCGTTCGTCCCAGAGCCGTTCGACGGTTCCGGCGATGTCGTCGGGGAGGCTTTCCGGGGCCACTTCCAGGCCGAACAGCACGGTCGGCGCGGCGCGCTCGCGTCGCTGCGGCAGGCCCAGGCGGCCGACGAAGGTCTGCAGCCAGTCGCGATAGCGCCAGACCAGCAGCACCAGCAGGCTGGCCAGTAGCGCCCAGAGCAGCGCTTCGAGCAGGTGTGCCAGGCCGCCCCAGTGTTCGGCCAGCCCGAAGAGATGCTTCAGCAGGCGGGCCAGGGTTTCGTGGTCCGCTTCCTCGGGTTCCTCGCCGAAACGCCAGCGGGTCACGGTCTCGCGGTTCTCGAACGGCGGCTGGTCGAGCAACCGCTCGATGGTGTCATGGGCGGCCTTGCTGGTCAGCTCCTGCTGTTGCAGGCGCTCGGCCTTCGGCCCCAGCGGGTCGGCTTCTTCCGGGACCGGGCAACTGCCGATGGCCTCGGCGGCCCAGGCCTGGGGCGCCGGTTGCAGGAACAGCAGGCCGGCGCCGAGCAGCAGGGCGTAGGCGGCGCCGGTCAGGCGCTGGCGCAGGCGGCGGAAGGCCAGTTCGATGTCCCAGGCTTCCAGTTGGGTACGGCGGTTCAGGTAGAGGGTGAAGCCGCAGGCCACGTAGATCGGTTCCCAGATGATCAGCACCAGGGCATACAGCAGGTTGGAAAGGTGTTCCAGCCACAGCCATTCGCCGGTGTCCTCGAGGATCAGGCGCTCCCAGTCCCAGTCGAGTTCGACCTGTTGCGGCAGGAGCATATAGAGGAGGGTGATCAGGCCCAGCCACAGGGCCATTTCCAGGTGCACGCCGACCACGGTCAGCCAGGTGGCGCCGCCGGCGTCGCGCTGGCCGAGCACTGCCAGGCGCTGGCTGCGCGTTGCCCCGGAGAGCCCTTCGAGCTGCTGCACCGGCAGGTCGAAGCTGCGCGTCGGGCTGAGCCGCCGCCAGGTCAGGCTGGCCAGCAGTTGCGGTCTGAGCAGGCGCGGCCAGGCGCGCAACGCGTCGCGCAGGGTGGGCACGTCGCCGAACAGGGCGCGCGAGAGGATGTGCAGGGGCAGCCGTTCGTAGGCCGGCTTGAGCAGCCAGAACAGCAGGAGCGACCAGCTCGGGTAGTTCCACAGCAGCAGGGTCAGCAGGGCGAAGATCGGCAGGGTGACCAGCGCCCAACTGGCTATCAGCAGCCCGGCATGCCGGCGTGCCAGCAGCACGCCGAGGTCGACCGCCTCCCAGGCGCTGCGCGGGCGAATGGCGACGCTGGCATCAGTCAGGCGCATGCTGGCCTCGTCCGGCGAACAGCAGGTAGCCCAGCACCAGCAGCCACAGGCCGCCGCCGACCGCGTACTTGACGGTCGGCGTGGTGAGGGTCATCGACGACCAGTAGGCCTCGACGAAGGCGGCGACCAGCAGGAACAGCGCGGCGCCGGCGACCAGTTGCACGGCCGGCCGGGCGGCCAGGCGCAGGGCTTCGCCGCGCGGCAGGCGGCCGGGGGCGAGCAGCGCGGCGCCGAGCTTGAAGCCGGCGGCGCCGGCCAGGGCGATGGCGGTCAGCTCGAAGGCGCCGTGGCCGATCACGAAGGTCCAGAAGGTCTGGCCGAAGCCGATCTGCGTCAGGTGGCCGGCCACCGCGCCGATCATCAGGCCGTTGAAGAGCAGGAAGAACAGGCTGCCGAGGCCGAACAGCAGGCCGCCGGCGAAGGTCTGAAAGGCGATGCCGATGTTGTTCATGATGTAGTAGCCGAACATCATCCAGTCGTCGCCGGCGTCGCGCTCGCCGAAGCGCCCCAGGCGGCGCGCGTCGGGATCGTACATGGATTCCATCGAGGCCACCTGTTCAGGGCTGACCATGCTGTAGACCAGGTCGGGGAACAGGTAGACCAGCACGCCCATGCCGATCAGGCTGCCGAAGAACAGCAGGCTGGCGGCCAGCACGTGGCGCCATTCCTGGCGCACCAGGCGCGGCATGCCGCCGAGCACGAAGCCGATCAGTTGGGCGCCGAGGTGGCTGCGGTGGCGATAGAACTGCTGGTGCCCGCGCATCGCCAGTTGCTGCAACTGGTCGACCAGGTGGCTGCTGTAGCCGCGCTCGCGGGCCAGGGCGAGATGCTGGCAGAGCTGCCGGTAGTCGGCGGCGAAATCCGTGTAGGCCTTGCCCTTGGTCTTGCCGTTTTCCAGGGCGTCGAGCTGTTGGGCGAAGCGCTGCCAGGTGGCCTGGTGGCGGTTTTCGAACAGGCTCTGCTTCATGTCGGCCCCAGCAGACCGCGGGCGATGCGGTTGAGTTGCCGTTCCGCCTGCTCGGCCGGTATGTCCAGCGGCTCGGCGAGGATCGCCGCCAGTTCGGCGCGGCGTGGTTCGGAGAGCTGGCCCTGGCGCTCGGCGAAACCGAGCAGGGCGCGCTGTTCGCTCTGGCTGAGCGGGAAGGGCGCGCGCAGCGGCTCGGCTTCCGGCAGTTGCGGGCGGCTCGGTGGGGCGTCGCGGTAGACCACCAGGGTGCCGGCGGCGAGGTCGCCGAGGCGCTTGAAGGCCGGATGGATCAGGCAACTGAGGATGCCCAGGGTGTAGGCGAACGGCAGCAGGTCGACGAAGCGCAGCAGGTTGCGGGTCAGCGAGGCCGCCCAGCCGACCGGCGTGCCGTCGTCATGCACCACGCGCAGGCCCATCCATTGCTTGCCAGGCGTACGGCCCTGGTTGAGCACTTCGAACAGCACCATGTACCACCAGTTGATCAGGAACAGCAGGATCGCGCCCAGGCCCATGCCGAACTGGCC
Organism: Zestomonas carbonaria; assembly: GCF_904061905.1. Taxonomy (GTDB): domain Bacteria; phylum Pseudomonadota; class Gammaproteobacteria; order Pseudomonadales; family Pseudomonadaceae; genus Aquipseudomonas; species Aquipseudomonas carbonaria. Next base: position 40,596 of record NZ_CAJFCI010000014.1, read on the forward strand.
GAGCGCGCCGAGCACGATGAACAGCAGGAGCAGCACCAGGCCACGGATCGCCAGGTCGATGGCGAACGCCAGCGCGCGCGGCACCAGGCCGGCGGGACGCAGCAGCAGGTCGATGCCTTCCGGGGTCTCCACCCGGAAGCGGGTATCCAGGGGACGGGCCGTGGCGGACATGGCGAGATCTAGGCGAACACCCGGCCGGAGCGCGGGGCTGGAGAGAACACGAGCGCGGCGCTCATGGCGACGATCCTTGTACGTGGCGATGGACGGCATGCTAGCGGCTCGGCCGGTGCCACCACAAGCAGCAGCCCGGCCATGCGGGGTACACTGCGGCGGCCTTCACGTTCAGGAGCCTTCCGTGACTTCCAGCATCTTCTGGTACGACTACGAAACCACCGGCATCGACCCACGCCGCGACCGCCCGTTGCAGGTCGCCGGCATTCGCACCGACGAGGCGTTGAACGAGATCGGCGAACCGCTCAACCTCTATTGCCGGACGAGCGACGACATCCTGCCGCACCCCATGGCCTGCCTGATCACCGGCATCGGCCCGCGCCGCCTCGCCGAGCAGGGTCTCGGCGAAGCCGAGTTCATGACCCGCGTGCATGCCGAGCTGGCGACGCCGGGCACCTGCGGGGCCGGCTACAACACGCTGCGCTTCGACGACGAGGTGACGCGCTACAGCCTGTACCGCAACTTCTTCGATCCCTATGCCCGCGAATGGCAGGGCGGCAACAGCCGCTGGGACCTGATCGACATGGTGCGCACCGCCTATGCGCTACGCCCGGAAGGCATCGAGTGGCCGGAGGAAGATGGACGCGTCACCCTCAGGCTGGAACGCCTCACCGCCGCCAACGGCCTGGAGCATGGCCAGGCCCACGATGCACTGTCCGACGTGCGTGCGACCATCGCCCTGGCCCGGTTGATCCGCCAGCGCCAGCCCAAGCTCTACGACTACCTCTATCGCCTGCGTGGCAAGCAGGCGGTGCTCGACCAGATCCGCCTGCTGCAGCCCGTGGTGCATGTGTCCGGGCGCTTTTCCGCGGCGCGTCATTACCTTTCCGTGGTGTTGCCGCTGGCCTGGCACCCGCGCAACCGCAATGCACTGATCGTCTGCGACCTGCAGGGCGATCCGACGCCTTTGCTGGAATACGACGCCGAGCGTTTGCGTCGGCTGCTGTATACCCGCCGCGACGAACTGGCCGAGGGCGACCTGCCGGTGCCGTTGAAGCTGGTGCACATCAACCGCTGCCCGGTGCTGGCGCCGCTGAGCGTCCTGCGCGCGAACGACCTGCAACGCCTGGAGCTGGACCTGGGCCAATGCCAGGAACTGGCCAGGCAACTGGGCGAGGCGCGCAATGTCTGGCAGGACAAGTTGCCGCTGGTCTATGCCGAGGAAGCCTTCGCGTCCAGTTCTGATCCGGAGCAGCAACTCTATGACGGGTTCCTCGGCGACCGTGACCGGCGCCTGTGCGAACAGGTTCGTCGCGCCGAACCGCAACGGCTCGGCCAAGGGGATTGGCTGTTCGATGATCCGCGCTTGACCGAGTTGTTGTTCCGTTATCGCGCGCGCAACTTCCCGGAAACTTTGCAGGCTGACGAACAGCAACGCTGGCAGGAGTTCTGCCGCTTACGGCTGAGCGAGCAAGAGTGGGGCGCCCCCAATACCCTGGCGAATTTCCAGACGGCGTTGGCCGAAAATCTCCAGAGTGCCACTCCCGAACAGAGAAGTTTGCTGCTCGAGTGGCAGGCCTACGGCGAACAACTGGGACGGCGCTACAGCCTGTGAATACTGGGCTGGAGCAAGCCGGCGCTAATAAAGGAGCTGTGCCCGTAGTGTCGTGTGCGGCAGTTCTGCTTATCGGTGCCTGTATCGCCTGCGGGCGATGGGACGGACGACAGTTCCGATATGCCAATAAAAAACGCCAGCATTGCTGGCGTTTCTTATTGCGGTGAAGCCGGAAGTCGGGGGTCGCTCAGCCGAGCAGGGTAGCCCAGCTTTCCACCACATCGGCGCCCCACTTGGCTTTCCACTCTTTCAGAGTCTTGTGGTTGCCGCCTTTGGTTTCGATGACTTCACCGGTGTTGGGGTTCTTGTACTGCTTGATCTTGCGGGCCCGCTTGCTGCCGGCCGGCTTGGCGCCGCGCGGTGCCTTGGCGGACTTAACTTCCGGGTCGAGGATGGCGATGATGTCACGCAGGGACTTGGAGTATTCGCCCATCAGCGCGCGGAGTTTGCCTTCGAACTCCAGTTCTTTCTTCAGCTTGTCATCTTGGGAGAGGCTTTTCAGGCGCTCTTGGAGTTCCTTGATGGCCTCTTCGGTAGCGCGATATTCGTTGATCAGCGACATGGGCTTTACCTTGAATTCTTTTGGAGGGTGGTAGTGGCTTAGTAAGCCGAATAATAGTCAGGCAGTTTGTACAAGTAAACATATTTGCAAAGTTTTGCACCATTTAAGGCTTTTCTGGTTCTAAGGGCCAGTGAATCCGGGAGCTGCGGGAAAGTTGGCGGGTCTTCGGTCTCGCCGGTATATAAGCGGATAGTCCATGTCGGCGGTATGGACTATTTGCCGGTAATTAGCGAGGCGCGGTTGTCCGATGGTTCCGGGTTGCGTGGAGTGAGCGTCGGAGGAGACGGGAGTACTGCGGTTTTTCCTGCCGGCCGCCGGGCTCCACAAGAAAAGTGCCCGCGGGCTTCGTGTGTGAGGCTGCGTTAAAGCGAGTCCAGTCGGAGTGCTCGTTTACAGTTGAGAACTCGTACGCGAGCTCGGTCCATTCCTATCCTCTTTTGCCTTGCCCGACCTTCGCTCGACGACCCTTCGCACAGCGCCTAGAATGGCGGCCTTTGCAGTTTCCTGGAGTTTGTCATGCGCACTTTTCGACTGGTCATCGCCTGTCCGGATGGAGTCGGTATCGTCGCCAAGGTCAGTAATTTCCTGGCCACCTATAACGGTTGGATTACCGAGGCGAGCCACCATTCGGACAACCAGAGCGGCTGGTTCTTCATGCGCCACGAGATTCGCGCCGATTCCCTGCCGTTCGACCTGGACGGGTTCCGCCAGGCCTTCGCGCCGATCGCCCGCGAGTTTTCCATGGAGTGGCGGGTAACCGACTCCGAGCAGAAGAAGCGCGTGGTGCTGATGGCCAGCCGCGAGTCGCATTGCCTGGCCGACCTGCTGCACCGCTGGCACAGCGGCGAGCTGGATTGCGAGATTCCCTGCGTGATCGCCAACCACGACGACCTGCGCAGCATGGTCGAGTGGCACGGCATCCCGTACTTCCATGTCCCGGTCGACCCGAAGGACAAGGCCCCGGCCTTCGCCGAGGTGTCGCGACTGGTGCGCGAGCATCGGACGGATGTGGTGGTGCTGGCGCGCTACATGCAGATCCTGCCGCCGGATCTGTGCCAGGAGTACGCTGGCCAGGTGATCAACATCCACCACAGCTTCCTGCCTTCGTTCGTCGGCGCCAAGCCTTACCACCAGGCGGCGCGGCGCGGCGTGAAGCTGATCGGCGCGACCTGCCACTACGTCACCGAGGAGCTGGACGCCGGGCCGATCATCGAGCAGGACGTGGCGCGAGTCACCCACCGCGACAGCGTCGAGGACATGGTGCGGCTCGGCAAGGACGTGGAGAAGCGCGTGCTGGCCCGTGGCCTGCGCCTGCACTTGGAGGACCGGGTGATGATCCACGACAACAAGACGGTGTTGTTCGACTGATCGAAACGCGGGGCTTCAGCCCACCGGATTCCGGGTCCCCGCGTTCGCGGGGATGACGGTCAGGCGTTGAAGCCCACGCCTCTTAAATGTAGCGAGTTCTGCTCGCGAAGCGTTTGCATGACTCGGCTTCGCGAGCAGAGAACCAGGCGCCCCCTCGTTCCTACAGGCTTACCCTCACTCTGCCGGCAGGTCGAACAGCAGTGCTTCGCCCCGTCCTTCGAAGTGTGGATGTCTATTGCCGGTCCCGGGCGCGCATACTCCTCGCCAGGAGGTGATCGCCATGCCCGATCCACGTGACCGAGCCACATCCAGTCCGCCACCGACCCTCGGTGAAGGCTGCGTGCGGCGTTACGACCCGGAAGCCCTGAGCGACGAGAACGGCACCGAGTTTCCCGGTGCCGCCGAGTTGTGGGAGGAGTTGCAGCGTTCGGAAGAGGAAGAGCGGAAAGAACCGTAGGGTAGGCCGGGCGGCGCTCCGCTTCAGCCCACCATTCAATGCCGAACCGTTGATTGGTGGGCTGAAGCCCACCCTACGGAGAGCGTTTTTTCAGATCCGGAAGCTGTCGACCAGGTGCTTCAGGCGCGCGGCCTGTTGCTCCAGTTCGCCGCAGGCGCGCAGGGTGGCCTGCAGGTTCTCGACGCCTTCCTGGTTGAGCACGTTGATCTCGGTGACGTCCATGTTCAGCGACTCGACCACCGAGGTCTGCTCCTCGGTGGCGGTGGCCACCGACTGGTTCATGCCGTCGATCTCGCCGATGCGATGGGTCACGCTGCCCAGGCGCTGGCCGGCCTGGTTGGCGATCTCCACGCTTTCCTCGCTGTAGCGCTGGCTTTCGGTCATGGTGGTGACCGCCTCGCGGGCGCCGACCTGCAGTTCCTCGATCATCGAATGGATTTCCTGCGCCGACTCCTGGGTGCGGTGCGCCAGGTTGCGTACTTCGTCGGCGACCACCGCGAAACCGCGTCCGGCCTCACCGGCGCGCGCGGCCTCGATGGCGGCGTTGAGGGCGAGCAGGTTGGTCTGTTCGGAGATGCCCTTGATCACTTCGAGGATCTGGCCGATGTTCACCGTCTTGCTGTTCAGCGCCTCGATGTTGGAGCAGGATGCGCTGATCTTGCCGGATAGCTCGTTCATGGCGGCGATGGTGCGTTCCACCACCTGACGGCCGTCCTCGGCCTGGTGGCGCGCGTCCGAAGCCTGGTGCGAGGCGTCGGCGGCGTTGCGGGCGATTTCCTGGGCGGCTGCGCCCAGCTCGTTGATCGCCGCGGCCACGCTGTTGGTGCGGTTGGCTTGTTCGTCGGAGTTGATCATCGACGAGTTGGAGGCATCGACCACCAGCTTGGCCACCTCGTTGAGCTGGCGGGTTGCCGAGGACACTTCGCGGATCGAGCCGTGGATACGCTCGACGAAGCGGTTGAAGGCGTCGGCCAGTTCGCCGAACTCGTCCTTGGCGTGGATCGCCAGGCGCTTGGTCAGGTCGCCCTCGCCCTCGGCGATGTCCTGCATGGCGCGGCCCATGGTGTGCAGCGGCTGCATCAGCACACGGATCAGCATGCTCAGCAGGAGGATGATGCTCACCACCGCGATCAGCGTGGCGACCAGCGCCGAGGTGCGGAACTCGCTGAGCATGGCGTAGGCCTTGTCCTTGTCCACCGACAGGCCGACGTACCACTTCACCGACGGCAGGCCCTCGACCGGCGCGAAGGTAAGGATGCGCGTGGCGCCGCCGGTCTCGCCTTCGCTGATCGCCGTGCCGATGGCCGGGGTGTTCTGCGGGTAGATGTCCCGGAGGTTCTTCATCACCATGTCCTTGTCCGGGTGGACGAGGACCTTGCCGTCGGCGCTGATCAGGAAGGCATAGCCCATGCCGCCGAAGTCCAGCGCGTTGATGATCCGGGTGAGGGTCTGCAGGCTCAGGTCGCCGCCCACGACACCGGCGCGGCTGGTCGGGGTGGCGATGGTGATGATCAGTTCGCCGGTGGCGGCGTCGACGTAGGGCTCGGTGAGCGTCGTGCCGCCGGCGGCCATGGCGTCCTTGTACCAGGGACGGCTGCGCGGGTCGTAGTCGGCCGGCATTTCTTCGTCCGGGCGCATGGTGAAGCTGCCGTCCTCGGCGCCCAGGTAGGTGAAGGCGAAGGTGGAGGTCAGCGTGCGCTGCTCCAGCAGGCTGGCCACGCGATCCGGGACCGGGTCGTTGACGATCGACTGCGCGGTGTTCTCCACCAGCAGGATGCGCCCGGACAGCCAGTTCTGGATGTTGCTGGCGGTCACGTCACCCATCTCGTGGAGGTAGTCTTCGAGATCGGCGCGGATGGCGTTGCGCTGCAGGTAGTCGTTGTAGAGGGTGAACAAGGCGAATGCCGCAGTGACCACCAGGGAAGCGGCAATCAGTATCTTGTGGCTGAATTTGAGGTTCTGGGGCATGGTGGGTTGCATCCGTCATGTGACCAGCGGCAGTCTTGGGAAAGGGCGAGCCATCGCCGGATATGCGTTCCATCTGGCATTGATATCGACCATCCGGGGCAAAGCTTTAAATCAGGGAGAGGCAGCATGGCTTTAACCAATTCGTTCATTCTCGGCGCCGATCCTGCCGGCCAGCCGGTATCCCAGTCGTTGCGACTCGCCAACCGCCACGGGCTGATCGCCGGGGCCACCGGCACGGGCAAGACCGTGACTTTGCAGCGCCTGGCGGAACTGTTCAGCGATGCCGGCGTGGCGGTGTTCGCCGCCGACATCAAGGGCGACCTGTGCGGCCTCGGCGCTGAAGGCAATCCCCAGGGCAAGGTCGCCGAACGCATCGCCTCGATGCCCTGGCTGGAGCACCGACCGAGCGCCTATCCAGTGACGCTCTGGGACGTGGCCGGAGAGAGTGGCCACCCGCTGCGCACCACGCTCAGCGAAATGGGCCCGCTGCTGCTCGGCAACCTGCTGGAGCTGACCGACAGCCAGCAGGCCGCGCTCTATGCCGCCTTCCAGGTGGCCGATCGCGAGGGCCTGCTGCTGCTCGACCTGAAGGACCTCAAGGCGCTGCTCAACCACCTCAAGGACCACCCGGAACTGCTCGGCGAGGACCGTGCGCTGTTCGCCGGCGCCTCCGCACAGGCCCTGCTGCGTCGCCTGGCCACCCTGGAGCAGCAGGGCGCCGAGGCGCTGTTCGGCGAGCCGGCGCTGCAACTGGAAGACATCCTGCGCCCGGATTCCGACGGCCGTGGGCGCATCCACCTGCTCGACGCCAGCAAGCTGGTGCACGAAGCGCCGAAGGTCTACGCGACCTTCCTGCTCTGGCTGCTGGCCGAGCTGTTCGAGCAGTTGCCGGAGCGCGGCGATGCCGACAAGCCGGTGCTGGCGCTGTTCTTCGACGAGGCGCACCTGCTGTTCTCCGGCACGCCGAAGGCCTTGCAGGAACGCCTGGAGCAGGTGGTGCGGCTGATCCGCTCGAAGGGCGTCGGCGTGTATTTCGTCACCCAGTCGCCCAGCGACCTGCCGGACGATGTGCTTGCCCAGCTCGGCCTGCGCATCCAGCACGGCCTGCGTGCGTTCACCGCCAAGGAGCAGAAGTCGCTGCGCGCGGTGGCCGATGGTTTCCGTCCCAACCCGGCGTTCAGCACCCTGACGGTGCTCACCGAACTGGGCATTGGCGAGGCGCTGGTCGGCACATTGGAAGAGAAGGGCACCCCGGCGATGGTGCAGCGCGTGGCGATCGCGCCGCCGCAGTCGCGTATCGGCCCGCTGTCCGAAGGCGAGCGCGAGGCGCTGGTCCGCCAGTCGCCGCTGGCCGGGCGCTACGACAAGCCCATCGACCGCGAATCGGCCTATGAGATGCTGCAGGCCCGTGCGGTGGAGAGCCAGGTCGAGGAAAAGCCGGCCAAGGGCAAGACCAAGGAGGACACTGACCTGGGCGGCATGGCTGGCGAGTTGCTCGGCAGCCTGGCCAGCCAGGCGATGAAAACGGCCGTACGCCAGGCCGCCAACCAGATCGGCCGGCAACTGGTACGCGGGCTGATGGGCTCGCTGATGGGCGGCAAGCGGCGCTGAGACGGAGGCGGCCGAGGGATGGCCGCCCCGTGGAAAACGCTTCGCGGTTTTCCACCCTACGGTACGAGCTGTAGGGTGGGCTTCAGCCCACCAAGGCGGAAACTACTCCGTCAGGGAGCGTCCTGTTCCTGCTCTTTGGCTTTCAGGTCTTTTTCGATCTTTTCCAGCTCTTTCTCGAAGGCTTTGTCGAGGAGACTGGACTTCTTGCGCCAGGGTTTGCGATCCGGGTCCGGTTGGGCGGCGTAGGTAATGACTTCCCCGCCATAAACATCCTTGTAACGTTGCGCCTGACGCTCGAGTTCGGCGCGCAGTTCGTCTTTCGTCACGTGGTTTCCCGTTGGTCTTCAATTGTTGCCGGCAACATGCGAGTAGGAACTTCAGTTACCGGGAGCAGGGCTTGATCCGCCTGCGGTGTTTTTCTGGATTGGCGAAGATGTTTCAAGGACTTTCTCGTTATTGCAACGAGCGTCGTTGGCAACTTCGTGGCGGATTATAGCCAATCCGCCGAAAAAGCTCAGCCGGCGATTGTGCGGGATGATGACTTTTTCAGATTGCCCTGAGTGGCGCTTGCCGGATGCGCTCGACAAGCGGAGCGCCTCAGGCGTCGGCCAGGGGGCGGGGTTTGTTGAGGTACTTGAAGGTGCCTGACGCGGTGGCGACGGTATCGCCGGCACTGTTGCGCAATTCCGCTTCGCAGAAGGCCAGCGAATGGGTGTGGTGGCGAACTTTGCCGAAGGCTTCCAATGTTTCGCCGACATCGCCACCGGGGCGCAGGAAGTTGCTCTTCATTTCGATGGTCACCACGCCGCGTTGCTGTTCGTCGCTATGGCTGCTGGCCAGCGCCATGGCTACATCGAGCAGGGTCATGATCACGCCGCCGTGGGCACTTCGCCAGCCGTTCAGATGTTCGCGTTCGACTTTCAGAATGATGTGGCCTTGCTCTTCGCCTGTTTCCGGCGGGCAATAACGAAGTTTCAGATGGTCGAGCAGGGGAATGTCGATTCCGCGATATGCGGTATATAACTGCAATTGTTCGGCATCGATGGTCATGCGCTATTTCCTGGCTGCAAATGGAAATGTCCTCTTCTATTCAGAAGAGGACTGCAATCCGGTGCAATGCTTCGGTAGGGTGCGCCGCGCGCACCGATAAGGCGGCAGCTCCAATGTTTCCGGTCGTTCCCGGTAAACGGTGCGCATGGCGCACCCTACCAGAGCTTACATGTTGGGATAGTTCGGCCCGCCGGTGCCTTCCGGGGCGACCCAGGTGATGTTCTGGGCCGGGTCCTTGATGTCGCAGGTCTTGCAGTGCACGCAGTTCTGCGCGTTGATCTGGAAGCGCTTGGAGCCGTCGTCGTTGCTCACCACTTCGTACACGCCGGCCGGGCAATAGCGCTGCGCCGGTTCGTCGTACTTGGGCAGGTTCTGGCCGATCGGGATGTTCGGATCGGTCAGCTTCAGGTGCACCGGCTGGTCTTCCTCGTGGTTGGTGTTGGAGAGGAACACCGAGGAGAGCTTGTCGAAGCTGAGCTTGCCGTCCGGCTTCGGGTAGTCGATGCGCTTGGATTCGGCGGCCGGCTTCAGGCAGGCATGGTCCGGCTTGTTGTCGTGCAGGGTGACCGGGATCTTGCCGCCGAAGAGGTTCTGGTCGACGAAGTTGAACGCGCCGCCGAGCAGGGCGCCGAACTTGTGGATCGCCGCGCCGAAGTTGCGGCTGCGCAGCAGCTCGTCGTACAGCCAGCTCGACTTGAACGCCTCGACGTAGCTGGTCAGCTCGTCGCCGCCTTCTTTGCCGGCGGCCAGCGCTTCGGCGATCGCCTCGGCGGCGAGCATGCCGGATTTCATGGCGGTGTGGCTGCCCTTGATCTTGGCGAAGTTCAGGGTGCCGAGGTCGCAGCCGATCAGCGCGCCGCCGGGGAAGACCATCTTCGGCAGCGAG
>NZ_CAJFCI010000015.1 GCF_904061905.1 Zestomonas carbonaria
GCTGGGGAGAGGGCCACGGTTTCAGCCAACACCACCCTCTCCCCCGGCCCTTCTCCCGTAAACGGGAGAGGGGTGACTTGGCCCCACCTCCGTCGCCCGGATGGAATCCGGGGAAAACCGGCAACTCCACTCCCCGGATTGCATCCGGACTACCCGCAACCTCGGCCTGCTCCCTCTCCCATTCATGGGAGAGGGCTGGGGAGAGGGCCACGGTTTCAGCCAACACCACCCTCTCCCCCGGCCCTTCTCCCGTAAACGGGAGAGGGGTGACTTGGCCCCACCTCCGTCGCCCGGATGGAATCCGGGGAAAACCGGCAACTCCGCTTCCCGGATTGCATCCGGGCTACCGCTGAACACACGGCGCACCCTACGAAAAACGGCGCCCGAAGGCGCCGTTCTGCGTTTCAGCGGAAACGTCGGCCGGGGTCTTCGTCGCTGACTTCCAGGCTTAGCCCTTCGGCCATGTGGCTGAGATGGTCGCCGTCGGTCTCCGAGCCGAGCTTGATCAGCAGGCGCAGGTCGTTGGCCGAGTCGGCGTACAGCAGCGCGTCCTCGTAGGTGATCTCGCCCTGGCTGTAGAGGTTGTACAGCGCCTGGTCGAAGGTCTGCATGCCCAGCTCGGTGGAGCGCTTCATCAGCGCCTTGAGCTCGTGCACCTCGCCCTTGCGGATCAGGTCGGCGGCCAGCGGGGTGTTGATCAGCACCTCGATCACCGCGCGGCGGCCCTTGCCATCCGGGGTCGGCACCAGTTGCTGGGCGACGATGGCCTTGAGGTTCAGCGACAGGTCCATCCACACCTGGTTGTGCCGGTCCGGCGGGAAGAAGTTGATGATCCGGTCCAGCGCCTGGTTGGCGTTGTTGGCGTGCAGGGTGGCCAGGCACAGGTGGCCGGTCTCGGCGAAGGCCACGGCGTAGTCCATGGTCTCGCGGGTACGGATCTCGCCGATCAGGATCACGTCCGGCGCCTGGCGCAGGGTGTTCTTCAGGGCCACGTCGAAGGACTCGGTGTCCAGGCCCACCTCGCGCTGGGTGACGATGCAGTTCTGGTGCTGGTGGATGTACTCGATCGGGTCTTCGATGGAGATGATGTGGCCGCTGCTGTTCTTGTTGCGGTAGCCGATCATCGCCGCCAGCGAGGTGGACTTGCCGGTGCCGGTGGCGCCGACGAACAGCACCAGGCCGCGCTTGGTCATCGCCAGTTTCTTCAGGATCTCCGGCAGCTTGAGGTCGTCGATGGTCGGGATGTTGGTCTCGATGCGACGCAGCACCATGCCCACCAGGTTGCGCTGGTAGAAGGCGCTGACCCGGAAACGGCCGATGCCGCGGGCGCTGATGGCGAAGTTGCACTCGTGGTTCTTGGCGAAGTCGTGCCGCTGCTGCTCGTTCATCACGCCCAGCACCGTCTCGCGGGTCTGTTCCGGCGACATGGCCGTCTTGGTCACCGGCATGATCTTGCCGTTGACCTTCATCGATGGCGGCACGCCGGCGGTGATGAACAGGTCGGACCCGCCTTTTTCCACCATCAGGCGGAGCAGCTTCTCGAATTCCATGGTGTCGTCTCTCGCTTACCCTGCGGGTTCGGTCAGAAGGTGTCCGGGTTCTTGGATTTTTCCCGCGCGACATCGCGGCTGACCAGCCCCTTGGCGACCAGGTTCTTCAGGCACATGTCGAGGGTCTGCATGCCCAGCGAGCCGCCGGTCTGGATCGCCGAGTACATCTGCGCCACCTTGTCCTCGCGGATCAGGTTACGGATCGCCGGGGTGCCGATCATGATCTCGTGGGCGGCCACCCGGCCGCCGCCGATCTTCTTCAGCAGGGTCTGCGAGATCACCGCCTGCAGCGATTCGGAAAGCATCGAGCGGACCATGGACTTTTCTTCCGCCGGGAACACGTCGACCACCCGGTCGATGGTCTTGGCCGCCGAGGTGGTGTGCAGGGTGCCGAACACCAGGTGGCCGGTTTCCGCGGCGGTCAGCGCCAGGCGGATGGTCTCCAGGTCCCGCATCTCGCCGACCAGGATGATGTCCGGGTCTTCCCGCAGCGCCGAGCGCAGGGCTTCGGAGAAGCCATGGGTGTCGCGGTGCACCTCGCGCTGGTTGACCAGGCACTTCTTGGATTCGTGGACGAATTCGATCGGGTCCTCGATGGTGAGGATGTGGTGGTACTTGGTGTTGTTCAGGTAGTCGAGCATCGCCGCCAGGGTGGTGGACTTGCCCGAACCGGTCGGGCCGGTGACCAGCACCAGGCCGCGCGGCACGTCGGTGATCTTGCGGAACACCTCGCCCATGCCGAGCTCTTCCATGGTCAGCACTTTCGAGGGAATGGTCCGGAACACCGCGCCGGAGCCACGGTTCTGGTTGAAGGCGTTGACCCGGAAACGCGCGACGCCGGGCACTTCGAAGGAGAAGTCGGTCTCGAGGAACTCCTCGTAATCCTTGCGCTGCTTGTCGTTCATGATGTCGTAGATCAGCGCGTGCACCTGCTTGTGGTCCAGCGGCGGCAGGTTGATGCGGCGCACATCGCCATCGACCCGGATCATCGGCGGCAGACCGGCCGAAAGGTGCAAGTCGGAAGCGCCTTGCTTGGCACTGAAGGCAAGCAGCTCGGTGATGTCCATGGAACTCCCCAAAGTCGAGCAAGCAGGTAGAATGCCGCTGTCTCCGAGCGGCTGGCGCAAGTAATGTCCACGATAGCAAAGAATATTGCAAAGGTCGGTGAGCGTATCCGTGAGGCGGCGCAAGCCGCGGGGCGCGAGGCCGCGACGGTCGGCCTGCTGGCGGTGAGCAAGACCAAGCCGGCCGCCGATATCCGCGAAGCGTTCGCCGCCGGATTGCACGACTTCGGCGAGAACTACCTGCAGGAAGCCCTGGCCAAGCAGGCGGAACTGGGCGACCTGCCACTGACCTGGCACTTCATCGGGCCGATCCAGTCGAACAAGTGCAAGGCGATCGCCGAGCACTTCGCCTGGGTGCATTCGGTCGACCGGCTGAAAGTCGCCCAGCGCCTGTCCGACCTGCGCCCGGACGACCTGCCGCCCTTGAACGTCTGCCTGCAGGTCAATATCAGCGGCGAAGCCAGCAAGTCCGGCTGCGCGCCGGAACAACTGGCCGAACTGGCGGTCGCCGTGGCCCGCCTGCCGCGCCTGAAACTGCGCGGGTTGATGGCGATTCCCGAGCCCTGCGACGATCCGCACGAGCAGCGCGCCGTATTCGCCCGCGTGCGGGCCCTGGCCGACGAACTGAACGCCAGCCTGCCACTCGACCTCGACACGCTATCCATGGGCATGAGCCACGACCTGGAGGCCGCCATCGCCGAAGGCGCCACCTGGGTGCGGATCGGCACCGCCCTGTTCGGCGCCCGCGACTATCCGGCGCCCTCTATATAAGGAAACCATCATGAGCCACTCCCGTATCGCCTTCATCGGCGCCGGCAACATGGCCGCCAGCCTGATCGGCGGCCTGCGCGCCCAGGGCCTGCCGGCCGACGCCATCCGCGCCAGCGACCCGGGCGCCGAGCAGCGCGCCAGGATCGCCGCCGAGCACGGCATCCAGGTCTTCGAAAGCAACGCCGAGGCCATCCAGGGCGCCGACGTGGTCGTCCTGGCGGTCAAGCCGCAGGTCATGAAAACCGTCTGCCAGGCCCTGGCGCCGAACCTGTCCGGCAACCCGTTGATCGTCTCGATCGCCGCCGGCATCACCTGCGCCAGCCTGGAAAACTGGCTCGGCGCGCCCCGTCCCATCGTGCGCTGCATGCCCAACACCCCGGCGCTGCTGCGCGAGGGCGTCAGCGGCCTGTACGCCAACGGCGAGGTGAGTGCCGCCCAGAAGACCCTGGCCGAGCAACTGCTGTCCGCCGTCGGCCTGGCGCTGTGGCTGGAGGAAGAGGCGTTGATCGACGCGGTCACCGCCGTTTCCGGCAGCGGCCCGGCGTACTTCTTCCTGCTCATCGAGGCGATGACCGCCGCCGGCGAGAAACTCGGCCTGCCGCGCGACACCGCCGCCCGGCTGACCCTGCAGACCGCCCTCGGCGCCGCGCGCATGGCAGTCGCCAGCGATGTCGACGCCGCCGAACTGCGCCGTCGGGTAACCTCCCCGGCCGGCACCACCGAGGCGGCGATCAAGACCTTCCAGGCCGGCGGCTTCGAAGCGCTGGTCCAACAAGCCCTGGACGCCGCCGCCAAGCGCTCGGCCGAACTGGCCGAACAACTGGGTCAATAAGGAGCCCCCATGTCCGGATTCGCCGAAGCCCTCATCTACATCATCCAGACCCTGGGCAGCCTGTACCTGCTGATCGTCCTGCTGCGCTTCATCCTGCAACTGGTGCGCGCCGACTTCTACAACCCGCTCAGCCAGTTCGTGGTCAAGGCCACCCAGCCGCTGCTCAAGCCGCTGCGCCGGGTGGTCCCCGGCTTCGCCGGGCTGGACCTGGCCTCGCTGGTCCTGGCCATCCTGGTGCAATTGCTGCTGATGGCGATCACCCTGACCCTGGCCGGCTTCAACGTCGGCGGCTTCCTGCTACAACTGCTGGTCTGGTCGCTGATCGGCGTCACCTCGCTGTTCCTCAAGGTGTTCTTCTTCGCCCTGATCGTCAGCGTGATCCTCTCCTGGGTCGCCCCGGGCAGCTACAACCCCGGCGCGCAACTGGTCAACCAGATCTGCGAACCGCTGCTGGCGCCGTTCCGCCGCCTGCTGCCGAACCTCGGCGGCCTGGACATCTCGCCGATCTTCGCGTTCATCGCCATCAACCTGGTGGACCGCTTCGTGCTCGGCTACCTGGCCGCCGCCACCGGCCTGGCCGGCCCGCTGAAGCAGATCGTCGGCCCGTTCTTCTGAAAACCCGCCGCGTGGCAGCGATACCGCGACCGCTGGCACGCACACTCCCCTCTCCCTTCGGAGCGGGGCGTGTAGCCAGGGGCCGGGAGTGAGGGGCCAAAGTGTCGCTGCAATACCTGGAACCAGGGCCGTTCGCACTTGATGACGCACCCAAGCCCGCGAGCTTCACGAAGGATGTCTGCATGAGTTTCTTCCGCTGGGACGGCGAGGACCTGATCCTCGATTGCCACCTGCAACCCAAGGCGAGCCGCGACGAGTTCGCCGGGCTGCACGGCGAGCGCCTGAAGATCCGCCTCACCGCGCCGCCCGTGGAAGGCAAGGCCAATGCCCATCTGCTGAAATTCCTGGCCGAGGCCTTCGGCGTGGCGAAAAGCCAGGTGCGCCTGGAAAGCGGCGAGCTGAACCGCCAGAAGCGGGTACGCATCCAGGCGCCGAAACGCCTGCCGGCCGAGCTGCAATTGACCGCCCACACCGGCTGACCGACCTTAGGGCGGGTCGTCCATGGCGGCCAATTGACGCCATCCGCCACTCCCGCATAATGCGTCGAGACGGTCACCGTTGCGCTGCAGCGTTACCTTTCTTCAAATGACCGCAGGATGCGCCGCCGAAAGGAGAGCCCGGATGAGCATGGAACGTCTCAGTCAGCAAGTCGAAGCCTATGTGGCCTGGAAGCGCGAGCTGATGCGCGAGGTCACCCGCTACCGTAGCTGGCTGGTGCAGAACCGGCTGAACACCGAGGCCATCGAGGCGCGCCTGGATGCCGCCATCCGCCTGCTGCGCACCGATCACATCACCCTGGCTTTCGTCGGCGAGTTCTCGCGCGGCAAGACCGAGCTGATCAACAGTCTGTTCTTCTCCTCCTACGGCCAGCGCATGCTGCCCTCGCAGGCCGGGCGCACCACCATGTGCCCCACCGAGCTGTTCTTCGACCCGCGCTCGGAGCGCCCCTACATCCGTCTGCTGCCGATCGAGACGCGCCTGGCCGAGGCCAGCGTCGCCCAGTTCAAGCGCATTCCCGGGCACTGGGTGAACATCCCGCTGGACCCGGACGACCCGGTCAACATGATCCAGGCCTTCGCCCAGGTGGCGAAGACCAAGCCGATGCCGGTCGAGCAGGCGATCCAGTTCGGCTTCCACCCGGACATGCTGGAATCCGCCGGCAAGCCCGACCTGGTGCAGGTGCCGGCCTGGCGCCACGCGCTGATCAACTTCGACCACCCGCTGCTGCGCCAGGGCCTGCGCATCCTCGACACCCCCGGCCTGAACGCGCTGGGCAGCGAGCCGGAGCTGACCCTGTCGATGCTGCCCAACGCCCAGGCGATCATCTTCCTGCTCGCCGCCGACACCGGGGTAACCGCCAGCGACATGGACATCTGGCGCAACCACATCCGCCAGCTCGACGAAGACACCCAGACCAGCCTGTTCGCCGTGCTCAACAAGATCGACGTGCTGTGGGACGACCTGGCCGGCGAGATCTTCGTGCAGAACGCCATCGCCCAGGTACAGAGCGCCACCGCCAAGCAGCTCGGCATCTCCAGCGACGACGTGCTGCCGCTGTCGGCCAAGCAGGCGCTGCTGGCCAAGGTGCGCAACGACAGCCAGTTGCTCCAGCGCAGCCAGTTGGAAGCCCTGGAGAACCTGCTCTGCGAACGCATCGTCGCGCAGAAGGAACGCCTCCTCGAGC
The DNA here is from genome assembly GCF_904061905.1 of Zestomonas carbonaria. Lineage (GTDB taxonomy): Bacteria > Pseudomonadota > Gammaproteobacteria > Pseudomonadales > Pseudomonadaceae > Aquipseudomonas > Aquipseudomonas carbonaria. Next base: position 6,517 of record NZ_CAJFCI010000015.1, read on the forward strand.
AGCGCGTGGTCAACCAGGTGCTGGCCCTGGTGCAGAACAGCCAGCACGTGCTCAACCAGCGCCTGGAGAAGGTCCGCGAGCAGCAGGGCGAGCTCTCCAACCACCAGCAGGACAACGGCCAGTTGCTGTTCGAGCTGACCGCCAAGACCAAGCACGACCACAACCAGCACCACAAGCGCCTGCTCAACCTGAAGACCAACCAGCGCCTCCTGCAACGCCAGGGCGAACTGCTCTGCGCCGCAGTGCGCGGCGAGCGCCTGGACGAGCATCTGGAGAAGCTGCGCGCCAACCTCGGCGGAAGCTGGACCACCTTCGGCATCCACCAGGCGATCCTGCATTTCTTCCACTCGGTGGAGCAGGACATGCACCATCTCGGCCAGGAAGCCGAGACGGCCAACAAGATGGTCGCCGCCATCTACCAGCGCCACAACGAGGAAAACCCGCTGCACGGCATCGACGCGCCGCTGTTCAACATCGCCCCCTACCAGCGCGAGCTGCAACAGTTGCGCGAGAAGGGAGACCAGTTCCGCCTGCACCTCAAGACCCTGCTGACCGAACAGCGCGTGCTGACCCGGCGCTTCTTCGCCACCCTGGTGCAGGAAGTCGTCGGCCTGCACCAGCGCCTGCGCCAGGAAGCCGCGCAGTGGTCGCACGACGCGCTGATGCCGCTGATGCAGCACACCCTGGAGCACAAGCAACTGCTGGAAAGCCACATGTTGCGCCTCAAGGCCCTGGCCCAGGACACCCAGCAGGCGCGCCAGCGCGGCGAGCGCCTGCAACGCTACGTCAGCGAACTGGAACAGCAGCTCCAGCAATCGGCGGAAATCCTCCGCGCGCTGCGCCGACCCGCGCCGATCCAGCGCCAGGGCAAGGTGGTCACCCTGCCAGTGGCCAGCCGGCAGCAGAGCGGCGAGTAGCCTCAGACTCCCCGTAGGGTGGGCTTCAGCCCACCAATTCAAACTTCATCTCCGCTCGGTGGGCTGAAAGCCCACCCTACTCTTTTCATGGCGCCGCCACCCCGCCCCAGCCCGCTTGCCGCAAGGGGCGACGCTCTTTAGACTGGCGCCCTTTCCCCATCCGAGAGCAGGGTGATGCCCGCCGTCTTTGCCGAAGACTCCGTTGGCCTGGTCACACCCCAGGTCGCCCATTTCAGTGAACCCCTGGCGTTGGCCTGTGGCCGCAGCCTGGGTGACTACCAACTGGTCTACGAGACCTATGGCGAGTTGAACGCCGCGCGCAGCAACGCGGTGCTGATCTGCCACGCGCTGTCCGGCCATCATCACGCCGCCGGCTATCACAGCGCAGACGAACGCAAGCCGGGCTGGTGGGATAGCTGCATCGGCCCCGGCAAGCCGATCGACACCCGCAAGTTCTTCGTCGTCAGCCTCAACAACCTCGGCGGCTGCAACGGCTCCACCGGCCCGTCGAGCATCAACCCGGCAACCGGCACCCCGTTCGGCGCCGAGTTCCCGGTGATGACCGTGGAAGACTGGGTGCACAGCCAGGCGCGGCTGGCCGACCTGCTCGGCATCCAGCAATGGGCGGCGGTGGTCGGCGGCAGCCTCGGCGGCATGCAGGCGCTGCAATGGACCATCACCTACCCCGAGCGCGTGCGCCACTGCCTGGCGATTGCCTCGGCGCCCAAGTTGTCGGCGCAGAACATCGCCTTCAACGAGGTGGCGCGCCAGGCGATCCTCACCGACCCGGAATTCCACGGCGGGCATTTCCAGGAACAGGGCGTGATCCCCAAGCGCGGCCTGATGCTGGCGCGCATGGTCGGGCACATCACCTACCTGTCCGACGACGCCATGGGCGAGAAATTCGGCCGCGGCCTGAAGAGCGAGAAGCTCAACTACGACTTCCACAGCGTCGAGTTCCAGGTGGAAAGCTACCTGCGCTACCAGGGCGAGGAGTTCTCCGGGCGCTTCGACGCCAACACCTACCTGCTGATGACCAAGGCGCTCGACTACTTCGACCCGGCGGCCGCCCACGACGGCGACCTGGCCAGGACCCTGTCGGTGGCCCAGGCCGACTTCTGCGTGATGTCCTTCACCACCGACTGGCGCTTCTCGCCGGCGCGCTCGCGGGAGATCGTCGACGCCCTGCTCGCCGCGCGCAAGAACGTCAGCTACCTGGAAATCGACGCGCCGCAAGGACACGACGCCTTCCTGATGCCGATCCCGCGCTACCTGCAGGCGTTTCGCGGCTACATGAACAGGATCGAGGTGTAATCATGCGAGCGGATCTGGAGATCATCCAGGAATGGATCCCCGCCGGCAGCCGGGTGCTCGACCTCGGCTGCGGCAATGGCGAACTCCTCGCCTGGCTGCGCGACCACAAGCAGGTCAGCGGCTACGGCCTGGAAATCGACGCCGACAAGATCGCCCAGTGCATCGAGCGCGGCGTCAACGTCATCGAGCAGAACCTCGACGAAGGCCTCGGCAACTTCGCCAGCAACAGCTTCGACGTGGTGGTGATGACCCAGTCGCTGCAAGCCCTGCACTTTCCCGACAGGGTGCTGGAGGAAATGCTGCGGGTGGGCAAGACCTGCATCATCACCTTCCCCAACTTCGCCCACTGGCGCTGCCGCTGGTACCTGACCACCAAGGGCCGCATGCCGGTGTCGGAATTCCTGCCCTACACCTGGTACAACACGCCGAACATCCACTTCTGCACCTTCAAGGATTTCGAAGCGCTGTGCCGCGAACGCCGGGTGCGCGTACTCGACCGCCTGGCCGTCGACCAGCAGCATCGCGACGGCCTGGCCAGCCGCCTTTGGCCTAATCTGTTAGGGGAGATCGGCATCTATCGCGTCAGCGGGCCTGGCGTGCTGGATCACCGCATCGCCGTCTGACCGCCTGAACAAGGAGATCCACCATGCGCCGCTTCGTCCTGTTTCTCTGCGCCCTGTGCCTGGCCTTGCCGGCGCTGGCCGAGCGCAAGATCAGCTTCGGCGAGCTGGATGTGCACTACAGCGCCTTCAACTCCAGCTTCCTGCAACCTGAGATCGCCACCGCCACCGGGCTGACCCGCAGCAAGACCCAGGGCGTGCTCAACATCGCCGTGCTCAAGGGCGGCAAGGCCAGCACCGCCAAGGTCAGCGGCCAGGTCACCGACCTGCTCGGCAAGATCCGCACGCTGAGCTTCAAGGAAGTCAACGACAGCGGCGCCATCTACTACCTGGCGCAGTTCCCCATGGACCAGCAGGAAGTCCTGCGCTTCGCCATCCAGGTGCAGGCCGGCGAAGGCGCCGTCAACAGCTTCGATTTCAGCCAGGAATTCTTCCCCGACCCATGATGCCGCTTCGCGAACTCGTACTGGCCAGCCACAACGCTGGCAAACTCAAGGAACTCCAGGCTCTTCTCGGCGACGCGGTGCGCGTGCGCTCGGTGGCCGAGTTCAGCAGCCACGAACCGGAAGAGACCGGTCTCTCCTTCATCGAAAACGCCATCCTCAAGGCCCGCCACGCCGCACAGGTGTCCGGCCTGCCGGCGCTGGCCGACGACTCGGGCCTGGCGGTGGACGCCCTCGGCGGCGCGCCGGGCATCTACTCGGCGCGCTACGCCGATGGCCAGGGCGACGCCGCCAACAACGCCAAGCTGCTGGAAGCCCTGAAGGACGTACCGGACGCCGAGCGCGGCGCCCAGTTCGTCTGCGCCCTGGCCCTGCTGCGGCACGCCGAAGACCCGCTGCCGATCCTCTGCGAAGGGCTCTGGCACGGCCGCATCCTCCACGAGGCGCGCGGCGAGCACGGCTTCGGCTACGACCCGCTGTTCTGGGTGCCCGAACGCGACTGCTCCAGCGCCGAACTGTCTCCCGTCGAGAAGAACCAGCTAAGTCACCGGGCCAGGGCGATGGCGCTGCTCAGGCAGCGGCTGGGACTATGAAAGCGGCAAGCCACGAGCCGCAAGCAGCAAGCAAAAGCGACTTGCAGCTTGAGGCTTGCAGCTTCGAGCTGCCGCCTCTGGCGGCCTACATCCATATCCCCTGGTGCGTGCGCAAGTGCCCGTACTGCGACTTCAACTCCCACGCCGCCGGGCCCGAGCTGCCGGAGGAGGCGTACGTCGATGCGCTGCTCGCCGACCTGGATGCCGACCTGACGCATGTCCACGGCCGCGAGCTGACCTCGATCTTCTTCGGTGGCGGCACGCCCAGCCTGTTCAGCGCCGCAGCCCTGGGCCGGCTGCTGGAAGGGGTCGAGCGGCGGGTGCCGTTCGCGCGCGACATCGAGATCACCCTGGAAGCCAACCCCGGCACCTTCGAGCAGGCCAAGTTCAGCGCCTACCGCCGGCTCGGTATCAACCGCCTGTCGATCGGCATCCAGAGCTTCCAGGAAAGCCAGCTCAAGGCGCTCGGCCGCATCCACGACGGCGCCGAGGCGATCCGCGCGGCGGACATGGCGCGCGCCGCCGGCTTCGACAACTTCAACCTCGACCTGATGCACGGCCTGCCCGGCCAGACGGTCGAGGACGCTCTGGCCGACCTGCGCACCGCCATCGCCCAGGCGCCGACGCACCTGTCCTGGTACCAGTTGACCCTGGAACCCAACACGGTGTTCTGGAACCAGCCGCCGACGCTGCCCGAGGACGACATCCTCTGGGACATCCAGGAAGCCGGCCAGGCGCTGCTCGCCGAGCACGGCTACGCGCAGTATGAAATCTCCGCCTACGCTCGCGACGGCCGCCGCGCGCGGCACAACCTGAACTACTGGACCTTCGGCGACTTCCTCGGCATCGGCGCCGGTGCCCACGCCAAGCTGAGCACCCCGGACGGGCTCATCCGCCGCACCTGGAAGACCCGCCTGCCCAAGGACTACCTCGACCCGGCCAAGCGCTTCCAGGCCGGCGAGCGACGGCTCGAAGCGGACGAACTGCCCTTCGAGTTCCTGATGAACGTACTGCGCCTCAGCGAGGGCGCACCGGCCGCGCTCTTCACCGCCCGCACCGGCCTGCCCCTGGCCAGCCTGAGTGCCGGCCGCCATGAGGCCGAGCGGCGCGGCCTGCTGGAAGCCGACCCGCAGCGGCTGGTGGCTACCGCCAAGGGGCAGTTGTTCCTCAATGATCTGTTGCAGTTGTTTTTGGCTTAGTGCCTGGTAGGTGGGGCAGGCTCAGGTTTTTTTTATAGAGTGAGTGATCTGGCCGCCGGGCTGGCTCCAAAGTCCGCCCCTCACCCTAGCCCTCTCCCGAAGGGAGAGGGGACTGTTCGGTGTGGCTTGGCGGCTCGGTGCTTGAACCTTGCCGTCGAGTGGCCTGACAGAATTCTCCGGAGCACGGCACGATACCTGACCGACGCCACGGTATAGCCCCCTCTCCCTCCGGGAGAGGGTTGGGGTGAGGGGCGGAGCTTCAGTCACACTCCAGGCTCCCCAACCACCCCCTCCCCAAAACCCGGAAAAGCGACTCGGCAGACCCGGCCACAAGCCTTAAACTCGGCCTTTTCCATCAGAGCCAAGGAACCGCATGGACCTGCTACTCGACCTGATCGCCACCGTGTCGCGTTGGACGCGCGGCCATCTCCACGACATCTCCCTGGCCATCATGGCCACCCTGCTGGTGCTGTTCGGCCCAGGCATCAACGCCTGGGTGCAGCAGCGCATCGGCGGCCTCAATTTCGTCTTCCGCACCCTGCTGTTCGTGGTGCTCTGCGCGGTCGGCTACGGCCTGGCGATGATCTTCCTGACGCCCTGGCTGGCCAAGGGGCTGGGCTACTTCAACAACTACGCCCTGGCGCCGGTACTGCTGCTGGTGTTCTTCCTGATCGGTGTAATCGCCGATCGCAACTGAAGCGTCTCCAACGAAAAAGCCGCCTTGAAAGGCGGCTTTTCATTTGCAACGACAACAGCTCAGTTCCCTTCGCGGCGCAGCGCCTGCGGGGTGAAGTCGCGTGGGCTGAGCGTCGCCTGGAAGTTGTACATCGGCTCGTTGTTGTCGAGGCCGTCGGCGAAGTAGCGGTCGCCCGCGAAGTCGTAGATGGTCTCCAGGGTGCTGCCGAACATCGGCGCATCGTAGTAGCTGATCGGGTGGCTTTCCTGCAAGCCGACCAGTTCGCCGCGCTTGTCGTACAGGTCGACGGCGAGGATCTGCCAACTGTCCTCGTCCAGATAGAAGCGGCGTTGCGCATAGGGATGGCTGAAGCCGGTGCGCAACTGCGCCTCGACCACCCAGACACGGTGCAGCTCGTAGCGCAGCAGCTCGGGATTGACGTGCTTGCGCTGCAGGATGTCGGCGTAGGGGATGCCCTTCTGGTGCACCGCGTAGCTGTTGTAGGGCACCAGCATTTCCTGCTTGCCGAGCATCGTCCACTCGTAGCGGTCGGGCGCGCCGTTGTAGGTGTCCACCTGGTCGGCGGTGGCCATGCCGTTGGTGTCCGGCTGCGGCGTGTCGAAGGCCAGCATCGGCAGGCGGCGCACGCGGCGTTCGCCACGGTTGAAGCGCCAGGCCTTGCGGATCGCCAGCACCTGATCGAGGGTTTCCTGCACCACCAGCGCGGAGCCGGCGACCTTGGCCGGCGCCACCACCCGGTACTTGTAGTAGAACAGGGTGTTGTCCAGGCCCTGCGGGGTCATGCCTTCGCGGCCGTAGACGAAGTAGATGTCGCGATCCAGCTTGAGCAGGTTGTAGCTGCCATTGGCGAGCACCGCCGCCTGGTTGGTGACCAGGTGGATCTGCTCGCCGCGATAGCGCAGGACATGGTTCCAGATCGCTTCCTGGCCGCTCTGCGGCAGCGGGAAGGGAACGCCCGCGGCAACGCCCTGCACGCCGTTGCCGCCGGAGATCAGTTCGGCGTTCTCGGCGTTGAAGCGGGTCGCGGCGTAGATGCGCTGCGGGGCCGCGGCGCTACGGCGGCTGGGCATCACCCGCAGGTGATAGGACGGCTGGCGTTCGAGCAGGCGCTGCAGGCCCGGCGTCAGCAGCTTCTGGTACTGATCCAGGTTGTCGCGGTTGACCACGTACTGCACGGCGTCGGCTGCGTAGGGATCGGGATGGTGCATGCCCGGCTGGTAGCCGGCGATGGGCTTGTCCAGGCCGCCATCCCAGGCGGGGATGGTACCGGCGGCGTTGCCAGCGCGTTCACCGCCCAGCGGGGTGAGGTCCTGGCCGAGCCGGTCGGCCTGCTCGGGGCTGACCTTGGCCTGGGCCGGCAGCATGGCCAGCGTCAGCAACAGAATGGCAAACGATCTCAAGGGGGATACTCCTTCGCGGCGACGTGGCGGCGTCGCTCCAACCTTCATGGCTGTTGTGTTTGTCGTGGCGAGGGCTCCTGGCCAGGCCAGGGCGCGTCCAAGCGGAATGGCATGTTAGGCCAGAGCGTTGGCGCTGTCTCGCCGCAACGGATGCAAATGCGAAGGAGTCGGGATGACTGGCTGGTCAGGGTCTGGAGGCGACGCCACACCCTCTGCTCGCGAAGCTTTCGAGGGGCCGATATTCGCGAGCAGAGCTCGCTCCTACAAAAGTGGCGTCTTGCTGTCGATCCGTTCTAGTCGATGCGCTGGAACTTGAGGTCCCACACGCCATGGCCGAGACGCTCGCCACGGCGCTCGAACTTGGTCACCGGACGCTCCTCGGGACGCTCGACCCAGCGCCCGTCGGCGGCCAGGTTGCGGAAGCCGGGCGCCGCGCTCAGCACTTCGAGCATGTGCTCGGCGTAGGGCTCCCAGTCGGTGGCCATGTGCAGCACGCCACCGACCTTGAGCTTCTGGCGAATCAGCTCGGCGAACGCCGGCTGGACGATGCGCCGCTTGTGGTGGCGGGCCTTGTGCCAGGGGTCGGGGAAGAACAGCAGGACGCGGTCCAGGCTGGCATCGGCCACGCACTGGCGCAGCACGTCGAGGGCGTCGCAGCTATACACGCGCACGTTGCTCAGGCCCCGCTGCTGCACGCCCATGAGCAGCGCGCCGACGCCGGGCCTGTGCACCTCGACGCCGATGAAGTCCTGCTCCGGTGCCGCCGCGGCCATTTCCAGGGTGGAGTGGCCCATGCCGAAGCCGATCTCGAAGGTGCGCGGCGCGCTACGGCCGAACACCGCGTCGAAGTCCTGCAGACCGTCCTCCAGTTCCAGGCCGAACTGCGGCCAGCCCTGTTCGAGGGCGCGCTGCTGGCCCTCGGTGATGCGTCCGGCGCGCATCACGAAGCTCTTGATGGTGCGCAGGCGCGTTTGCTGTTCGGCAGGAGTCTGGGTGTCGGTCATCGGGAAACTCGGTGTGTATCCGCAGGAGCGAGCCATGGCTCGCTCCTGCGAGGGGACGATGTTTACTGGATCAGGCCTTCCAGCGGCGACGAAGCGCTGGCGTAGAGCTTCTTCGGCATGCGCCCGGCGAGGTAGGCCAGGCGTCCGGCCTCGATGGCGTGCTTCATGGCGCGGGCCATCAGCACCGGGTCCTGGGCGTGGGCGATGGCGCTGTTCATCAGCACCGCCTCGCAGCCCAGCTCCATGGCGATGGTGGCGTCGGAGGCGGTGCCGACACCGGCATCCACCAGCACCGGCACGGTCGCCTCTTCGAGGATGATGCGCAGGTTGTAGGGGTTGCAGATGCCCAGGCCGGTGCCGATCAGGCCGGCCAGCGGCATTACCGCGATGCAGCCCATCTCGGCCAGTTGGCGGGCGATGATCGGGTCGTCGCTGGTGTAGACCATCACGTCGAAACCGTCCTTGACCAGCACTTCGGCAGCCTTGAGGGTCTCGATGACGTTGGGGAACAGGGTCTTCTGGTCGGCCAGCACTTCCAGCTTGACCAGTTTGTGGCCGTCGAGCAGTTCGCGCGCCAGGCGGCAGGTGCGCACCGCATCTTCGGCGGTGTAGCAGCCGGCGGTGTTCGGCAGGACGGTGTAGCGATCCGGGCTGATCACGTCGAGCAGGTTCGGCTCGCCGGGATTCTGGCCGATGTTGGTGCGGCGCACCGCGACCGTGACGATTTCCGCCCCCGACGCCTCGATGGCCGCTCGGGTCTCTTCGAGGTCCTTGTACTTGCCGGTGCCGACCAGCAGGCGCGACTGGTAGGTGCGACCGGCCAGGGTGAAAGGCTTGTCGGTGCGAACTTGGCTCATCGGGAGTCCTCTTGCTTGGCGGGTAGAGCGGATGGCGGCGGTACGAACGGCTGGGCGCGTTGTCCTCAGCCGCCGCCGATGGCGTGGACGATCTCTACCCGATCGCCCTCGCGCAGGGAGGTGATGGCGTGCTGGCTGCGCGGCACGATATCCAGGTTCAGCTCGACGGCCACGCGCTTGCCGGTCAGTTCCAGGCGCGCGAGCAGGTCGCCGAGGTTTTCGCCCTCGGGCAGCTCGTAGGGTTCACCGTTCAGTTGAATACGCATGGCTGGCGATCACACGGGAAGGGGGCCGGCATTCTAGCGCCATCGGCACGGGTGGACCAAGGCAAAGGGCCGGCCATTCGTCCCGGAACTGACGCACGGGTCAGCTTATCGGGCAAGGTTCCAGGCCGCCACCCCCAGGCTCAGCCAGCCGCCGAGGAAGGCCACGCCGCCGAACGGGGTGATCGCGCCCAGGATGCGCACGCCGCTCAGGCTGAGCAGGTAGAGGCTGCCGGAGAACAGCAGGATGCCCAGTACGAAGAGTCCGCCGGCCACCAGCAGGGCCTTGCCGGGCGCGTGCAGGCCGAGCAGCACCACCGCCAGCAGCGCCAGGGCGTGGACCATCTGATAGTGCACGCCGGTCTGGAACACCGCCAGCAGATCGGGGCTCAGTTGGCTCTTCAGGCCGTGGGCGGCGAAGGCGCCGAGCGCCACGGCGGTGAAGCCGAAGAACGCGGCCAGCAACAAGAGGATACGCAGCATGGTTCGAATCTCCATGGATCGGCGCCGGACAGACGGCAAGCGGCCGCTATAATGGCCGCCTCCCGCTTCCAGGCCAAGGCGTCATATGCGCGCACTGTTCCATCGACTCATCAAGATCCTGCTCTGGGCCATGGCCATCAGCGCCGCGCTGGTCCTGGCACTGCGCTGGGTGCCGCCGCCGGGCAGCGCCCTGATGGTCGAGCGCAAGATCGAGTCGTGGGTCGACGACAAGCCGATCGACCTGCAGCGCACCTGGCGGCCCTGGCAGGAGCTGCCGGACAGCCTGAAGATGGCGGTGATCGCCGGCGAGGACCAGAAGTTCGCCAGCCACTGGGGCTTCGACGTCGCGGCGATTCGCCAGGCCCTCTCCCACAACGAACGTGGCGGCTCGCTGCGCGGCGCCAGCACGCTCAGCCAGCAGGTGGCCAAGAACCTGTTCCTGTGGTCCGGGCGCAGTTGGGCGCGCAAGGGGCTGGAAGCCTGGTTCACCGCGCTGATCGAGCTGCTCTGGCCGAAGCAGCGGATTCTCGAGGTGTACCTGAACAGCGTCGAATGGGGCGATGGCGTATTCGGCGCCGAGGCGGCGGCCAAGCACCATTTCGGCATCGGCGCGCCCTACCTGTCGACCACGCAGGCCAGCCAGCTCGCCGCGGTACTGCCCAACCCGCGCCGCTGGAGCGCCGGCCGGCCGGATGCCTACGTCAACCGCCGCGCCGCGTGGATCCGCCAGCAGGTACGCCAGCTCGGCGGCAGCGACTACCTGGTCCGCCTCGACCCCAGCCGCCCGGCCTGGATGGTGTCGGTCATGCCGTAGGGCCCATCCGCCGACCCGCTCATTGGTAAGAAAAGGTATCGACCGCCAGCGCCCTGCCCATGGGACTCTCGTCGAGGCTCAGGCAGATATTGATGGGCTTCTTGGCGTAGAAGGCCGCCAGCATGAACTGATGGAACTGCTGGTTCAGCGCCTGCTGCTCCGCCGTGGCCCCCGCCGGGGCGAAGGGCGCCAATGCATAAGGGCTCCAGAAGTGGGGAATCTTCTGCTCCGCGGGTACCTCCAGGTCATACCTGTACTCGTTCAAGCCACGGGCCGCCTGGCGGTCGGCGGAAACCTCCAGGTCGTACAGGTATCCGAGCAGCGCGCGGGGCGTATAGCTGAAGCTGATGGAGTCTATGGTGGCCTCGGTGAACTTGTGGCAGTCGAAAGACGTGGCATTGGCCTGCCCTGGTGCTCCCCAGAAGCTCAGAAAAGACAGCGAAAATAGCGCTGCTCGAAGCGACTTGGCATTCATGAGATCGGCTCTTCACGGTTTCAAAGCGGCGCCGAGTCTAAGGCAACGCACCATCGGCGTAGCCATTGAAAGTTCTTAAAAAAGCAGTCTTTCCGCTGATTCGGCACGCGCAAAAAGAAAAGCATCGATTCGCGCTACGGTTCCGGGCGCTCATCCTGCTTTCCGTTCGACGCCACCTGCATCAGGTCCAGCCGGCCGTCGGTGAGGTAGAGGGTCAGTCCCGACTGCGGGTAGAGCCAGGCCTCGCCGCCGTCCGGCAGGCCGAAGCGGGCGCGCGGGGCGCCCAGGCTGGCACTCAGGCGGTCCTCGCGGACTTCGCTTTCCGGCTTGAGCAGCAGATCGCTCAAGCGGTGCTGGCCGAGCTGTTCGAGGAGCGTATCGCTGAGCACCTGCTCGCCATCCTCGGCGGTGGCGCCGAGCGCACCCAGCAGGCTGGCGCGCTCCTTGTCGCTCAGCGCCAGCTCGGCCTCGACCTTCCAGCGCACGTCGCCATCCTGCCAGTCGGCCCGATAGAGCAGGCGCGGCCCCTCCTCTCCTTTCGGTGCCAGCCACAGGCTGCCAGGAGCCCGCTCCCGCAAGCCCTGCACGCTCAGCACGCCGCCAGCCAGCGGCACGAACAGCTCGCCCTGCCAATCGACCAACCAGCCCATCGGCTCGGCCGGGCGCTGCTGCCACTGGGTCCACAGGCTCCAGGCGCAGATCGCCAGGACGGCGGTGTAGATCAGCCAGCGGAAGCGGCTCAGGGCGGATGGCATGGCGGTGATCTCCAGATAACAAAAAGCCGCACCAGGGTGCGGCTTTTCGAGGGGGGCGCGGCTCAGGCGGCGATGCTGCCCTTGAGCTTGTTCATCGCGTTCTTCTCCAACTGGCGGATGCGCTCGGCGGAGACGTTGTACTTGGCGGCCAGCTCGTGCAGGGTCGCTTTCTCCTCGGCCAGCCAGCGCTGGTAGAGGATGTCGCGGCTGCGCTCGTCGAGACCTTCCAGCGCTTCGTGGAGGCTGGCGCTGGAACTGTCGCTCCAGTCGGAATCCTCCAACTGGCGGGCCGGGTCGTAGCGGTGGTCTTCCAGGTAATGCGCCGGCGACTGGAAGGCGCTTTCGTCATCGGCGTCGGCGGCCGGGTCGAAGGCCATGTCCTGGCCGGTCAGGCGGCTTTCCATCTCGCGCACTTCATGGGGCTCGACGCCCAGGCTCTCGGCCACCGCGTGCACTTCTTCGTTGTTCAGCCAGGCCAGGCGCTTCTTCTGGCTACGCAGGTTGAAGAACAGCTTGCGCTGCGCCTTGGTGGTGGCGACCTTGACGATGCGCCAGTTGCGCAGGATGAATTCGTGGATCTCGGCGCGAATCCAATGCACCGCGAAGGACACCAGGCGCACGCCCATTTCCGGGTTGAAGCGCTTCACCGCCTTCATCAGGCCGACGTTGCCTTCCTGGATCAGGTCGGCCTGGGCCAGGCCATAGCCCGAATAACTCTTGGCGATGTGCACGACGAAACGCAGGTGGGCCAGCACCAGTTGCCGGGCCGCTTCCAGGTCTTGCTGGTAATAGAGGTTTTCCGCCAGCTCGCGCTCCTGCTCGACGCTCAGCAGCGGGATGCTGTTCACCGTATGCACGTAGGCTTCGAGGTTGGCCCCCGGCGCCAGGGCATAGACAGGTTGCAGAGAAGTGGTCATTCGAATCCTCCGATTCTTGAACTCTCGAGTTCAGTATTGCCGATATGACATGGAATCTGACTCGAAGTTCAAAAACAGCCAAAACGGGCGGAGCAAGAACTTACTACTTAGGTGCCAGCTCGCTCAAGTGCCGTGCGACGGCCAGCCAGGCGCCAATGTAACCGAGCAATACAGCCCCGAGCAGCAACGACAGGCCATCGCCCGCCGGCACGCCGGCCAGCGCGAAGTCGCTGCCGTACAGGCCGGCCAGGCGCACCACCGCGCCGTTCAGCCAGTCCAGGCTGTAGGCCAGCACCGCCCAGGCCAGCAGGCCGGCGCCGCAGCCGTAGAACGCCCCCATGTAGAGGAAGGGCCGGCGCACGTAGCCGTCGGTGCCGCCGACCAGCTTGATCACCTCGATCTCGCTGCGGCGGTTCTCGATGTGCAGGCGGATGGTGTTGCCGATCACCAGCAGCAGGGCCAGCACCAGCAGCAGGGTCAGGCCGAAGATGAAGCGGTCGCCGAGCTTGAGGATCGCCCCCAGGCGCTCGACCCACAGCAGGTCGAGCTGGACCTGGTCGACCTTGGGCAGCTCCACCAGGCGCTGGCGCAGCATTTCGAGGGCGACCTTGTCGATCTCCTGGGGCGTGACCAGCAAGCTGCCCGGCAGCGGGTTCTCCGGCAGGTCCTTGAGCGCCTGGCCGAGCCCGGACTGCTGCTGGAACTGCGCCAGCGCCTGCTCGCGGCTGATCCACTGCGCCTCGGCGACATCGGGCATCGCGGCGATCTCGTCGCGCAGCCGCTCGCCGTCGGCATCGCTGGCGTCCAGCTTGAGGTAGACGGAAATCTGCGCGGCGCTCTGCCAGGAGCCGCCGAGCCGTTCGAGGTTGTGGAGCAACAGCGCCAGGCCCATCGGCAGGGCCAGGGCGATGGCCATCACCAGGCAGGTGAAGAAGCTGCCGATCGGCTGGCGGACCAGCCGGCGCAGGCTGTCGACCAGGCTGGCGCGATGGCTTTCCAGCCAGGCGTGGAACAGTTCCTGGAAGCTCGGGCCGTCGTGCTCGCGCTGTTTGTCGGCCTTCTTCGGCGCGCCGCCGAGGCGTTCGGCGGTCTTCTCTTGCGGCGTCTGCGAAGCACCCATCAGGCAGCCTCCCCATCGCCGATCAGGCGTCCGCGTTGCAGGGTCAGCATGCGGTGGCGCATGCGTGCGATCAGCGCCAGGTCGTGGCTGGCGATCAAGACGGTGGTGCCCAGGCGGTTGATGTCCTCGAACACGCCCATGATCTCGGCGGCCAGGCGCGGGTCGAGGTTGCCGGTCGGTTCGTCGGCGAGCAGCAGGGCCGGGCGATGGACCACGGCGCGGGCGATGCCGACGCGCTGCTGCTGGCCGGTGGACAGGTCGGCGGGGAACTGCTCGGCCTTGTCGGCCAGGGACACGCGCTCCAGCGCGGCGCCGACCCGCTTGGCGATCTCCGGCTTGGACAGGCCGAGGATCTGCAACGGCAGGGCGACGTTGTTGAACACGGTGCGGTCGAACAGCAACTGGTGGTTCTGGAACACCACGCCGATCTGCCGGCGCAGGAAGGGAATCTGCGCGGTGGTGATCTGCGAGAGGTCCTGGCCGGCGAGCAGCAGCTTGCCGGTGGTCGGCCGCTCCATCGCCAGCAGCAGGCGCAGCAGGGTGCTCTTGCCGGCGCCGGAATGCCCGGTGACGAACAGGAACTCGCCGCGCCGCACGCGGAAACTCAGCTCATGCAGGCCGACATGGCCATTGGGGTAACGCTTGCCGACCTGCTCGAATCGAATCATGCACGCTCCCGCTCTGCAAAAAGGGCTTGAACGAAGGCTTCGGCCTCGAAGGTGCGCAGATCGTCGATGCCTTCGCCGACACCAATGTAGCGGATCGGCAGGCCGAACTGCTTGGCCAGGGCGAAGATCACCCCGCCCTTGGCGGTGCCGTCCAGCTTGGTCAGCGCCAGGCCGGTGAGGTTGACGGTCTGGTTGAACTGCTTGGCCTGGTTGATGGCGTTCTGGCCGGTGCCGGCGTCGAGCACCAGCAGCACCTCGTGGGGCGCCGTTTCGTCCAGCTTGCCGATCACCCGACGGACCTTCTTCAGCTCCTCCATCAGGTTGTCCTTGGTGTGCAGACGGCCAGCGGTGTCGGCGATCAGCACGTCGATGCCACGCGCCTTGGCGGCCTGCACCGCGTCGAAGATCACCGAGGCGGAATCGGCGCCGGTGTGCTGGGCGATCACCGCGATATTGTTGCGCTCGCCCCACACCTGGAGCTGTTCGACGGCGGCGGCGCGGAAGGTGTCGCCGGCGGCGAGCATGACCTTCTTGCCTTCCAGTTGCAGCTTCTTGGCCAGCTTGCCGATGGTGGTGGTCTTGCCGGCGCCGTTCACGCCGACCACCAGGATCACATAGGGCTGCTTGTCGGTGGCGATCGCCAGGGGCTGCTCGACCGGCTTGAGCAGCGCGGTCAGCTCGTCCTGCAATGCCTTGTAGAGCGCGCCGCTGTCAGCCAGTTCCTTGCGCGCCACGCGCTTGGTGAGGTTCTGCACGATGGCGGTGGTGGCCTCGACGCCGACGTCGGCGGTCAGCAGGCGGGTCTCGATCTCGTCGAGCAAGTCGTCGTCGATGGCCTTCTTGCCGAGGAACAGGCTGGCCATGCCCTCGCCGAGGTTGGCGCTGGTCTTCGACAGGCCCTGCTTGAGGCGGGCGAAGAAGCCGGGCCGGGTTTCCTCGCGGGATTCGGCGACGGGGGCGGCCGGGGCCGGCTCGACGGGAACGGGCTCGGCCGCGACCGGCGCCTCGACGACCGGCTCGGCCGGCGCCGGGGCATGGGGCACTTCGCTGCCGATGTTCAGGCGGAAGCGCGATGGCGCGGCCACCGGTTCGGGAGTGGGCGCGGGCTCGGGGATCGGCTCGGGCGCCGGGGCTTCCGGCACGGCGGCCGGCACGCTGTCGGCAGCGGGCTGCGGAGCGGCTTCCGGCACCGGCTGCGGGGCGGCCTCGGTGACGGCGGGAGCGGTTTCCACCGGCGCTGCGGCATCGGCCGGGGTGGTTTCCTGCGGCTTCTTGCGCATCCAGCCGAACAGGCTTTTCTTCTCCCCGGGCGCGGCCGGAGCTTTCTTGTCGTCGTTGGAACCAAACATGGGGACGGCTATCTCAAGGTAGCGACGCGCCAGCGGAATCCGTTCGCAACCTTGCGCTACGGATCCGGGCGTGGCCGCCGGGAAAACGAACCAGTATCCTAGCACCTCCTCGCCCGCCGGCGCTAAGCCCGCCGAGGGCTGTCCGACAGGTCGCCCCATCGATGAAAATGACTGCCCGCCGCATGGCTGGACTGCTCCTCGCCACCCTTTGCCTGCCTTTCGCCGCGCTGGCCGCCGAGCCGCAGGCGACCCACGAATTCAGCCTGGACAACGGCCTCAAGGTCATCGTCCGCGAAGACCACCGCGCCCCCGTGGTGGTTTCGCAGGTCTGGTACAAGGTCGGCTCCAGCTACGAGACACCCGGCCAGACCGGCCTCTCCCACGCCCTCGAACACATGATGTTCAAGGGCAGCGCCAAGCTCGGCCCCGGCGAAGCCTCGCGCATCCTCCGCGAGCTGGGCGCCGAAGAGAACGCCTTCACCAGCGACGATTACACCGCCTACTACCAGGTGCTGGCCCGCGACCGCCTGGCCGTGGCCTTCGAACTGGAGGCCGACCGCATGGCCAGCCTCCGGCTCCCGCCGGAAGAGTTCGCCCGCGAGATCGAGGTGATCAAGGAAGAGCGCCGCCTGCGCACCGACGACCGCCCCAACTCGCTGGCCTACGAGCGCTTCAAGGCCATCGCCTACCCGGCCAGCGGCTACCACATCCCGACCATCGGCTGGATGGCCGACCTCCAGCGGATGACCGTCGACGACCTGCGCCGCTGGTACGAACACTGGTACGCGCCGAACAACGCCACCCTGGTGGTGGTCGGCGACGTCACCGTCGACGAGGTGAGAAGCCTCGCCGAGCGCTGGTTCGGCCCCATCCCGCGCCGCGAGCTGCCGCCCGCCAAGCTGCCGCTGGAACTGCCGGAACCCGGCGAGCGGCGCATCACCCTGCACCTGCGCACCCAGTTGCCGAGCCTGGTGATAGGCTTCAACGTGCCCGGCCTGGCAACCACCGAGCAGCCGCGCGAAGTGCACGCCCTGCGACTGATCGCCGCGCTGCTCGACGGCGGCTACAGCGCGCGCCTGGCCACCCGCCTGGAGCGCGGCGAGGAACTGGTCTCCGGCGCCTCGGCCAGCTACGACGCCTTCAACCGTGGCGACAGCCTGTTCCTGCTCTCCGCCACGCCCAACGTGCAGACCGGCAAGACCCTGGAGCAGGTCGAGGCCGGCCTGTGGGGCCAACTGGAAGACCTCAAGCAGAACCCGCCGAGCGCCGGGGAGCTCAAGCGCGTGCGGGCCCAGGTGATCGCCGGGCTGGTCTACGAGCGCGACTCGATCACCCGCCAGGCCAGCACCATCGGCGAACTGGAGACGGTCGGCCTGTCCTGGCGGCTGATGGACCAGGACCTCGCCGCCATCGAGGCGGTGACCCCGGCCGACATCCAGCAGGCCGCCCGCACCTACTTCACCCGCGAACGGCTCACCGTCGCCCACGTCCTGCCCGAGGAGTCCCGCCATGAGTGAGCGTAACGGCCTGCGTTACGGGCTGATCGTCCTGGTCACGCTGCTATTGACCGGTGCCCTGACCCTGCTGGCCAGCCGCCAGGCCTCGGCGCCCGACACCGCCCCGGTCGCGGACAACGGCACCGCGCCGCGCCTGGAATCCCTGGCCGGCCTCAACGGCCAGGCGCCGGGCCGCCGCGCCCTGCAGATCCAGACCTGGCATACCGCCGAAGGCACCAAGGTGCTGTTCGTCGAGGCCCGCCAGTTGCCGATGTTCGACCTGCGCCTGACCTTCGCCGCCGGCAGCAGCCGCGACGGCGACACCCCCGGCCTGGCCATGCTGACCAACGCCATGCTCAACGAAGGCGTGCCCGGCAAGGACGTCACCGCCATCGCCGAGGGCTTCGAGGATCTCGGCGCCGACTTCGGCAACGGCTCCTACCGCGACATGGCCATCGCCAGCCTGCGCAGCCTGAGCGACCGCGAGCAGCGCGAGCCGGCGCTGGCACTGTTCGCCCAGGTGATCGGCCAGCCGACCTTCCCCGAAGACGCCCTGGCGCGCATCAAGAACCAGGTGCTGGCCGGCTTCGAATACCAGAAGCAGAACCCCGGCAAGCTGGCCGGACTCAAGCTGTTCGAACGCCTGTACGGCGAGCACCCCTACGGCCATCCCAGCGAAGGCACCGAGCGGTCGATCCCGCCGATCACCACCGCCCAGTTGCGCGACTTCCACGCCCGGGCCTACGCCGCCGGCAACACGGTGATCGCCCTGGTCGGCGACCTCGACCGCAGCGAAGCCGAGGCCATCGCCGCGCAGGTCTCCGCCGCGCTGCCCAAGGGCCCGGCGCTGCCGCCGCTGCCCGAACCCAAGGCGCCGGAGCCGGGGCTGACCCATATCGAGTTCCCCTCCAAGCAGACCCACCTGATGATCGCCGAACTGGGCATCGACCGCCGCGACCCGGACTACGCCGCGCTCAGCCTGGGCAACCAGATCCTCGGCGGCGGCGGTTTCGGCAGCCGGCTGATGGAAGAAGTGCGCGAAAAGCGCGGACTGACCTACGGCATCTACTCCGGCTTCAGCCCGATGGCCACGCGCGGGCCGTTCATGATCAACGTGCAGACCCGCGCCGAACAGAGCGCCGGCACCCTCGGGCTGATCCAGCAACTGCTCGCCGACTACCTGAAGGAAGGCCCGACCCAGAAGGAGCTGGACGACGCCAAGCGCGAGATGGCCGGCAGCTTCCCGCTCTCCACGGCGAGCAACGCCGACATCGTCGGCCAGCTCGGCTCGATCGGCTTCTACGACCTGCCGCTGACCTACCTGGAAGACTTCATGCAGGAAGTCCAGGGGCTGACCGTCGAACAGGTCAAGGCGGCCATGGCCAGGCACATCGACCCGCAGGCGCTGGTGATCGTCAGCGCCGGGCCGACCGTCGAGCAGCAACCGCTGCCGCCGCCCACCGACAAACCCGCCGTGCAACCGCTCGGCGTTCCGGAGCACTGATGGCCAGGCGACCCACGAAACCCGCACGCAACCACGGCGGCCAGGGCCAGGTACGGATCATCGGCGGCCAGTGGCGCAGCCGGCGCTTCCCGGTGCCCGACGGCCCGGGCCTGCGGCCGACCCCGGACCGCGTGCGCGAAACCCTGTTCAACTGGCTGGCGCCCTACGTGGAAGGCGCCCGGGTACTCGACCCCTTCGTCGGCAGCGGCGCGCTGTACCTGGAAGCCCTGTCGCGCGGCGCCGCCCAGGCCCTTGCGCTGGACAGCAACGCCGCAGCGATCGCCACCCTGCGCCAGACCCTGCAAACCCTGGACTGCCCCGACGGACAACTCCACCAGGGCGACGCCCTGCGCTACCTGGAAGGCCAGCCGGCGACACCGTTCGACCTGGTGTTCCTCGACCCGCCCTTCCACCAGAACCTGCTGCTGCCCGCCTGCCAGTTGCTGGAAACCCGCGGCTGGCTGGCCCCGCATGCCTGGATCTACTGCGAAAGCGAAGCCGCCCCCTCCGCCCTCGGCCTCCCACCCAACTGGCGCCTGCACCGCGAGAAACAGACCGGGCAGGTCTACTACTCGCTGTGGGAGCGCCAACCGTAGGGTGGAAAACCGCGAAGCGTTTTCCACCACGCGCTGGTGGATGTAAAAAGCAACATCCACCCTACGAAAGCCATCCCGCATGAACACCGCCCCCTTCCACCCCGCCTGGTGGCTTCCCGGCCCGCACTTGCAGACGCTGTGGGCGCCGTTCTTCCGGCGTGCGCCGCAACTGGTGCGGCGCCGTGAGCGGTTGTGGCTGGAGGATGGGGATTTCCTCGATATCGACTGGTACGGCCCGCACGACGCCCAGGCGCCATTGGTGCTGGTGCTGCACGGGTTGACCGGCTCCTCGGAGTCGCACTACGTGCTCGGCCTGCAACAGCGCCTGGCCGAACGCGGCTGGGCCAGCGCGGCGCTGAACTGGCGCGGTTGCTCGGGCGAGCCGAACCTGTTGCCGCGCGGTTACCACTCCGGGGTCAGCGAGGACCTGGCCGCCACCATCGCCCACCTGCGCGCCTGCCGGCCGCTGGCGCCGTTGTATGCGGTGGGTTATTCGCTGGGCGGCAACGTGCTGCTCAAGCACCTCGGCGAGACCGGCGAGGAGTGCGGCCTGCGCGCGGCAGCGGCGGTGTCGGTGCCGTTCCGCCTGGACCAGTGCGCCGACCGCATCGGCATCGGCTTCTCGCAGGTCTACCAGCGCCATTTCATGACCGAGATGGTCGCCTACGTGCAGCGCAAGCAGCAGCGCTTCCAGCAGTTGCGCGAGGATGCCCACCTGGCCGCCCTGCAACGCCTCGGCCCGCTCGACGGCCTGCGCACCTTCTGGGACTTCGACGGACGCATCACCGCGCCGCTGCACGGTTTCGCCGACGCCGAGGACTACTACCGGCGCGCCTCCTGCCGCTATTACCTGGGCGGCATCCGCGTGCCGGCGCTGATCGTCCAGTCCGCCGACGATCCCTTCGTGTTCCGCCACAGCCTGCCCGAGGCCGGCGAGCTGGCGGCCGGCGTCGAGTTCGAGCTGCACGCGCGCGGTGGGCATGTCGGTTTCATCGAGGGCTCGCCGCGCCGGCCGGGTTTCTACCTGGAGCGGCGGGTTCCGGAGTGGCTGGCGACGCAGGGCTAGGACTTGGAGGGGTCTTGCTCGGCCGATTTGGCGAAGGCGAGAATGACTTCGCGGACGATCTTGCGCTGCGGCAGGGGCAAAGCCAGGTAGGCTTCGAAGGTCTGGCGTTCCTGGTAATAGCGGGAGTCTTCCCAGACGCCACGGTTCTCGCGCAGTTGCCTGACCGCCCAGTCGCCGAAGCGCAGCGCCTGCGGCTCCACGCCCAGCCACTCGGCCAGCACCTGGAGCTTGTCCTGGGAAGGAATGGACAGTCCGCGCAGCCAGCGCGAGACAGCCTGGAAGGATACCGAGCGCCCCCAGTAGCGGGAGTTGAATTCCCGCTCCAGCACGGCAGGGCGGACGGGATAGCCTGCGGCCTGCATGGCGGCTTTCAAGCGTTCGGCGAATTCAGCTTTTTCGTTCATGGAAGCAAAGCTAAATTCTGCTTCCATCACAAATTTAACCTTCGATTCCAAATTTTATGGAAGATTTGATTTAATCGGCGAGACATTCAGGCCATGGAGTACTGGAACGAGGCCACCGACCAAGGAAAGGACATGGAACGCAGGAAACGAAAAGCCCTGGTTTGCGCCACGCTTTTGCAAACGCTGGAAACCCTGACCGAGCTGCTCGAACGGGTACAGACCCCGGAAGCCCGCAAGCGCCTGGAGCGGCAGAAGAAGCGGCTGTACGCGCGACTCAGGAACGAGAACGACTAGGGCGAACGACATTCGACCCGGATCTCATTGCCTCGTGATCCGGAACATTTCCCCGGATGACGTTCGAAACACATTGCTCACAGGGTGAGCCGTGCACACCGGAACGCTCGACAGGTGCGCACGGCGCCCCTACCTCCCGGATTGCATCCGGGCTACGGAATCACCTGCTCCAGCGGCACGTGCAGCTTGTGGTACAGGGTATCGACCGCCGCCCGCGCGGACGGAGCCGTGTAGCCGCCCTCCAGCGCCAGCACCTGGTAGATGCCACGGCGCATCAGCTCCTCGCTGAGGTCGCCCGGGTCGCCACGAGTGGTGCACAGGAAGCGCACCCAGGAGGTCATGATGATCCAGCTATTGAGCGCCAGCGCCTCGATCTGCGCGGCGTCCATCAGCAGGATGCCGGCCTCGACGAAACCCTGGTAGATCACCACGGCGTTGCTCAGGCAGTGCCGGGCGAACAGGCGGTAGCGCGCCGCCAACTCCGGATCGGCGTCGAGCAGGTGTTCGAGGTCGCGGTGCAGGAAGCGGTACGCCCACATCTCCGCGAGCAGCGCCTCGAGGTAGAAGGTCTTGTCCTCCACCGTCATCGCGCGCCCTTCGGGCACCCGCAGGATGGCGTCGACCCGCGCCTCGTAGGCGGCGAACAGCTCGGCGATGATCGCCTGCTTGTTGCGGAAGTGGTAGTACAGGTTGCCCGGCGAAATGCCCAGGTGCGCGGCGATGTGGTTGGTGGTGACGTTGCGCTCCCCCTGGCTGTTGAACAGCTCCAGGCTGGCTTGGACGATACGCTCGCGGGTCTTGATGGGTGCGGCCATAACTCAGCTCTGTGGTGAAGGGCGGGCGCGGGCAAAGGTACACGCAGTTACCGGCGGAATGTTACCCCCGGAAGCGCTGCGCCGCTTGGCGGTTCAAGGGCCTATCGCGGCCATGGGCCGCTCCTACGTTTCTGTCTAGTGGATCCCCGCGTTCGCGGGGACGACGGCTGGACGCCGATCTTTCCCGCGTCATTCCCGCGAACGCGGGAATCCAAAAGACAAACGCAGAGATGTAGCCAGCTTTTCGTTGGGCTGCATCTCGTCAGTCGAACCGGCATTCTGTTTGACACTTTAGAGTAATTGCTCTAAAAATCCAGCGAACCACAACAACAGACGGTCCGCCGAGGAGCCGCCCCATGGTTGCCGATATCGCCCACATCCAGCAGAACCAGCAGCAGATCAGCGAGTTGGAAGGCCTGTTCCAACGCCAGCGCGAGGCCTTCCGCGCCAATCCGATGCCCACCGCCGAACAGCGCATCCAGTGGCTGCAATCGTTGCGCGAACTGCTGCGCAACGAGCAGCAGGCGCTGATCGACGCGATCAGCCAGGACTTCAGCAACCGCTCCGCCAGCGAGACCCTGCTCGCCGAACTGATGCCCTCGCTGCAAGGCATCCACTACGCCAGCAAGCGCATCAAGAAGTGGATGAAGCCGTCGCGCCGCGCGGTCAGCGTGGCCTTCCAGCCGGCCTCGGCCAAGGTGGTCTACCAGCCGCTCGGCGTGGTCGGGGTGATCGTGCCCTGGAACTACCCGCTGTTCCTCGCCGTCGGGCCGCTGGTCGGCGCGCTGTCGGCCGGCAACCGGGTGATGATCAAGATGAGCGAGTCGACCCCGGCCACGTCGCAACTGTTCAAGGAACTGATGGCGAAGATCTTCCCCGAGGATCTGGTCGCCGTGGTGCTCGGCGAGGCGGAGGTCGGCATGGCCTTTTCCAAGCTGCCGTTCGACCACCTGCTGTTCACCGGCGCCACCAGCATCGGCAAGCACGTGATGCGCGCCGCCGCCGAGAACCTGGTGCCGGTGACCCTGGAACTGGGCGGCAAGTCGCCGGCCATCGTCAGCGCCGACGTGCCGCTGGCCGATGCCGCCGAGCGCATCGCCTTCGGCAAGACCCTCAACGCCGGGCAGACCTGCGTGGCGCCGGACTATGTGCTGGTGCCGCGCGATCGTCTCGACGGCTTCGTCGAGGCCTACCGCCAGGCGGTACAGGGCTTCTACCCGCAGCTCGAGAACAACCCCGACTACACGGCGATCATCAACGAGCGCCAGTTGCAGCGCCTGCGCGGCTACCTCGCCGATGCCGAGAGCAAGGGCGCGCGCCTGGTGCCGCTGTATCCGCAGGCCCAGGGCCGGCGCCTGCCGCACACCGTGGTGCTGAACGTCAACGACGACATGAAGCTGATGCAGGACGAGATCTTCGGCCCGCTGCTGCCGGTCATCCCCTACGACCGCCTGGAAGAGGCCTTCGACTACATCAACGACCGGCCACGGCCGCTGGCGCTGTACTACTTCGGCTACGACAAGCGCGAGCAGCAGCGCGTGCTGCACGAGACCCACTCCGGCGGCGTGTGCCTCAACGACACCCTGCTGCACGTCGCCCAGGACGACATGCCGTTCGGCGGCGTCGGCCCCTCGGGCATGGGCCACTACCACGGCCACGAGGGCTTCCTGACCTTCAGCAAGGCCAAGGGCGTGTTCATCAAGCAGCGCTTCAACGCCGCCAGGACCATCTACCCTCCCTACGGCAAGGCGTTGCAGAAGCTGGTCTTCAAGCTGTTCGTGCGCTGACGGCGCTGTTTTATTGGGTCCCCGCGTTCGCGGGGACCCAGAAGACCCAGAAAAATAAAAACACACCGGTGAATACAACAATGACAGACACCACCCTCGACGCCCCCGGCCTGTCGCGGCGCAACCTGCTCAAGGTCGGCCTGCTCGGCTCGGCGTTCCTGGCCACCGCCGGGGTCGCCGCCAGCCTCAGCGGTTGCTCGGCCGACACCCCGGCCAGCGGCATGCGCGCGCTGCGCCAGTCCGACCTGCCGTTCCTGCGTGCGCTGGTCCCGGCGATGCTGGCCGGCGCGGTGCCCGCCGCCAGCCTGCCGCAGGCCGTGGACAAGACCATCGCGGGCCTCGACTACAGCCTCGACCACCTGTCGCCGGAAATGCTCAAGCTCACCCTGCAATTGTTCGACGTGCTCGCCCTGCCGGTCACCCGCGGCCCGCTGACCGGGATCTGGGGCAGTTGGGAAAAGGCCTCGGCGGAGGACGTCCGCGCCTTCCTGGAACGCTGGCAGAACAGCTCGCTGAGCCTGCTGAAGATGGGCCACAGCTCCCTGCTGCAACTGGTGATGATGGCCTGGTACGGCAACCCCGAGTCCTGGGCGCATTGCGGCTACCCCGGCCCGCCCAGCATCTGATCCCGCACGCCCCATAACGACAAGAGATACGCCTGATGCCTGTACCCGATCTGTTCGCCGAGGGCCTGGCCCGCGGCTGGAAGACCCATGACGGCTCGCGCCTGGAGCAGGACCTGACCCTCGAAGCCGACGTCGCCATCGTCGGCACCGGCGCCGGCGGCGGCACCACCGCCGAAATCCTCAGCGCGGCCGGCCTCAAGGTGCTGCTGATCGAGGAAGGCCCGCTGAAGACCAGCCGCGACTTCAAGCTGCAGGAACCCGAGGCCTACGCCAGCCTGTATCAGGAAGGCATCGGCCGGATGACCAAGGACGGCGCCGTCACCATCCTCCAGGGCCGCGCCGTCGGCGGCACCACGCTGGTCAACTGGACCTCCAGCTTCCGCACCCCCGACCCGACCCTCGAACACTGGGCCAGGGAGCACGGCGTGAAAGGCCATAGCCCGGCCGAGATGGCGCCGTGGTTCGAGAAGATGGAAGAACGCCTCGGCGTGGCGCCCTGGATGGTGCCGCCGAACCCCAACAACGAGGTGATCCGCGCCGGCTGCGAAAAGCTCGGCCTGCACTGGAAGGTGATCCCGCGCAACGTGCGCGGCTGCTGGAACATCGGCTATTGCGGGATGGGCTGCCCGACCAATGCCAAGCAGTCGATGCTGGTCACCACCATCCCGGCGACCCTCGACAAGGGCGGCGAACTGCTCTTCCTGGCACGCGCCGAACGCCTGCTGCTGGACGGCGACAAGGTCGCCGGCATCGAATGCCTGGCCCTCGACGAGCGCTGCGTGGCGCCGACCGGCCGCAAGATCACCGTCAAGGCGCGCCACTACGTGCTGTCCGGCGGCGGCATCAACACCCCGGCGCTGCTGCTGCGTTCCGACGCGCCGGACCCGCACGAGCGGGTCGGCAAGCGCACCTTCCTGCACCTGGTGAACTTCTCCGCCGCACTGTTCGAGCAAGTGATCAACCCCTTCTACGGCGCGCCGCAGTCGATCTACTCCGACCACTTCCAGTGGGACGACGGCACCATCGGGCGGATGTCCTACAAGCTGGAAGTCCCGCCGCTGCACCCAGCGCTGGCGAGCACCCTGCTCGGCGGCTTCGGCGAGGCCAACTCCCTGCGCATGGAACAGTTGCCGCACACCAACGTGATGCTCGCCCTGCTGCGCGACGGCTTCCACCCGGACAGCGCCGAAGGCACGGTGGAACTGCGCGGCGACGGCAGCCCGGTGCTCGACTACCGGGTCACCGACTACACCTGGGACGGCGTGCGCCGCGCCTTCCACAGCATGGCCGAGATCCAGTTCGCCGCCGGCGCCAAGGCGGTGATGCCGATGCACAGCGACGCCGGCTACGTGAAGACCCTGGCCGAAGCCAGGAAGCTGATCGACGGCCTGCCGCTGGAGCTGTACCGCACCCGCCTGGGCAGCGCCCACGTGATGGGCGGTTGCGCCATGGGCGAGGACGCGAAGCTGGCGGTCACCGACAGCCTCGGCCGCCATCACCAGTTGCAGAACCTGTCGATCCACGATGGCTCGCTGTTCCCCACCAGCATCGGCGCCAACCCGCAGTTGTCGGTCTACGGCCTCACCGCCAAACTGGCCAGCGCCCTGGCCGAACGCTTGAAAACGTAAGGTGAGTGAAGAAAACGCAGGATGGGTGAAGGAGCGCAGCGACGAAATCCATCGAGCCGTGCGATGAACAGGCCATGGAGCTGAGGTCACGCACGCTCCCTCACCCCAACCCTCTCCCGGAGGGAGAGGGAGTTAGCCCGAGTTGCCGACGGACACCGTGCGTGATCGCAGCACCGATCAGCCCCCTCTCCCCCTGGGAGAGGGCTGGGGTGAGGGGCGGCGCCAACCTCCCTCACCAACCCCCAGCATCCACCCATGAGGAAACCCCATTTCCGCCTCGGCTTGGCCGCCGCGCCTTCGCTGCGCTACCATCCGACTCCCCCAGGGACTCCGCCAGGACGTCACGATGAATCGAGTGCTTTACCCCGGTACCTTCGACCCGATCACCAAGGGTCACGGCGATCTGATCGAGCGCGCCTCGCGGTTGTTCGACACGGTGATCATCGCGGTCGCCGCCAGCCCGAAGAAGAATCCGCTGTTCCCCCTCGAACAGCGCGTGGCACTGGCCCGCGAGGTCACCAAGCATCTGCCCAACGTCGAAGTGGTCGGCTTCTCCAGCCTTCTTGCGCACTTCGTCAAGGAACAGAACGCCAACGTGCTGCTGCGCGGCCTGCGCGCGGTGTCCGACTTCGAGTACGAGTTCCAGTTGGCCAACATGAATCGCCAGTTGGCGCCGGACGTGGAAAGCATGTTCCTCACCCCGTCGGAGAAGTACTCCTTCATCTCCTCCACCCTGGTGCGCGAGATCGCCGCGCTGGGCGGCGACATCACCAAGTTCGTCCACCCGTCGGTGGCCGAGGCGCTGACCCGACGCTTCCAGAGCTGATCCGGGGTGGGCGCTGCCCGGCGGTCCGGCGTGCAAGCCGGCCGCCGATCCGGCACAATTCGCCCATGATTTCCCCATTGCCACGGTCGCCCGACCTGGCAGGAGTTGTTCGATGTCCCTGAAAATCACCGACGACTGCATCAACTGCGACGTCTGCGAACCCGAATGCCCGAACGGCGCGATCTCCCAGGGCGAGGAGATCTACGTGATCGACCCCAACCTGTGCACCGAATGCGTCGGCCACTACGACGAGCCGCAGTGCCAGCAGGTCTGCCCGGTCGACTGCATCCCGCTGGACGAAACCCACGTGGAGAGCAAGGACGAGCTGATGGAGAAATACCGCAAGCTCACCGGCAAGGCCTGAGCCCGCCATTTCTCCCGCGCACGAAGCGTCTGCAGTGCCAACGCCCGCTCCCAGCAGCATCGTCCATACTGCAACGACCCCGCCCGACCCGGACCCGCGATGAAACGCCTGCCGCTGCTGTTCCTCCTGCTGACCGCCAGTTTCGCCGCCTGGGCCACCGGGCCCGGCAAGGGCGCGGTGGCCACCGCCCACCCGGCCGCCACGGTGGCCGGCCTGGAGGCGCTGAGCAGCGGCGGTAACGCCTTCGACGCGGCGGTGGCGATCAGCGCCGCGCTGGCGGTGGCCGAACCCTACGGCTCGGGCCTCGGCGGCGGCGGTTTCTTCCTGCTGCGCCAGGCCGGCGAACCGCCGCAGTACCGCTTCATCGATGCCCGCGAACGCGCCCCGCAGGCCGCGCGCGCCGACCTTTACGTGCGCGGCGGCAAGGTCGAGCCGAGCCTGTCGCTGGACGGCGCACTGGCCGCTGCGATTCCCGGCCTGCCGGCGGCCCTCGACCACCTCTCCTCCGGCTACGGCCGGCTGTCGCTGGCCGACAACCTGGCGCCGGCGATCCGCCTGGCCCGCGACGGCATCTCGGTGGACCGGATCTACCGCGAACGCGCGCTGTGGCGCCTGGCCGCGCTGCGCGACGACCCGGAAAGCGCCCGCCTGTTCCTCGACAAGGGCCAGGTGCCGGAACAGTGGAGCCTGCTGCGCCAGCCGCACCTGGCGCGAACCCTGGAACGCATGTCGCGCTATGGCCGCAGCGGTTTCTACGCCGGCGAGACGGCGGAGAAGCTGGTCGCCGCGGTGCGCGCCGGCGGCGGCATCTGGACCCTGCGCGACCTGGCCGACTACCGGGTGGTGGAGCGCGCGCCGCTGCGCTTCCCCCTTGAAGGTGGCCGCGAGCTGATCAGCGCGCCGCCGCCCTCGGCCGGCGGCGTGGCCCTGGCGCAGAGCCTGGCGATCCTCCAGCAACTGCCCTGGCGCGAGGCCGACCGGATACAGCGCAGCCACTATGTGATCGAGACGCTGCGCCGGGTCTACCGCGACCGTGGCCTGCTCGGCGACCCGGACTTCGTCGCCAACCCGCTGGGCCAGTTGCTCGCCCCCGCCTACCTCGAGCGCCTGGCCAGCGGCATCGACCCACGGCGCGCCACGCCGAGCAGCACCCTGCCACCGGCGCCGGCCTGGCGCGAGGGCGACCACACCACCCACTTCACGGTGATCGACGCGGACGGCAACGCGGTGGCCGGCACCCTGTCGATCAACCTGCCGTTCGGCGCCGCCTTCACCGCACCCGGCACCGGCGTGCTGCTCAACAACGAGATGGACGATTTCGCCGCCGATCCGCATGGCGCCAACGCCTACGCGCTGGCCGGCAGCCAGGCCAACGTCATCGCCGGCGGCAAGCGCCCGCTGTCGAGCATGAGCCCGAGCTTCATCGAAAGCGCCGAGGTCTTCGCCAGCTTCGGCACTCCGGGCGGCAGCCGCATCCCCAGCATGGTGCTGCTCGGCATGCTCGACTACCTGGACGGCAAGGCGGTCAGCCAGTGGCCGGCGACGCCGCGCTACCACCACCAGTACCTGCCCGACGTGGTGCAGTACGAGCCGGGCACCTTCAACGTCGCCGAAGTGCAGGCTCTGGAGCAGCGCGGCCATCGCCTGGAGCGCCGGCAGCAGCGCTACGGCAACCTTCAGGTGCTGCTGTGGGACAAGCGCGGCGACCAGGTCGAAGTGGCCAGCGATCCGCGCGGGGTCGGCGAGGCGACCGTGCTGATGCCCTGGCCGGCCCCACCGGTGGATGCCCGCCCGGCGGCGCGCGTTCCCGTGCAGCCCAGGGTGCCCTGAAGGGCGAGCGAAGCGAGTCAACCAGAGAAAACAGGCCAGACCGTTATCCCCTGTAGCCTGGCCGGCCCAGATCCTCCTCACTCCACCACGATCAGCGACTCATCCCCGGCCGGCGCGCGCCGCAGGGCGCGGAGCGCTTCCTGGCCCTCGCCGAGCAGCAGCACGTTGCGCAGGCTCTGGAAGATGCGGCTGGCATAGCCCAGGTCGTTCATCAGCGAGCTGGTCTGCAAACCGTCCAGCTCGCGGGTGCGGACCATGGCGAATAGCCGCACGCGGAAGGCGGCGTCGAAGTCGGCGGCCCGCTCGTCGAGCGCCTGCAACTGCGCGCGCCAGGCCTCGTCGCTGAGCTCCGAGCGCGCCAGTTCGTGCATAGCGTGGAGCAGCGAGAGCAAGTGCCGGCGCAGCTCCACATAGGCGGTGCGCGCGGGCGACGGCTCCTGGTTCAGGTAGTGGCCGAGGTTCTTCTGCAGGTGCTTGGCGTCCTTGACCGCGTCCACCAGTTGCAGGGCGGCCAGTTGGCAATTGACCCAGAACTGCTGGTGGGCCTCGTCCAGCGTCACTTCCAGGCGCCCCATGAAGCTCAGCAGGTCGCCGTACACGCCCTTGATGTGCCGCTGGTAGAGCGTCTCGGCATCCAGCCCGCGCGGGTCCGGGCGCGCCTGCAACAGCGCCTCGTCGCCCTGGGCGCGGGCCAACTGGTCGACCGGCAGGTACAGGGCGTGGCAGATCACTTCCAGGCTCAACCGGCCGAGGTGGCGCAGTTCCTGGACCACCGCGCTGGCGGCGGCGTCCGCCGAGTCCAGCGCCCGCTCGCTGAGGTAGCGCGCCCTGGTCCGCTCGGGTTCCCGGTTGTCCGGGGCCAGTTCGGTGATCAGTACCTGCGGCTCGACGCGGTCGGGCAACAGGCGGATGAGCAGCCGCGCCAGCCCGGCCTGCCAGGGCCAGAACAGCAGCACGCCGGTGGCGTTGAACAAACTGTGGAACAGCGCCAACTGGATCAGGCTGTTGTCGCCCAGGCCGACCTGCGCGGTCAGCCACTGCACCAGCCAGGTCAGCGGCAGCAGCAGGGCCAGCGCCAGGCAGGCGGTCACCACATTGAACAGCACATGGGCGAGCGCCAGGCGCTGGCCGCTGCGGTTGCCGCCGAGCGAACCGACCACCGCCGTGCTGACGCTGCTGCCGACGTTCGAGCCGATGGCGATGGCCAGGCCCTGGCCGAGTTCCAGTTGGCCGCCGGCCAGGGCCGCCAGGGTCAGCATCAGGGTCGCGTGGCTGGATTGCAGGACCACCGTGACCAGCAGGCCGATGGCGGTGAACAGCAGCGGACCGGCGATGCCTTCGACCTGGTACTGGCTCATGTCCAGGTCGCCGCCGAAGCTGGAGAAGCCATCCTTGATCTGGTCGATGCCGAGGAAGATGAAGGCGATGCCCAGCACGATGCGCCCGGCCGCCTTGCTCTTCGGCCCGTTGAAGCCGGCCAGCACACCGAACACCAGCAGCGGCAGGGCCAGCGGGCTGAGGCTGAGGTTCTGCCCGGCCAGCGCCAGCAGCCAGATGCCGCTGGTGGCACCGAGGTTGGCGCCGAACAGGATGGCGATGCCGCCGGCCAACTGGATCAGCCCGGCGCTGATGAAAGCGATGGTGAGCAGCGAGACCAGGGTGCTGGACTGCAGCAGCATGGTGCCGCAGACGCCGAACATCAGGGCCTTGAAGGGTGTTTCCGTGCTCTTGCCGAGCAACTGTTCGAGCTTGCCGCCGGCCAGTTGGCGCAGGCCCTCTTCCAGGCACTGCATGCCGAACAGGAACAGCGCCAGGCCGGCGCAAAGCTGCAGCCAGCCGGCGCTGGACCAGAAGGACCAGGAAAGCCCCGCTCCGATCAGAACCAGAAGAATGATGCGCGAGTAGTGCTTCACGCCCTTGCCGCTCCATTGCCAGGAGCGGCAATTACACCACAGCGCGGCACTCCGGAAGGAGTCTTGTGCCCGGTCTTTTCCGGGCTCCCGCATGCGCGGGAGCGATGGGGTGGAGGGAAGCTCCGTGGCTCAACCGTCATCCCCGCGAACGCGGGGACCCAATTACGGTCACGAGCGCACACGAAAAAGCCCCTGGCGCTTGCGCACCAGGGGCTCTGGCCGGCAGGCCGGGGGAAATCAGTCGCGCTGGTAGCCGCTGGAGGTGCAGCCCAGGCAGCGCACGAAGGCTTCCTTGCCGGGATCGACCACCAGCGCCTTGCCGGCGGCGCCGATGTTGCCGCCGGCGGCGCTGAACGGCAGGCTGATGACGAACAGGCCGGCACCGATGATGGTGCCGGCGATCAGCAGCGGACGGGCGATCAGCAGGTCGCCGACCATGGCGTAGGCCGGCGGCGCTTCGACGGTGTAGAACGGGTCGCCACTGACATTCTCCTGAACCACCTGCCCGGCGTTTGCCGGCAGCGTCAGCAGGCCAGTGGTCAGAGCCAAGACAACAGCGGTTGCACGGAACAGGTTCATGGGGCGGTCCTTCGAGTGTCGGTTTTATTGGATGGCAGTGCCGGTAACTATAACAGCGCTCCGCCAGATGTCAGCGTGATGGCCTTCAATCACCGAGAAATGCGTACTGCGGCTTTTTCGGCGGAAAGTCGCGATAGAACGCCAGTATCTGCCGCAGGTCCGCGGCCTCGTCGCCGGTCGGCACGAACGGCGGGCCGATGACGATGCGCCGCCGCTCGTAGTCCAGCGCCGCCAGCACCACCGGCACGCCGGCGCCACGGGCGATGTGGTAGAAGCCCATCTTCCAGCGCTCGACCTTCTTGCGGGTGCCTTCCGGGGCGATCACCAGCATGAACTGGCGCTGCTCGCGGAACTGCTGCACGGCCTGGTCGACCACGTTCGACTGGCGGTCGCGACGGATCGGCACGCCGCCCCAGCGCTTCAGCAGATCGCCGAACGGCCAGCGGAAGATCGAATGCTTGGCGAACCAGCGGGCATTCAGGCGCAGCACGAACTTGGCGGCGATGAACAGCACGAAGTCCCAGTTGGAGGTGTGGTGGGCGCCGATCACGACGAACTTGTCGAGCGGCGGCAAGGCGCCTTCGATGCGCCAGCCCATGAGCGCCAGGATGGTGTTGCCGACCCGCTCGGCGAACGGGTTGGGCGGCAGGTAGTTGGTGTTGTCCACGTTCTTGTTCTTATAGGAGTTGGTAGAGGATTGGATTCCCGCGTGCGCGGGAATGACGGTCAACTTCGTGTCATCCCCGCGAACGCGGGGACCCAGAAAAAACAGCTCAGCGCTGGCAACGCGGGCAATACACGCTCGCGCGCTGCCCCAGCCTGATCTCCCGCAACGTGCTGCCACAGACCTTGCAGAACTCGCCGCCACGGCCGTAGACGAACAGCTCCTGCTGGAAGTAGCCGGGCTTGCCGTCGCCGCCGACGAAGTCGCGCAGGGTGGTGCCGCCGCACTCGATGGCCTGGGCGAGGATGCGCTTGATCTCTTCCGCCAGCCGCATATAGCGGGCCCGCGAGATGGAACCGGCGGGGCGGCGCGGGTCGATGCCGGCGGCGAACAGCGCCTCGCTGGCGTAGATGTTGCCGACCCCGACCACCACCGCGTTGTCCATGATGAACGGCTTGACCGCCACGTTCTTGCCGCGCGAGAGCTGGTACAGGCGCTCGCCGTCGAACAGTTCGCCAAGCGGCTCCGGGCCGAGGCGCACGAGCAGCTCGTGGTGCAGCGGGTCGTTGCTCCACAGCAGCGCGCCGAAGCGGCGTGGATCGGTGTAGCGCAGCGCCAGGCCGGACTCCAGCTCGATGTCGACGTGCTCGTGCTTGGCCGCCGGCAGCCCCTGTTCGACCAGGCGCAGGCTGCCGGACATGCCCAGGTGGCCGATCAGGGTGCCGACCTCGGCCTGGATCAGCAGGTACTTGGCGCGCCGCTCGACGGCAAGGATCAGTTGGCCGGACAGGCGCACGTCGAGGTCTTCGGGAATCGGCCAGCGCAGCCGGCGCTCGCGCACCACCACGCGGCTGACGCGCTGGCCCTTGAGGTACGGCTCGATGCCGCGGCGGGTGGTTTCGACTTCGGGTAGTTCAGGCATGGTCGTCCGGTGATGCAGTGTCAGGTGTCGGCCCCCCCCCGGGAGAGAGGTCAGGGTGCGCGGCCGATCGGGAATCCGATCCTCACCCTACCCCTCTCCCGGAGGGAGAGGGAATAGCGGTTAGTAGCGCCCCAGCTCGCGGATGCTTTCCTTGAGGTTGTCGAAGTCGTACTCGGACAGGCCGACGTACTCCAGCACCGGCTCGCGGATCGCCTCCCACTCCTGGTCGACTTCCTGGTCGCCGAGCACCCGGTAGGACTCGCAGATGTGCTCGGCCATCTTGAGAATGGCCAGCAGGTTCTTCAACTGCGCGTCGCGGCCGGAATCGTCGCTGAACAGCGACAGGCAGTTGTGGTGGCTGGCGATCGCCTCGCAGAGGTGCTGCGGCAGGTTCCACGAACGCGCGGTGTAGTAGCCGACCACCGCGTGGTTGGTGTTGAGCAGGCGGTTCTCGGTGTCGACGATGCGCCGCTCGCCGCTGGCACAGGCGTAGGACTCCTCGAGCACCGCCATGTAGTCGGGGAAGCGCTTGAGCATCAGCGGGATGCCGCAGTTGTGGAACAGGCCGAGGGTGTAGGCCTCGTCCACCGCCTCGCAGCCGACGCGCTTGGCCAGGGTCAGGCAGCTCATGGCCACGTCCTGGGCGTTGTCCCAGAAGCGGTTGAGGGTGACGATGGTCTCGTCGCTCATCTCGCCCTTGATCGACAGCGCGTTGATCATGTTGATCACCGAGCGGCTGCCCAGCAGGTTCACCGCGCGCTGGATCGAGCCGACCTTGTTGGCCAGGCCGAAATACGGCGAGTTGACGATCTTCAGCAACGCCCCGGACAGCCCCGGGTCCTGGCCGATCAGGCGGGCGATGGTCTTCAGGTCGGGGTTGGGCATGACCTGCTCCATCTGCAGGTCGACCATGATCTGTGGCTGCGGCGGCACGCTGATGCCCTGCAACACCTGTTGAATCTGTTCGGCGGAAAGTTCTGTGTTCATCACGACTGCTCGACGGTGAGCGCGCAGTCTAGCAACTGCGCGCCGATTCACCCATGGCCTGGCGAGCCGGCCGTGGGTTTCCGGACCCATCCGGCTATCGGCGTCGTGGCGGGGAAGTTGAGGGGGCAATCGTCATTCGACAAAGCGCTGGAGGCTGGACGGGGTTCTGGTCATGCACCTTCTACGTCAAGCCTTTTTTCGCGGCCATGGAACTGGGCGTCCCCGCCGTTCCTACGACGGAGTCCTGTTGTAGGAGCGCGCCATGCGCGCGATCCTCGGCAACGTAGAAGCATCGCCAGCAAGCTGGCTCCTACAACAGCGGACGAGTAGCCCGGATGCAATCCGGGAGGCTGTTTATTGGGTCCCCACGCAGGGGGATGACGGGGACGCGCGCCCAACGCCAGACCGTCATTCCCGCGCACGCGGGAATCCAATGAAAGAGCGAGAGGGCCGCCTTTTCGCCCAGCCTCCAGCCCTCCAGCGCTTTTCCCCGGCTCTTCACCCCCGCCCCTTGGTTTATAATCGCGCTCTTTTTCCGGAGCTTCCCTGATGACCCTGCCCAGCCTGCGCCTCAAAGCCAATGCCGACCGCCGCCTGCGCGCCGGCCATCTGTGGGTCTACAGCAACGAGATCGACGTCGCCGCCACGCCGCTGGCGGCTTTCCAGCCCGGTGACCAGGCGATCCTCGAAGCCGCCGGCGGCAAGCCGCTGGGCATCGTCGGCATCAGCCCGAACAACCTGATCTGCGCCCGCCTGCTGTCGCGCGACCTCAAGCACACGCTGGACAAGTCGTTGCTGGTGCATCGCCTCAACGTCGCCCTGTCCCTGCGCGAGCGGCTGTTCGACGCGCCCTGCTACCGCCTGGTGTACGGCGATTCCGACCTGCTGCCGGGGCTGGTGGTCGACCGCTTCTTCGACATCCTCGTCGTGCAACTGGCCAGCGCGACCATGGAGCGCCACAAGGACGAAGTGCTCGCCGCGCTGATCCAGGTGCTCAAGCCCAGCGGCATCCTGCTCAAGAACGACTCCGCCGCGCGCGATGCCGAGGGCCTGGAGCGCTACGTCGAGACCGTCCACGGCGACGTGCCGGAGTGGGTCGCGCTGGAAGAGAACGGCGTGAAGTTCGAGGCGCCGGTGCTGGCCGGGCAGAAGACCGGCTGGTTCTACGACCACCGCCTCAACCGCGCGCGCCTGGCGCCCTACGTCAAGGGCAAGCGGGTGCTCGACCTGTTCAGCTACATCGGCGGCTGGGGCGTGCAGGCCGCGGCGTTCGGCGCCAGCGAAGTGATGTGCGTGGACGGCTCGGCCCTGGCCCTGGACGGCGTCGAGCGCAACGCCACCCTCAACGGCGTGGCCGAGAAGCTGACCTGCGTGGAAGGCGACGTGTTCGAGGCGCTGAAGGAGCTGAAGGCCGCCGAGGAACGCTTCGACGTGGTGATCGCCGACCCGCCCGCCTTCATCAAGCGCAAGAAGGACCTGAAGAACGGCGAGGCCGCCTACCGCCGCCTCAACGAACAGGCCATGCGCCTGTTGACCAAGGACGGCATCCTGGTCAGCGCCTCCTGCTCCATGCACCTGCCGGAAGACGACCTGCAGAACATCCTGCTCGGCAGCGCCCGCCACCTCGACCGCAACATCCAGTTGCTCGAACGCGGCGGCCAGGGCCCGGACCATCCGGTACACCCGGCGATCCCCGAGACCCGCTACATCAAGAGCCTGACCTGCCGCCTGCTGCCCAATAGCTGACACGGACCGTAGGGTGGATGTCGCTTTTACATCCACCAGCCTTTTCCGGTGGAAAACGCTTCGCGGTTTTCCACCCTACGCAAGCAGCTTCTCTCCATCCTGCGAAGCCGCTTTGCGTAGCCCGGATGCAATCCGGGAAAGCCCCCGCCACGTCTCCCACGTCATGCCCGCGCACGCGGGACGGTGCTTGCATCGAACGCCCTTGGCGGCCCGAAGGGTGAGCGAAGCGAGTAATCCAGAGACAGAGCGAGACAGCCACTCCCACGCAGAGCGAGCCGCCCCGTTTGCGTGCCTCCGTCATCACACCCCGCACCAGGCTGGCGCGTTTCGCCGGCCACATCCTGCTACGTCGAGTGTTACCAACCCACCCCGAAAAACTGGGCGATCTGCCATCGTGGTCTAGGCTTTAGGAAGCCTTGGACAGTGCTGTCGCGGCTGGAGGATGTCTGGCGCGCTTCTTGCCTTACCTGTGCACTCAGACTGGTCGATCCTCCCACAAGGTGGTCACGACTGGCACGGATAGAGACACCGATCGGGTTCACCCGCCGGATCGGACAACCCTGACAACTATAAGGGGAGGGGTATGGCGGTACAGCCTGGGGACAAACCGTTCCTGCAATTCACCAACGTGAAGAAGACCTACGACCACAAGACCCTGGTGGTGAAGGACTTCAACCTGGATGTGGCCAAGGGCGAGTTCATCACCCTGCTCGGCCCCTCCGGTTCCGGGAAAACCACCTGCCTGATGATGCTCGCCGGCTTCGAGGACGTGACCAGCGGCGAGATCCTGATCAACGGCCGCCAGGTCACCAGCATCGCGCCCTACCAGCGCAACATCGGCATGGTGTTCCAGCAGTACGCGCTGTTCCCGCACATGACCATCCGCGAGAACCTCGCCTACCCGTTGAAGATCCGCAAGAAGTCCAAGGAAGAGATCCGCGCCAAGGTCAACGAGTACCTGGCCCTGGTCGAACTGCAGGCCTTCGGCAACCGCTATCCGGCGCAGCTCTCCGGCGGCCAGCGGCAGCGCGTGGCGCTGGCCCGCGCGCTGATCTTCGCCCCCGACATCGTGCTGATGGACGAACCGCTCGGCGCCCTGGACAAGAAGCTGCGCGAGCAGATGCAGTTCGAGATCAAGCGCCTGCACGACCAGCTCGGTTTCACGGTGATCTACGTCACCCACGACCAGACCGAGGCGCTGACCATGTCCGACCGCATCGCCGTGTTCAACCACGGCATCGTCCAGCAGTGCGCGCCGCCCCACGTGCTCTACGAGCGCCCGGCCAACCTGTTCGTCGCCGACTTCATCGGCGAGAGCAACAAGCTCAAGGGCACCATCGAGGCAGTCGGCGACGAGCGGGTCGACGTGCGCCTCGACGACGGCGGCCTGGTCAGCGTCCTGAAGGCCAACCGTACCGAGGTCGGCCAGGCGACCACGGTGTCCATCCGCCCGGAGAAGCTCACCTTCACCGACCGCCTGGGCAGCGCCGGCAACCAGATCAGGGCGCGCTTCGTCACCAGCCACTACGTCGGCGAGTACATCCGCTACCACTTCGAGACCGCCGACGGCACCGAACTGGTGGTGAAGAACATGAACGACAGCTCGGCACCGCAGCTCGACCCGCAGGAGGAAATCTCCCTGGCCTGGCTGCCGCAGGACAGCCAGGCACTGGACCGGCACGACTCGCCGCAGCCGGCCTGAGACCCCGCTCGCGATCTCTCGCCCGACGCGCGGCGGATCGTGGACAGGCGCCAAGAAGGATCACCACCAACAAGAGGCAACGGAGCACAACAATGGCTAGATCACTGACCACAAGCGTTTCCGCATTCGCCCTGACCGCTGCGCTGGCCATGGCATCCTTTCACGCCAGCGCCCAGGATTCGCTGACCGTGGTGTCCTGGGGCGGCGCCTACGGGGCGGCGCAGAAGAAACACGTCATCGACCCCTACCAGAAGGACAGCGGGGTCAAGGTGCTGTTCGAGGACTACTCCGGCGGTGTCGCCGAGATCAAGGCCCAGGTCGAGTCCGGCAACATCCAGTGGGACGTGGTCGACTTCGAGGTAATCGACCTCGAGCGCGCCTGCTCCGAAGGCCTGCTGGAAGAAATCCCGCGCGACATCCTGCCGCCCGGCGTGGATGGCACCCCGGCCGAGCAGGACTTCATCCCCGAAGCCCTGGCCAGCGAGTGCGCCATCGGCAACATCGTCTGGTCGGTGGTGTTCGCCTACAACGAGCGGACCATCGGCGGCACCAAGGCCGCGACCCTCACCGACTTCTTCGACACCGCCAAGATCCCCGGCAAGCGCGCCCTGCGCAAACGTCCGCAGGTGAACCTGGAATGGGCGCTGATCGCCGACGGCGTACCGCCGGCCGAGGTCTACGAGGTGCTGGCCACGCCGGAAGGCCAGCAACGCGCTTTCGACAAGCTGGCGACCCTCAAGAAGGACATCGTCTGGTTCGACTCCTGGTCGCAGGCGCCGCAACTGCTCAACGACGGCGGCGCGGTGCTGGTGCAATCGGCCAACGGCCGCTTCTACGACGCCATCCGCCAGGAGAAGAAGCCCTTCGTGATCGTCTGGGACGGCCATGTCTACGACCTCGACGCCTGGGCCATCGTCAAGGGCTCGCCGAAGAAGGACCTGGCCCTCAAGTTCATCGCCTACGCCACCGGTTCCAAGCCACTGGCGGGCATGCCGGACGTGGCCTACGGCCCGACCCGCAAGTCCTCCACGCCGCTGATGGACCAGACCGCCGCGCCGCACCTGCCGACCGCGCACCTGGATAAAGGCATCCAGGCCGGCTCGGAGTTCTGGGCCGACCACGGCGAGGCCCTCGGCGAGAAGTTCAACGAGTGGCTGCTGAACTAAGCGCCTGCTCCACCCTGCACCTCGTGTGCGGGGTGGAGCCCCATGTTGTCCAGGAGTTCCAAGGGCCTCTTGGCACTACTGAGCGACCGCGACGGAGCCTGTTTTTGCGCGGGGCTAGGCGCGAGGAGAGAGGTTTGGTTATTCCAAATGAACGACGAGTAACGACGCACCGCGCAAAAACAGGCCCGTCCCTTCGGGTTGCGCGGCAAATGGCGCCATGCGTCGGGCAAGGGAACGACCATTCCCTGCGTCCCGCGCCTGCGGAACGCCGCCCGGCCATGGCGCCATTTGGCGCGGCAACGCGGTTCGCGAAGTAGTGTCAAGAGGCTCTAACATGTCATCCCTGACTTCCAGCGAAGCCGGCCAGGCCGCCAGCGCCCGGCGCAAGAAACGCCTGACCGCCTTCCTTTTCGTGGTCCCCCTGCTGGTCTTCATCCTGCTGACCTTCGTCGCGCCGATCGGCAGCATGCTGTGGCGCAGCGTGCACCATCCCACCGTGGTCGAGCTGATCCCGCGCACCATCGAACAGTTGCAGCGCTGGGACGAGCACGGCCTGCCGGACCAGGCCACCCTGACCGTGTTCGCCGAGGAACTGCACGGCCTGGCCAAGACACGGCAGTCCGGCAAGCTGGCCGAGGAGCTCAATCGCGCCTTCACCGGCATGTCCAGCGTGGTCAAGACCACCGCCCGCCAGGTAGGCCGCCTGGACCCGGAACAGCTTGACGAACAGGGCGCCGAGACCCTGCTCAAGACCCATCGCAACTGGTCGCGCAGCGAGGTCTGGTACGCCATCAAGCGCGCCGGCAAGGCCTACACCTACGACTACTACCTGACCGCCCTGGACCTGGAACCGCACCCGGACGAAGGCATCAAGGAACGCAGTACGCAGATCTACCAGAAGCTGTACAGCAAGACCCTGAACATGGCGCTGGTGATCACCCTGCTCTGCGCCCTGCTCGGCTACCCGTTGTCCTATTACCTGGCCAACCTGCCGGAGAACCGCGCCAACCTGCTGCTGGTGATGGTGCTGCTGCCGTTCTGGACCTCGCTGCTGGTGCGCACCACCGCGTGGATCGCGCTGTTGCAGACCAACGGGGTGATCAACTCGTTCCTGATCGGCACCGGGGCGATCAACCAGCCGTTCGAGATGCTCTACACCTCGTTCGCCACCGTGCTGGCCATGACCCACATCCTGCTGCCGTTCATGGTCCTGCCGCTGTACAGCGTGATGCGCGGCATCGACCCCAGCTACCTGCGCGCGGCCCTGTCGCTCGGCGCCCGGCCGATCCCGGCCTTCGCCCGCATCTACTTCCCGATGACCCTGCCGGGGCTGAGCGCCGGCGCGCTGCTGGTGTTCATCATCTCCGTCGGCTACTACATCACCCCGGCGCTGGTCGGCGGCACCGACGGGCAGATGATCAGCAACATCATCGCCTTCCACATGCAGTCGTCGAACAACTGGGAGCTGGCCGCCGCGCTGGGCTCGCTGCTGCTGGCGCTGATCCTGATCCTCTACTGGGTGTACGACCGTTTCGTCGGCGCCAGCAATATCAAGTTGGGATGATATTGAGCGGCAAGCTTCGAGCCACAAGCTTCAAGCCAGAGCCGCTCCGCCTTTGCTCTTACTTGTAGCTTGCGGCTTACAGGTATTTTTCAGGACGACACGCTATGAAAACTCCCGCCTACTACGGTTTCTGGCACCACCTGGGGAGCTGGCTGCTGAAGGCCAGTTCCTGGCTGGTGCTGCTGTTCCTGATCCTGCCGATCCTGGTGATCGTGCCGCTGTCGTTCAACACCGAGCCGTTCTTCAGCTTCACCGAGGGCATGCTCACCCTGCAGCCGGAAGCCTACTCGCTGCGCTGGTACGACCAGGTGTTCACCGACCCGCGCTGGATCCTGGCGATCAAGAACAGCTTCATCATCGGCATCTTCGCCACCGCGCTGGCCACCGTGCTGGGCACCTGCGCGGCGGTGGGCCTGGCCCGGGACGAGATGCCCTTCCGGCGCTTCATCACCGCCCTGCTGCTGTCGCCGATGATCGTGCCGCTGATCATCACCGCCGCCGGGATGTTCTTCTTCTATTCCGACTTCGGCCTGGCCGGCACCTACCTGGGCGTGATCATCGCCCACGCGGCGCTGGGCACGCCGTTCGTGATCATCACCGTCACCGCCACCCTGGCGGGCTTCGACTACTCGCTGGTGCGCGCCGCCCTGAACCTGGGCGCCACGCCGCTGCGGGTGTTCTTCGACGTGATCATGCCGCTGATCCGGCCAGGGGTGATCTCCGGCGCGCTGTTCGCCTTCATCACCTCCTTCGACGAGGTGGTGGTCATCCTGTTCATGGCCGGGCCCCAGCAGCGCACCATCCCCCGGCAGATGTTCTCGGGCCTGCGCGAGCAGATCAACCCGAGCATCCTCGCCGTGGCGACCCTGCTGATCCTCGTCTCCATCGCCCTGCTGGTGACCCTCGAACTGCTCCGCCGCCGCGCCGAACGACTACGCCTGGAGCCCGCCGAATAACCCACGCATACCCCGTAGGGTGCGCCGCGCGCACCGATCCAGGGCCGACACCTACGTTCCAGGCGAAACACCGTGCTCGCCCCAGGGTAAACGGTGCGCGCGGCGCACCCTACAAAAGCCGGCCCGCTTGCTCGTTCGGCCCTCCAGCCTCCAGCGCTTTTCCCCGGCTTTTCGCCACCCACCAACCCACCTGCCATCGCCCCGCCCTTCCGCCCCTCGTC
The DNA here is from genome assembly GCF_904061905.1 of Zestomonas carbonaria. Taxonomy (GTDB): domain Bacteria; phylum Pseudomonadota; class Gammaproteobacteria; order Pseudomonadales; family Pseudomonadaceae; genus Aquipseudomonas; species Aquipseudomonas carbonaria. Next base: position 48,061 of record NZ_CAJFCI010000015.1, read on the forward strand.
CACCTGGGATTAGAATCGCGGCTTCCCTGCCCCCATCCCAGGCGGACTCACGAGCCAGGCCGAGCCAGCGGCGATCCCGCGCAGCCTTCCGGCCCCACAGCCCCGGCAACGGTCACTTCCATTTGCCAGCGGCCCGTGGCGCGCTCACCATACGCATAAACAGCGGGCCGAAAGCCCGCGTCGTGATTAGCCCGCAGGACCACCGCCATGCCCGATTACCGCTCGAAAACCTCCACCCACGGCCGCAACATGGCCGGCGCCCGCGCCCTCTGGCGTGCCACCGGGATGAAGGACGAGGACTTCAAGAAGCCGATCATCGCCATCGCCAACTCCTTCACCCAGTTCGTGCCCGGCCACGTGCACCTGAAGGACCTCGGCCAACTGGTCGCCCGCGAGATCGAGAAAGCCGGCGGCGTGGCCAAGGAATTCAACACCATCGCCGTGGACGACGGCATCGCCATGGGCCACGACGGCATGCTCTATTCCCTGCCGAGCCGCGAGATCATCGCCGACTCCGTGGAATACATGGTCAACGCCCACTGCGCCGACGCCATCGTCTGCATCTCCAACTGCGACAAGATCACCCCCGGCATGCTGATGGCCGCCCTGCGCCTGAACATCCCGGTGGTGTTCGTCTCCGGCGGCCCGATGGAAGCCGGCAAGACCAAGCTGGCCAACCACGGCCTGGACCTGGTCGACGCCATGGTCGTCGCCGCCGACGACTCCTGCTCCGACGAGAAGGTCGCCGAATACGAGCGCAGCGCCTGCCCGACCTGCGGTTCCTGCTCCGGCATGTTCACCGCCAACTCGATGAACTGCCTGACCGAAGCCCTCGGCCTGTCGCTGCCGGGCAACGGTTCGACCCTAGCCACCCACAGCGACCGCGAACAACTGTTCCTGCGCGCCGGCCGCCTGGCCGTCGAGCTGTGCCAGCGCTACTACGGCGAAGGCGACGCCAGCGTGCTGCCGCGCAACATCGCCAACTTCAAGGCGTTCGAGAACGCCATGACCCTGGACATCGCCATGGGCGGCTCGACCAACACCATCCTGCACCTGCTGGCCGCTGCCCAGGAGGCCGAGGTGCCGTTCGACCTGCGCGACATCGATCGCCTGTCGCGCAAGGTGCCGCAGCTCTGCAAGGTGGCGCCGAACATCCAGAAGTACCACATGGAAGACGTGCACCGCGCCGGCGGCATCTTCTCCATCCTCGGCGAACTGGCGCGCGGCGGCCTGCTGCACACCGACGTGCACACCGTGCACAGCCCGAACATGGGCGAAGCCATCGCCCAGTGGGACATCACCCAGACCCAGGACGAAGCCGTGCACACCTTCTTCAAGGCCGGCCCGGCAGGCATCCCCACCCAGACCGCGTTCAGCCAGAGCACCCGCTGGCCGACCCTCGACCTGGACCGCGCCGAAGGCTGCATCCGCAGCGTCGAGCACGCCTACTCCCAGGAAGGCGGCCTGGCCGTGCTGTACGGCAACATCGCCCTGGACGGCTGCGTGGTGAAGACCGCCGGCGTGGACGAATCCATCCACGTATTCGAAGGCACCGCGAAGATCTACGAGAGCCAGGACGGCGCCGTGAAAGGCATCCTCAACGACGAGGTGAAGGCCGGCGACATCGTGATCATTCGCTACGAAGGCCCGAAAGGCGGCCCGGGCATGCAGGAAATGCTCTACCCGACCAGCTACCTGAAGTCCAAGGGCCTGGGCAAGCAGTGCGCCCTGCTCACCGACGGCCGCTTCTCCGGCGGCACCTCGGGCCTGTCCATCGGCCACGCCTCGCCGGAAGCGGCGGCCGGCGGCGCCATCGGCCTGGTGCAGGACGGCGACAAGGTCCTCATCGACATCCCCAACCGCAGCATCAACCTGCTGGTGAGCGATGAAGAACTGGCCACCCGTCGCGCCGAGCAGGACAAGAAGGGCTGGAAACCGGCACAACCGCGCGCCCGCAAGGTCAGCACCGCCCTCAAGGCCTACGCCCTGCTCGCCACCAGCGCCGACAAGGGCGCGGTGCGCAACAAGGCGTTGCTGGAAGGCTGATAGCCGCTCCTCCCGAAAAGCCCGGCCCCGCGCCGGGCTTTTCGTTTTCAGCCCCCTGTAGGAACGAGTTCTGCTCGCGAAGTCCGCAGGATGGGTCGAGGAGCGCAGCGACGATACCCATCACCGCATGGGTATCGCTCCGCTCAACCCATCCTACGGACTGCGGAATCCGCCCCTACGGATCAACCGGAGGCCCAGGCGCGGCAAGGCTCAGGTAGAATCGCCGCTTTTTCGCGGTCGATCGCCATGACTTCACTGGAAAAGCCCCCCATCCCCGAGCCCCGCAGCGAACTGCTCTACGGGCTGGACGAATGCCCGCGGCCGCTGGCCGCCCTGCTCGCCGCCCTGCAGCACCTGCTGGCGATCATCGTCCCCATCGTCACCCCGGGCCTGCTGATCTGCCAGGCGCTGGGCGTGTCGGCGCGCGACACCAACCTGATCGTCTCCATGTCGCTGCTGGTCTCCGGCATCGCCACCTTCGTCCAGTGCCGACGCTTCGGCCCCTTCGGCGCCGGCCTGCTGATCGTCCAGGGCACCAGCTTCAACTTCGTCGGCCCGCTGATCGCCGGCGGCTCGCTGATGGTCAGCCAGGGCACGCCGGTGGAGGCGGTGATGGCGGCGATCTTCGGCGTGGTGATGGTCGGCGCCTTCGTCGAGATGGGCGTGTCACGCATCCTGCCCTTCATCAAGCGGCTGATCAGCCCTCTGGTGACCGGCATCGTGGTGCTGCTGATCGGCCTGACCCTGATCAAGGTCGGCCTGATCAGCATGGGCGGCGGTTTCGCGGCGATGGCCGACGGCAGCTTCGCCAACGGCGAGAACCTGCTGCTGTCCGGCACGGTGCTGGCGATCATCGTGGTGCTCAACCGCATCCCGCTAGTGTGGCTACGCAGTTGCGCCATCGTCATCGCCCTGGCCGCCGGCTACGCCCTCGCCGCGTGGCTCGGCCGCCTCGACTTCGCCGGCCTGGAGGACGCGCCGCTGTTGCAGGTGCCGACCCCGCTGCACTTCGGCCTGGGCTTCTCCTGGGCGCTGTTCATCCCCATGCTGGTGATCTACCTGGTCACCTCGCTGGAGGCCATCGGCGACGTCACCGCCACCAGCAAGGTCTCGCGCCAACCGGTGGAAGGCCCGCTGTGGATGCAGCGGATCAAGGGCGGCGTGCTGGTCAACGGCGCCAACTCGCTGCTGGCCGGCCTGCTCAACAGCTTCCCCAGCTCGATCTTCGCGCAGAACAACGGGGTGATTCAGTTGACCGGCATCGCCAGCCGCCACGTCGGCCTGTGGATCGCCCTGCTGCTGGTGCTGCTGGGCCTGTTCCCGGCCGTCGCCGGGGTGCTCCAGGCGATTCCCGAGCCGGTGCTGGGCGGCGCCGCCCTGGTGATGTTCGGCGCGGTGGCCGCCTCCGGCATCAACATCCTCGCCGGCACCAACCTGGACCGCCGCGCCCTGCTGATCATCGCGGTCAGCCTGGCCCTCGGCCTGGGCGTGTCCCAGGTGCCGGAATTCCTCGCCCACATGCCGGCGGCACTGCGCACCGTGCTGGAATCGGGCGTGGCCACCGGCGGCCTCTGCGCCCTGCTGATGAACTGGTTCCTGCCGGAAACCCCGTCCGTCGGGCACTGAAGCATAGGCGGCGCAACGCGCCACGGGCTGGCACAATCAGGGCTCGTCCCCTCCACGAGCCCAGCCCCATGAGCAGCACCGGGCCGTACCTTGGCCTGATCTCCGACACCCACGGCCTGCTGCGCCCCGAAGCACTGGCGGCGCTGGCCGGCTGCGAGCGGATCATCCACGCCGGGGACATCGGCAAGCCGGACATCCTCGACGCCCTGGCCGAGCTGGCGCCGGTGCACGCGGTGCGCGGCAACAACGACACCGCCGACTGGGCCTCGTCCCTGCCCCACAGCCTGCAACTGGACTGGCATGGTGTATGCATTTTCGTCACCCATGAGGCGGCACATTTTCCAGCCGATCTGTACACACGTGGCTTCCGCGTGGCGATCTGCGGCCATTCCCACAAGCCGCTGATCGAGGAGCGGGATGGCCTGTTGCTGATCAATCCTGGCAGTGCCGGACCACGCCGCTTCCGTTTGCCGATCACCGTCGCCCGACTCCATCTGGAGGATGGCCAGGTCCGCAGCGAACTGCTGGACCTGTGATCGGCGCGCCACGACGGTGCATCCGCACCGCGTGGGTGCCATTCGTCGCACGGAAGTTTCCTGACCATATGGTCAGCTAACCATTTACCGGAATTCACGGCTGTTCGCAGCCAGGAATCGCAAATTGGAGAACTTGCCTGCAAGATAAAATGTATACAAAACACTGGTCAAGACAGTATTTTTTTGTCTACATTGGCCAACACAAGAACAACAGCGAGAAGCCTCACCATGACAGTCTCATCCGTAAGTCCGTCTCCGGAGAAGCGCCCGGAAGACGAAAACCTCGGTATCGGCGCCAACCTCGCCTACGGTCTGCAGCACGTGCTGACCATGTATGGCGGCATCGTGGCGGTTCCCCTGATCGTCGGCCAGGCCGCGGGACTGTCGCCCGCCGACATCGGCCTGCTGATCGCCGCCTCTCTGTTCGCCGGTGGCCTGGCGACCCTGCTGCAGACCATCGGCGTACCGTTCTTCGGTTGTCAGTTGCCGCTGGTGCAGGGCGTGTCCTTCGCCGGCGTGGCGACCATGATCGCGATCATCGGCAGCGACGGCGCCGGCGGCATCCCGGTGGTGCTCGGCTCGGTGATCGCCGCCTCGCTGATAGGCCTGTTGATAACGCCGGTGTTCTCGCGGATCACCAAGTTCTTCCCGCCCCTGGTGACCGGCATCGTCATCACCACCATCGGCCTGACCCTGATGCCGGTCGCGGCGCGCTGGGCAATGGGCGGCAACAGCCAGGCGGCGGACTTCGGCAGCGTGGCCAACATCAGCCTGGCCGCCTTCACCCTGGGCACCGTGCTGCTGCTGAGCAAGCTCGGCAGCGCCAGCATCTCGCGCCTGTCGATCCTCCTGGCGATGGTGATCGGCACCGTCGTCGCGATGTTCTTCGGCATGACCGATTTCTCCAAGGTGCTCGAAGGCCCGCTGGTGGCGATGCCCACCCCGCTGCACTTCGGCATGCCGGTGTTCCAGGTCGCGGCGATCCTGTCGATGGTGATCGTCATCATCGTCACCCTGGTGGAAACCTCGGCGGACATCCTCGCGGTCGGCGAGATCATCGGCACCAAGGTCGACTCCAAGCGCCTGGGCAACGGCCTGCGCGCGGACATGATCTCCAGCAGCCTGGCGCCGATCTTCGGTTCCTTCACCCAGAGCGCCTTCGCCCAGAACGTCGGCCTGGTGGCGGTGACCGGCATCAAGAGCCGCTACGTGGTGGCCACCGCCGGCCTGATCCTGGTAACCCTCGGCCTGCTGCCGGTGATGGGCCGACTGATCGCCGCGGTGCCCACGGCGGTGCTCGGCGGCGCGGGCGTAGTGCTGTTCGGCACGGTGGCCGCCAGCGGCATCCGCACCCTGTCGAAGGTCGACTACCGCAACAACATGAACCTGATCATCGTCGCCACCTCGATCGGCTTCGGCATGATCCCGATCGCCGCGCCGAGCTTCTACCACCACTTCCCGGCCTGGTTCGAGACCATCTTCCACTCCGGCATCAGCTCGGCGGCGATCATGGCCATCGCGCTGAACCTGCTGTTCAACCACTTCAAGGCCGGCAACTCGGACCAGCAATCGGTGTTCGTCGCCGCCAGCGACCGCACCCTGCGCTACCAGGACATCGCCGCGCTGAACGACGGCGACTACTTCCGCGACGGCAAGCTGTACGACGCCGAAGGCAACGAAGTGACGATCCTCGGCGAAGACGACCACCACGGCGCCCCACCGGCGCAACGCGCCAAGCCCACGACGGCGGCCAGTCCCAGCGGGGGTTGATCAGGAAGTTGTGGGCCGAGAGACGCTCCGTGGGCAGTCATGATTCCATGGTGGGCGAAACTTCGGCCCTCACCCCAACCCTCTGGGGCTGATCGGAGTGACGGGAGAGCACGGAGCTTGCCGGCATGCACGGATACTCCCCTCTCCCTCCGGAGCGGGGCGCGTAGCCAGGGGCCGGGGGGTGAGGGGCTGAGGTTCCGGCGCAAAGCGTTATCTAACCTGGAATCGCAGTTGCCCACGGGTCAATGACAAGGCCCAGGTTGCCGGGCTCCAGCCCACCCTACAGAAAGCGCGCTACTTCCTGTCCCACACCTCAAACGCATAAGCCGGCGTCCCCTCGCCGGCTTCGTGCTCGATGCTCGACGCCAGGTGCCACTCGCCCTCGGCGAACGCCGGAAAATACGCATCCCCCGCGGGGCTCAGCGCCACGCGGGTCAGGTAGAGCCGCTGCGCCAGCGGCAACGCCTCGGCATAGAGCTGGGCGCCGCCGATCAGCATCAGTTCCTCGGCATCTTCCGCGCGGGCCCACTCATCGGCGCGGGCAATGGCCGCCTCGAGCGAAACGAAGACCTCCGCCCCTTCCAGCCGCAACCCCGGCTGGCGGCTGACCACTAGGTTGAGACGCCCAGGCAGCGGGCGGCCGAGGGAATCCCAGGTCTTGCGGCCCATGATGATCGGCTTGCCGAGGGTCAGTGCCTTGAAGTGCTTGAGGTCGGCCGGCAGGTGCCAGGGCAGGCGGTTATCGATGCCGATCACACGGTTCTCGGCCAGCGCGGCGATCATCGCCAGCGGCAGTCGGGCTTCAGCCATGGGGTCTCCAGAAGTTCGAAAAACGGAAGCCGGCGCAGCATAGCAGCCATCACAACGGATTACCGGTGTACGGCGGCACGCTCATGAAGAAGGTGCCGTCCTCGTTCACCTGGGTGAGCCCGCTGGCCAGCACCTTGCGATAATCCTTGATGTTGAAGGTCAACGGCTGGTCCGGCTGCTGGGCCTTGAGCAGCACCTGGGCATAGGTGATGAGGATCTCGAAGATCTTCAGGTCGCCCGATTGCAGCCAGATATACGACGGCCCGGCCTGCTCCGGCGGCGCGAAACGCATCGGCTCGCGCCCCGGCGGCGGAGCGAAGCGCAGGTGCAGGCCGCGCTCGTCCAGCCAACTGGCGGCCACGTGACCATCGATGCCGAGCAGCGGGAACACCCGGCGATAGTCGAGGCGCATGCGGTTGCCGTCGAGCCGCGCGCCGGGGCGCTCCAGGCTGACCAGCGAATCCATCTCCAGGCCGACCAGGCTCATCGCGCCATAGCTGGGCAGGCCGAGCACCTTGAGGCTGTCCGGGCGGTAGTCGATCAGCCCGGCCGTCTCGTCGAGCGCCACCTGGCCATCGAGGCGCAACGGCAGCCAGGGGCCGACGCCGAACGGCCGCACCTCGCCCCGGACCTGCAGGCGGCCGCCCGCGCTGGCCATGTCGAAATCGCGCAGCATGCTCTCCGGGTAGGCGAGGATGTGCTGGTTGAACAGGTTGGCGAGCTGCTGCGGACCGAGGATCACCTCGCCCTCCAGCACCTCGATGCGCATCGCCTCGGGCCGGTCGAAATCGATCGGCGCGCCGGCTTCCAGCGGCAGCAGCCAGCCCTTCAGCTCGGGGCTGTGGAAACCGATGCCGCCCTGGAAGTACATGTCGACGTTGCGCAGCAGCAGGCCGACGCCGTCCTGGCCTGAGTCGCGCACCCCGGCCGAACGCCGGGCGGCGTGCACCGGCTCCGGCGGGTCCTGCCGGAACCAGCCCTGGCTGAGCAGGGCCAGCTCGCGCTGCTGGCGGTCGATGGCGCTTTCGGCCCCGGCCTGGACGGCGGCCAGCAGGCCGGCGCAGAGCAGCGCGGCCGTCACGATCCTCATAGCGAAGCCCTCCCCGGCGCCGGCGCCTTCACCGGCGACACCGCGATATGCACCATGCCGTCCTCGCGCAGGCGGATCTCACCGTACTGCAACTGGCGGCGGTAATCGTAGAGGTTGAACAGCAGCGGCTGGCGCGGGCTGAGGCTGGTGAACAGCGCGTAGGCCTTGACCAGGATGGTGCGCGCCATCTTGATGTCGCCGCCCTCGATGAACATGTAGCTGTCCGGCGCGCGCAGTTCGGGCCAGGCCAGCGCCGCCAGGTCGCCGCCGAGGCGCAGGTCCATGCCGCCGTCGGCCAGGCGCAGTTCGCGTACCTGGAAATCCAGGCGCGGCGGCGGGAACAGCCCATCGAGGTCGACCAGGATGCGGTTGCCGATCAGCCGCATGTGCCGGGTTTCCAGGGTCAGCACCTCGCTCATGTCGATCGAGGCGGCGTTCAGCGAGGGCGTCACGTCGACGCCATCGACGAAGATCCGCTTCGGCACCAGCGCCACCATGAGCGGCCCGGCCAGCTCGATGCCGGTCAGCATCCGCAGCGGCCGCCAGCGGCCCTTGCGCAGCAGCTCGCCGCGCACTTCCTGGCCGTCGGCGCGGGTGAGCAGTTCGAGGTTGCGCACCGGCGCGGCGGCGGCGCGCAGGTCCTGGTTGAGCAGGGTGCCGAGGGTCGCGTCGGCGACGAAGATATCGCCGGCCTCGATGCGCGCCTCCATCGACTTCGGATCGTCGAGCAGCAGCGGCGTGCCCTGGGCGAGCGGGCGCAACTGGATGAGCATCCGGCGGATGAAGAAGCCGATGTCGTCGTGTAGGCGGAAGTCGGTATTGGCGATCCACAGCCGCGACTCGGCCGAGCCGGAATCGCGCGCGCCGACCGAGTCGTCCAGCACACGCGGCGGCACCGCGCGCATCAGGTCGACGGCCGGCTGGCCCCAGTCCGACGGCGGCGGACCATCGGCCGCCTGGGCGGGCACGCACAACACCGCCAGGAGGAACGGCAGGCAACGGAGCAGCATCTCTAAACCTCTTGTTCTTGTTCGATGAGAGCCGACCGTCACCCTAACCCCGAACCTCCACGGCACGCGCCCCGCCCTTGGATGGGTGCGCCCGGCGCAGTGTTACCGCGACACGCCAGCGGTTATGCTCAAGGCCCGTCCCAGACCACCGGAGACCGCGTGACCGAAGCCGCCACCCGCCTTTCCGCCCTCTACCGCCTGTGGCTGTGCGAAGCCATCCGCCTGCGCGAAGAGCAGGCCGGCCCGCTCGACGACGGCGAAGCCAACCGCCGCGCTGGCGCCGATGGCGGCAGCCTCACCCAGCGCATCGAACAGCGCGCGCTGCTGCTCGCCGAACGCGACGGCCAGCTCGCCGGCCTGCTGCACTGGCGCCAGGGCGCCCGCCTGGCGCTGATCGTCCTGCTGGTCCTGGCCCTGCTCGGCGGCGCCGGGCTGGCCTTCGCCGCGCTGGGCGACGGCCTGCGCCCGGTCAACGTGTTCTGGGCGCTGGGCAGCCTGCTCGGCCTGCACCTGCTGACGTTGCTGGGCTGGGTGGCCGGCTTCTGCCTCGCCGACAGCGGCGGCGCGCTCGGCCGCCTGTGGCTCTGGCTGAGCGGCAAGCTGGCGCGCGACGCCCAGGTCGCCCACCTCGCCCCTGCCTTGCTGCTGGTGCTGGAGCGCCGCCGGCTGAGCCGCTGGGCGCTCGGCATGCTGGTCCACGGCCTGTGGCTGGCCGCCCTGCTGAGCGCCGCCCTGGTGCTGCTGGCGCTGCTTGCCACCCGCCGCTACGGCTTCGTCTGGGAGACCACCATCCTCGCCGGCGACACCTTCGTCGCCCTCACCCAGGCCCTCGGCGCGCTGCCGGCGCTGCTCGGCTTCGCCATCCCCGATCCCGACACCATCCGCGCCAGCGGCGACAGCGCCCTGGCCGCCGAAGCAGCACGCCGGGCCTGGTCGGGCTGGCTGCTCGGCGTACTGCTGGTCTACGGGCTGCTGCCGCGCCTGGCGCTGCTGATCCTCTGCGCCTGGCGCTGGCGACATGGCCGCGCACGCCTGCGCCTGGACCTCGAACAGCCCGCCTACCGCCTGCTGCGCGAGCGGTTGCAACCCTCCAGCGAACGCATCGGCGTGCTCGACGCGGCGCCGGCCCAGCTCGCCGAGCCGACCGGCGGCACGCGACTGGCCGAGGGTGCGGGCGCGTTGCTGGTGGCCGTCGAACTGGACGAACGCCGCGCCTGGCCGCCGCAGTTGCCGGCCGGGGTCGCCGACGCCGGCATCCTCGACAGCCGCGAACAGCGCCAGCGCCTGCTCGACCAACTGGTGCGCTTCCCGCCCGCGCGCCTGGCCATCGCCTGCGACCCACGCCGCTCACCGGACCGCGGCACCCTGGCACTGCTCGGCGAACTGGCCCGCAGCGCCGCCAGCACCCGCGTCTGGCTGCTCGCCCCGCCGCCCGGCGAGGCGCTGGACAGCCAGCGTCTGGGCGATTGGCACGCGGCGCTCGGGAAACTGGGGCTGGCCTGGAGCGATGCCTCGCCGGTGGGGTGGCTGGAGAACGGACATGATTGATCGGGTGGCCCGGATGAGATCCAGGGCTCTATTCCCGGATTGCATCCGGGCTACGGGAGGGTGGATTGGAGAATGGACATGACTGACAGACCGTCCCTCACCCTAGCCCTCTCGCGAAGGGAGAGGGGACCACTCCCGCAACCTCGCGCCCATATCTCCCACAAATGGAAGAGAGAACCGGCCATGCACGACCGTTCAGGCGTGAGTCACCCCTCGCCCATTCATGGGAGAGGGGCCGGGGGAGAGGGTCGCTTATGAGCAAACCCATCAAACTCGCCGTGGTCGGCCACACCAACGTCGGCAAGACCTCCCTGCTGCGCACCCTGACCCGCGACGTCGGTTTCGGCGAGGTCTCCCACCAGCCGAGCACCACCCGCCACGTCGAAGGCGCGCGGCTGTCGGTGGACGGCGAGGCGCTGCTGGAGTTGTACGACACCCCCGGCCTGGAAGACGCCATCGCCCTGCTCGACTATCTGGAACGCCTCGACCGCCCTGGCGAGCGGCTCGACGGTCCGGCGCGGCTGGCGCGTTTCCTCGACGGCGCCGAGGCGCGCCAGCGCTACGAGCAGGAGGCCAAGGTGCTGCGCCAGTTGCTGGCCAGCGACGCCGGCCTCTACGTGATCGACGCCCGCGAGCCGGTGCTGGCCAAGTACCGCGACGAACTGGCGGTGCTGGCGATGGCCGGCAGGCCGCTGCTGCCGGTGCTCAACTTCGTGCGCAGCGAGCAGCAGCGCGAGGGCGACTGGCGCGAAGCGCTGGCCCGCCTCGGCCTGCACGCGCTGGTGCGTTTCGACAGCGTGGCTCCGCCGCTGGACGGCGAGCGGCGCCTGTACGAAAGCTTGGCGTTGCTCATCGAACCCGCGCGGCCACGCCTGGAACGACTGATCGCCGACCACGAAGCGCAGGTGGCGGCGCGCCGTGCCGCCGGCGCCCGGCTGATCGCCGAGCTGCTGGTGGATGCCGCCGCCTGCCGGCGCAGCGTGGCGGCCCAGCCGGTGCTGGAGCAGGGCGCGATTCGCGAACTGCACGAGGCGGTGCGCCAGCGCGAGCAGCGCTGCGTCGAGGCCCTGCTGCGCCTGTACGCCTTCCGCCGCGAGGACGCCGCCGCCAGCGACCTGCCCCTGCTCGACGGGCGCTGGGGCGACGACCTGTTCAACCCGGAAACCCTCAAGCAGCTCGGCGTCAACCTGGGTGGTGGGATGGCCGCCGGCGCGGCGGCCGGCGCCGGGGTCGACCTGCTGGTCGGCGGCCTCAGCCTGGGCGCCGCCGCGCTGCTCGGCGCCATCGCCGGCGGCGGCGCGCAGACCGCCCGCCACTACGGCCAGCGCCTGCTCGGCAAGCTCAAGGGCCAGCGCGAACTGACCGTCGACGACGCCGTGCTGCGCCTGCTCGCCCTGCGCCAGCGGCAACTGCTGCACGCCCTGGAGGCACGCGGCCATGCGGCGATCGAGGCGATCCGCGTCGACACCCCGCAGGATCGGGAATGGCGCCAGGGCAAACTGCCCGAGGCCCTGCGCAAGGCCCGCGCCCACCCGGAATGGTCGTCGCTCAACCCCGGCGCCCGCCTGGAACAGGCCGAGCGCCAGGAACAGCTTGACGCCCTGGCCACGGAGCTGGCGTAGCCCGGATGCAATCCGGGACCACGGAGTGGCCGGTTACACGTTGCGTACGCGCAGGGCCAGCGCCTCCAGTTCAGCCAGGTCGGGCAGCGGCCGGCCGGGCACCTTGGCCGCCTCGTCCCAGCGACGCAGGCGCAGGCTGTCGGCGAACAGCGGATCGGTCTCGAAAGCCGCCGCCTCCGCCTCGCTCATCGGCCCGCCCTGCCAGTCCAGGGTCTGCCGGCTGGCCAGGCTGAGACCGGCCAGGTACTGCGGGTCACGCCAGCACAGGTAGCGCTTGGCGTCCACGTGGCTCGCCACCAGGCCGGCCAGACGCTCGGAGAAACCCAGGCCACGCAGCCAATGTGCGCCGACCCGCTCATGCCCCACGCGGCCGAGGCCGGCCATGCTGTTGTGCTCGGTCAGCGGCGCGCAGAAGTGGCCGACGTCGTGGCAGAAGGCGGCCAGCACCAGCTCTTCGTCGGCGCCTTCGGCCTGGGCCAGTTCGGCGGCCTGGACCATGTGCTCGAGCTGGCTGACCGCCTCGCCGATGTAGTCCGCCCCGGCCTGCGCCCGGCACAGCTCGAACAGTCGCGCGACCGCTTCCTCTGCGTTCATGCCGGCCATGCTCCTTCGTCGAGCAGCGCGGCGATGCAGCGCTCGCCCAACGCCGGGCCGACGCTCATGCCAACGCCGCTGCGCATCAGCACGGCGGTGACGCCAGGCGCGGCGCGGACGACGGAGAACGGCTCGGCGCCGCGCGCGCCATAGACGCCCTGCCAGCGCTCGACCACCTGGAGCCGGCAGCCCAGGGTGTGTTCGGCCAGGCCGAGCATCAGGTCATCCACCGCTTCGGCGTTGAACGGCTCGGCATCACGGCCGTAGTGGTGCGAATCGCCGACGATCAGCTCGCCGTAAGGCGTCGGGCTGACCAGCAGGTGGATGCCGTTGGCTTCCAGCTCGGGTCGTTCGCGGCGGATCTCGGCCTGCACCGCCGCCGCTTCCGGCAGGTCGGCGAAGGCGCCGTAGTGTACGCCGGACAGCCCGGTGAGCACGGCGTGACGCAAGCCGATGGCGGTTTCCGGGCGCACCCGCAGCATCTGCAGGCGGCATACCTGCGGATCGAGCGCGGCCAGGTGCTCGGCCAGCAGGGTCTGGTAGTCATGCCCGGAGCAGACGATCACCTGCCCGGCGCGGCAGTCGCCAGCGGTGCTGCGCAGCAGGCCGGGCTCGATGTCGCGGACCAGGGTGGAGAAGTGGAACTCGACGCCGAGGTCGCGGCGCAGGTGTTCGATCAACGCCGGCAGCGCCTCGCGCGAGTACACCTGCTGGTCGTCGAGGCCGTGGAGGGCGGCGCGATGGTGGCGGAAGCGGCCGTCGTACAGCGCGTCGAGCTGGGCGCCACGCAGCAGTTCGGCACGGTAGTCGTGTTCGGCGGCGCGTCCTCGGCAGAAGGCATCGAGCAGCGCTTCCTCGGCTTCGCTGCGGGCGAACACCAGCACGCCGTTGCGCAGCAGCGGGAAGCCGGCGGCCTGCGCCCATCCGGCCCAGATATCGCGGCTGGCGCGCGCCAGGTCGAGCATGACGCCCGGCGGCTGGCCGGTGACCAGGGCCTGGCCGAAGTTGCGGATCGAGGCGCCGAGCGGCGTCTGCGTGCGCTCGAACACCCGCACGCGCCGGCCTCGGCGGGCTGCCGCGCAGGCATGGGACAGGCCGAGGATGCCGGCGCCGACGATGGCGATGTCACAGTCGAGGTGGGGCATGGGGGAGTCCTTGGTGGTGGGATGAAGTCCGCCCCTCACCCCAGCCCTCTCCCGGAGGGAGAGGGGGCTATCCGGAGTCAGGCGAAACACTGTGGATGAACGCCACTCCGCTCCAGTCCCCTCTCCCCTTGGGAGAGGGCTGGGGTGAGGGACGGAGCCCAAACAGGAACGACAAAGTGGCGAACCGCGATGGACCTATCCATCCAGCGGAACGCCACCCCAAGCCCCTTACTGCGCCACCGGCTCCGACTTGCCGTCATAGCGCTTGCGCCATTCGGCGAGGATGCGGTCGCGGTTTTCCGAGGCCCAGGCGAAGTCGTTCTTGATCAGCCGCTGCTCGTAGTCGGCCGGCAGTTCCTGGAAGCGGTCGGCGATGCCCGGCTGGGCGAGCACGGCGAAGTTGGCCTTGTACAGGTCCATGGCTTCGCGGCTGGCGGAGAAGTCGGCGAGTTTCTTCGCCGCGTCCAGCTTGGCGGTGCCCTTGACGATGCCGGTGGCCTCAATCTCCCAGCCCAGGCCCTCTTTCGGCAGGACGATGTCCAGCGGCGCGCCCTTGCGCTTGAGCTGGATGGCCGGGTACTCGAAGGAGATGCCGATCGGGAATTCGCCGGCGGCGGCCTGCTTGCACGGCTTGGAACCGGAGTGGGTGTACTGGCCGATGTTCTGGTGCAGCTTGTCCATGTAGGCCCAGCCCTGGGGCTCGCCGAAGGTCTGCAGCCAGGCGCTGACGTCCAGGTAGCCGGTGCCGGAGGAGGCCGGGTTGGGCATGACGATCTTGCCCTGGTACACCGGGTCGGTCAGGTCTTCCCACCTGGTCGGCTTGGGCAGGCCCTGCTTCTCGGCCTCGACGGTGTTGAAGCAGATGGTCGCCGCCCACACGTCCATGCCGACCCAGGCCGGCGGGTTGGCGGCGTCGCGGTAGTTGGCGCCGATGTTGCCGAGGTTGGCCGGCGCGTAGGCTTCGAGCATGCCGCGCTGGTCGAGGATCGCCAGGCTGGAAGCGGCCAGGCCCCACACCGCATCGGCCTGCGGGCGGTCCTTCTCGGCCAGCAGCTTGGCGGTGATGATGCCGGTGGAATCGCGCACCCACTTGATGCTGACGTCCGGGTTCTGTTTCTCGAACGCTTCCTTGTAGGCCCTGAGTTGTTCGACTTCCAGCGCGGTGTAGACGGTCAGCTCGGTGGCGGCGCTGGCGTGCAGGCCGGAGCCGGCGAGCAGGGCGGCGGCCAATGCCGCTTGTTTGAACGGCGCGGTGCGTTTGAACATGGGTGGAGCTCCTTTTTTAGTGGGTCCCCGCGTTCGCGGGGATGACGGGGGCAGACGCGGAGATGACGGGCGCTACACCGCGCGCCAGGCCTGGGCGCGGCGCAGCAGGCCGCGCGAGGCGCCGGCGAGCAGCAGCGAGACGGCGGCGGAGGTGAGCAGGATCAGGGTCGACATGGCGGCGGCGCCGCCGACGTTGCCGGCATCGTCCATGTTCAGCACGGCGATGGCGGCGAGGATGCTGTCCGGGCTGTACAGGAAGATCACCGCCGACACCGTGGTCATCGCCGAGACGAACAGGTAGCGGAAGATGTCCAGCAGCGCCGGCAGGCACAGCGGCAGGGTGACGCGCAGGTAGTGCTTCCACAGCGGCACCTTGAGCGACAGCGCGGCGGCCTCGAACTCGCCGTCGAGCTGGCGCAGCGCGCTGGCGGCGGTCATCTGCGCGGTGGTCAGGAAGTGCGCCACGGTGCACACCACCAGCAGCCCCAGGCTGCCGTACAGGGCGTGCAGCGGGTTGGCCGGCAGGTTGAAGAAGAACACGTAGCCGAGGCCGAGTACCAGGCCGGGCACCGCCATCGGCACGAAGCCGAGCAGGCGCAGCACCTGGGTCAGCCAGTCCTGGCGGGTCTTCTCGATCAGGTAGGCGCCGGTGAAGATCAGCAGGCTGCCGAACGCGGCACTGAACAGCGCCATCAGCACGCTGTTGCGGTAGGCCAGCCAGCCGCCGGGCAGTTCGGAAAAGGCGTAGTGGTCGAGCACCAGGCTCAGGTCGTAGGGCCAGAAGCGCACCAGCGAGGAGAACACCGCCATGCCGAACACCAGCAGCAGCACCACGCAAAGCAGGATCACCAGGAGCAGGAACAGCGTGTCGCGACCGCGCGACGGCGCCGGGTGGTAGACCTGCGCGCGACCGCTCATGGCGTCGCGCTGGCGGCGGCGCAGCCAGGCGTCGACGGCGAAGCTGAGCAGCGCCGGCAGCAGCAGGAGCATGCCGATCTGCGCACCGCGGCCGAACTGCTGTTGGCCGACCACCGCCTTGTAGGCTTCCAGGGCCAGCACCTGGTAGTCGCCACCGACCACCACCGGCACGCCGAAGTCGGTGATGCACAGGGTGAACACCAGGCAGAAGGCGGCGAACGCGGCCTGCCGGGTGGCAGGCCAGGTGATGCTGCGGAAGCTCTTCCACGACGAGGCGCCCATGCTCGCGGCGGCATCGAACAGCCGCGCGTCGGCCAGCGCCAGGGCCGAGAGCAGCACCATCAGCGCGTGCGGGAAGGTGTAGATGGCCTGGCCGAGGACGATGCCCCAGAAGCCGTAGATGTTGTCGGGGAACATCTCGCGCAGCACGCCCTGGTTGCCGAACAGGTAGATCAGCGCGATGCCCGGCAGCATCGACGGCGCCAGCAGCGGCAGCAGCGAGATGCCGCGCCACAGCCCCTTCGCCGGGATCAGCGTGCGTTGCAGCGCATAGGCGAAGCCGTAGGCCGCCGGCACCACGATCAGCGCCACCGCCAGCGCGGTCTTCAGGCTGTTGCCGAGCAGCCACTGGAAGTTGGCGCTGGCCAGCAGTTCCAGCAGCGCGGGCAGTCCGCCGCCCTGCCCTTCCTCGCCGCTGAAACCGCGCCAGAAGATGGCCGCCAGCGGCAGCAGCACGGCGCCGGTGAGCAGCACCAGCAGCAGCCACTTGCCGCCGCTGACGAACAGGCGGTCGGCCCAGTCGCTCCGCAGCGCCTGGCGGCTCTTCGGCGCGGCGGTCGCCAGGATCGCGGAACGGCTCATCAGGCGAACACCTGCAGGCTGCGCGGCGGCAGAGCCACCCACAGCTCGGGGCCGGCCAGGCGCGGCATGTCCTCCGGCGCCAGCTCGGCGAGCAGCGGGTGGCCGGGCAGGTGGTCCAGCTCGAAGCTCATCCGGCAGCGGTTGCCGAGGAAGGTGACCTCCCGCAACTGGGCGCGGAAGCGGTTGTCGGCGGCATCGGCGGGATTCACGCTGATCGCCTCGGGGCGGCAGAACAACCGGCCGCGCATGCCGCCACGACCGTCCTCCAGGCGCACCGGCCGGCCGCCGACGCAGGCCTGGCCCTGGCCGTCGCGCTCGAACGGCAGCCAGTTACCCTGGCCGACGAACTCGGCGACGAAGGGCGTGGCCGGGCTCTGGTAGATGGTCTCGGCGCTGGCGTACTGCTCGATGCGCCCGTGGTTCATCACCGCGATGCGATCGGCCATCAGCATCGCCTCGTCCTGATTGTGGGTGACCATCAGGGTGGTGATGCCGAGGCTTTTCTGCAGTTGGCGCAGCTCGGTGCACAGGTGCTCGCGGACCCGCGCATCGAGCGCCGACATCGGCTCGTCGAGCAGCAGCAGCGAGGGCGACGGCGCCAGCGCGCGGGCCAGGGCGACGCGCTGCTGCTGGCCGCCGGAAAGCTGGCCGGGATACTTCTGCTCGCTGCCGGCCAGGCCGACCAGCTCGAGCATCTCCATCACCCGTGCGCGCAGCTCATCGCGGGCAAGACCGGCCAGGCCGTAGCCGACGTTCTGCGCCACCGTCAGGTTGGGAAACAGCGCGTAGGACTGGAACAGGATGCCGTAGTCGCGCGCCTGCGGCGGCAGCGTGGAGATATCGCGCTCGCCGCTGAACAGGCTGCCGGCGTCCTGCCGTTCGAGGCCGGCGATGCAGCGCAGCAGCGTGGTCTTGCCGCAGCCGGACGGGCCGAGCAGGCAGACCAGTTCGCCCTGGTCGACCTCCAGCGACACGCCATCGAGCGCGGTATAGGTGCCGAAGCGCTTGTGCAGGCCATTGACCTGCAAGTGTGCGGCGGGAAGCGGAGTGGACATGCGGACGACCTCGGGAAAGCGGTAACGACGAGGTCATGCTACGGAGCGAGTGCTAAGGCTTTATGGCAACAAGGCAAAAGCCGGCGATAGGGTCATCGGGATTTTTGGCAACGACTCGTATGGCCGCGAAATCGCGGGCAGGCCCGCGTCAAGGAAACCCGGTGGATGGGTAAAGCGTCATCCACCCTACGGCTGGGCAGACTCCCGCGCCACCGCCAGGAACGCCGCCGGCAGACGCGCCAGGCGCCGCTCCTTGAGGCAATAGAGGTACTCGTCGATCATCGCCGCCCCTTCGATCTCGACGATGCGCAGCTCGGGATTGTCCGGCACCTCATGGCGGGCGATGAGGCTCACGCCGATGTTGCGCAGCACCGCCTCGCGGATCGACTCGCGGCTGCCGATCTCCAGCAGCGCGGCGGGCTTCACCCCGGCCTTGGCGAGCATCGCCTCGCTGATCAGGCGGGTGGTCGAGCCGGGCTCGCGGACCAGCAGGCAGTGGCCGGCCAGGGCCCCCAGCGGCACCGAGGCCTGCGTCGCCAGCGGATGCTCGCGGTGCACCGCCAGGACCAGCGGGTCGCTACCCAGCAACAGGCGGGTCAGGCGCGCGTCTTCGAGCGGCTGCGAGGAAGCGGCGAGATCGACGCGATACTCCTCCAGCGCCTCGATGACCTGCTGGGAGTTGCCGATCTCGACGCTGACTTCGATCTGCGGGAAGCGCTCGCGGAACGTCTTGACCAGGTCGAGGATGTAATAGGGCGCGGTGGCGCCGATGCGCAGGCGGCCCTGCATCTGTCCGGCGTTGCGCAGGTGGAACTCGATGTCCGACTCGCGCTGCAGCAGGTCCTTGACCAGCGGCAGCAGCCGCGCGCCCTCCTCGCTGAGTGCCAGGCCACGGCCGCCCCGGTAGAACAGCTCGACGCCGTACTGGCTTTCCAGGCTGCGAATCTGCGTGGTCACCGTCGGCTGGCTGAGGCCGAGCTTCTTCGCCGCCTGGGTCACGCTGCCCAGGCGGGCGACCGTGTAGAAGGCCTTCAGCTCGGCCAGCATCGGCCTACACCGCCACCGGCGCCTTGATGTGCGGGTGGGACTGGTAGTTCAGCAGCTCGAAATCCTCGAAGCGGAAGGCGAACAGGTCCTTCACCTCGGGATTGATCTTCATGGTCGGCAGCGGCAGCGGCTCGCGGGTGAGCTGCAGGTCGGCCTGCTCTATGTGGTTGGAATACAGGTGGCAGTCACCGCCGGTCCAGATGAACTCGCCCGGCTGCAAGTCGCAGACCTGGGCGATCATCAGGGTCAGCAGCGCGTAGCTGGCGATGTTGAAGGGCACGCCGAGGAAGATGTCCGCCGAGCGCTGGTACAACTGGCAGCTCAGCTTGCCGTCCGCGACGTAGAACTGGAACAGCGCGTGGCACGGCGGCAGGGCCATCTCGTCGACCAGCGCCGGGTTCCAGGCGGAGACGATCAGCCGGCGCGAGTCCGGGTTCTTCCTGATCATCTCGACCAGCTTGGCGATCTGGTCGATCGACTCGCCGTCCGGCGCCGGCCAGCTCCGCCACTGGTAGCCGTACACCGGGCCTAGGTCGCCGTTCTCGTCGGCCCACTCGTCCCAGATGCTCACGCCGTGGTCCTTGAGGTAGCGGATATTGGTATCGCCCTGCAGGAACCACAGCAACTCGACGATGATCGAGCGCAGGTGGCATTTCTTGGTGGTCACCAGCGGGAAGCCGTCGGCCAGGTCGAAGCGCATCTGGTGGCCGAACACGCTGTAGGTGCCGGTGCCGGTGCGGTCGCTCTTGTAGGTGCCGGTCTCGCGCACCCGGCGCATCAGGTCGAGGTATTGTTTCATCGGGTGACTCCTTGCGCGGCTTGGCGGCGGTAGGCGTAGTACATCAGTCCGGCGCCACCGAGGATCATCGGCAGGCACAGCACCTGGCCCATGGTCAGCCAGCCGAAGGCCAGGTAGCCGAGCTGGGCGTCCGGCACGCGGACGAATTCGACGATGAAGCGGAAGATCCCGTAGCAGATGGCGAACAGTCCGGACACCGCCATGGCTGGCCGCGGCTTGCGGGAGAAGATCCAGAGGATGACGAACAGCGCCACGCCTTCGAGGGCGAACTGGTAGAGCTGCGACGGGTGGCGCGCCAGTTGCTGCGGGTCGGTGGGGAAGACCATCGCCCAGGGCAGGTCGGTGGCCTTGCCCCATAGTTCGGCGTTGATGAAGTTGCCGATGCGCCCGGCGCCCAGGCCGATCGGCACCAGCGGGGCGATGAAGTCCATCAGTTCGAAGAAGCCCTTGCCGTGGCGCTTGCCGAACCACCAGGTGGCGAGCATCACGCCGATCAGCCCGCCGTGGAAGGACATGCCACCCTCCCACACGCGGAGGATCTTCAGCGGATCGTTGAGATAGGCCGACAGGTCGTAGAACAGCACGTAGCCGAGCCGGCCACCGAGGATCACGCCCATGGCCACCCAGAACACCAGGTCGGAGAGCTTTTCCTTGGTCCAGGCGGGATCGAAGGCCTTGAGCCGGCGGCTGGCGAGAAACCAGGCGCCGCCGATGCCGATCAGGTACATCAGGCCGTACCAGTGGATTTTCAGTGGCCCCAGGCTCAGGGCAACCGGGTCGATTTGCGGGTAAGGCAGCATTGCGGCTCCTTAAAGAAGAAAATTCAGACCGACGCCGAGCAGCAGCAGCGCGAACAGGCGCTTCAGCACCCGCTGCGGCAGGCGGTGTGCCAGCCGTGCGCCGACACGGGCGAACGGCATGCTGGCGATGGCGATGCCGACCAGCGCCGGCAGGTAAACATAACCCAGGCTCCACTCCGGCAGGTTCGGCGCGCTCCAGCCCAGCAGCGCGAAGCTCGCCGCGCCCATCAGCGCGATCGGCAAGCCACAGGCCGCCGAGGTGGCCACCGCCTGCTGCATGCTCTGTCCGCGCCAGACCAGGAACGGCACGGTCAGCGAGCCGCCGCCGATGCCGAAGATCGCCGACGCCCAGCCGACCACGCCGCCGGCGGCGCTCAGGCCGGGTTTGCCGGGCAACCCGCCGGTGGCCTTGGGCCGCAGGTCGAAGGCCATCTGGATGGCGATGCAGATGGCGAAGGTGCCGATGATCTTCTGCAACAACGGCCCGGAGATCGCTTCGGCGGTCCACGACCCGAGGGCGGCACCGACCAGGATGCCCAGGGCCATCCAGGTGAACACCGTCCAGTTCACCGCGCCCTTGCGGTGGTGTTCGAGCACCGAGTTGACCGAGGTGAAGACGATGGTGGCCAGCGAGGTGCCGACCGCCATGTGGGTAAGGATCGCCGGATCGAAGCCGTGGGCGCTGAAGCTGAACACCAGCACGGGCACGATGATCATGCCGCCGCCGACCCCGAACAGCCCGGCCAGAACGCCGGCACCGGCGCCCAACAGCAGATACAGCAGGAATTCCATCGTTACCCCCTTGGACGATGGCGCATGGTAACGGATGCGCCCCCTCCCCTCCACCGGAGGCGGACGGGAAGCCCGGACAATGTAGGAGCGAACGCATCGCGAAGTATCGTCGTCCCCGCGAACGCGGGGACCCAAAAACCAGGAACAGGGCCGTCATGCCTACAGGAAAACGCAGGAAGCCTTTAAGCTCTGGACTTTGCCCCTTTGGGAACCTGCCCGATGTGCCTGATCGTCTTCGCCTGGCGCCCCGGCCATGAGCTGCCGCTGGTGGTCGCCGCCAACCGCGACGAGTTCTACGCCCGCCCGAGCCTTCCGCTGGGAGAGTGGGAGGACGCCCATGGCCTGTACGCTGGCCGCGACCTGGAGGCCGTCGGCACCTGGATGGGCGTCACCGCCGACGGCCGCTTCGCCGCGCTGACCAACATCCGCGACCCCGGCCAACCGCAGGGCGCTCGCTCGCGTGGCGAACTGGTGGCGCGCTACCTGCGCGGCCACCTTTCCCCCGCCGCCTACCTGGAACAGGTCGCCGCCGAGGCCCATGCCTATACCGGCTTCAACCTGCTGGTCGGCACCCGCGAGCAATTGTTCTACCTGAATGCCCGGGAAGCCGAGCCACGGCGACTCGACGCCGGCATCTACGGGCTCTCCAACGCGGCGCTGGACACGCCCTGGCCGAAGCTGGAACGCAGCAAGGCGGCGCTCGCCGGGTGCCTCGTCGATCCCAAGCCGGAAGCCTTGCTGGCGCTGCTCGCTGATCCGGAACCGGCCAGCGATGCCAGCCTGCCGGACACCGGCGTCGGCCTGGCCACCGAGCGCCTGCTGTCCAGCCCGTTCATCGCCAGCCCCAACTACGGCACCCGCGCCAGCACCGCGCTGCTGCGCCGCGCCGATGGCTCGCAGCTACTGGTCGAACGCAGCTTCGGGCCGTCGGGCGCGCATCTGGGGGAGGTTCGGTTGGAGATCGGGGCCGAACCGTAGGGTGCGCCGTGCGCACCGATCAAGAACCGTACCTCGAGCCTCTGGCGGAACGCCGTGCACATCCCGAGGTAAACGGTGCGCGCAGCACACCCTACGTTCATTGGATTCCCGCGTTCGCGGGGATGACGTGAACCGGTTGCGCCCACGGGATATGGGAGCGGCCTACGCCTGGATGGTCGCCGCCGGGTTGATCACCCGGCCCAGGCCGAGGTTACGCAGGGCCAGTTGCAGGCTGCTGTGGGTGACCTGCGGGTTGTCGATGGTCATCAACTGGGCAAGCAGTTCCTTGGCCTTGCTGAGGGTGATCTGGCGCAGCAGCCACTTCACCTTGGGCAGGTTGGTGGCGTTCATCGACAGGCTGTCGAAGCCCATCGCCAGCAGCAGCACCGCCGCCGCCGGGTCGCCGGCCATCTCGCCGCAGATGCTCACCGGCTTGCCTTCGGCATGAGCGCCGTCGACCACCGCGCGCAGCGCCTGCAACACCGCCGGATGGAGGAAGTCGTAGAGGTCGGCGACGCGCGGGTTGTTGCGGTCCACCGCCAGCAGGTACTGGGTCAGGTCGTTGGAGCCGACCGACAGGAAGTCGACCTGGCGGGCCAGCTCGCGCACCTGGTAGACCGCCGCCGGCACCTCGATCATCACGCCGACCGGCGGCATGGGGATGTCGACGCCTTCGTCGCGCACCTCGCCCCAGGCGCGGTGGATCAGGTGCAGCGCCTCTTCCAGTTCGTGGGTGCCGGAGATCATCGGCAGCAGGATGCGCAGGTTGTCCAGCCCCTCGCTGGCCTTGAGCATGGCGCGGATCTGCACCAGGAAGATTTCCGGGTGGTCGAGGGTGACGCGGATGCCGCGCCAGCCGAGGAAGGGGTTGTCTTCCTTGATCGGGAAGTAGGACAGCGCCTTGTCGCCGCCGATGTCCAGGGTGCGCATGGTCACCGGCTGCGGGTGGAAGGCGGCGAGCTGCTCGCGGTAGATCGCCAGTTGCTCCTTCTCGCTGGGGAAGCGCTCCTTGATCATGAACGGCACTTCGGTGCGGTACAGGCCGACGCCCTCGGCGCCGCGCTCCTGGGCGCGCACCACGTCGGCAAGCAGGCCGGTGTTGACCCACAGCGGCATGCGGTGGCCATCCAGCGTCTCGCAGGGCAGCTCGCGTAGGGCGTTGAGGCCCTGGGCCAGTTGGCGTTCCTCCTCGACCACCTCGGCATATTGCTTGCGCAGCAGCTCGCTGGGGTTGGTGAACACCTCGCCGTGGTAGCCGTCGACGATCATGGAGATGCCGTCGACCTTGGAGTACGGCAGGTCGACCGCGCCCATCACCGTGGGAATGCCCATGGCGCGGGCGAGGATGGCGACGTGGGAGTTGCCCGAACCGAGCACCGAGACCAGGCCGACCAGCTTGCCTTCCGGCACTTCGCCGAGCATCGCCGGCGACAGCTCCTCGCTGATCAGGATGGTATTCTCCTGGTAGACCAGGTTCTGCTTGCGCTCCTCCTGCAGGTAGGCGAGCAGGCGGCGGCCGAGGTCCTTGACGTCGGAGGCGCGCTCGCGCAGGTAGGCGTCGTCCATCAGTTCGAAGCGCTTGACGTGCTCGCCGACCACCTGGCGCAACGCGCCCTGGGCCCACTGGCCGGTCTTGATGACCTTGATCACTTCGCTGCCGAGGGCAGCGTCGTCGAGCATCATCAGGTAGACGTCGAACAGCGCGCGCTCTTCCGGACGCAACTGGGTAGCCAGCTTGGCGGAGAGCTGGCGCATGTCGGCGCGCACGCCCTCGAGGGCGTTGTTGAACAGCTTGATCTCGGCATCGACGTCGTCGATGGTCTTGTCCGGCACCACTTCCAGGTCGGCCGGCGGCAGCACCACCACCGCCTTGCCGACGGCGACGCCCGGCGAACCCGGCACGCCGACGAAGCGCGCTTCCTGGATGCCCTTGCCCTGGCGGCCGAGGCCACGGATCGAGCCGGTCGCCTCGGCGTGGGCGATCACCCCGGCGAGCTGCGCGCTCATGGTGACCAGGAAGGCTTCCTCGCCCTCGTCGAAGCGGCGGCGCTCCTTCTGCTGGATGACCAGCACGCCCATCACCCGCCGGTGGTGGATGATCGGCGCGCCGAGGAAGGAGGCGTAGCGTTCCTCGCCGGTCTCGGCGAAGTAGCGGTAGCGGGGGTGTTCGGAGGCGTGCTCGAGGTTGAGCGGCTCCTCGCGGCTGCCGACCAGGCCGACCAGGCCCTCGCTCGGCGCCATGCTGACCTTGCCGATGGCCTTCTTGTTGAGGCCCTCGGTGGCCATCAGTACGAATTTGTTGGTCTCGGGGTCGAGCAGGTAGACCGAGCAGACCTGGCTGCCCATGGCTTCCTTGACCCGCTGCACGATGATCGTCAGCGCCGCCTTGAGATCCTTGGCGGAGTTGACTTCCTGGACGATCTTGCGCAGCGTGCTGAGCATACTTGCTTCCGTCAGTCGCGCACGGGTAGGCGTGGCGCGAGCTCCTTGAGGGCGCGCCGGTAGACCTCGCGCTTGAATGTGACCACCTGGCCCAGCGGGTACCAGTAGCTGACCCAGCGCCAGCCGTCGAATTCCGGCTTGCCGCTGAGGTCCATGCGCACACGCTCTTCCGAGGAGCGCAGGCGCAGCAGGAACCACTTCTGTTTCTGGCCGATGCACAGCGGCTGGCTGTGGGTCCGCACCAGGCGTTGCGGTAGACGATAGCGCAGCCAGCCGCGGGTGCAGGCGAGCACCTGCACGTCGTCCGGCTCCAGGCCGACTTCCTCGTTCAGCTCGCGGTACAGCGCCTGCTCCGGCGTCTCGTTGGGGTTGATGCCGCCCTGCGGGAACTGCCAGGCATCCTGGTTGATCCGGCGTGCCCAGAGCACCTGGCCAATATCATTGGTCAGGATGATACCGACATTGGGGCGGAAACCATCGGAATCGATCACGGCGGACAACCTCGCAAGCGCATGTCACCGCATTGTTCCACAAAGGTCGTGACAGCAGCAACGCAGCATCCCGGCAGGTGGGCAGCCTGGGCAAAAGGCCTTATTCTGTCGGCCTTTTTTCAGTTTCCGCAGTGAGCTAACTACCGTGCGTCTGGCTTTATTCGACCTCGACAACACCCTGCTGGCCGGCGACAGCGACCATGCCTGGGGCGACTACATCTGCCAGCGAGGCCTGGTGGACGCCGCCGAGTACCAGGCGCGCAACGACGCCTTCTACGCCGACTACTGCGCCGGCAAGCTGGACGTGGTGGCCTACCAGAATTTCAGCCAGGCGATCCTCGGCCGCACCGACATGGCGTTGCTGGCCGAATGGCATCGCGACTTCATGCGCGAGGTGATCGAGCCGATCATCCTGGCCAAGGGCGAAGCCCTGCTGGAAGAGCACCGCCGCGCCGGCGACAGGCTGGTGATCATCACCGCCACCAACCGCTTCGTCACCGCCCCCATCGCCGCGCGCCTGGGCGTCGATACCCTGCTGGCCACCGAGTGCGGCATGGCCGACGGCCGCTACACCGGCCAGATTGCCGGCACCCCCTGCTACCAGCAGGGCAAGGTGGTGCGCCTCGACCAATGGCTGGCGGAAACCGGCCTGGGCCTGGAAGACAGCTATTTCTACAGCGACTCGCGCAACGACCTGCCGCTGCTGGAAACCGTCGCCAACCCGGTGGCGGTGGACCCGGACGACGTGCTGCGCGCCACCGCCAAGGAACGCGGCTGGCCGGTGATCTCGTTGCGCTGAAGCCCACCCTACCTTGCTGAAGCCCACTTCCGTAGCCCTGATTGCATCCGGGCCACCGGTTACGAGCCAGCCCCGCTTCTTCGTCCGGCCTTCCAGCCTCCAGCGCTCTTGATCGGCTCTTGCCCTACACCGGCTTGGCAATCACCAGCACCAGCAGCACGGCGAACAGCACGAAGGTCAGCGCCGCCATCACCAGGGTGGCGCGTTGCGGCGCGGCCAGTTCGCCGTTATCCCGCACGGCCGCCTGCAACCGTTGCAGGCGCCCGGCCAGCAGCAGCCAGGCGAAGAACGCCGGGATATAAAGAAGCGTACCGCCGAGCAGCCACAGCGCGCTGAGCGGCCAGGGCTGCAAATGGGCCAGCCACCAGGCGCTGACCGGCAGGCTGAGGATGCTGAGCAACACCAGCGCCCAACCACCCCATCCAACCAGGCGAAGCTGCCTGGCCGCCTGTTCGCCGTCGCTACGCAGGGCGCGCCAGGCGTACCAGGCCAGCCCCAGGGCGACGAGCAGCAGCAGCGCGGTGCCGCCGATCAGGGCCAGGTCGAGGGTCTGTACGGTATCCATCACGAAGCTCCGTGGAGTCCTTTCCGCAACAGGCTAGCCCAGGAACAGCTTATAGGCCGGGTTATCGGTCTCGTCCCAGTACGGATAGCCGATCTCTTCCAGCGCCGCCGGCACCAGCCCGCGCTCTTCCTCCGGCACCTGCAGGGCGGCCAGTACGCGGCCGTCGGCCGAGCCGTGGTTGCGGTAGTGGAACATGGTGATGTTCCAGCGCCCGCCGAGCTTGGCAAGGAAGTTGAACAGCGCGCCGGGGCGCTCCGGGAACTCGAAGCGAAACACCTGCTCGTCCGGCACCGCCGCCGCGTGGCCGCCGACGGCGTGGCGGATGTGCAGCTTGGCCAGCTCGTTGTCGGTCAGGTCGATGACCGGGAAGCCCTGCTCGCGCAGGCTGGCGACCAGTGCCTCGCGCGGGTCGTTCTCCGGGTGGGTCTGCACGCCGACGAAGATGTGCGCTTCCTTGTCGGTGTGGTAGCGGTAGTTGAACTCGGTGATCTGCCGCTTGCCGATGGCTTCGCAGAAGGCCTTGAAGCTGCCCGGCTTCTCCGGGATGGTCACGGCGATGATCGCCTCGCGCTTCTCGCCCAGTTCGGCGCGCTCGGCGACGTGGCGCAGGCGGTCGAAGTTGATGTTGGCGCCCGAGTCGATGCCGACCAGCACCTGGCCGCTGACGCCCTCGCGCTCGACGTACTTCTTGATCCCGGCCACCGCCAGGGCACCGGCCGGCTCGGTGATCGAGCGGGTGTCGTCGTAGATATCCTTGATCGCCGCACAGAGCTCGTCGCTGCTGACGGTGATCACTTCGTCCACGTAGTGCTTGCAGATGTCGAAGGTGTGCTGGCCGATCTGCGCCACCGCCACGCCGTCGGCGAACAGCCCGACGGTCGGCAGCACCACCCGCTCGCCGGCGGCCATGGCCGCTTGCAGGCAGTTGGAGTCGTCCGGCTCGACGCCGATCACCCTGACCTCCGGGCGCAGGTACTTCACGTAGGCGGCGATCCCGGCGATCAGCCCGCCGCCGCCGACCGGCACGAAGACGGCGTCCAGTTGCCCCGGCTGCTGCCAGAGGATTTCCATCGCCACGGTGCCCTGGCCGGCGATCACGTCCGGATCGTCGTAGGGGTGGATGTAGACGTAGCCCTTTTCCTCAACCAGCTTCAGCGAATAGGCCAGCGCCTCGGGGAAGGCGTCGCCGTGCAGCACGGCCTTGCCGCCACGGGCGCGGACACCCTGGACCTTGAGCTCCGGCGTGGTGCGCGGCATGACGATGGTCGCCTTGATACCCAGTTGCTTGGCCGCCAGCGCCACGCCCTGGGCATGGTTGCCGGCCGAGGCGGTGACCACCCCGCGCGCCTTTTCCTCGTCGCTGAGCTGGGCCAGCTTGTTGTAGGCGCCGCGAATCTTGAACGAGTACACCGGTTGCAGATCCTCGCGCTTGAGCAGGATCTGGTTGTGCAGGCGCTCGGAAAGTTGGCGGGCGGGCTGCAACGGGGTTTCGGCGGCGACGTCGTAGACGCGCGAGGTGAGGATCTTCTTCACGTACTGTTCGAGCATGGGGGCGGCAACTTTGGCAAGCGGGCGGAATGCGGCAGTCTACCCCAGCGTATCCCGGCTGTGGGAGCGATCTTGGCCGCTCTTCCGCGCGCCCTGGCGCTATAATCCGCGCCTCTTCACTTCCAACTCCCCGGAACCGCCATGAACCAGGACCAGCTCAAGCAGGCCGTTGCCCAGGCCGCCGTCGACCACATCCTCCCGCACCTCGACAGCAAGAGCGTGATCGGCGTCGGCACCGGCTCCACCGCCAACTTCTTCATCGACGCACTGGCCAGGCACAAGATGGAATTCGACGGCGCGGTGGCCAGTTCGGAAGCCACCGCCGCGCGCCTCAAGGGTCACGGCATCCCGGTCTACGACCTCAATTCGGTCAACGAGCTGGAGTTCTACGTCGATGGCGCCGACGAGAGCGACGAGCACCTCAACCTGATCAAGGGCGGCGGCGCGGCGCTGACCCGCGAGAAAATCGTCGCCGCCGTGGCCAGGACCTTCATCTGCATCGCCGACCAGAGCAAGCTGGTGCCGGTGCTCGGCGCCTTCCCGCTACCGGTGGAGGTGATCCCCATGGCGCGCAGCCACGTCGCCCGCCAACTGGTCAAGCTCGGTGGCGACCCGGTGTACCGCGAGGGCGTGCTGACCGACAACGGCAACATCATCCTCGACGTGCACAACCTGTCGATCGTCAACCCGCCGGAGCTGGAGGCGCAGATCAACGCCATCGTCGGCGTGGTCACCAACGGCCTGTTCGCCGCCCGCCCGGCGGACATCCTGCTGCTCGGCACCGCCGAGGGCGTCAAGCAGCTCAGCCACTGAAACCGGTGCCCAGGCGACGGGCCTGGGCACGATCTTGCTGGTGGAACTGGTCGTCTGCGTAGAGCCAGCTAGGCTTAGAACCACTCCATAAAACCGTCAGGAGAGACGTATGTCCGGCAAGTTCCAACTGAAGAAGGCCAAAGACGGCCAGTTCCACTTCAACCTGCTGGCCAGCAACGGCCAGGTCATCCTCACCAGCGAGCTGTACAAGGCCAAGGATTCCGCCCTGAACGGCATCGAGTCGGTGCGCAAGAACGCGACGCGCGAAGGCGCCTTCGAGTCCAAGACCTCGGGCAACGACAAGTTCTACTTCGTACTCAAGGCCACCAATGGCCAGGTGGTCGGCCAGAGCCAGATGTACGCCAGCGCGGCCTCCCGTGATGCCGGCATCCAGTCGGTGACCAGCAACGCGCCCGACGCCAAGCTGGACGACGAAACCGCCTGATTCGGGCAAGGAAAGAAAAAAGGCCGAGTGAAACGATCACTCGGCCTTTTTCTTGAACACGTAGAACAGGTTCGGTTCGCTGACCACGTAGATATTGCCGTCGTCGTCGCTGGCGATGCCCTCGGCCTGCGGCACCGAGCGGCTGAGGCCGTGCTGGCCGCGCAACAGCGACAGGCTGCTGATCGGCTGGCCGTCGGCGTTCAACTCCAGCGCCAGCCGCGATTCGTCGGACAGCGCCAGCAGGTGGCCGGTGCGCGAGTCGTAGTCGAGGCTGGACAGGTCGCGCACGAACAGCCGGGCATCGCGCCGGGGATCGGTCACCACGTGGACCGCGAACGGCAGGTCCGGGTTGAGGCGCGGAAAGCCGCGCACCTCGTAGATGCGCACCGGGTCGCGCTCCTTGGCGACGAACAGGCGCTGACCTTCCGGGTCGTAGGCCAGCCCCTCGAAGCCCTTGTTGCCGTTCAGGCCGATGCCGAGGCTCATCTGCTGGGCCT
Source organism: Zestomonas carbonaria (assembly GCF_904061905.1). Taxonomy (GTDB): domain Bacteria; phylum Pseudomonadota; class Gammaproteobacteria; order Pseudomonadales; family Pseudomonadaceae; genus Aquipseudomonas; species Aquipseudomonas carbonaria. The sequence continues at coordinate 77,974 of NZ_CAJFCI010000015.1, forward strand.
GCTCGGCGCTCACCTCGCGGGTGTCGTCGTCCACGCGCACCTTGACCAGCCGCTGGTCGCGCTCGTCGGTGATCACGTAGATGCCGGGGCCGATGTACTCGATGGCTTCCGGATCGAGGAAGCCCTGCAACGGAATGCGGCGCAGGACCCGGCCGTCCAGCGACAGCTCGACGAGTTGCGAGTCCTTGTTGGTGACGGTGAACAGGCTCTTGCGGTCGGGGTCGTAGGTCAGCGCCGACACGTCCTCCAGGCCTTCGAGCTCCAGGCCGTCGACCACCACCTGGTAGTCCGGCAGCCAGAGCGACGAATCCTGCCAGTGGGCGGCGTGCTGCCACTCCCGCACCATGAACCAGACCCGCTCGTACAGACGGAAATGCTGGGCCGCCACGGCGAGCACCAGCAGGCAGGCGAGCACCAGGAGGATAACCAGTCGCCTGAGGGTGAAGAGTCGGAGCATGCTGTGCGCTCGGGGCGAGGATAGGGGCAGAGGTGTTGTCATTCGAAGTCGGGACGAAATTGAAGACTCCATACGGTCGAGCGATGGCCCGACCTGCATTGTGCGCTCGATTCGCGCGCGCCGCCCCCTCCTGGGTGGAGGGGGCGGCTGGCGATCACTGGACCAGTTCGACGATGTCCACGTCGATCTCGCGGCCGATCATGTCGCGCTCGACCTCGCCGGTCAGCTTGACCTTGGCGGTTTCGGAGATCGCCTGCGGCGGCCAGTCGTCGTCATCGATCTCGACCTGGATGGTGCCGGTGGCATCCTTGAACTCGTACTTGTCGCCCTTGATGCGCTTGACGATCTGCCCGGTGAGCACCACCGGCGTGTCGTCGGCGGCTTCCAGGGCGGCGGCGACCGTGGTCACCTGCGGCGTGTTGCCCGGGCCGGTGTAGCCACCGGCGGCGAAAGCGGCGGTGGACAGCAGGGGAACGAACAACAGGGCGAGGGCTTGGCGTTTCATAAGGCAGATTCCCTATCAGTGGTTGACGGAATCAGATTAGGCCAGCCACCTGAAGCCAGCCTTAACGGCCGCTTAAGCGAAGCTGAATCAGCCGGCATCGGCCACCGTCGCGGACGGGGCATCCTCCTTGCGGAAGACGTAGAACAGGTTGGGCTCGCTGACCATGTAGATGGTGCCCTGCTCATCGATGGCCACCCCTTCGGCACGCGGAATCCTGCGGTCGAGGCCGTTGAGACCGCCGATCAGGCTGATGAAGCTGACCGGCTCGCCGTGCTCGTCGATCTCCAGCAGCAGGTTGGACTGCGCCGACAGCACCAGGGTATGCCCGGTTCTCGGATCGACGCTGAGCGCCGACAGGTTGCGCAGGTACAGGCGATCGCTGGGCAGCGGCTCCAGCGCGCCATCGAAGCGCTGTCCGTCGATGCTGGACCAACTGAACAGCGACAGCGGCGAGCGCTCCTTGCCGAGCAGCAGGCGCTGTTGCGCCGGGTCCCAGGCGATCCCCTCGAAACCCTTGTTGCCGGAATCGGGGAAGCCGAGATCGAGCTCCATGGCGTCCGCGGCGTCGAGCTCATCGGTGAGATCCGTCAGCTCGAAGACCGACAGGGTACGACGGCGCTCGTCGGTGATCCCCAGGTATCCGTCGGCGAGCATGGCCACCCCTTCCGGGTTGGAAAAGCCATGCAGCGGGATGCGCCGGAGGATCTGGCCATCCAGGCTCAGCTCGACCAGCTTCGGGTTGCGGCCGGTCACGGTGAACAGCGTCTTGCTGGCGGGGTTGTAGGTGAGGTCGGAGGTCTCGTCATCGTCCAGGCCGCTCAACGGCTTGGCCTGGACCACCGCCTGGTAGCCCGGCAGCCAGATACTGGCGGCGCGCTCGGCATCGCTGGTGCCCTGCTCCTGCAGCCAGAACCAAGCGCGGTCGTCGAGATGCCAGGCCTTGCCGAACGCCGTCGCGGCGACCAGCAGGAACAGTGTCGCCAGCCAACGCGGCCGACGCAGGAAAGACAGCGAGAAAGACATGAGCAGCAGCACCGGGTTCGGAGACGGTCAGACTAGCCATCGCCGATGACAGTTCCCTTGCACCGTCCCTGATGCCCGTGGGACGCCTACCCTATGTCGGGGACGGTCAAAAAAGCGTGAAAACGGGCTGGAGGCCACGCCGCTTTCCATCAAACGCTTTTCGCGGTCATGGAACTGGGCGTCCCCGCCGATCCTACGACGGAGTCCTGTCGTAGGAGCGCGCCATGCGCGCGATCACCGGCAACGCCAAAGCATCGCCAGCAAGCTGGCTCCTACAACAGCGAACGAGTAGCCCGGATGAAATCCGGGGAAACCCTCCCGGATTGCATCCGGGCTACGTGGCTGGCCATGCCCTATATTTTTCGCGGCCATGGAACTGGGCGTCCCACAGGCCAACATCGATGCCGACCTGTAGGAGCGCGCCATGCGCGCGATTGGCGGTAATGCCATTTATTGGGTCCCCGCGTGCGCGGGGATGACGGTGGAGAACGAGGCTTCCACGTAGGGTGCACCGTGCGCACCGACTCCGGGGCCAACATCCATGTTTCCGGCGAAACACCCTGCTGGCGCCAGGGTAAACGGTGCGCGCGGCGCACCCTACAAAAGCCGAGCCGCCTTTTCGTCCAGCCCCCAGCGCTCTTATCGGCTCTTCCCTTGCCGCTTGTGGCTTGCAGCTTGCCGCTGCCCTACAGCACCTGCCCAACGAAGCGCGAATGGCCGACCAACTCCAGCACCAGCTCTTCGCCGGAGCTCAGCGGGCCGACGCCGGCCGGGGTGCCGGTGGAGACCACGTCGCCCGCCTGCAGGCTGAAGTGCCCGGCGATGTGCTGGATCAGCGGCACGATGGGGTTGAGCATGTCGCGGCTGTTGCCGTCCTGGCGCACTTCGCCGTCGATGGTCAGGCGAATGCCGATGTCGGTCGGGTCCTCGATGGCGTCGCCCGGTACGAAGGGCGCCAGCACGTAGGCACCGTCGAACGACTTGGCCAGTTCCCAGGGATAGCCCTTCTCCTTCAACCTGGCCTGCACATCGCGCAGGGTCAGGTCCAGCGCCGGGGCGTATCCGGAAATCGCATCGAGCACTTCCTCGCGGCTCGGCTGGCGCGACAGCGGCTTGCCGATCAGCACGGCGATCTCCGCCTCGAAGTGCACGCTGCCACGGTCCTGCGGGATGCTGAAACCGCCGTCCAGCGGCACCACGCAGCTACCGGGCTTGATGAACAGCAGCGGCTCGGTGGGCACCGGATTGTTCAGTTCCTTCGCGTGCTCGGCATAGTTGCGGCCGACGCACACCACCTTGCCCAGCGGGAAATGGATGTGGGTGCCGTCGCTGTATTGATGCTGGTAGCTCATTGGGATTCCTCTGGAGCCGCAAGCTTCAAGTTGCAAGCCGCAAGAAAAAGCAGGAGGTGCGCTCTTGCAACTTGAAGCTTGCCGCTTTCAATTGAAAATCTTGCCCGGGTTCATGATCCCGTTGGGATCGAACACCGCCTTGATCGCCTTCATGCAGGCGATCTCGGCTTCCGAGCGGCTGTAGTGCAGGTAGTCGCGCTTGGTCATGCCGACGCCATGCTCGGCGCTGATCGAGCCGTTGTACTTCTGCACGGTCTCGAACACCCACTTGTTGACCACCGCGCACTTGGCGAAGAACTCGTCCTTGGACAGGTCCTCGGGCTTGAGGATGTTCAGGTGCAGGTTGCCGTCGCCGATGTGGCCGAACCAGATCACCTCGAAGTCCGGGTAGTTCTTCTCGACGATCGCGTCGATGTCGTGGAGGAACGCCGGCACCTTGCCGACGGTGACCGAGATGTCGTTCTTGTACGGCGTCCAGTGCGAGATGGTCTCGGAGATGTACTCGCGCAGCTTCCACAGGTTCTGCAACTGCTGCTCGCTCTGGCTCATCACGCCGTCGAGCACCCAGCCCTGCTCCACGCAATGCTCGAAGGTGGCCAGCGCCTGCTCGGCGACTTCCTCGGTGGCGGCCTCGAACTCCAGCAGCGCGTAGAACGGGCAGTCGGTCTCGAACGCCGGCGGCACGTCGCCGCGCGCCAGCACCTTGGCCAGCGCCTTGTCGGAAAAGAATTCGAAGGCGGTCAGGTCGAGCTTGTTCTGGAAGGCGTGCAGCACCGGCATGATCGAGTCGAAGTCCGGGGTGCCGAGGACCATCGCGGTGAGGTTCTTCGGCGCGCGCTCCAGGCGCATGGTGGCTTCCACCACGAAACCGAGCGTACCTTCGGCGCCGATGAAGAGCTGGCGCAGGTCGTAGCCGGTGGCGTTCTTGATCAGGTCGCGGTTCAGTTCGAGCAACTCGCCGGTGCCGGTGACCACCTTCAGGCCGGCCACCCAGTTGCGGGTCATACCGTAGCGGATCACCTTGATGCCGCCGGCGTTGGTGCCGATGTTGCCGCCGATCTGGCTGGAGCCCGAGGAGGCGAAGTCCACCGGGTAGTACAGGCCCTTGTCCTCGGCGAACAGTTGCAACTGCTTGGTGACCACCCCCGGCTGGCAGACCACGGTGCGGTCGTACTCGTTGAAGGCGAGGATCTGGTTCATGTAGTCGAAGGCGACCACGACTTCGCCGTTGGCCGCCACCGCCGCCGCGGACAGGCCGGTGCGCCCGCCGGAGGGCACCAGGCCGATCCTGTGTTCGTTGGCCCAGCGCACGATCGCCTGCACCTGCTCGACCGTCTTGGGGAACACGATGGCCAGCGGCGCCGGCGCGAAGTGCTTGGTCCAATCCTTGCCGTAGGCGTTCAGGGAGTCGGCGTCGGTCAGCACCTTGCCGGGCTCGACCAGGGTCTTCAGCACTTCGATCTGGGCAGCGTGGGTCATCTGCGGAACTCTCAAACGGTTCATGGTCACCCTGAGCACGCTTCATCGCCCAGGGGTGGGTCTTTCGAGGGGTCCGTATGCTAGCATACGCCCCCCGTGAATCGCGCCCGCCCAGAGGGTGTTCCGACTTGCGGGGCCGGCCTCCCCCGCCGGCCGCCCAGACCTTTCTACCGGGATCGACAGGTACGCAGATGAGCAGCAAGACCTCTCTCGACAAGAGCAAGATCAAGTTCCTTCTCCTCGAAGGTGTTCACCAGAACGCGGTGGACACCCTGAAAGCCGCCGGCTACAGCAACATCGAGTACCTGAAGGGCGCGCTGTCCGGCGACGAGCTGAAGGAAAAGATCGCCGACGTGCACTTCATCGGCATCCGCTCGCGTACCCAGCTCACCGAGGAAGTCTTCGACTGCGCCAAGAAACTGATCGCCGTCGGCTGCTTCTGCATCGGCACCAACCAGGTCAACCTCAACGCCGCCCGCGAACGCGGCATCGCGGTGTTCAACGCGCCCTACTCGAACACCCGCTCGGTGGCCGAACTGGTGCTGGCCGAAGCCATCCTGCTGCTGCGCGGCATCCCCGAGAAGAACGCCTCCTGCCACCGTGGCGGCTGGATCAAGTCGGCGGCCAACTCCTTCGAGATCCGCGGCAAGAAGCTCGGCATCGTCGGCTACGGCTCGATCGGCACCCAGCTCTCGGTGCTCGCCGAAGCGCTCGGCATGCAGGTGTACTTCTACGACGTGGTGACCAAGCTGCCGCTGGGTAACGCCCAGCAGGTCGGCAACCTGCACGAACTGCTCGGCCTGGCCGACATCGTCTCGCTGCACGTGCCGGAGCTGCCGTCCACCCAGTGGATGATCGGCGAGAAGGAAATCCGCGCCATGAAGAAGGGCGGCATCCTGATCAACGCCGCGCGCGGCACCGTGGTCAAGCTGGACGCGCTGGCCGAGGCAATCAAGGACGAACACCTGATCGGCGCCGCCATCGACGTGTTCCCGGTGGAGCCGAAGTCCAACGACGAGGAATTCGAAAGCCCGCTGCGTGGCCTGGACCGCGTGATCCTCACCCCGCACATCGGTGGCTCGACCGCCGAGGCGCAGGCCAACATCGGCCTGGAAGTGGCCGAGAAGCTGGTCAAGTACAGCGACAACGGCACCTCGGTGTCCTCGGTCAACTTCCCGGAAGTCGCCCTGCCGTCGCACCCCGGCAAGCACCGCCTGCTGCACATCCACGCCAACATCCCCGGCGTGATGAGCGAGATCAACAAGGTGTTCGCCGACAACGGCATCAACATCTCCGGCCAGTACCTGCAGACCAACGACAAGGTCGGCTACGTGGTGATCGACGTCGATGCCGAGTACTCGGACCTGGCGCTGGAAAAACTGCAGCAGGTCAACGGGACCATCCGTAGCCGCGTGCTGTTCTGACCGGCGACCGCGCATGAAAAAAAGAGGGGATTAGGGACAGGTGAGCAGTGTGTTTGGCGACTGCCCATTTACCTGCTTCCCTGACTGTCAATCCTCTCTTTCCCACGATTCCGCGAAGAACCCTTTTTCTTCCGATTTTCACAACGCCCAATTGGCTGTTTTTTGACCGGGCCATTTTTGGCCCGGTCGGGCCAAAAATGGCCCGGTCGTTTCCCCTTATGGATCAGTGACTTACGAGCGACCGAGCCAAAAATGGCCCGCTCGACCCCGAAAAACCGGCCTTTTTCGCCTTTCGGACCGGCGAAGACGATGTGGCGATCTTCGGTAAGCAATTGATTCAAATGGACTTTTACCCTGAAGAGTAGGGGTTGGCACGCATCCTGCCTTGTCGCCGACGCCGCCCCGGAGCGGCTTTCCGGCCACGAATGACAAAGGAGATTGTCATGCCTACTCCCGCCTACATCAGC
>NZ_CAJFCI010000016.1 GCF_904061905.1 Zestomonas carbonaria
CGGATCAAGGTGATCAAACGCATGGCCTATGGCTTCCGGGACTCGGACTACTTCTTCCTGAAAATCAAGGCCGCCTTCCCCGGGAAAGCGCGATGAACCCTTTTTTTGCGGCGGCATTCCGACGACACCCACCGGCCGAATGGCGCAGGCTTTCCTATACTCAAAAGCCCACCCATTCATGGGAGAACCGCAATGCGCCGCCTCAGCCTCCTGTTTGCCGCCCTGCTGTTCAGTACCCCACTGTGGGCCATGCACTGCCCGCAGGACATGGCCAAGATCGACCAACTGCTGCAAAGCAACCCGCCCAGCGACCCCGCCGTGCTGGCCCAGGTGCAGAAACTGCGTGCCGAGGGTGAAGAACTGCACAAGGCAGGCAACCACTCCGAATCGGTGAAAGTGCTCGGCGAAGCCCTGCAACTGCTCGAAGCCAGCGAGTAGCCACGTTATCGGCCCGGGCCCCCGCCGATAAAGGGGCCCTCAGGCCGTCTGCCCCAGCAACGACATGGCCAGCCGGCGCACCTGCTGCAGGTCCACCGGCTTGGCCAGGCAACCCTGGGCGCCGCGATGGCGGGCTTCGGCGAAGGCTTCCTCGTCGGCCGCCGCGCTGATCACCAGCACCGGCACCTCATGCAGGCGCACGGAGCGGCGCAGGTAGTCGAGCACTTCGAGCCCGTCGCCATCCGGCAGGTCGAGATCGAGCAGCACCAGGGCCGGCGTCGCCGTCTCCAGCTCGGCGAGCGCCCGCTGCACGGTGGCCACCCCACGCACTTCCGCGAGATCGCGCAACCCCTCCTGCAACACCTTCAGGCAGGCCGGATGGTCCTCGACGCACAACACCTCGGCCAGCGGCCGTGACTCAGGCGCCGGAGTGGATGCCTGGACGTCGTCCGTATCGACTGGAGCGGCCGCGCCGGGCAGGTCGATCCAGAAGCGGCTGCCCTCGCCCGGCGCACTGCGCAGGCCGATCTCGCCATCCATCAGCTCGGCCAGCTCACGGCACAGCACCAGGCCGATGCCGGCGCCGGGAATGCTGGAGTTTTCCCAGCCGAGCCGCTGGAACGGCTGGAACAGGCGCTCCTGCTGCTCCTCGCTGAGCCCCGGACCGCTGTCCTCGACCCACAGCCGCACGCAGCTCGGGCGCACCTCGTAGCCCAGGCTGACCAGGCCGTGCGGGCTGTTGTACTTGATCGCGTTGGACAGCAGGTTGAGCAACACCTGGCGCAGCCGGCGCACGTCGCCGAGCACGTACAGCGGCGGATCGACGGGCATCACCTGCAACTGCTGCTGGCGCTGCTGCACCTCCGGTTGGATCAGCTCGGCACAGCCGGCCAGCAAGGCACCGACCTCCACCGGCTTGAGCTGCAGTTGCTGGCGCCGGCTCTCGATGCTCGACAGGTCGAGGATGTCGTCGACCAGCGAGGTCAGGTGGCGGCTGGCATTGACGATCTCCCGCGCGTAGCCGAGCACCGGCTGGGCATCACCCTGCTCCTCGGCCTCCAGCTCGATCAGTTGGCCAAAGCCGTGGATGGCATTGAGCGGCGTGCGCAGCTCGTGGCTCATGCTGGACAGGAAGCGGCTCTTCGCCTGGCTGGCGGCCTGGGCCTCCAGGCTGGCGCGGCGCAGGTCTTCCTGTACCTGCTTCAGGCGGGTGATGTCGACGTGGGTGCCGGCGATCTTGGTCGCGAAGCCATAGGCGTCCCGTTCGAGCACCTGGCCACGGCTGAGCAGCCAGGCGTAGCGCCCTTCGGCGTCGGCGAAACGGTACTCGGCATCGAAGACATCCTCGCTCTCGCGGCATTGCAGGCGCAGGCGGCGCACGCGGTCTCGATCGTCGGGATGGACACGCTCGTTGTACTCGACCAGCGGCACCTGGTCGCGTTGCAGGCCGAAACGGCGGATGAAGCGCTCGCCCAGCTTGAAGGTCAGGGTCTCGCCATCCATCTCCCAGAGGCTTTCGGTGGTGCTTTCCAGCACCAGCTCCAGCTTGCGCTGGGCGCGTTCGCGCTCCGCCTCGCTGGCCTGCAACTGCGCGCCGGCCTGGCTGACCGCCTCGCCCATGACGACCAGTTCGTCGATCGAACTGCTCGGCGCAGGCGGCTGGTAATCGCCCTGGCCGAGCTTGCGCAACATGCCGGCGATCCCCTGCAACGGCTCGGCCAGTTCGCCGCTCAGGCGCCGCGAGCGCCGCCACATCCAGGCGAAGAACAGCGCATAGAAGGACAGCAGGCCGGCGATCAGCAGGTAGCCGATCTGCCGGTAGTGTTCCGCCAGGCGGTTGGTCTCCTGGAAGATGTTCGCCTCGTCGACCACCAGCAGCAGGCGCCAGCCGGTCTGCGGGATCTCGCTCCAGGCCACCAGTTGCTTGCGCCCGCCGAGCGACACCTCGCGCACGTCGCTGCCGCTCGCGGCCATCGCCTCCAGCAGCGGCTGCAATTCGCTGCGCTTGCCGAGGTTGAAATCCTCGGGCTTGAAGGTTTCCTGCTGCACCGCCTGGCGATAGGCGTACTGGGTCAGCTCGCTGACACCGAAGTCGCGCTCGCCGGCCTTGGGCAGCGCCATGATGTTGTTGTCGCGGCTGACCAGCATCGCGTAACCCTGCCAGGGCACTTGCAGGCTGCCGATCTCGGCGAGCATGTTGTTGATGGTGATGTCCAGGCCGACCACCCCTTCGAGGAAGTCGCCGCGATACACCGGGGCGATCCCCGACATCATCCAGCCCTGCCCGGCCGGGTCCAGGTAGACGTCGGTCCAGGCCACCTTGCGCTCCGGGTTGTGGCGGGCGTCGGCGAGGTAATAGAAGTTGTAGTTGGGGATCACCATGTCGTGCGGATAGCGATCCGGGGTCATGAAGAACGGATAGATGCGGTTGTAGCTGTCCCAACTGTTGAAGTAGACCGCCGCCACCAGCGGGTTGGCCTCGTGGATCGAGCGCATCAGCGGGTCGACGTGCATCAGCCGCAGGGCCTTGGCGTGATCCTGGCGCTCGGGCGGCGTGCCATTCGCATAGAAGGAAGCCGCGCGGCCATCGTCGCTGCGGCTGTAGAACACCCCGCTCGGGGTCATCGCGTGGCGCTGGCGCTCCAGCTCGTCCGGCTGCAGGTCCGGGTCGAGCAACGCGCGCGTCACCGCGTCGCGATAGATGCGCACCTGCGCCTCGATGGCCTGCAGCCGGCTGTCGATGACCTGCCCCTCGCGGCGCACCGCGGCGGCCAGGTCCTGCACCGCGCTCTCCTGCAGGTGATCGATCTGCGAATCGCGAATCGCCGCGTTGGTCAGCAGATACACCGCGATCAACACCGACTCGACCAGGATCAGCGGAATCAGCGCGCTCTGCACGAAGGCTCGCCAGATCCACTGGCGCAAGGGATAACGAGATGATCGCGGCATGGACGTCCCTGAGTCGACGACGGCAAAGAGCGCATCATAACGATTGTCGGACAGCAGCAGGGCACTCCGATGGTCGACTCGACGGAACCTTTGCCGTAGACTGCGTGTCCCTCCTGTGTACCCACAGAGGTTTTGGGGCCGATTAGGATTCGACGCCGGTAACGAAACTTGAGGGGCATGCCGAGTAGGTGACAGTTCTCGTAAATCCGCTGCCACAACTTCATAGTTGCCAACGACGACAACTACGCTCTGGCCGCCTAAGGGCGCCAGCAGACCCTAGGGGATGCCTGTAAACCCGAAGATTTGGTCTGTCAGATAGAACAGGATCGCCGCCAAGTTCGCTGTAGACGTAACGGCTAAAACTCATACAGCTCGCTCCAAGCACCCTGCCACTCGGGCGGCGCGGAGTTAACTCAGTAGAGATGGCTAAGCATGTAGAACCGATAGCGGAGAGCTGGCGGACGGGGGTTCAAATCCCCCCGGCTCCACCAAACAACCATCAAAGACGTCCTCGGACGTCTTTTTTTGTGCCTGAAACCCAGTAAATACGGGACCTCCAGCGCTATTACGATCCGATAGCGTCCAGCAGGATCCACGAAACTCGGTATTCCAAGTGGTATTCCAAGCCATCGATTGGTCATTCTTGGAATACCGGAACCGCTCTTGGAAAACCTATGTTCGCCCATGCTAGCCGCCTCTCGGACCTCGCCATGCTTCAGGCCGAGATCACCGAGCCTTGGACGCCTCCAGGATCCAGGAAGGTTTGAGCCCTTCGGCCGCCCCTCTGCCGACCTACCGGGGCTGGGGCAGTCAAGCATCGACCGGAACGGCCCGCCGCCAGACGAGCCTGGCGGTGCGCGCTTCCGGGGTACCCTCCTCGAGGCGCGCGGTCAGCGCCAGCACGTCCCCATCCAGAACCGCCACCCGGCGCTGCGTGCCGCCCCCCCAGTTGGGGAACAGGCTGTGGCGCACATGGTGCTGGATAACATCCCCCTGCACCTCGTAGCCCCCCGCGTAGGTCAGGTAGCTGCCGTAGGCGGCGGCCTTCTCCGCATCGCTGGCCGACCATTGCCCGCCGCTACGGAACGGCTCGCGGTTCTTCCTGGCGACCACGCAGAACATGCCGTGCGGCCCGTATTCGATGAAGCCCTCCAGTTCCACGCCCATCGGGTGGACCACGCGGCCGTCGTCGTAGAGCTGTTCCCAGGCGAGGATTTCCCAGCGGCCCTGGATGTCTGCTGCGTTCATGGCGTTACTCCGGCGTTTTAATGAGGAAATCCATCAGCAGGCGGATGAACTCCCCTGCCCGCTCGATCTGCACCCAGTGCCCGCACTCGCCGAACACGTGCAGTTGCGCATGGGGGATCAGGCGCAACATGCGCTCGGAGACCTCCAGCGGAATCACCTGGTCGTCGCGGCCATGGATCAGCAAGGTTTGCTGGGGCAGGTCGCGTAGCGCGTCCTCGGGCAGCGCGAGCATCTCCACGCCCTGCTGGCGTGGCGCGGGGAACAGCCGGGCGAAGCGCGTTTGCACGTCGTCGCGGATGCTGGCCTCGTAGCGCATGCGCACCAGGTCGTCGTTGATCAGCGAATGGTCGTAGGCGAACACGCCCATCAGCTCGCCCATGGCCTGCAGCGAGGGTTGGTAGCCCCAGACCTTCTCCAGGCCCTCGGTGATGGGGAAGGAAAGCCCCGCCGAGCCCATCAGCACCAGGCGCTTCACCCGTTGCGGATGGCGCTGGGCCAGGGCCAGGGCGATGGCGCCGCCGAAGGAGTTGCCGACCACCGAGACGCTGGCGATGTCCAGGGCGTCGAGCAGGCCGGTCAGTTGCTTGACCCAGGCTTCGGGGTCCAGCCGGCGCTCGCCGGGGCACTGGGTGTAGCCGAAGCCGAGCATGTCCGGGGCGATCACCCGGGCGCGCGCGGAGAGTTCGGGGATCACCCCGCGCCAGTTGGCCCAGGCGGTGACGCCCGGGCCGGAACCGTGGATCAGCAGGATCGGTTCGCCCTTGCCCTGGTCGTGGTAGTTGATGGTGCAGTCGCCGATGCGAAGGCTGTTGGCGATTTCTGGCGATGTCCGGGTAGTCATTGTCTGGCCTTTGCGGTCTGGCTGGTGGTAACGACGGGAGCACGCATGCCCTGCGCGGCCAGGCGCTTGAGAATCTGCCTGGCCTCCTCGCGCTTGTCCGGCGGCAGCCAGGTGCGGTCGTGCCCCCACAGGCTCATGCCCTGCAGTTCTTCCACCTCCCAGTCGGGGCCGATGGTGCGCCCGGCCCAGCCGAGCTCGAACATCCAGCCGTCGGGGTTCTTCAGGTAGAAGGAGGTGACGTGGTCGTTGATGTGCCGGCCGAGGGTGACGCCGATGCACTCGGGGTCGGCCAGCGCCATGTCGTAGGCCCGCCCGAGGTCGTCGAAGTCGTTGTACTCCAGCATCATGTGGTAGATCTTCGCCGGCCCGCCGGTGTGGGCGATGCCCAGGGTGTGGTGGCGCGGGTTGACGTGGAGGAACTCGACGCGGAACGGCGCCCGGGCGCGGTCGCTGACCTTGAAGCCCAGCACCTCCTTGTAGAGGTGGCACATCTGCTCGAAGTGCGCGGTGATCAGCGCCACGTGGCCGATGCCCAGCTCGCCGGTGCGGAAACCGCCCAGCGGGCGCCCCGGCACGAAGGGGCTGGCGGCGTCGGCCAGGCCCCAGGCCACTTCGATGCGCACACCGTCGGGGTCGCGGAAATGCAGCATTCCGGCGACGCCGCGCAGGGCGTTCTCCTGCTCTGTGCCGCGGGTGATCGGGTAGCCCGCCGCCGTCAATGCCTGGGCGGCCTGCTCCAGCTCCTCCGCGTCCCCGACCTCGAAGCCCATGCCCATGCTGGGTTCGCCTTCGCAGGCTTCGAGCAGCAGGCGCTGGACCTTCTGGTCGGCGCGCAGGCGCACGCAGCGCCCCGGCTCGACCACCTCCACCTGCAGGCCGATGTGTTCCGCCGCCTGCTTCTGCCAGGCCGGCAGGTTGGGTGTGCCGACTATCACGTAGCTCAGTGCCCTGATCATGCTTGCGCCTCTCCTGCGCTGGTCCATGTGTGTGTCATTCCGCCGACATCCCGCCATCGACCGAGAGGGTGGCCCCGGTGACGTAGGAGGCCTGCCCGGAAAGCAGCCACAGCAGCGCCGCGCAGACTTCCCCGGGCTGGCCGATGCGCCGCATGGGCACGCCGTCGTCGTACAGGTGCTCGTCGCCGCCGGTGACGCGGTCGAAGCTCGGCGTCTTGATCGGCCCCGGGCAGAGGGCGTTCACTCGGATGCCGCGGGTCGCGTAGTCCAGCGCCGCAGCGCGGGTGGCGCCGACGATGCCGTGCTTGGCGGCCACGTAGCCGGCGGTGCGCGGCATCGCCTTGAGGCCGAAGATCGAGGCGTTGTTGACGATGGAGCCGCCGCCCGTGCGCAGCATCGCCTCGGCTTCGAATCGCATCATGTAGAGGACGCCCTTGAGGTTGATGTCGACCACCTCGTCGAGCTCTGCCAGGGGCGTTTCGTGGATGTCGTGGAACGCGCGCTGCAGGCCGGCGTTGTTGAAGGCGCCGTCGAGCCGCCCGTAGTACTTCATGGCCAATTCGACCAGCGCTTGGCAGTCGGCGGGCTTCGCCACATCGGTGACCCGGAACAGCGCCTGGCCACCCGCCGCGACGATCTCCTCGACCACCGCCAGGCCGGCCTGCGGGTTGCGATTGCCCAGCACCACACGGGCGCCAGCCCTGGCCAGGGCCAGGCAGGCATCTCGGCCCATGCCGCTGCCCCCGCCGGTGACGATGATCACCCGGTCACGCAGTTGGTAGTCCACACTCATCCACTAACCCTCCTGGACGTGAAAAAGAGGCGCCGGCCGAGAGGCTCCCGGACGGCCGGGCACCGCACTCAGGCCAGCGGGATGCGCCCCAGCAATGCTTCGAGGGCAATGCCGATGGCCAGCAGGCGACGGTCGGTCCCGGGCCTGGCATCCAGTTCCAACCCGACCGGCATGCCACTGCGGCTGCCCAGGCCGATCGGCATCTGGATGCACGGCAGGCCGGCGCTGGCGGCCGGCTCGGTGTTCTGGATCAGGCGTTCGAAGCATTCCGGCAGGTTGACCTCGTCGCTGGCCAACGGCGCGACGATGGTGGTGGTCGGGAATACCAGGGCGTCCAGGCCGTGCTGCTCGAACAGGTCCTGGTAGTGCTCCATCAGCGCCTGGCGGCCGCCGTTCCGCGCCGCTGCGTAAACGGGCCCGACGTCGACCAGGCCCTGGTTGCCGGGAACCTTCCTCGGCAGTACCCACTGCTCATAGATGGCCCGCACGTCCGGGCTGTGGATAGCCTCGGCCAGCTCGCGAATATCGATGCCGGAACCCTGCTCGCGCAGATAGGCGACCATGTCGTCGTAGGCTTCGTGGATCACCACCGGAAAACCGATCGGCTGGTTCAGTGCCTGGAGGTGCGAGCCCGCCACGTCCACCAGGGTCACGCCGTGGTCGCGCAGCTTCGCCAGGGCCGCCTCGGCGACCTCCCGCGTGTCCGCATCCAGGTTGCTCCAGAACTCCTGGACGACGCCCAGGCGCAGGCTGCCCAGGGTCACCGGCGGCAGCGCATGGTCGTCGCAGATCAGCGCATCGAGCAGGGCGACGTCGGCCATGCACAGGGCCATGGGGCCAATGGTGTCGCGGCTGCGGGCAATCGGGATCACGCCATGGTCCGGGTAGCGGTCACGGCTCGGACGCAATGACGAGCAGCCGTTCAACGCACAGGGGATGCGCATCGAGCCGCCGGTATCGGTCCCCAGGGCGGCCAGGGCCATGCGCGCGCCGAGGGCCACGGCGCTGCCGGAAGAGGAGCCGCCGGCGATGCGCTCGCTGTCGTAGGCATTGCGCACCCCGGGCCGGCTGCCGCTGTTGAAGGCGCCGTTGTAGCCCGTGGCGCCGAAGGCCAGCTCATGCATGTTGGTCTTGCCCAGCAGGATCGCCCCGGCCTCGCGGAGCTTCTGCACCGCCAGCGCGTCGTGCCGGGGAACGAAGCTGGCGAACGCCGGCGTACCGGCGGTACAGGGCAGCCCAGCGACATGGATGTTGTCCTTGACCACGATGGGAATGCCGCTCAGCGGCTTCAGCGGCTGGCCGGCGCGGCGGGCGGCATCGGCGGCGCGTGCCGCGGCCAGCGCCCCCTCCCCGTCCAGCGTCACGTAGACATTCAGCTCCCGCCCCTCCTCGGCACGCTCCAGGCAGGCCCGGACCAGCTCGGTGCTGCTGAGGACGCCATCGCGGAAGGCGGCCTGGGCCTCGGCGATGGTCAGGTCGGTGGCGGCGGGAGCGGCCATGGCGTCGAAAAGCTTCATACGATCTCCTTGCGAGAACTGGCCCTCTAGAGGCCCAATTCACTGCGTGGCCTGGTCAGGGTATCGATCAGCGCGTACATGATTTTCTTCGCGCAGGGGATCAGGTCCGGGATGTAGGTCGCCCCCATGCCGCCCAGGCCCTCGGCGACCGGCAGCGGCGCCCCCTGCGCCGGCCACGGCCAGCCGATCCGCGCGGTGGGGATGCCGAGACGGCGCAACGCGGCACCATCGGTCTGCCCGCCGAGCGGATCGGCCTCGCCATGCGGGCGATGCTCGATGTGCTCCCAGCCACGCCGGCACGACTGGATGATCCAGTTCTGCGGATCGGTACTGCCGCCGGCGACCGAGCCGTACATTTCCCAGTCGAGGACCAGTTCGGGGCGCCGCGCCTGCAAGTCGCGGACGAAGGCGGCGAACTGCGCCTTGACCCCGGCCGGGCTGGTGCGCGGGTTGATGCGCACGTCGAAGAAGATCTCGGTGACCGCCGAGGGGAAGGCCGGGCGCTCCGGGTTGCCGCCGCGCACCCCGGCGATCCAGCCGTGCGGCTTGATCTGTCCGGAAGCGTTGCGCTCGGCATAGTCGATGATCCACTGCTCGAGCTCCTGGATCACCGTCGCCGCCGGCACCACCGAGCTGCGGAAGCCCGGCGTGCCGCGCGGTACGCCGGCATAGCCGAGGGTGCCGTGCACGCGCAGCTTGAACCAGCCCATGCCCGGCTCTTCGTGGTAGACCCAGTTCCACGGCTTCATGACGATGGCGAAGTCCGGCGAACCACCACGGTTGAGCAGGTGCGTCACGCCGTTGGACATGCCGGCGTGCTGGCGCGCCGAGACGTCCACCGGCATGCCGCCGTCGGCCATGCCCACCAGCAGGTCGCCGACCAGCGGCACCTCGGCCTCGATCAGCGCGGTGGCCACCTCGGTCAGGGTGGCGACCATGCCTTTCGGATTGGAAGCGCCGAGACCGAATACCCAATCGTCGACCCTCTGCGCCGAGGGCTGCATATCCGCCTCTAGGGCCTCGCCGGTGAGGATCTTCTCGGCCTCGTCGAGTTCCAGGTGGGTATCGAGCGGCGCATAGAGCAGCACGCTGGCGCCACCGCCGCTGCCGCGCACTTCGGCCAGCACGTTACCGCTGGTGAAGCTCATCGGCTGGTAGCGGGCACGCATGCCGATGCTCTCCAGGTGCTTGGCCATGTGCTCGCTGGCGGCACGCGCGGCGCCGGTCGGGCTGTGGATGTCGGTGATGGCGAACAACAGGTTCTGCAGGCGTCGTGGATCGATCCTGGCGCAGGCCTGTTCGTACCACTTCATCTGCTCGGCGGAAAAAGCGACGGGGGTGGTTTGCATGGCGGTTCCTCAATGACTGGCCACAAACTGTTCGGCGAAGATGTTCGCGGGATCGGCGCCCAGTTCGATCAGCCGCGCGGTGGCGGCGTCGATCATCGGTTGCGGGCCGCACAGGTAGGCGACGGTATCGGCACTGACGTCGCCCTCGCGCAGGGCGCTGACCGGGCTGCCGTGGTGCAGGCCGTCGCGCGGTTCGCGGTCCACGCAGATGCGCGCCTCGAGGGTCGGCAGCCATTGCTGGCGCAGTTCGATGTCGTCGAGGCAGAACAGCGCATCGGGCACCGCGCAGCCGAAGCTGAGCAGCATCGGCGGCTTGCGTCCGCCGCCCTGGCGCAGGGCGTCGATCATCGACAGGATCGGCGCCAGGCCGGTGCCGCCAGCGACGAAGATGTGTGGCGAACGTCGCTTCTCCTCGCGCAGGAAGAACGCCCCGTAGGGCCCGCTTAGGGTCAGCACGTCATCGTTGCTGGCCTTCTCCTCCAGGTAGCTGGACATCGCACCGCCCGGCAACAGGCGGATCAGGAACTCCAGCTTGGGCAGCTCGGCCGTGGTGCTCGACGGCGAGTAGCTGCGCACCACGCCGTAGCCGGGCACCTCGATCTGCATGAATTGCCCGGGGCGGAACTCCAGCCAGTCGCCCTCGGCCAGTTCCAGGGTCAGGCGTATCACGTTGCTGGCGATGCGCTCGACCGAGTCGACGAAGGCATGTACCTCGTGGGCCACGCTGGAGCCGACCTCGCTGCCATAGCCGAGCTCGAAGGTGCAGTCCGACTGCGCCTGGCACAGGCACAGCAGGCGCTGGCCGGCGGCGTACTCGCTGGCCAGCAGGGTCGAGCTGGCACCCTGGCGGGTATTCGCCTCGCCGTCGGCGAGCTGGGCGATGCAGCTCGAACAACTGCCGGAGCGACACTGGAAGAGCACCGGCATTTCGGCGGCCAGCGCGGCATCGAGGATGGTCGTGTCGGCGGGGACGCTGAAGCTGCGGCTGACGCCGTCGGCGAAATTCAGGGTGACTTGGTACTGCGTGTCTTTCATGGCTGGTCGGCTCCCAGGCAAACATCGGGGTCCGGCGGCAAGGGCCGGAAGCAAGGCATGGCTCGATCTTAAAAAGCCGCCCGGTGGCCGGCGCTCCCATGGGCTACGGGCTTATCCCGGCAGCGCAAAAACCTCCACGGCAAAGGTGACGGGCAAAAAAGTTCTGGTGTCAAGTCTTTCGTGAAAATCACGCAAGGCTTGAAACCGCATATGGGACAGTAGGTTAGCTCTTTTGGGGGCCGCGTTGCAGGGCAGCGGCTTGGCGGGCTAGGAGCCACATAAGAGCGTCGCAGTAGAAAGCCGAGGCGCACTAGGTCGGGGATGGCCGGCAGCAAGCGCGCTGCCTCATCAACGACCGAAGGAACGTTGCGCCTGAATATGGTAGCGCAATTGATGCCTCCGCTTCACCCTCGTTCATTCTTCAAAGGCGCGTTTGCCCAATCGCTGCACCACATGATCGACGAAAGAGGTGATGCGCGATGACAGCGCTGTGTTGCGATAGTAAACAGCATTGATGGACTGCCGCACATCGAGAGTCTGCCTGGAAAAAAGCTGGACAAGCCGCCCCGCCTGGCGATCCTCGCGGGTCATGAAGTCCGACAGGCACACGATGCCCGCGCCCGACAGCGCGAGGTGCCGCAGCGTCTCGCCGCTCGACGAGGCGATGGTGGGTTTGATGTGCACCGGGTTCTCGCTGCTGTCGCGCAGCGGCCATTCGTTCAGGGATTCGGGCTGTGTGAAGCCCAACAGTACGTGCTGCGAGAGTTCCGCCACCTTCAAAGGCGTGCCGTGGCGTTGCAGATAGTCGGGGCTGGCCAGCACCCGGATTCGACTGCTTCCGATGGGGCGGGCGTGCAGCGTCGAGTCCTTCAGCACGCCGATGCGGAATGCCACGTCGGTACGCTTCTCGATCAGATCAGTGATGCCTTCGTTGCTGGTGAGCTGCAACTCCACTTGCGGATAGCGCTCACGAAAGCCATCCACTAACGGCGCGACAACGTGCAGCATGAAGGGCGTAGCGGCGTCCACGCGCAGGCGGCCCGCAGGCTGCTCCAGGCGGGCCGCCATCTGTTCCTCGACGGCATCCACTGACGCGACGATCGCACGGGCCTGCGTCAAGAAGGCCGAGCCTTCCTCCGTCAGTTCCAGCCGCCGCGTGGTTCGTCGAAGCAGCGTCGTGCGCAGCTTGCGCTCCAGCCGGCCCAGCGCGCGGCTGATGCCAGAGACGGTCT
The DNA here is from genome assembly GCF_904061905.1 of Zestomonas carbonaria. Taxonomy (GTDB): domain Bacteria; phylum Pseudomonadota; class Gammaproteobacteria; order Pseudomonadales; family Pseudomonadaceae; genus Aquipseudomonas; species Aquipseudomonas carbonaria. The sequence continues at coordinate 12,359 of NZ_CAJFCI010000016.1, forward strand.
GCTCAAGCTGCTCCGCCGCCGCCGTGATCGAGCCGGTATCGACCACCGCAATGAACACCTGCATTTCGTCGAGGGTGATCTTCATTCTTGATCCTGAATCAATAGTCTTCTGCTTATAGATGGCTTTTTCGGCAACTGCAAACGCTGGACACTGCTCGCATCCCGCAACCTCCTTCGGATGCAGCCATGCCACTCGCCCTGTTCGCCCTGACCCTGGCCGCCTTCGCCATCGGCACCACCGAGTTCGTCATCGTCGGCCTGATCCCGACCATCGCGACCGACCTCGGCGTCAGCGTGCCCTCGGCCGGCCTACTGGTCAGCCTGTACGCCCTGAGCGTGGCCGTCGGCGCACCGCTGCTGACCGCGGCCACGGGCCGGGTGCCGCGCAAGGCGCTGCTGGTCGGGCTGATGGCGTTGTTCACCCTCGGCAATCTGGTTGCCTGGCAGGCGCCGGGCTACGGCACGCTGGTCGCCGCGCGCGTGCTGACCGGCCTGGCGCACGGCGTGTTCTTCTCCGTCGGCTCGATCATCGCCACCGGCCTGGTGCCGCGCGAGAAGGCCGCCAGTGCCATCGCCACGATGTTCAGCGGCATGACCGTGGCCTTCGTCACCGGCATCCCGCTGGGCACCTTCATCGGCCAGCATTTCGGCTGGCACGCCACCTTCCTGGCGGTGTCGCTGTTCGGCCTGGTGGCGCTGCTCGGTGCGCTGGCCTTCGTGCCGCGGAACATCCCCCACACGCCGCCGGCGCCGTTGCGCCGGCAGGCCCGGGTGCTAATGCAGCCGCGCCTGCTGCTGGTCTATGCAATGACGGCAGTAGGCTACGGCGGGTCGCTGATCGCCTTCACCTTCCTCGCGCCGATCCTGCAAGACATCGCCGGCTTTGCACCGGGAATGGTTGGCGCGGTGCTGCTGGCCTACGGCGTGTCGGTGGCGGCCGGCAACGTCTGGGGCGGCCGATTGGCCGACCGCAAGGGGCCGGTGAGCGCGCTCAAGACCATCTTCCTGCTACTGGCGGCGGTGCTGCTGGTATTGACCTTCACCGCGCCGAGCAAGCCGCTGGTGGTACTGACTGTGCTCGCCTGGGGCGCGGTGGCCTTCGGCAACGTACCGGGCCTGCAAGTGTACGTAGTGCAGCAGGCCGAACGAGTTGCGCCCGAAGCAGTTGATGTCGCCTCCGGTTTCAACATCGCCGCCTTTAACCTCGGCGTGGCTGGCGGCGCCTGGGCCGGGGCGCTGGTCGTGGATCACCTCGGCCTCACGCATACCCCCTGGATCGCTGCGCTGGTAACGCTTGGCGCCTTGGGTTTGACCGTACTGAGCGGGCGTATTGATCGCCGAGCCGCGATGGGACAGCCGGCGGCCGCATGAATCCTGAGTCGTTTTTTTCTCGCTCGTCAACTTAACAGGAGCATTCCATGAGCAACATTCCTTCCTTCGGCGTTGGCACCTTCCGACTGACCGGCCAAACCGTTATCGACTCGGTGCGCAACGCGCTCGACCTTGGCTACCGTGCCGTGGATACGGCGCAGATTTATGGCAACGAAGCCGAGGTCGGCCAAGCCTTGGCGGGGAGCGGTGTGCCGCGCACCGATCTGTTCGTCACAACCAAAATCTGGATCGACAACTATGCCAAGGACAAGTTGATTCCAAGCCTGCGTGACAGCCTCGCCAAGCTGCGCACCGACTATGTGGATCTGACCCTGATCCACTGGCCGGCCCCCGGCAACGGCGTCGAACCGTCCGAATACATGAGCGCGCTGGCAGAGGCCAAGGCGCTGGGCCTGACCCGGCAGATCGGCGTCTCCAATTTCAACATCGAGCTGACGCAGCAGGCCATCGCCGTAGTCGGCAAGGACGCGATTGCCACCAACCAGATCGAGCTGAGTCCCTACTTGCAGAACCGCAAGTTGGTCGCTTTCCTCAAGGAACAGGGCATCGCCGTCACGTCATACATGACGCTGGCCTACGGAAAGGTGCTGAAAGATCCGGTGATCGGCCAGATCGCGCGCAAACACAACGCTACGCCGGCGCAGGTGACGTTGGCCTGGGCGCTGCAACTGGGCTATGCGGTGATCCCGTCTTCGACCAAGCGCGAAAACCTGGCGAGCAACCTGCTGGCACAGCAACTGCGTCTGGACGACGAGGATATGGCGCAGATCGCCGCGCTGGAGCGCAACGGCCGCGAAGTCAGCCCGGACGGCCTGGCCCCGAAGTGGGACTAACTGCAAGCCCTGCGTGCGGCTGGCTCCGATCACATCAGCCCGCACTTTCGCCGCAATCAGCGGCCGCTCGGCGATACCTCCCACGAGATCGCCGAGTACGTCCTGCCCCTATTTCATTCGGCCGACGCGAGCGTGTCGGCCTTGGAGTCCTGTGATGCCTAATGCCACCGACCCTCTCTTTCGGCCGCTCACACTTGGCGGCCTCGATCTGCCCAACCGCATCGTGATGCCACCGATGACGCGCTCGCGTGCCAGCCAGCCTGGGGATGTGCCAAACAGGCTGATGGCCGAGTATTACGCACAACGCGCCAGCGCCGGCCTGATCGTCAGCGAAGGCACGTGGATCTCACCAATGGGCAAGGGCTACGCATGGACGCCTGGCATACATACGCCCGAACAGGTCGCCGGCTGGCGCTTGGTCACTGACGCGGTTCACGCCGTTGGCGGACGCATCTTCGCCCAACTCTGGCACGTCGGCCGCTTGAGCCACACCACCCTGCTCGGCGGCCAGTCGCCCGTGTCTTCGTCTGCATTGCAGGCCGAAGGCGTCAACGTATTCGTCCCCGACAGCGGGGGCAAGCCGGGGTTCGTGCAAGCATCCATGCCACGGGCGCTGGCCACGACCGAGGTGCGCGAGATTGTCGAACAGTTCCGGCAGGCGGCGCGCAATGCGGTCGATGCCGGCTTCGACGGTGTGGAACTGCACGCAGCCAATGGCTACCTGGTGAACCAGTTCATCGACTCCAATGCCAACGATCGCACCGATGAATACGGCGGTTCGCTGGAGAACCGGCTTCGATTCCTCGATGAAGTTGCACGAGCGCTGGCCGATGGTCTGGGCGATGCTCGCCGCGTTGGCATCCGGTTGGCGCCGCTGACCACACTCAACGGCTGCGTGGATGCAGACCCCGAAATCACGTACGCCGCTGCCGCGAAGCTGCTAGGTGAAATCGGTGTGGGCTACATTCACATCGCCGAAGCCGACTGGGACGATGCACCAGACATGCCGGTTGTGTTCAAGCGGCGGCTGCGCGAAGCGTTTCCCGGCACACTGATCTACGCGGGCAAATACACCGCCGAGCGCGCCCGGCAGGCTCTGATTGAAGGTTGGGCCGACCTGATCGCCTTCGGTCGTCCCTTCGTCGCCAACCCCGACCTGCCCGAGCGCTTGCGCCTTGAAGCGCAGCTCAACACGCATGACCGCGACACACTATTTGGTGGTGGAGCACACGGCCTCACCGACTATCCGAGCCTAGATGCTTTGGCGGTTTAGAACCTTTCCTAAACCCCCGATCTCCCGCCATGAAGGCTTCCAGCATGTGTGGAATCAGCGTCACGGCATCGACCGTCTCGCCATACGCCTGCGCGTGCAGCGCAGCGTAGCGGTCGAGGTCGGCTTTCAGGCTAGCCGGGCATGAGAATGTGACCTTGGTGCTCTCGGTCTTGGGCAGCGGCCCAAGCCGCAGTTTGCGCGTCGTCATCGTGAAGTCCCCCGATTGAAGAACAGCGGCTGGTATGGCCGCAGCACCAGATCCCGGTTGACGATGATGCGCACCGGCAGGCCCGGTCGCTCCGTCAGCGTGGGCTGGATGTTGAGGTTGCGCCGGGTCATCTCCTGGCCGACCTGATTGATGCTGTCCTGCGCGCTGTCGCGCCCGGCGATGATGATGCGATCGCCGTCCTGGCGGTTCTCCGGCGCGGCCAGCTCGGCACCGACGCCCAGCAGCGTGGTCAGCACCGCACCGGCGAAGATGCGATCCCAATGCCAATCGACGCCATCCTCCAGGCCGGCGTAGCCGGCCGGGTCAGTGCCGGCCAGGTTATCGAGCGCGAGCGAAGACGTGTCGGGCAGGATGATCCGGTTCCAGACGACTTGAACGCGGCTCTGCCCGTAGCTGACCTGGCTGTTGTAGCGGCCCAGGATGCGCGAACCCTGCGGGATCAGCAGGAAGCGTCCGGTGGCCGTGTCATAGACCGGCTCCGTCACCGTGGCGATCACGTCGCCCGGTAGATCGGACTTGATACCCGTCACCAGCGCCCCGGCGATCACCGTGCCGGCCATCACTTGATACGGCGATGCCGGCATTTGCAGGTTGCCGGAATTACGGGTTGCCGTGGTTCCGCCTTGCTGGAACGCCTCCTTCTGGTCTTGCCTGTTCTGCACGGCCGTCGGGTCGGCAGGCTGGGCCGCCGTCGAAGCCGGCCCGGCCGCCATCGGGTCGAAGGCCGCATTGGCGGCGAAGCCCGGCGCGGCAGCCACCTGCGACTGCGCCACCGGCGCGGCTTGCTGGGTGCCGGTGCGGAAGAATACCGACGATGTGGCCGCTTCCTCGGCCTCCTTCAAGTGGGCCAGGCGTTCGGCCTCGACCGGGTCGTGACCGGATGTGGCGTAGGCGGCCACGGCCGGCTGCTGCGAATTCACGATGGCCGGTCCAAGGTCGCCCGGCAGCGGCGGCCCCAGCTCGGGCACGTCGGGAGGCAAGGACGGCGGCAGCTTGGAATAGTCGGCTGGAAGCTGATCGAGTCCTTCGGAGCGTGAAACGCGATCCACGTTGTAAAGCTCGGTCTGCTCGTTGGCCGCGCGCCGCTGCGGTTGCAACGACCACATCAGCGCGCCGAGCACGGCGACCGACAGGCCGCCGGCGAGGATGGCCAGCGTGCGCCGGTTCAGCCGTGTGACCGGACGCGGCTGGGCGCGCAGCGCCACCGCTTCGGGTTCGACCTTGCCCGCTTGCGGCGCGGCAACGTCGGGAGTGTCATCCTGGCTCATGGTCAGTTCCTCCGCGTGCCATCCGTGCGCTCGATGCGCACCACGTCGCCACCGTCCCCGCCCAAGCGCAGTTCGGCCGCACCGAACAGCCGATCGACGATGTAGTACGGCGGGCGGAAGCGGTAGTTCACCAGTTGCCCGTCGCCCTGCGCTCCGATCACGAACAGCGGCGGCAGCTCTCCCTGGGCGATGCCCGCGGGGAACTGGATATAGACCTTCTCGCCGTCGTCGAAAGCGCGCAGCGGCTTCCACGGCGGATTGCTGCCGCTGATCGCGTAGCGGAAGCGGATGCGCTCAAGCGACAGGCCGGTATCGACCGGCGTGGTCGCCTGCGCGGCCTGCGCCTGGCGCTGCAAGGCCAGCATCCGATCTCTCGGGTAGTCCCAGGACACTGACGCCATCCAGGCGCCTTCGGTCGAAGTGAGTTCCAGCAGGTATGTCCGGCGGCTGGTGGTGATGACCAAGTTCGTCTTCAACCCGGAACGGATCGGCTTGACCAGCACATTGATGCGCAGCTCGTCGCCGCTGCCGCTGGACGTGTCGCCGACGATCCAGCGCACGGTATCGCCAGCGGCGACCGTCACCAGTTCTTCGCCGGGCTGGAGCGAAACCACTGTGACGCGGCCCGGCGCGGCATAGACCTGATACAGCGCACCATCGGTGTACGGCCAGACCTGAATCGCGTTGACGTAGCCCTCGCGCGTGGGCGCGATGCGTGCCTCGGCATTGGCCTTCGACACTCGCACGGTTTCGTCGGCCGGCTCTGGTGCGGGCTTGTCTTCGTCCACCTCCGGCAGCGGCTTCAACTGCGCCGGCATCGGCAGCACCGTTGGCACCTCCACGACTTCGACCGGCATGGGCGGTTCGGGCAGCGGCTGCGCCTGCACGGGTTCCTCGAGCGAAATGGTCGGTGGCGGCTTGCCCTGCGTAGCGCAGCCCGACAGGGCAAAAAGCAACAACGGCAAGGTGTAAAAGCGGAAAGGCAGGCTCATGGCTTGGCTCCTTCGGAAGAATCCAGCTCGCGGCTCCACGACAGGCCGTTGACGTAGATGCCCAGCGGGTTGTGGCGCAGACGTTCCTCGGTGCGCGGGGTTTGCAGCACGATGGACACCACGGCCGTCCACCGCTCCAGCCCGGCGGCCGCGCCATTGACGTAGCGGCGTTCCGTCCAGCGCACGTTGAAAGACGTGTTGCTGGCGCGCACGACACTGGTGATCTGCACCGTCACCGATTCGCGGCCGATGCGTGCGAACGGGTCGTTGGTGCGGGCGTGGTCGTTGAGCACGGCCGCGCCCCTGTCGGTGGTGTAGTCGTAGGCATCCAGCCAGTTCTGCCGCACCACGATGGGGTCGATGGACAGCGATCGAACCAGCGTGATGAAGCGCGCGATGTGGTACGCCGTCTGCGCGTCGTTGGGCCGGTACGGCGTGGCCGCTTCACCCACTGCGCGTACCTGGCCGGCGTTGTCCACTTCCACCACATAGGGCGTCACGAAGGACTGCGCCGAACGCCAGACCAGGCCGCCAGCCATCAGCAGCGCCAGCGCCAGGCAGCCGAAGGCCATCAGCCGCCAGTTCTTCGCCTGCGCGCGGGCCGAGCCGATACGGTCGTCCCACACCTGCGCGGCGGATTGATAGGGAGTGGCAGGCTGCGGCGTATCGGCATAGCGCACCTGCGGTCGCTTGAATCGCATGGTCGTCTCTCCTTATGAATCGGAATCGCGCAGGCTTGGGCCTTGCCCTGAGCCGCCGCCATCGCCACCGCGCAGCGTGTGGGCGGTGGTGGTCGCGGCATGGGTCATCTGCTGACGGCGGTGCAGGCGCTTGGCCCAGGCCGGTTGCTTCTGCCCGGCGGCGGCCGGGGCATCGCCTTCGGCTGCGCTCCCTTGGGCGGCGGCGCCGCTGGCCGCTGCCGCACCGCCGCCAGAAGCCGGTGCCGCGCCGTCGGCGCGGAAAGCGGCTGCTGTCCGGTCTTTGAGCGAGCGCGCCCCGGCGGCGGCCTTTTGGCCGGCAGCCTGCGCGCCGGTCTTGGCGACGTTGCCCAGGCCCGCCATCGCGCCTTTGGCGCCGCCGCCGGCTGCGGCAGAACCCGTCTGGAATGCCGACCGGGCGCTGCTGGCCGTCGAAGCGGCGGCCCGCGCACCGCTACCGGCCAGCTTGGCGGCAGCCGGCGCCATGCGCGCCCCGGCCATGACCGCGCCGCCCACGCCAGTCGCGGCGGCACCAATGGCAACGCCTGTGCCAACAGCGCCGACAGCGGCACCAGCCATCGCGCCCGCGCCAAGCTGCGGCGCACCGGATACGAGGCCCGTGGCGATGCCCGGCCCGAAGATGCCCAAGGCCAGCAGCGCAAGCGAGGCCAGCATCACGACCAGGGCATGGTCGATGGAGGGTTCATCCGGCACGGTCTGGAACTCGGCGAACAGACCCGAACCGATGCCGACGATGACGGCCAGCACCAGTACCTTGACGCCAGACGACACCACGTTGCCGAGCACCTTTTCTGCCAGGAAGCTCGTCTTGTTCCAGAGCGCGAAGGGCACCAGCACGAAGCCGGCGAGCGTGGTCAGCTTGAACTCAATCAGGGTGATGAAAAGCTGCACCGCCAGCACGAAGAAGCAGAGGATCACCACCAGCCAGGCGAGGAACATCACCACGATGGGGTCGATGTTCACGAACACCTCGGGGAACCCGGCCATCTCACCGATCTGCTCCAGAATCGGCGCCCCGGCGTCGATGCCGGTCTTGGCGAGCCGGCCCGGTTGCAGGAAGTTCTCCATCGTGATGGCCGAGCCGGTGGCCGTCAGGCCCAAGCCGGCGAACGAGCGGAACACGATGCCGGCCAGCCAGTTGAAGTTGCCGATGATGTAGGCGAAGGCACCGACGTAGAGCACCTTGCGCAGCAGCTTGGCGATCACGTCTTCGCCCTGGCCGGTCGCGTGGCTCATGGCCCAATACAGGCCGGCGATGGTCATGTCGATGACGATGAGCGTGGCGGTCAGGAACGCCACTTCGCCTTGCAACAGTCCAAAGCCCGAGTCGATGTAGCGCGAGAACGTGTCCAAGAAGCGGTCGATGATGGTCACGTCGTTCATGGCGCGTCCTCGTGTGCGGACAAGGCCGGCGTTTCACTGCCATCGGTGGGTTCGTCGAAGCTCGGAGGAATCGGCGGCAGGTCTGCCAGCGTCCGGTATTCGTCCGGCCCGGTCTGGCCGGCGAAGAAGCGCCGCCGGAACGCCTCGGCGGCGGCGCGGCAGGCGTCCTCGCCCACGGCTTTCCGGTCGGCCGCGCATTGCGTGCGCAGCGCCTTGAGCCGCACGGGATCGGCGGCCAAGGCATTGGCCAAGTCTTCGGCCTGCTGCTGGCCGCACGCGTTCAGCAGCAGGGCCAGCAGCGAAGCCGACAGGGCGAGGACGCATCGCATGGCTGTCTCCCGTCAGTTGCCGTAGAAGTCCACGCGCTGCGGCGTGTAAGGCGTGCCGGTGCCAAGGAAGCGCCGCCGCACTTCACGGGCGCGCTCAGTGGCCGCCGCCTGCCGCGCCAGTTCCAGCGAGGCCGCACGGTCTTGCGTGATCTGGAGCTGCTGAGCCTGGATGGACTGCTTCGCCTGCAAGGCAAGGAGTTGGTTCGTCGCCTGCATCGCTTGCAGCGCGCCGGTGGCGGACTGGCTCTGGCTGACCAGATCGGCCAGCGCGCTTTCGTCTTGGGTCAGGTTCTGCGACACCTGGGCTTGCATCCGCATCGCGGTGTGCAGGCCGTTGAGCGTGTTCTTCCAACGATCCTGCGCATCGCGGAACATCTGATCGCCACTGACGGTTGCGGCGTACTGCTCGGGGTACAGGCGTGCGAACTCCCGATCCATGTTCTGCACGTCGTAGGCCAGTCCTTGCGCTTCGGCGATCAGGCGTTCGGTGGTGGCGAGCGTCGAGCGCAGGCGGTTGACGATGTTGAAGTCGAGATTCGCCAGATTGCGCGCCTGGTTCATCAACATCTGTGCTTCGTTTTGAAGCTGGTTGATCTGGTTGTTGATCTGCTCCATCGTGCGGATCGCGGTCAGCGTGTTCTGCACGAGGTTCGTGGGATCGACCACGACCCATTGCGCCTGGACGCTGGAAACAGTGCAGAGCATGGCCGCGACGGCGGCGGCGAGAAAACGCTTCTTCATGGCAGGTTCTCCAGTGGTTGGGGGTTGAGGAACGAAACGGCCGCCGGTGCGGACGGCAGCAGGTCGGCGGCCCAATCGAGGCCGCGATGGCGCAGCCACGCGCCGGCGAAGCCGGGTGCGCCGGCCTGCGTCAGCACGCGGTCGATGTCGCGTTGGTCTTGCGGTGTGGATGCGCCCGCGAACGCGAGTGCGGCCGGCCCCAGGTCGAGGTCGAACAGGCGATTGCCGAGGCGCGATTGGTAGTAGTAGTCGCGCTTGGGCTGCGCGGTGGCGACGATTTCGATTTGCCGGCTGTTAAGGCCGAAGCCCTCGTAGATCGTGCGAATCTGCGGCTCGGTGGCCTGCGGGTTAGGTAAGAAAATCCTGCTCGCGCAGCTTTCGATGATGGCTGGCGCAATGGTCGAATCCTTGATGTCGGCCAGCGACTGCGTGGCAAAGATGACGCTGACGTTCTTTTTCCTGAGCGTCTTGAGCCATTGGCGGATGCGGGCCGCGAAAGACGGCTCATCGAGGAACAGCCACGCCTCATCGAGAATCAGCAGCGTGGGCGCACCGTCGAAACGCTCGTCGAAGCGGGCGAACAGGTAGCGCAGCACCGCTTGCACTGCGGCGGGGCTGTGCATCAGTTCTTCCATCTCGAAGCCCTGCACGCCGGCCATGCCCAGCCGGTCGTGGTCGGCGTCCAGCAGCTTTCCGTGCGCGCCGCCCAGGACACAAGGCGCGAGTGCCTGGCGCAGCGCGTTCGATTGCAGCAGCACGGAAAGCCCGGTCATCGTGCGCTGTTCCTGCGGCGCACCGGCGAGGCTGCCCAGCGCCGACCAGATGGCCACCTTCTCGTCCGGGCCGACGGTCACGCCTTCATGCAGCAGGCGACCTTCAACCCATTCGGCGGCCCAGGAGCGGTAGCCCTCATGGTCGATGCGGGCGAGCGGCTGGAACGCGATGCCGCCATCGGCGCCCAGGTCGTAGTGCTCGCCGCCCAGGCCGAGGATGGTGGCGCGCATGGATCGGCCCATGTCGAAGGCGAAGATCCGCGAGCCGAAGTAGCGGCGGAACTGCAAGGCCAGCGTCGCCAGCAGTACCGACTTGCCCATGCCGGTGGGGCCAGCGACCAGCGTATGTCCCACGTCGCCGATGTGCGTCACAAGCCGGAACGGCGTCGCGCCATCGGTGCGCGTGACGATCAGCGGCGGGCCGTCGAGGTGGTCGTTCTTCTCCGGCCCGGCCCACACCGCCGACAGCGGCATCATGTGCGCCAGGTTCAGCGTCGAGACGATGGGCTGGCGCACGTTCGCGTAGGCGTTGCCGGGGATGGACGACAGCCACGCATCGACCGCGTTCAAGGTTTCGGGAATGGTCACGAAACCGCGGCCCTGGATGACGCGCTCCACCATGCGCAGCTTCTCGTCCGCCACGGCCGGGTCGGCATCGAGCACCGTCACTGTGGCGGTGAGATAGCCGAACGCGACTTGATCGCTGCCCAGTTCCTGCAAGGCCGCGTCGGCGTCGGCGGCCTTGTTGCTGGCGTCGGTATCGACCAGCGGGCTTTCCTGCTGGAAGATCGTTTCGCGCAGCAGCGCAACGACGTTCTTCCGTTTCGCAAACCACTGGCGGCGCAGGCGGCCGAGTTCCTTTTCCGCCTCGGCCTTGTCCATGCAAAGAAAGCGCGTGCTCCAGCGATAGGCAAAGCCCAGGCGGTTGAGGTCGTCCAGAATCCCGGGCCACGTCGAGGTCGGGAAGCCGCGCACCGACACCACGCGCAGGTGCTGGTCGCCCAGCATGGGCGCGAGACCACCGACCAGGGCGGAGTCGGCCAGCAGCGCGTCGATGTGAAACGGCACTTCGGGCATGCACACGCGGTAGCGCCGCGTCGAGACGGTCGCGTGCAGGTAGGTCAGCGTTTCGGCGTCATCGAGCCAGGCGATTTCCGGCATGACGCCATCGAGCAGGTCGAACACGCGATCCGTTTCAGCCACGAAAGCATCGAGTCGGCCGTCCCAATCCACGCCATCGCCGGGCGAGTTCTCGTAGAGCAACTTCGCCGCGCGGGCGCGGGATTCCTCCGGCGGCAGGAAAGCCACCGTCAGGTGATAGGCGCTCTCGAAGTGATGGCCCGATTCCTCGAACGCGGCGCGGCGTTCTTCATCGACCAGCCAGGACAACGGTTCGGGAAAGTCGGAATGCGGATAGTCGGCGGCGGATTGGCGCTCGGCCTCGATGAACAAGGCCCAGCCAGAACCCAGTCGGCGCAGCGCGTTGTTGAGCCGTGCAGACGCGGCGATCAACTCGCCTTGCGTGGCGCTGTCCAGATCGGGGCCGCGGAATCGTGCCGTGCGCTGGAAACTGCCGTCCTTATTCAAGACGACGCCGGGCGCGACCAGCCCGGCCCACGGCAGCCAGTCAGCAAGCAAGGCCGGGCGCTGGCGGTATTCGGCAAGGTTCAGCATCGCGGCGTCCCCCTACACGTCGAGCAGCGGTTTGTGCTTGATGTGCCGGGCGAAGACCTGCATGAACTGCGGATCGACGCGCGCCCCCCAAACCGCCAGCGAATGACCGACGATCCAGAGCACCAGCCCCGGAATCCACAGTTGCAGGCCCAGCCCGACGGCGGCGGCCAGCGTGCCGTTGGCGATCGCCACGGTGCGCGGCGCACCGCCCATGAGGATCGGTTCGGTCAGCGAGCGGTGCAGCGGCACCTCGAAGCCCGGAAGGTCGCTGGCCGTACTCATACGACGGCCCCGCCGGAGAAGCTGAAGAACGACAGGAAGAACGAGGACGCGGCGAACGCGATGCTCAATCCGAACACGATCTGGATGAGCTTGCGAAAGCCCCCCGACGTGTCGCCGAAGGCGAGCGCCAGGCCCGTGGCGATGATGATGATGACGGCGACGATGCGCGCCACCGGCCCCTGGATGGAATCGAGGATGGATTGCAGCGGGCCTTCCCACGGCATCGAGGAACCGGCGGCCTTCGCCGTGCCGGCCGTCATCAGCATGACGGCGGCCAGCAGCAGGCCGTGGTGTGCCGGCGCGGCTAGGCGCCGCAGGCGCGCAAGGATCGAGGCCGGATTTACGGAAAAACGGAAAGCAACAGCGTTCATCTGCGTCATGGCAGTTCTCCAGGGTGGTCAGGGGACGGGAAAGAAGGCGGCGCCAGCGCGGGAAACGGCGTTTCCATCGCGTCCGCCAGGCGGTAGCCAGCGGCGTCGAAGCCGACGACACGGGCAATGCTTTCGACGTGGCGCTTGCGGCCACGACCGGCGATGTGGATGACGACGTTGACCGCTTCAGCGATCAGCGCCCGTGGCGGATTCACCGCGACTTCGAGAATCAACTGTTCGAGGCGCAGCAGCGCGCCCAGCGCGGAACCGGCGTGGATCGTGGCGATGCCGCCGGGGTGTCCCGTGCCCCACACTTTGATGAGGTCGAGGGCTTCGCCGCCGCGCACCTCGCCGACGATCACGCGGTCGGGGCGCAGCCGCATCGTGGCGCGCACCAGCTCGGTCATCGACACCACACCGGCGCGGGTGCGCAGCGGTACATGGTCGCGGGCCGCGCATTGCAGTTCGATGGTGTCTTCGAGCACCAGCACGCGATCACCGGTGGCGGCGATCTCGGCCAGCAGCGCGTTCGCCAGCGTGGTCTTGCCGGTACTGGTGCCGCCGGCGATCAGGATGTTCTGCCGCTCGCGCACAGCGCGGCGCAGGAACTCGGCCTGCCCGGCGGTCAGGATGCCGTCGGCCACATAGCGATCCAGGCTGATGATACTCACGGCGCGCTTGCGCAGCGCGAACGCCGGGCCAGGCGCGGCCGGCGGCAAGATGCCCTCGAAGCGTTCGCCAGTCTCCGGCAGCTCGGCGGTCAGCAGCGGCTGGCCGCGATGCACTTCCGCGCCGACGTGGGCCGCGACTAGGCGGATGATGCGTTCGCCATCGGCTTCGGACAGCTCCACGCCCAACGGCGCACGGCCCGACGACAACCGATCGACCCATAGCGTGCGGTCGGGGTTGAGCATGACTTCCACCACGTCCGGGTCTTCGAGCGCGGCGGCGATCACCGGCCCCATTGCGGTACGCAGCATCTGGATGCGGCGATCCAGCGAGGTGGTGGCTGACGAACGAGGCTCGGGCGGGATCTGCGGAACGGCGCTCATGAGGCACGCTCCTGGGCTTCGGCCAGCGCCGCTGCGTCATCCATCCGTGCGGTGTCCGGGTGCAGTTCTTCCACCACGTCGCGCACCAGGCTCCGGCCGCGCAGCAGGTGGCGGCCAAGCTGCTCCACGAATTGTTCGAAACGGGCCTTGCCCTGGGCGCGGGCGGCTTCCTGATGCGCTTCGGGAACCGGCGTGCTGACGGTCAGGAAGTAGCGGACGAACAGCGCCAGCGCTTCGATCTGGATGTTCTGGTCGCGCTCCAGGCGTTCGGCCTGCCGCGACAGCCGATCCAGCCGCTTGGCGATGGCCGCCTCGCGCTGGTCGCCCGCGTCCGGCGACAGCCAAGACGCCAGCGCCGCCGCGACGATGCTGGATTTCGACACGCCTTTCTTGGCGGCCAATTCGTCCAGGCGCTTGGCGTGCTCGGGCTGGATGAACAGATTGAGGCGGTAGTGGCTCATAGCTCGATTCCGTCGTTGGGGTCGAGGGAAGCCAGCCGCGCCGTGCGCTGTATGGATGGGTCAAGCTGGCGAGGAAGGGGAAGCGGCAGGTCGTCGTCGTCATCGAGCAGCGCGAGGTCGGCCGCAGGCGCGGCCAGCTCGGGGGCGTAGGCGACGGTTTCGGAGAGTTCGGGCTGACGGCGCGGGCCGCCGTCGTCGGCAGAGGCAGCGAAGCCCTCGGCGGTATCGGACGCCGGCGCGACGGGCACGGCGGGAATCGCCAGGCCGCTCCAGTCGTCCAGACGCGACGGCGGTGCGTCTGCGTACTGCCCGTCCGCGAGTGCGGGAGGCGGCAGCACACGGCGCTTGAAATTGCTGTCCGCGTAGTAGCGCAGCTTCTTGGCCTTGATCGGCGCTACGCTGGACACCATCACCACCGCCTCGTCGGGCGGAAGCTGCATCACTTCGCCCGGCGTCAGCAGCGGGCGCGCGGTTTCCTGGCGCGACACCATCAGGTGGCCCAGCCACGGCGCAAGCCGATGGCCCGCGTAGTTGCGCTGCGCGCGCAGCTCGGTGGCCGTGCCCAGCGTCTCGGAAATGCGCTTGGCGGTGCGTTCGTCGTTCGTCGCAAACGTCACGCGGACGTGGCAGTTATCGAGGATGGAATGGTTCTGCCCGTATGCCTTGTCGATCTGGTTCAGGCTTTGGGCGATGAGGAAGCTGCGGATGCCGTAGCCGGCCATGAAGGCCAGCGCCGTCTCGAAGAAGTCCAGGCGCCCCAGCGCCGGGAACTCATCGAGCATCAGCAGCAGCTTGTGGCGACGTTCGATGCCGTCGGAGCCATCGAGCGATTCGGTTAGGCGCCGCCCGATCTGATTGAGGATCAGGCGAATGAGGGGCTTCGTCCGCGAAATGTCCGAAGGTGGCACCACCAAGTACAGCGACACCGGATGCTCCGATGCAATCAGATCGGCGATGCGCCAGTCGCAGCGCGACGTGACTTCGGCCACCGTGGGATCGCGGTACAGGCCGAGGAACGACATGGCCGTGGACAGCACGCCCGAGCGTTCGTTGTCGCTCTTGTTGAGGACTTCGCGCGCTGCGGTTGCCACTACGGGATGCGGGCCATCGCCGAGATGCGGCGTGGTCATCATCCGGTGCAGGGTTAGCTCGAACGGGCTGGCCGGGTCGGACAGGAAGTTCGCAACGCCCCGCAGCGTCTTGTCCTCGCCGGCGTAGAGCACATGCAGGATCGCGCCAACCAACAGCGCATGGCTGGTCTTCTCCCAATGGTTCCTGCGCTCCAACGCACCTTCGGGATCGACCAAAATGTCCGCGATGTTCTGGACGTCGCGCACTTCATGCGCGCCGCGCCGTACCTCCAGCAGCGGGTTGTAGGCCGCCGACTTCGCATCGGTGGGGTTGAACAGCAGGCAATGCGAGAAGCGCGAGCGCCAGCCTGCGGTGATCTGCCAGTTCTCGCCCTTGATGTCGTGGATGACGGCCGAGGCCGGCCATGACAGCAGCGTCGGCACCACAAGGCCGACGCCCTTGCCCGAGCGCGTGGGTGCGAAGGTCAGGACGTGTTCCGGGCCTTCGTGCCGTAGGTACTGGCGATCATACTGGCCCAGGAACACACCCGCCGGCTGTGTGAGGCCGGCTTTGCGAATGTCATCCGCGTTCGCCCAGCGGGCCGAGCCGTAGGTCGTAACCAGGCGCGATTGCCGCGAGCGCCAGATCGACATGCCAATCGCCACCAGCACGGCGACAAGACCGCTTCCGCCCGCAATGGCACCGCCGGTATCGAACACGCGCGGCGCGTAGGCGTCGAAGAAGAACCACCACTCGAACAGCCGCCACGGGTGATAGACCGGCGTGCCGAAGAATTCAAACCAGGGCGAGCCGAGGCGTAGCTGGTAACCAAGGGCTGCTGCTGTCCATTGTGTGGCACCCCACACTCCGGCGATCACGATGCCGAATACCACGGCAATCTGACCGAACAGCACGTTCGTCCCTTGCATGACCTCGCCTCCGATTTCCCCTGCGCTTTATCCTCATGGAAAGCGCGGCACAAGGACGTGCCGCAGGCGTCAGGTTCGGTGCCGGGTCAGTGCCGGTCAAAGACCGTTTTCAGCAGAAAGGTCGAGCAAAAAGACAGAGTTCGCGCGGTGTCGAACCAAAGAAAAACGCCGCAAGCGAAGGCGCATTGCGGCGTGTTGAACAAAGAAATGAAGGCGAAGCGGCTATCCGCCAACAATCAGAACTTGGGCGATTCCTTCGGCGTCGTGTAAGGGGTTTCACCGTCACCATAGAACCGTTTGCGCGTGGCCTCGGCCACGCGGTTGCACAGCACGTCGCCGAGCTTCGGGCGGTCGGTTTTGCATTGCTGGCGCAGTTCTTTGAGCCGTTCTGGATTGGCCGTCAGTTCTTCCACTGTTGGGATATTCGCTTCCGAGGTGTCGGCCTTCTGAGGCGTTTCGGACTGGCCGCACGCAGTCAGCACGGCTATCAACAAGAACGGGATGATCTTCTTCATGGCGGAGGCTCCTCCAGTGAATCGAGATGATGGTCCGACTTGGGCCTTGGGGGGTCCGGTAATTCGATGGCCTGCACACGTTCAATGAACCGCGCCAGTACATCGGACGGCTCGCTGTCGGGATACAGCAGGTAGGTTGTCAGCGGCGGCACGCGCAACGCCAGCGGTCGGGCCACTACGCCTGAATCGGGATTTGTGGCAATGCGCGCGGCGCCCGTAAACCCAAGCGCGAGGCCCGCCGATACCAAGGCCATCATCAAATCGCACGAAGCGACACGCTCTGCGACCAGCGGCTCAATGTCGGCTCGGCGCAGCACTCGATCAACGAATTTAGCATGGCCTTCGCACACCTGTGGATCGCATAGAACCAGCGGATACCGCAGCAGTTCTTCCAAGGGGATGCGCTTATGTGCAAGCAATGGATGTCGCGCTGGCACCGTCACGATGAGCTGGTCTCTCCAGACGGGTACGGTAGCGATACCGTCGCCGACTTCATCGGACTGCGCAAAGCCAACGTCATACAAGTCGTCATGCAGTCCTTTGATCTGCTGTGACAACGGCACCTCGAAGAATCGGAGTTCGACTTCCGGTTCTTCCTGGCGGCATAGCGCCAGCAGTGCAGGCAAGCGCGATGGAGTGATGCCGTCCGAAAGCGCGACGCGCAGTTGCCCGTGAAAACCATTTGCTGCTGCTTTCACGCTATCGCGTGCCTGCTCCAAGGCGGAGAGCACGCGGCGCACGTGCTCCAGAAACAGCTTGCCAGCACGGGTCAGTCGGGTGCTGCGCGTGGTACGGGCAAACAGCATCACACCCAGATCTTCTTCCAACTCCTTGATGGCCCGTGACAGTGGAGACTGCTCGATGTGCAGCCGCTCGGCAGCACGAGCGAAGTGCAATTCTTCAGCAACCGCCATGAAACACCGAAGATGACGAAGCTCCATATCCGTTCCTCAACAGTTTTTCGGCGCACAGTGCAGCCCGTGTGTATTGCCGATGCCTTCACATCCTTGGGTTGACCAATCTTTATGTGGCGCCCTTTGCCTGCTATTACTCTTGCGTAGGCTGGAAGGTGGCAACCATCTTGTCTCGCTCTTTCGCGTCCTTTCCGGCGAGCGCAAACAATCTCGGAAGCGCTTCCTTCATCGCCAGATATCCAGCCTGGATTGCGCGATCACGCTGGGTCGCATCCTTCATGTCATCAACGACTACACTTGGCGCTATCAGTATGTCGGCCTCCGCCATCTCGGCCTGACTGACCAGGCAGGTCTGAGTCTGGGACACCTTGGCAATGGTCGAAAACAGGGAAGTTCCGTTGTGCCTCGGGCTGTGGCAGTAGATATCGACGCCGACAACGATGTCTGCCCCCATAGCGCGCGTAAATCGGACGGGCACCACACTGGAAACCCCGCCATCGACCAAGGGGCCTATGGCAGATGCCACCGGCTGCATGGCGCCTGGCACTGCTGCCGACGCGCGAATGGCAAGGCCCGCGTCACCTCGATCGATCAGAACCGATTCGCCCGTGTCGATGCCTGTTGCAACAGCCCCGAAGCGACGGGGCATGGATTCGATCGGAACGCCATTGGTCATCGAAGAAACCCATTGGGTCATGGCATCACCGCGCATCAAGGAGACCATGCTCAATCGCCAATCCGTCAGGCTCGACACCTTCAGGCTTCCGGCGATCTGCTTGAGGTCTGCAACGGATCGACCGCTTGCGTAGGCTGATCCGATCACGGCTCCAGCCGACGTTCCGACGACGATACCGACGTCTATCCCGGCTTCTTCGAGCGCTTCAAGCACGCCGACATGCGCGTACCCTCGCAGCCCTCCACCACCTAACGCCAGTCCGACAATGGGCCGTTCGGAAGCGAGCAAGGGGCGGCGCGCCGCATCGGCTCGGACTTCATCGATTGTTCTCACAGACGCCATCGCATCTGACTTCTGGCTCTGCATCGTGCTGCAGCCAGCGATGAACGTCCCGGTCATGACAATAGCAGTCCAGAAGATCGAGGACCGGTGCAGCGCATGGCGCCTTTTCTTGATGGGTGCTGTTTTCATGTCAATCTCCTTTGCGAGTAGCTGGAATCTTGCCGGCGCAAAGGAAGACTATCCATAACATATAGTCTTATTGTTTTTAGCAGTAGTCCAAAAAGGTGAATTGGAGGCTGCTACGAGGGCCGTGGCAGGCAGCCCCAAGGCCGTTCTGTCAGAAGCGCTGACGCAGGCGCGCATGAGCGCGCCCGCGCCTCTTGACCGGCACGGGTCGTCGAAAGCCTCTGGAATGCGCCGCCAAGGCTGGGCGCGGCCGCAGTTCAGGACAAGGTCAGCGAGTCGCCACCAGGAACAAGCGCGGGAATGGCAGAAGCACCGTCCCGTCCTCGAACTCGGGGTACTCCAGGGTGATGGCCTGTTGATAGTCCGCCAGGAACTCTTGTCGTTCTTTCGGCGACAGCGGAGCCAAGTAGGGGCGCAGTGCCGATCCCTTGAACCACTCCACTATCGCCTGATGGTCTCGCAGCGGGTGAAAGTAGGTCGTGCGCCAGACATCAACGTGTGCGCAGAGCGGTTCGAGCAATACATGGTACTAGGCGGCAGCGTGCCGCTCTGGATGCCGGACACCTTCGATCTTGCTGGCCCAACGCCCTTTCGCCGCAATGTCGCGCACAAGACGGTGCGGCGGCTCCATCAGATTGTCCGGTGTCTGTACCGCAAGGCATCCACCTTCCGAGAGCAGTCCGACAAGCCTTGGGTAGAGCGTGTGATGGTCGGGAAGCCACTGAAGCGATGCGTTGGCGAGTATCACGTCCATTGGCCTTGATGCCTGCCAATCCGCGATGTCGGCCACGTCGAACTGCATCCGAGGCAGGCGCACACGCGCCGCCTCGATCATGTCAACCGAGCTGTCCAATCCGGTGATCGCCGCAGACGGGTAGCGCTCGGCGAGCACTTCGGTCGAATTGCCTGGCCCGCATCCAAGATCCACGGCAACGGCAGCATGGTCACGCGGGATCGCGTTCACTAGATCGCGGACAGGGCGGGTGCGCTCGTCTTCGAATACGCTGTACTGCTTTGCGGACCATGTCATCGGTAGCCTCCATTCTCGGTTGCACGTTGCCATATTGCATGCGGCATCGCGGCTGTCGCTGGCGAGGAGTCCCGACTGGCGCGACAAAGCCCGTTAGACGGCCGAGTTTGAGGCAATTCGACCGCCTGGCGGACGCGGCACAGCGAACGTGCCGATAGTTCAGACCGCGCGATGCTTGGCGAATTCGATAGCGTCCTCGCCGGCCGGGAAGCGGAGCTGCCCCGAAGTGTCTTGCACTGCCGCCCAGACCGCCTGAGCGACATCGCTCTCCTTGGTCGTCATCTGCGGCTTACCGAACTCTGCAAAGATGGGCGCGGCAAAGCCTGCGTAGGCTTCAGGGATCAGATCCTGTGGATTGATCGAATTGTTCACGGTGAACCGTGTGGTCGGCGCGTAGCCCGGCTCCACCATCTTGGTACGGATACCGAAGTAGGCCATCTCGTCGGCCAGAGACTGCGTGAAGCCGTCGATCGCCTGCTTGCTGGCCTTGTACGCCGCTGCCAGCGGAAAGGGCTTCATGGTCACGGTCGAGGTCACGTTGACGATGACGCCGGAGCGGCGCTCCCGCATCTGCGGGATGACAGCTTGGCACATCGCCATGACGCCGAAGGTGTTGGTGTCGAACACCTTCTTGATGTGCGCCAGCGGCGTGGCCTCGAACGCACCGACAACGCCGATGCCGGCGTTGTTGACCAGCGCATCGATCGGGCCGGCTGCCGCAACGGCGGCGGCAATGCTTTCCTCGCTGGTCACGTCGAGGGGAAGGATTCGCAGGTTTTCGGCTGACGGGAGAACACCGGCATCCGGCTTGCGCATGGTGGCGATGACCTTCCAACCGTTTGCGAGGAAGTGACGCGCTGTTTCCAGGCCGTAGCCGGACGAACAACCAGTGATCAGTACAGTCTTCATTTCATGCTCCGAGGTGGGTTGATCAGGAATCAACGATAAGAAACGCCGGGCGGACCGTCGATATCAAGCAATCCGCCATTTTTTGTGATGGTCCGACAGAGGGGCTTTCCGCACGCGTTCGGCTACGCGCCCGAGCAGGCACTTCTCAGGGGATTGCTGCAAGGGCCGGGGTGACGTCGTGCTCACCCCAACCACCCAGCGACTTGTAGATGGCCACCACACCGACATTGACACCCCACTCGGCCTGGGCAACGGCGTCATCGGCGGACAGTTGCGTGCGCTGCGCGTCCAGCAGCGTGATGAAGTCCGACGAACCGGCGCGGTAGAGGGTCTCTGCCAATTCCGCCGCTCGGCGGGCGGCAATGGATTGCTCCACCCGCAACTTCAACTGCGCCTGCTGCTTGCCGTAGGACAACAGTGCGTTTTCCGTGTCCTCCAGTGCGGCCAGCACCGCCTTCTCGTACTCGGCTGCCACGCCGTCGGCCTGCGCTTCGGTCGCTCGCAGGCGAGCCCGCACGCTGCCCATGTCGAAAGCGGTCCAACTGATCGAAGGCGTCACCTGCCAGGCTCGGTTGCCGCCATTGAACAGGTCGCCCCAGCCGCCGGACAGGAAGCCGATGAAGCCGCGCACGCTGACCCGGGGAAACAGGTCCGCCGTCGCCACGCCCACGCGCGCCGTGGCCGCGGCCAAGCGGCGCTCGGCTGCGCGCACGTCCGGCCGCTGGCGCAGCAGTGCGGTGGTGTCCCCGATCGGCAACGGCTTGGCGAAAGCCGGGGCCTCGCGCGGGGCCAGCAGTGCATCGAGTTCGCCCGGACGCTTGCCGAGCAGCACCGCCAGGCGATGGCGCGATTGACCTTCGGAGGATTCCATCAATGGCACGTCCGCCTCTACGGCGCGCACGCGGGCCAGACTACTCTGCACATCGAGCTGACTGCCGGCGCCAAGATCGAAGCGGGACTCGGTCAGGCGCTGGGTCTCACCGAGGTTCACCAGCATCCTGCGCGCCACGTCCAGGCGCTTCTGCGTGCCGCGCAGCTCGAAATAGTTGCGTGCCACTTCCGCGGCGATGGTGATCTGCATGTCCTGCAGATCGTTGCGCTGGGCCTGCAGGTCCGCATGCGCGGCCTCAACGCTGCGGCGTACCCGGCCGAACAGGTCCAGTTCCCATGCGGCATCGAAGCCGGCGCTGTAGCTTGTGCTTTCAACGCGGCCTTGACCTTCGACGGGCTGCCTGGCCCGCGTGCCTTCCACACCGGCTTTCATGTGCGGAGCCATGTCCCAGCGACGTTCGCTGAAAAGCGCACGTGCCTCATTGACCCGTGATACGGCGATGCGTATGTCTGGATTGGCCAGCAATGCCTCGCGCACCAACTGGTCCAGCACGGTGTCATCGAACTGGCTCCACCACGTGGCGACCGGATGACCGATGGCATAGTCACTGGAGTTCGCATGTTGCAACACGGTCGGAGCGGTCCGCGGTGCCACGTAATTCGGCCCAACGGTCATGCAGCCGGTCAGCACGGTCGATGCGATGCCCAGGGCAAGGGTACGGATCACCATGACGGCACCTGCTCTTGATGGACAAGGCCGCCCTGTTGGTTGTAATGGCCGGATAACGCTTGGCGCAGGCTCAAACGCGCACCTTCGGTCACGGGTAATTCGCCCTGTCCGCTTCGCAGCGCCGTCCGCACGCTTCCCGGGTACACGCTGCGCACCACGATCCGACTGCCTTGCAACTCCTGCTCCAATTGCAGCGTCCAGGCGTCAAGCGCACTCTTGGAGACGCTGTAAACCGGCGACTTGGCGCTGCTTGCAACAGCGTGGCTTGATTGGTCGAAGCTGAGCAGGCTCTCGGCGCTCGACACATTGACGATCGTTCCGTGCGCGGCTTGGTGCAGCAGCGGCAAGAAGGCCTGCGTCACCGCGATGACGCCGAAAAGATTGGTTGCGAACGTCACCTGCCAGGTCTCAAGCGTTTGCTCGGACGGGATCTTTCCGAACTCGTCCATCACGATACCGGCGTTGTTGACCAGCACATCGAGACGACCGTGGCGAAGTTGAACAACATGGGCCGCCACGCGGATGCTTCCCGGGTCGGTGACATCCAGTTGCAGCGCCTCGACAGGCAGACCTTGCGCCTGGAACGACTGCGCTGCGGCAACGGCTCGCTCATGGTTGCGGCCGGTCAGGATCGTCTGCACGCCGGCCTCGGCCAGTTGGCGGACCGTCTCCAGGCCCATGCCGCGCGTGGCGCCCGTCACGAGGGCGATCTTGGATGAAGTGTCCATGGATGACCTCCTTTTAGGGGATGAGGGACGGATCAGCGGCGTGTTGCGCGGCTGCGGCCGGCGGCGCGTGGGAAACCAGTGGGCGGTTGGCCAGCTTGCGCAGGGCGACGTAGAACACCGGGGTCAGGAACAGACCGAACAGCGTCACGCCGACCATGCCGGAGAAGACGGTGATGCCCGTGGCGCGGTGCACCTCGGCACCGGCATCGGTGGACAACATGAGCGGCACGGTGCCGGCGATAAAGGCCACCGAGGTCATGATGATCGGACGCAGGCGCAGGCGGCAGGCTTCCAAGGCCGATTCCACGATATCCTTGCCCTGCAACTCCAGCTCGCGGGCGAACTCGACGATCAGGATCGCGTTCTTGCACGCCAGCCCTATCAGCACCACGAGGCCCACCTGCACGAACACGTTGTTGTCGCCGCCCGTCAGCCATACCCCGAACAAGGCCGACAGCATGCACATCGGCACGATCAGGATCACGGCCAGCGGCAGCGTCCAGCTCTCGTACAGCGCGGCCAGCACCAGGAATACCAGCAGCACGGCCAGCGGGAACACCACCAGCGCCGCGTTGCCCTGCGTGGCCTGCTGGTAGCTCAGGTCGCTCCAGTCGATCTCCATGCCGGCCGGCAGTACCTGCCGGGCTAGTTCGGTGACCTTGGCCATCGCTTCGCCGGACGACAGGATGCGTGGGTCGGCTTCGCCCATCAGGTCGGCCGCCGGGTAGCCATTGAAGCGGATCACCGGGTCCGGGCCATACGACTGCTTGATGTTGACAATGGAGCCGATCGGGACCATCTCGCCGCGGTCATTGCGTGTACGCAGATTGGCGATGTCCTCGACGCTGTCACGGAACGGACCATCGGCGTGCGCGATCACTTGCCACGTGCGACCGAACATATTGAAGTCATTGACGTAGGCCGAGCCCAGGTAGGTCTGCAACGTGTCGAACACCTCGGTCAACGGCACGCCCTGCGCCTTGGCCTTCACGCGATCGACCTCTGCATCCAACTGCGGCACATTGGCCTGGTAGCTGCTGATCGGGAATCCGACACCCGGCGTTTGCACCGCGGCGCCTTGGAACGCCTGCACGGCGTTCTGCAGCTCCCCATAACCCAGCCCCGCCCGATCCTCGATGAACAGCGACCAGCCCGAGCCACTGCCCAGCCCCTGGATGGGCGGCGGCATGAAGGCGAAGGTGAAGCCCTCTTCGATGCTGGAGAAGCGCTGGGTCAATTCAGCGGCGATGTCCTTGGCGCTTCTGCTCCGCTCCTCCAGCGGCTTGAGCATGAAGAAGGCCACGCCGCTGTTCGGGGTATTGGTGGATTGCAGGGGATTGAGGCCGGGGAAAGCGACTTCGTGCGCCACGCCATCCACGTCCTTAGCGATGTCGGCCATCTTTCTCAGCGCCGCGTCGGTGCGCTCGATGGACGCGCCTTCGGGGAGACGAACACCCGCAATCAGATACAGCTTGTCCTGTACCGGGATGAAGCCCGCAGGCACTGCCTTGAATATCACGCCCGCGCCGACCAGCAGCAACGCGTAGACCGCGAACACCGCGCCCCGGCGGCCCAGCGTGCGCGACACCGCGCCCTCGTAGCGCTGCGAACTGCGATTGAAGAAGCGGTTGAACGGGCGGAACAGCCAGCCGAACAGACGATCGATCAGGCGCGATGGGCGGTCCTTCGGCGCACCGTGCGGCTTCAGCAGCTTGGCGGCCAATGCCGGCGACAGGGTCAAGGAGTTGATCGCCGAAATCACCGTGGAGATGGCGATCGTGACGGCGAACTGCTTGTAGAACTGTCCGGTGACGCCGCTCAGGAACGCCATCGGCACGAACACCGCGCACAGCACCAGCGCGATCGCGATGATCGGCCCGGACACCTCTTTCATGGCCAGGTGTGCCGCTTCCAGCGGCGTGGCACCGTGTTCGATGTGGCGTTCGACGTTTTCCACCACCACGATGGCGTCGTCCACCACAATGCCTATCGCCAACACCAGGCCGAACAGCGTCAATGTGTTGATTGAATAGCCCAGCAGCAACAGCACCGCGAAGGTGCCTACCACCGAGACTGGCACCGCCAGCAAAGGAATGATCGAGGCACGCCAGGTCTGGAGGAACAGAATCACCACCAGCACCACCAGCAAGGTCGCTTCGAGTAGCGTCGTGATCACCGCACTGATCGAGTCGCGAACGAAAACCGTCGTGTCATACACCGAGCTGACCTTCAGCCCAGGCGGTAACGTCTGGCGGATCTGCCTCATCTGCTCCACCACCGCATCCCGGATTTCCAGTGCGTTGGCGCCTGGTGCCTGGAAGATGCCCACGCCGGCGGCATTCATGCCATCAAGGCGAGCGCGCATCGCATAGCTGCCGGCCGCAAGCTCGATACGCGCGACATCAGCCAGGCGCACGAGCTGTCCGTCGGCGCCGGTCTTGAGCACGATGTCGCCGAATTCCTCCACGGTTTCCAGACGACCCTTGGCGTTGATCGGCAGCAGGAAATCACTGCCACTGGGCATGGGTTCGGCACCCAACTGGCCTGCGGAGACCTGCACGTTCTGCTCGCGCACTGCACGCAGCACGTCACCGGCAGTCATGTCGCGCGCGGCGATCTTGTCCGGGTCCAACCACAAGCGCATGGCGTAATCGCCACTGCCAAACAGTTGGGCATCGCCCACGCCAGGAATCTTGGCGAGCCGGTCACGGATGTGCAGGCGCATGTAGTTGCGCAGGTACAGCGAGTCGTGCCTGCCATCTTCGGAGGTCAGGTGCACCACCATCAGGAAGACCGGCGATTGCTTTTGCGTGGTCACACCCTGCCGACGCACGTCTTCCGGCAGGCGTGCCTGTGCCTGTGCGACCCGGTTCTGCACGCGTACCGCCGCCTCGTCCGGATCGGTGCCCGGGCGGAAGGTCACGGTCAGCTGTAGCACGCCGTCGGAGCCGGCAACGGACTTGTAGTACATCATGTCCTCGACGCCGCTGATGGCTTCCTCCAGCGGTGTGGCGACGGTTTCGGCGATCACCTTGGGATTGGCGCCCGGATAGACCGTGCGCACAACCACCGAGGGCGGCACGACCTCGGGGTACTCGCTGATCGGCAGCAAAGGGATGGCGATCAGGCCGGCGGCGAAAATCACAATCGATAGCACCGCGGCGAAGATCGGCCGGTCTATGAAGAATTTGGAAAAGTCCACGGTGTATCTCCTGAATCAGGGACGAGTGGCCCCAACCTGCCGCCGAAGCGGCAGGTGAAGGCACGACACTGGGGGTTAGATGGCGCTTAGTTGGAGGCGTCGGCGCTTGCCGGGGTCGTGGAGACTTCCGTCATCGCCAGCTCGGGCTTGTCCGCCGCCCCAGGCACGAACGCCTTCTGATCCATCGCGACCAGGGTGGGCGTGACGGGCATGCCCGGCATGAACACCCTCTGCACACCGCTGACGATCACGCGGTCGCCGGCGGCCAGACCCTTTTCCACCACGCGCAAGCCGTCGGCCATCCGGCCCACCTGCACGTCACGGCGCTGTGCCTTGCCTTCGGCGTCGACCACGTAGACGTACTTGCGGTCCTGGTCGGTGAGCACGGCCTTGTCGTCCACCAGCGCGGCCTGGAACTGGCCGCTGCCCAGCAACCGCACGCGTGCGTACAGGCCGGGGGTGAACAGGCGGTCCTTGTTGTCGAGCACGGCGCGGGCGCGGATGGTACCCGTGCTGCGGTCTACCTGGTTGTCGAGGAAATCGACCACGCCCGCGTGCGGGAAGTCGCTCTCGTCGGCCAGCGCCACCTGCACCGGCACCTCGCCGTCGCGCTCGCTCGGGCGCTCGCCCTTTCGCGCCATCTCGGCATAGCGCAGGAACGTGCGTTCGTCGGCGTCGAAGTGCACGTGCACCTTGTCCAGCGACACCACCGTGGTCAGCACGCTGGCTGCGTCGCCGGCGCTGACCAGGTTGCCCGCGGTGACCAGTGCACGGCCGGCGCGGCCGTTGATGGGCGCGCGTACCTGGGTCCATTCCAGGTTCAGGCGTGCGCTTTCCACTGCGGCCTGCGCGGCGGCGACGTTGGCCTGCGCCTGGTCGGCGTTGGCGCGGCGCTGCTCGTATTCCTCGGTCGACAGGGCCTGCAGGTCGGCCAGGCGCTTGGCGCGCGAGGCTTCGCTGCGGCCGAGCTCGGCCAGCGTGCGCGCACGGGCGAGTTCGGCCTGCGCGCGCGCCAGCTCGGCGCGGTAGCTGCGTGCGTCGATGGTGAACAGTACGTCGCCCTTCTTCACCTCCTGGCCTTCGGTGAAGTTGACGCGCTCGATGTAGCCGGAAACGCGCGGACGCAGTTCGACGTGCTCGATGGCCTCGATGCGGCCGCTGAACTCGTCCCACTGGCTGACGGTGCGCACCGGCACCGGGGCGACGCTGACCTGCGGCGGCGGCGCGTCGTTCTCGGCGGCCTGGCCGCTGCAGCCGACCAGCACGGCTAGGCTCAAGGCCAGCACGCTCGCACTGCCGAGGACCGATGTCGATCGCGAAAAGTTGCGGGAGCGGGTTTGCATGATCATGAGAAGATCCTCGTGAGTGGGCGAGTCTTGGTGGCGCTCGCCGTCAGGTAGCACGCGCCAGTGCAACGGCGTCGGCACCCGCAGGGAAATGCAGGCGGTCGGTGGTGTCGTTGGCTGCATTCCAGACGCCTTCGGCCACATCCGTCGCGAGCGTCACGACAGAGATCTGGCCGAATCCCGCGAATACTTCATGGGCGTAGCGCTCGTAGGGCTTCGTGATCAGTCCCTGCATGCGCTGCTGGCCGTTGGCGGCGAAGCTCGTGGAAGGTCCATATCCGGGCTCAACCAGCTTGACGCGCACGCCCACCGCCTTGAGTTCATGTTCCAGCGATGCCGTGAAGCCTTCGATCGCGGTCTTGCTGGCGGTGTAGGCGGCAACCAGTGGGAACGAGGCCAGCGTCACGCTGGACGTGACGTTGACGATCGTGCCGGCTCCGCGGTCGCGGAACCGCGGGATCACCGCTTGACACATCGCCATGACGCCGAACGTATTGGTCTCAAAGATCTCCCGCACCGTGGACATCGGTGTGGCCTCGAATGCACCGAACAGGCCGATGCCGGCGTTGTTCACCAGCACGTCGATGGGGCCAGCGGCCTCCATGGCCCGGTCGATGCTCTCGGGCTGGGTGACATCCAGCGGCAGAATGCGCAAGTTGTCCGAGGCTGGAAGCAAGTCTGGGCGGGGCGTCCGCATGGTAGCGATGACCTTCCAGCCGTTTGCCAGGAAGTGACGGGCGGTTTCCAGGCCATAACCGGACGAACAGCCAGTGATCAGTACAGTCTTCATTTCGTACTCCGAGGTAGGTGGTTGACTCGGTGGGTACGTTAG
Organism: Zestomonas carbonaria; assembly: GCF_904061905.1. Classification (GTDB taxonomy): domain Bacteria; phylum Pseudomonadota; class Gammaproteobacteria; order Pseudomonadales; family Pseudomonadaceae; genus Aquipseudomonas; species Aquipseudomonas carbonaria. Next base: position 40,312 of record NZ_CAJFCI010000016.1, read on the forward strand.
GGAACTCTAGCCGGACCGTCGATATCAAATAATCCAATTTCTTTCAGTAATCGTCCAGCATGAGTGACCCTCTCTCCGAAATCGTCCGGCTGCTGCGCCCACAGGCCGTGTTCGCCAACCCGATCAGCGGCAAGGGCAATTGGGCGGTTCGCTACTGCGAGTTCGGCAAGCCCAGCTTCTGCATCATGCTGGAAGGCAGTTTTCGACTGGCCGTGGATGGACACGAGCCGACAACGATCAGCGCCGGTGATTTCGTGCTGCTCCCCACGACTCCGGGCTTAACGATATCCAGCTTTGTCCCCGCGCCACCGGTCTACATGGACCCCAACCAGGTGCGGGAAGAGCGGGGCGAATTGCGCTATGGCGAGCAGACAGGCCGACCCGATATGCGCTCATTGGGTGGTTCGTTCATTTTTGATTGCGCCGATCCGGGTCTACTGGTGTCGCTGCTGCCGAAAGTGGTGCACGTGCAAGGTTCGATGCGGCTGTCACAGCTCGTCCAGATGATGGGCGAGGAGACCACGGATGAGAAACCAGGCAACGAGTTCATGCGCTCCCGGCTGGCCGAAATGCTACTTGTCGAGGCTATGCGTTCAACTACGTCGGGAAGCGCCCCGCCGGGCCTACTCCGTGGATTAGGCGATGAACGATTGGCAGGCGTGTTGAAGCAAATGCATGCGCGTATTGACCAGAACTGGTCGGTTTCCCAACTAGCCAAGATCGCAGCCCTGTCGCGGTCCAGCTTCTTTGAGCGATTCACGCGGACGGTCGGAGTCGCGCCGATGGAGTACCTGCTCTCGTGGCGGATGGAAATCGCGAAGGAACTCCTGCGTTGCGACGAATTGTCTGTTTCGGAGATCGCCGAACGCATCGGCTATGGCTCGACGAGCGCGTTCAGCGTGGCATTCACCAGGCATGTCGGGCAGCCGCCCAGCCACTACGCGCGCTCAGTGTAAGAACGCCTGCCGTTCAAGGAATGGAAGGGCCGCGCGTTCGTCCAATCTCCCATGTCGCACCACCACCATGCACCGTCGCGGCGAGTGTCGGCAGCGATGTCCTGTGCGGCCTTCTCCAGACTGCGCCCGCACAGCGTCGCCAATAGTTGCGCAGCAGGATTACGCGCTGCCCCCGGCCGCTCAGCCAGCCCCTGCTCGGCGAGGAGCTCGGCACGCTGTTGCAGCGCGTTCTTGAGCTTGAGTAAAGTGCAACGCTATTCGGACTTCGAAATTGATCGCTGGGATTTCCCAGAAGATGCTGGCCCAGCAACTTCGGCAATTGGAGTCCAATGGAATCTTGTCGCGAAAGCTGTATCCGCAGGTGCACCCGAAGGTTGAGTTCCTGGCAGCGGATGGGGGGCAAGCCTTAAGTCGTTCTCTGGATGCAATGCTGAAATGGCCGGAACAGCGCCATGCCTTGCTGTCTGCACACGATGGCGATACGCCTCCAGAATCTTATTGAGCGTAGGAAGCAAGCCGACCTTCGGGCTTGCTTTTTTGCTCGGGATTACTCTTGGCGATCGGATGCTCCGTCATACAACTCCCGATTGCGCAGGACATCTTCGATATTCTTTTCCGCCCATAGACGCAGCTCGTCAAGCGCTGTAGCCAGTGACTCTCCCAGGGTGCTCAATGAGTATTCGACTTTCGGCGGGACAGACGCAAAGACTTTGCGGTCGATGATGCCGTCGCGCTCCAGAGATCGAAGTGTCTGCGTGAGCATCTTTTGCGAGACGCCTTCAATGTCCCGGCGCAACTCGCCAAAACGCCGCGGCCCTCCAAGCAGTAAGCCGATGATGAGTACGGCCCACTTGTCGGCCACGCAGTCGAGCACCTGTCGGGTGGGGCACGTAGCTAGGTAGGGATTCCAAGGGGGGCGCTTCTCATTGGTCACTTTTGGGTCCCTATATCACTTTTGGGTGCCTTCTTGCGAAAAGGTATGTTAGCACCTAATCTCGCTGTGCTTGCCTTGAACCCACGGATGGGCAATCTACACAACCCTATGAAGGAAGACTTTATGAGCACAGAGCAGAACATTGAGGTCGTGCGCCGCTACTTCGATGCAGTGGTACGAGGAGACTTGGAAGCGGTCGGCGATGCGTTCAGCGGCGATATCGAATGGCATCAGCCAGGCAAAGGGGCACTCTCGGGACTGCATCGCGGTAAAGAAGCCGTCTTCACACTGCTGGGCCAGTTCATGGAGCGCAGCGGCGGTTCCTTCCGTATTGATTCCGTCGGCCCGTTGATGGCTCAGGGTGACCTCGTGGCGACATCGCTCCACTTCCGCGCAGAAAAGCCTGACGCTTCAATCTCCATGTCGGGAGTGGATGTCCTGCGCATCGCTGACGGGCGAATCCGTGAAGTGTGGCTCTTCTCCGAAGATCAGGCTGCGGAAGACGCCTTTTGGGGATGACCATCGAACTGTGAAGTCGAGGCTTCCTGTTCGCTCTTGCGGCGGGTGACGATTCAGTTGATCGATGGTCCGCGCTGACGCCCGATTTCCCATGTCACCCCACCGCCGCGCATCGTCGCGGCGATCTGCTGCCCCAGCCGCGGCTCGATCACCGGCCGCCACGGCATCAGGCTGAATCCCTTGCCATCGTCCAGCATCGCGTAGCGCCCGCTGGCGAGCATGACCGAGCACCGGTAGATGCCGGCCACGCGCTGCCCGTCCGTGACGGGTCGATGCATCAGACCGGTTTCAGCGGCAATGTCCTTGGCGGCCTGCGCCAGTTCCCGATTGCGCAGCGTCCCCAGCAGGTTGCGGGCGAGGATCACGCGCTGCCCGCGCCGCTCGGCCACCCCCTGTTCGACCAGGAAATCGGCGCGCTGCTGCATGGCCTGCTTAGCTTCGCCGCCAAAGCCCAGGTCGCCCAATCCCCGGCCGCCGCCGATCAGTTGCTGGTCGAGCCAGGTGGCACCGATCACGCGGGCCTGCCGCTCGATGGGCAGGTGCGATTTCAGCTCCACCGCCACGCCGCCCAGCCGTTGCGCGTCGTACTGACTGCCACGCTCGGCTAGGTTGTCCGGCACCTTCCATAGGCCTTCGGCCACGCGCTCCACGATGCCGGCCCGGCGCAGGGCTTCCAGCCGCCGGACGTGGGCGGCGATGACTTCCTGCGGGTCGCGTCCGGGCTTGGCCCGGCCCTGTTCGATGGCCAGGTGATGATCGGCGCGGTACAGGCCATCGCTCGCCAGCGCGGCGATGTTCTTGTCGGCGGTGCGCACGTCGGCCGAACCCTTCACCTCCACCACCGCGCCCGTGGGGTAGTTCGCCAACTCGTCGCGGGCGTTCAGCGCGACGTAGTGGGCCTTGCCATCCACGCCGTCGATGACCAGATAGCCCCGGTCGTGCAGCTCGTCGGCCAGCCCCTTCGCGGCAACGCGGCCGATGATGCTGCGGCCATCGTCGCCCGGCTCGAACACGGCGAGCTCGCGCGGCTGACCTCTCATCGCCCGCTGCATCGTTCGGATAATGTCGCCACGCTCGCCCAGGGCGCGCAAGGTCTTCTCGGCATCGGCATGGACGGCCCAGGTGCCGGGCTGCGTTTCGTCGGCCAGGCCCAAGCGCTGCAAGCGTTGCAGGCGGCCGATCAGCAGCAGGCGCTGGCGTTGCAGCCGGGGGTCGTTGAAGCGTTCGACATGCATCCGGCCATCGTCGCCGGTCTCGCGTTGCAGCGTGCGATCCAGGCTCGTCCACCGCTCCTGTTCCACCTCGCGCTGCAAGGTCTGCTGGATCTCCAGTTCGGTACGCGGCCCCAGCCACTCCGTCGCCAGCTCGGCGGCCCGATGGCGGAAGCCGTGGGCGATGTAGTCGCTCGCAATGATGAGGTCTTTGCCGGTGTCGTCGCGCCCGCGCACGATCAGGTGGGTATGCGGGTTGTCGGTGTTCCAGTGATCCACCGCCACCCAATCGAGCCGCGTGCCCAAGTCGGCTTCCATGCGGTTCACAAGATGCCGGGTGTAGGTGCGCAGGTCGTCCAGTTCGGCCCCGTCCTCCGGCGAAACGATGAAGCGGAAATGGTGGCGGTCATCGGCGCAGCGTTCCTTGAAGGCATCGAGGTCGGCTTCGTCGGCCTGTGGCCCGTAGGCCCGGCCCGGTTCGCCATCGCGGCCCGCGCCGTCGCGCTCGATGTAACGCAAGTGCTTGGCGAGCGACTGGGGGCTGGCCCGTTGGTGATTGACCAGCAAGGTCTTGATGGTCACGCGCCGCGACATGGGCGTCAGCTTCGCGCCCGCGAAACGCGCCGCCGTATGGCCGCGCCCCAGGCGCGAGCCGGGGCGCTGGCCGGCGCGTGCGCCATTGCCACCGGCTGCGGAATGGCGCATCGAGGACTTGCCGCCGCTGGCCTTGCCGGTCTGCTTGAGCACCTTGGAAACGAAGCTCTGCCCCTGGCCCTTGCCCCGGTTCTTCGGGGCGCTGGGGCGCACGCGGAAATCGTCGTCGCGGCGGTCGGTCATGGCCGTTCTTCCTGCAAGCTCTGGCGTGTCCTGTCGTGCGAAGCACGCGGACATGCCTGCATTGGCGCGGGCCTCGCGCCCCAAGCGGCACGGCGGCGAAGCCGCTCCGTGCCGCGCCCCCCCCACGTGCAGACAGGCTTTCGACGCGGCCCGGTGCCGCGTCCTTTTGTCTTGCCTTCCGCCTTTGCCCTTCGCTGTCGCTCCGGGCGTCGGCGGCCCGGCGGCGCTGCTGCACCAGCAGCCAGCCCGCCGGCGAACGCGCCAATGGCCGCAGGCTGGGCGCGTTCGAGGCAAGACGCCTGCACGTTGGACGGCTGCGCCGGATGTTGCGCGAAGCGCGGCGCGGATGCGCTCGCGCTGCACGCGCGACGACACGGCGGCAGCAGCCGGAACGACTTGCCCGATGGCACGATGAGAGGCACGGCAACGTGCTGCGAATCGGCGGCCATCATGGGCTTGTCTCCAGCCAGACCGGATGCGCGACGCCGATCACGGCGGACGCACTGACCGGCCCGAAATAGCGGCTGTCGAACGACGCCGGATTGGTCACGCTCAACAGGAACAGCTCGCCCGGTTCGAGGCGGCGGCAAAGCTGCAAGGATGGCAGCGGCCGGCCCAGCCGGTCGGCAGGCAGCGCGGCGGCCGCAGGCACGCCGTCGATGCTTACCTGCCCGGCGACGATGCAAACGTGTTGCGGCGCGACCGCGCCCACACGTTTGAGCAGCGGCACGCGCATCGGCAGGTAGCCGCGATGCGCAGCCAGCATGGCGGCCCTATCGGGCAGCGGCACCAGCACGATGCTGTCCACGGACAACGGACGTGGCAGCGAGGCGGTGCGCGGGTCGAACGGCTCGATGCGATACCAACCGACCGCCACGCTGTCGGACGGGTTGTAGGTCAGACGCGGCAGCGGCGACACGAAAGCCGCCCAGGCCAGCGCAGCGAGGCCGACGGCGGCGAAGCACGCCAGCACGATGCGAGCGCGCAGGCGCGAGCGAGGATGCGGCGCGGCTTCGTGCGTGCGCGCGGTGGTGGATTGGGTCGTCATGGCAGCGCCCTCCCGGCCAGCCAGGCGGCGTACCGCTCGGCGGTGTATTCGGGCAGCGGCAGACGGGCCGCCAGACGGTTGCCCAGCGTGCGCCAGTACGCGGGCGACACATCGATGGCGGCGATGCCTTGCGCGTCGATGCCGTCGATGCATTCCAGCACGGAACGCACCGCGTTCTCGCCTTCGGCGTGCAGCAGCAGGCGTGCGCCCGGCCGCACGCCGGGGATGCGCTGCATGTCGTCCAGCGGCGTGGCGGCTTGCATCACCATGAGCTGCCAGCGGATCGTGCCGTAGTCGTTGGCCTCCCAGCGCACGCGGCAGAACATGGCTCGCGGCAGGAACACCGCGCAGCGCCGCCAGCGGTCGAGCCGCAGCGTGCGCGCCGGCTCACCGAAGCGCAGGTAGAGCTTGAAGCGCGGTTCGATGTAAGCGAGCGATACGCGAGTCAGCGGCACGCTGCCGGCCTGGCCGGCGAGTGCCGAAAGCGAAGGCGGCGGCGCAGCAGCCGGTGCAGCCGTCGCCGCGTGAGCGGCAGGCAAGGCGGATGCGTTCATGGCGGGTTCTCCAGGCGCTTGTCGGGAAACTCGCGCTCCAGCAGGCCGCGCAGCAGTTCGGCCACGGTCACGCCCTGGCCAAAGGCGGCGATCTTGATGCGCGCGCGGAGCGCGGGCGTCACGTCGAGCGTCAGGCGTGCGGTGTAGAGGTCGCCCTTGTTGAGCGCACCGGCATCGCCCTGGCGAATCCACGCCTCGGCGTGCGGATTCGCGGGCGGACGTGCGCCGATGCCAACGCGCTTGCTGCGCGGGCTGCTCATGTCGGCCACCGCAGCAGTTCATCGGCGAGCGCGGCAATCTCGCGGGTGGCGACGCTGTCGGGTGCCGTCTCGCGGGCGAGCCGGCCAGCGGCCACGCTGTCGGCGAAGACGATGCGCTGACGTACTTCGCTACGCAGCGCCGGCAGCGGCTGTTCGGCCAGCGACTGCCGCGCTTCCCTGCCGGTGATGGTGGTGCTGACGCGCCGGTTGATGACGAAGGCCGCGCGCAGTGCAGGCCGGAACACCTGCGCCTCGCGGATCAGCGCCACCATCTCGGCGCTGGCCCACAGGTCGTAGGGGCTGGGCTGCACCGGGATCAGCACGCGCTCGGCCGCCAGCAGCGCGGAGCGCGCCAAGGCGGCGATGCGCGGCGGGCCGTCGATGATGACGTGATCGGCGCGGCGGGCCAGCTCCGGCGCTTCCTGATGCAGCGTTTCGCGGGCGAGGCCCACGACGCTGAACAGCCGTGGCAAGCCCTGCTGGCTTCTGCGCTGCGTCCAGTCCAGCGAAGAACCCTGCGGGTCGGCATCCAGCAGGATGACGTGCTGGCCGCGCAGCGCGAGTTCGCCCGCGAGGTGCGTGGCGAGCGTGGTCTTTCCGACACCGCCTTTCTGGTTGAGCAGCGCGACGATCATGGCGCGGCCCTCCGGGTTGGAAAGCCGGGCTTTGGCTGTTGCGCGTGGTGCCGTTTCGCAGTTGTCCACCGAAGCGGCGCGCTTCTACTAAAAGTTATGTATTTCTTGTTAGGTATGTTAGAGGGCGCGCAAAGCCAGCAATGGCGCGGGTTTTCAGCCGATTTTTGTGCCTGATAGCACGAGGATGTGTTGCCTGATAGCACGAGCCTCCTGTTGCCTGATAGCACGAGTGAATCCACAGGTTTTCCCGCACTTATCCCCGTGCCGTAGGCAGCACGGGCCGGAAGGTCAGCAGCTCGGTTTTCTCGCCAGGCATCCGCTCGATGCCCAAGACGTAGCCGGGCAACGATTGCCGCGCCACCAGGGCGCGCAAATCGGCGGCGAAGTCGTAGAAGCGCGCTACGCTGCCCGACTTGCGGTACAGGTGCTGAAAGTCGAATTGCCAGCCGTGTTCTTGCCGCCCGCCATGCTTGCGCACCAATCGGTACAGCCAGCGTTCGATGCCACCGGTGAGCCGGAAATACGTCGGGTCGATGGTCAGCACCAGGGCCGCGTCCACCACGCCCGCATAGAACCAGTCCGGCAGGATCAGTTCGATGCCCAGCGGCGTGCCGCTGGCATCGGCCAGTTCCTTCCACTCGTTGATCCACGAGAAGCGGTGCAAACGCCTTCCCGTGGTTTCGCGGATGGACGTGGCCACCGTGGTCGATTGCAGCCGGTCGAGCGCCGCTTTCAGGCGCTGGTAGTCGCGCAGCGACGTACCGCGCCCGATGAAGCGCAGGATCTCGTAGGGGCGCACCTGCATCAGCCGCGAGGTCGGTATGCCCGCATCGCGGGCTTCCACGATCTGGCTGGCGGCCCAGATCAGGATGTCGGCATCCCAGATCGTGGCGATGCCATGCTCCTGCGTGCCTTCCACGCGGATGGTGATACCGCCAGTGCGAAAGTCGATCGGCGTTGTGCGCCGCGACTTGGCGAGCGAAAAGAACGGAAAGGCCATCAAGTCCTGGCTGTCGCGCGGCGCCATGTCGCCCGGCAGCGCGCGGAACAGGTCGAGTTGTTCGCGCTGCGGCAAGGCTTGCCCTGGCGGGCTGGGCATGGCGAAGGCCATCCACGCGCCGAAGGTCAGCGACCATCACGGTAGTCGCCCGCGTGGCGCTCGGCGTACTCGGGATCGGACGTAGCCGCGTAGCTGCGCGCATCGGCCCAGGCGTCGAGGTCGGACACCGCGTACATGACGCGGCGGCCGAACTTGCGGAATTTCGGCCCGCCGCCGATCACGCGCTGCTTTTCCAGCGTGCGCGGCGAAAGGCGCAGGTAGTCGGCGGCTTCGTCGTTGGTCAGGTAGCGTTGGGGCTGCGCGGGCGCAGCGACAGCAGCGGCGGCAGGCCGCAAGGGAGCGGGTCGCATGGGATGGTCCTCCATCAAGCCCGGCCACACCACGCGACCGGATAGAGGCACTTTCGAGAAATCCGGGCTTCCTGCTAAGGGACGAATTGCAGGGACTGCAAAACGTCCCCCTTACTGCGATGCAACTGGCGGAAGCTGCGCCAGGCTGCGATAGCCGCCGCGCATCAACGCCTCGCCACGCCGCACCAGCCGGCGCACGCGGGCGCGCAAGGCGCTGTCCTTGTGCCAATCGGCCACGACGATATCGGTGCCGAACAGTCCTTCGGCCACCTCGCGTAAGGATGCGCCCGCCAGGGTCGCGTCGAGCGCCTGCAAGCTGTGTAGCTCCAGCACCGCGGACGGCGTAGGCCGGGAGCGGGCCGCTGCCGCAGGCGCGGCCACGGTCGCGGCGGACAGCGCATCCAGCTCGGCCGCCAGCGTGCGATAGCGCGCGCAAGGCGCGGCGCAAGCACGGGTGGCGTAGAGATACGCCATGCCGTCTTCCAGGCCGGGCGCAAGTGCGAGCCGCAAGCAGCAGCCGGGCCAGTGCGACACCAGCACCAGGCGCTTGCCATCGTGGATCAGTTGCTTGCGGCCAGGCACGCGCCAGAATTCGAAGACAGCGGCTTCGGGCGGTGGATCGGCATCGGGAAGAAGCTGCACCACGGCATCGTGATCGGGGAACCAGGCCGGATGCGCGTCCCGCGCATCCAGGGCGGGATCTTCCAGCAGGCGCAGGCCCCAAGCCTGCGCCGCGTCCGGCCGGCGACGACGGCGCAGCCAGTCGCGGCGGTAATCGGGATTCCGTCGCAGGTACTCCCAGGCCAGTGCCGGGCCGTCGAGGTGCAGTGTGTAGAGATAGGCGGCGGTGGGATACCAATGCTCGGCGCTCGCTTCGGCCATGACGCAACCTCCCGTGTAGCAGGAACGTCGCCACGGATTTCGCCGTACGGAGCTATCGAATCGCCATCAAGCTGTCATCGGGTCGGGGTGAACTGATGTGGCAGGTGTCAAGACCGATTGGCTCCGAAGCATTGCGAAAATCGTCTCGATGCGACGGCTGAAACGCCAGAAAATCGGAGTCAGCATCAGGCACCGTGCCGAAACCCGCGCCAAAGATCATGTCTGTTTCGGTCAGGCACGCACCGATTTCGTGCAATAAAGCCGAGCAAGATCTATTCGGTCTTGACCAAGACCGAAATAGTCACAATGTGCTCGCCTTGGCTCGGCCTTCTCTGTCTTCGTGGCCGCTCAATCCGTGATCGAGCCGTTCTCCTGCGCCCGTCGGACGTACTCCGACAGCGGGCGCTCTGCCAGAAAGTAGAGATCACGCATCACCGGATGCTGGCTCGGCCCGACGATGGATGCCAGATCGGATAGCTTCACCGTTCCCAACGTCGGCAGGCCGATACCCAGGTCGATCAGTCCCCAGGCCGTATCACCGTCGTCCGGGTCAAGCGCGGCTAGCAGCCAGGTGGCGTGCGCGTCAGGGGTGAACAGTCGCACCGCCGGCATCGGGTCGATGCTCCGGCCAGCGGTGCGTGCCGCGCCGACGGCGAGCAGTTGCGCCCGCTGTTCAGCGGTGACGAGCGGCTGGGTCATGCCCCGAATCCCCACGCATCCGAAGATGCACGGGTACGCTTTTCCACCGAAGCGCGGAACCGCTGAAGCGGCTGCGTGCTTTGGCGGGAAAGCACGAAGGCGCAAGCCATCGAATCCGTACATGCACAGAAACGCAGAAGCGCAATTGTGAGGGTCAGGAAAGGCACGGAAGTAACTCTCTGGCTCCGGCTAAATCCGCAGTTGCGGATTTCCGTAAAAGCATGAGGCGGATTGCTCAGCAGGAATGAATACTATAGATTGTAGCCCTATTGGGTGCAATGAGCTGTCATCTTGGTTTTCTAGGGGAAACCAAGTTGGTGGCAGCGAAACACTCATTGGCGACGGCGATACGGACAGTCAGGAAGGCGCGCGGCTTGAGCCAGGAAGCGTTCTCCGACGTGTCCAGCCGTACCTACATGAGTTCGCTGGAGCGCGACTTGAAAAGCCCGACCATGCACAAGCTGACCGAACTGTGCAAGGTCATGGACGTGCATCCGCTCACGTTGCTGACTCTGGCCTATGCAGGCGACGACATGGACAAGGTAAGGCGTGTGCTTAAGCAAATAGAACAAGAGCTGCTATCTATCAAGCAACGGGATGTTCATGGATAAGAAGACCCAAGGCGCGTGGTTGCTGCACCACGCAAGAAAACTTCAAGCAACAACGAACCAAGATTTTGACTCGATCGCCTTCGCTGGGAAAAGTGGCACGTTGTTGTCCGCAATCTCCGCGGAAAGGCAAAGCGTTGTCACGCAACAACGCCTAGAAGCCCTCGCACGTGCCAACCACATCAGCCCCAAAACGGAACTCCCTGCAATCGTTGCCGAACTCGCGCGACAAAAGCTAATCCTGCCGGGCAGCGGGGGGGTGGAAGTCCTCGGTTTGACTGGACATAGCGTGCTCGAGCACACATCCAGAATTTTCGATGAAAGCAGCCACGAGGCACATGAAGAAGCCGTAATCTTCGTATCAGAGATTGCCTCCGAGACGCCCACGACGGACAAAGCTATCGCCGAGGTCGTTTCCGATAATTTGAAGCTTTCACGCAAGGAAGTCGGCGATACGCTGGATCTTGCGACCAACATCGGCTTCTTTGACTCTGAGCCGATCTCGGCTCAAGAGAAATTACTTTTCAATGGCAACCTGTTCCGGCGCGATGATGCGCGGAAGGTCAATGCAATTCTATCAACCTTGAAAGCCCCCGAGGCTGCGCTTCTGACAGAAGTGAATCAGAAGCTTCAAGAAACAGGCTGCCTACCATTGGAGACGGTCAACAGGATTCTCGGGCAGGATCTTTTCGCACGCCTTCACTCCATTGGTCTATTCGATGTCAGCGTCGTGGGTAATGATCAGGGAAAGAGCTACTTCGTTACCCGTCCGGCTGCATTCTCCAAATTCAGCAACTCCATTGCGGACGACGCGTTGGATTTGGCCAAGGCGCTGGTAGCCTCGCTCACCTACGGGATGACCGTCAGCAGCTATTACCGTGGCCGTATCCAGATGGTTTCGGCACTCATGAATAAGCTGATCGCAGGCCATAGCGTCGGTCCCGCCACCGCTATTGGAAGCGACTATCAGGCCCTTGAGCTCAAAGGCGTCGTCGCCGTGACACCTGCTGATAACGGCATGTTCAGCATGAGGCTCCTGAAGCCGGAAGTGGGGCGTCTTGCACTCGCCGTAATCGAAGATGGCGACATAACGGCCGAGAGCGTTTCGCATATTCCTGGTGCACGTATCACTGAGTACGTCGCGCCGGAATTGAATCGAGAAGTGCAGCGGAAAAATGCCACAGAGGCAGTGAAACTGAAGGCGCGCAACCTGCTCCAAGAAATTCGAACCGGCGGGCTCAAGAGATGAAAAGCCAACCACTAAAGGGCTCTGCCGCCGAGGAAGCGCTGCGGAATTATTTCCTAAGCATTGGCTACTATGTTGCCAGAGGCATCAAGTTTACATTCCATCGATTTGATGTAACCGATGTCGATCTGTGGCTATATGCGCGCAATTCGCCTCTCAGCAGAGAACGCATCTGCGTCGACATCAAGAACAAGAAGACACCGCAGGCTCTCGAACGCATTTTTTGGGCAAAGGGACTGCAGTCAGTTCTAGGTCTTGACTCGTGCATTGTCGCGACAACAGATTCTAGGCCGGATGTTCGCGAGTTTGGCCTCCAACACAATGTCCGGGTATTGGATGGTAAGTTCCTTTCGCGACTAACTAATAGCGCACGCAGCCACAAAGAGCGCATCACCGAGGAAGACTTCCTTGCGGATCTTGAATCGGGCTCTCTAGGCCGATTGAGTGGTGACTGGCGTGGCAGGTATGAGGAAAGCAAATCTCGCCTGCTTCACTCCTTGAACTTCGACGGATGCAACGCTTGGCTTGAAGACATCGAATATTTGTTGACCCAAATCGCCTCCGGCAATCGGGCATGGAGACTCTTCTATGCCTCATGCTCGCATTTCATGATCGCGATGGACTTCATCCTCAGAGAATTCATTGCTGAGGATCAGGAGCAACGCCGTCAGATCATCGAACGCGGAATACGCTACGGCGTATCAGGGCAGGCTTTCACGGAGAAGGTCGGTCGCATGGCGGCAGCACTGGTGGAGGGCGTCGCGGCTCAACCTGGCCTCGCTGATACGCTGCAACAGGAGCTTCAGCAACAGGCCAGTAACGTCAAAGCCGATCTGTTGGCCGAGTTCTTTGCCAGGAACCTAACGGGGTCAGCGGCGTTCGATGTGGCCCTTGCGTTAGAGTCCGCAGCCTTTTCGCCCCAAGCTCCCACGCCATCCGCGCTGCCTTCACAGGCGCAGGCAGTGGTTGGAGTGATCGCTGATTTTTGCGGCGTAGATCGAAAGATTGCGCTCGCCTAACGCGCAGGCGAGCGATTGGAACTGAGAGATGCCATGCCCCGCCGCAAGGGGCGGGGCGCGGTAGGCGGCCGTCAGGCTGCCTTGGGTTTGCTACGCGACCAGATCAGGTCGTGCGTGCCGTCCTCGTTCTCGATCAGGCGGGCATAGACCGTCGCGGGGAACGAAGGGTCATCGAGTGAAACCGACAGGTACGGACGGTCGGCCTGGCTGGTTTTCTTCCACGCCGCGCCGATCTCGTGGCCGGCCGCCTGAAGGTGGAAGTCGGGGGCGTTCTCGGTGTCGCCCTTGTCGTTGGGAACCAGCTTGACCTTGACGTTGAGCGTCAGGGTGCGGAGCGTGCCGGTGAAGCCGTCTTTCTCTGCGATGAAGGTGCCGATGTTAGCCATGATGTTTCTCCTTTCGGGTTGAACAAGGTCGCGCCAGTGCGTCCTTGTTGTGATCCGTCCGGCGGGGGATGGGCTGGCCGCACCGCTTGCGGTCGAAGCGCAGCGGAGAGCCTGGAAGCGAAAAGAATTTGTCCCGCGAGGAATGCGCGCAGCGCAGGGGAAATTGTTTTCGCTGGAAGGTTGCGACCATCAAGCCCAAGGCGCAGCCGCCCCCCCGCCAGGATTCACAACAAGACAAGGACGTACAGGCCGACCGCCCCCGAATGGAGACATGGCCGACTCGGCATCCCCGCGCGACGGCTTCACCGGCTTGCGCCCTGACGCGGGCAAGGCCAACCACCAAGGACAAGGGCGAGAACGCGCCTGCCGTCGCAGGCGGCAACGTGCTTGAGGCGTGGCGTGGAAGCTCCATAGGCATGGCCGTGCGGCGTGTCGGTGAACCGTCCTTCGTGACGACCAGGCAGCGAACTGCCAGCGTCGGGGACGGCACGCTTTCGCACAACCTGCCGCAGCAAACCTGAGCGTAGCCCTACAAGCCTCGCCCATTGCAGCGGGGCGCTGTCTAAGCACCGGCGGCGCGATGCGCCGGCGCACTTGCCGGCTTCTTGGGTTTCTCGCGCACAAGGCTGCTTGTGCGCGGCCCCTTCGCCGCCTGCCCGAAGGCGGCGAAGGGGCGTTTTGGCTTGGGCCTTGAATCCGAGCGCGGCTACCGCCGCGCCCGGATTCTTGACCGCCAGCTCCAAGGCGGAACGGCCTGGAGCTGGTGCGAATGGGGGGAGTCCTTCGTTTCGACAGCATGAAGCGCCCCGGTCGGAACCGGAGCGCCTATCTGCGGTGCAGGGTCACGCGGCCAATGCCTCGGCCGGTTCATCCGCCACGGCGGCAGCTTCTCCCGTACCGTCCTGCTCCGTGCCTGCTTCCGGCATTACCTCTTGCGGGCCTTCGGTGCGGAAGATGGCGGGCATCCAGCCGGTGCCATCGGCCAGCCGTTCGGCTTCGCTGGCACTGTCGGCCTTCTTCAACTTCGCCAGCCGGGTCACATGCTCCGGTGCAAACTCGCCCACGGCTTCCAGAATCGCGGCTTTCGGCACATGCCGGAAATAACCCTCATTGGTGGGCTTCCACCATGCGGCTATGTCCAGCCCCACGGCCTGCGCTAGTTCCGCGCCGGGTTGCAGCGTGGTGGCGCGGAGCGTCACCACGTCTACCGTGGGTGCCACGCACACGGCCAGCAACCGCACCAGTTCATCCTGCGACTTCGCCAGCAGCACGGCGAACAGTTCGGCACTGTCCTCCGGCAAGGCGTCGCCTGCTACCTGTTGCAGTTCGCGCAGCGCGACGGCGGCGGGCGATTCTGGCCAGTCCGGGGCCATGCCTTCCAGTCGGTCTTGCACCTTCAGGCTCACGCCCAATGGCAGGTCGTGGCCGTAGTGGCTTTTCTGCAAGACGGTCTGCACCATGCCATGCACCAGCGCAGCCAGCGCCACTTGCGGACGCCGGGCGACTTCGATTTGCAGCACGGCGGTGCGGTGGGCGCTCAACCGCTGTGCCAGCCGGTCGGACATGGCGGCTGCCTTGGGCTGCTCGTCGTCCTCGGCTTTATCCTCGTTTTCAGCGTCTGCGCCACCGAAACCCTGCCGAAAGCGTTCCAGCGTGCGCAGCGCCTTGGCTTCGGCTTCGCGCATCAGGCCGCGATGAATCACGGCTTCGCCGCTGCGGTCGATGGTGACGATGGCACCGGCTGCGGCCTTCACGTTCGGGCTGTAGTCTTGCAAACTGTCCTCGATGGCCTGCAACTGTTCGCCCAAGGCTTCGCCTTTCTCCTGCAAGACACCGGCCTTTTCCTCGTCGTCGGCATCCAGCGCAGCATCCACGGCTTCTGCCAGGTCGTGCAGCTTGGCTTGCAGCTTCTCGATGCGGGCAGCTTCGCGCTTGTTCGCCGCAAGGCGTTCCCTCGGGACGCGTTGGAAGGCGTGCAAGTCGGCATGGGTCACGCTCGGCGTGGCATCCACCCATGCCCAGCCTTCGGCCTTCACCTCGGCGGCAATACCGGCCAGCTTGTCTTGCGCCAGCTTCTCCAGTAGCGCGGCATCGGTCAGATACACACCTGCATCATCATCCGCGAACAGGTCGCGGCGGATGCCGCCGCCTGCAGCTTCGTAGGCATCCAGCCCTACAAAGCGAACCAGTGGATGCCGATAGGCGTCAATCTCACGCTCGGTAAGGCGGTCGCGCAATTGGGACGGGTGCCGCTGCCACGTCGGCGCATCGTAGAAGGCGGTTTCCTGCGCGGCGTGATCGTCGGTGATGGCAAGGGCCATCAACTGGTCGAGCGTGACGGCATCGGCGCGATAGTCGGCCATCAGACGCGGCGATACGTTCGCCAGCTTCAAGCGGCGCTGCACCACCAACGGCGTAACGCTGAAATCCGCTGCAATGTCCTCGATGGGCCGGCCTTCGGCCACCAGCGCGGCAAAGGCTTCAAACTGGTCTGCCGGGTGCATGGCTTCGCGCTGCACGTTCTCGGTGAGGCTGGCCGTGCGGGCGGTGCCATCGGCCACCAGCAAGCAAGGCACTTCCCATTCTTTGCTGATGCGGTGCTTCTTCGCCAGCAGCTTCAACGCGGCAAGACGACGGCCACCGGCGACGACTTCATAAGGTTCGTCGTCAGCGGTCGCGGTGACGATGAGGTTTTGCAGCAGGCCGACACGTTGGATGCTCGCGGCCAGCTCGGGGATGGACATGCGCGGGGTCTTGCGCACGTTGCGACCAGTCGGGCGCGACACCAGCCGCGACAGCGGAACCAGAATCAGGTTCTTGGTCGGGTCGACAGTTTCCAGCGCGGGGACTTGGATGGCGCGGGCTTCGCTTTGGGGGATGGCGTTCATGGTGATAACTCCTTGCGGTGAGGAATGCAGCAGCGAAAGAAGCGGCAAGGGCTGCTGCCTGCCCCTGCCGCGTGGGGATTCAGACTTTCAACTGGCGCAGGCCATCGGCCAGCATCCAGAGGGCGCGGTTCAGGCGCACATCGGAGTCAATGCCCTGCACCGGGCGGGTTTTCTGGCGGCGACCATTGGCGCTGCGGCCATGCAATCCGCCTTTGGTCAGGTTTTCTTGGGTGCGATTGAACACGCTCCACAAGTCCGGGCGGCGGTCGTCGAACCGGCGCGGCATCAGGATTTGCGATTCGGTGATGGGCGCGGGCTTGTTGCCGGTGGGGTCGTACTTGAGGGCCAGCGCGGCGCGGGCGAACACTTCGGCTTCGCCTTCATCCAGCGTGATCGCGCGCATGGCATCGCGGGATTCCTTCACCCGCTCGAAGCCCTGCAAGACTTCGTAAGCGCCTTCGATGACGGAACCGGCCACGTCGCCTTTGTGCGGCACGCGCACATCCGCCACGGTGTCGCCGCACACAAGGCCATTGCTGCACACGAACCGGAACATCCCGGCCAGCATCTGATAGCTGCTGGTGCCGTCGTGCGAGTTCAGCAGGATGATTTCATTGGCTTCCGCGCCGTTGATCTGGCTGGCGTGGCGCAAGCGCAGCATGTGCTTGGTGTGTTCGCGCTTGCCTTCGTCGCGCACGCGGGTTTGGCACGCCATGAACGGCTGAAAACCCTCTTTGCGCAGTTCGGCCAGCACGGCGGCGGTGGGAATATAGGCGTACCGCTGCGAACGGCTTTCGTGCGGGGCCTCCGCGAAGATGGACGGGGCCACGCGGTGAATCTGGTCATCGGTCAGCGGGTAGTCGCTGCGCAGCGACGGCGAACGGGAAGCAAAACGGGATGCGAGTTGCATGGTCTTTCTCCTGACGAAAAGGGTTTGCTGTTCAAACCGCACACCGGATTCCTAGATTCGGAGCCCAGCCTTTCGGCTGTTCTGTGCGGTCGGCACGAGGAACCCGGTTGGCCCTGTTGCCACCGTCTTTCCTGAGTTCATCGCCCGCGACGGTCAGGAGCACGCGGACGGGAGCCGTCAAGGAAACAAGCGCAGGGTTGGTGCGGCCCGCAGGCGCAGCCGAGGACACGGCCCTGCGCGCCTTGACGGCACACGGACGCGGGCTACAGTCGCGGACAAGGTGATGAGGTCAGGGAAGACGGCTGTACATGGCAACGGCCCCCCTCGTGTGCTGAACCGCACGCAAGCGAAGCGCGCAGGCCCGGATCGAGGAATCCGGGCCGGAGGCGTCAGCGATGGAAGCCCGAAGGGGGCGAGACTCGTGCAGCGAGGCTCGATGCGCAGCACGACAGCGCGACCGGCCGTTTCCTGGCCGGGGACGCCCGGATCGCATGAGGTACCTGAAAGTCAGCCGATAGACGAAGACTCGGGTACCGACAAGCCCGCCTTGGTTAAATACGCTGCAAAGCGTCTTCAACATCAGGAACGGAACATGAGTTCACCGCAGACGACAAGCCCGCAGCAAGCCTGCGAAGCCATCCTCATCGAAGGAAAGCGCTACAACATCGAGCACGGCATCCTGCCCAGCGAGAATGCCGTCGCCGACCGTCTGCTCGCCCGCGGCGTCGAGCTGAGGGAGGCCTACGGCGAGTTGTACGAAAAACTGCAGCCGCGTCCGCCGGCACTCAAGGTTTTCCTGGACCTTCTGCTGAGCACGGCAGCGTTCTGGAGCCCGGAGAAGATCGCCGAGGCGCGCGTCGCCCGCGACGAACTGGCCGGCGTCAACCGGCAGATCGCACGGAAGGCCGAGGAACTGGCGGAGCTGCTGGAGCGCCGCACCGAGTTGAACAACACCTCCGGCTTCAGCAGCGAAACGCACTATCACGTCTGCGACGTGATCGAAGCGGCATCCGAGCACAACTACTTGTTCAACTCCTGGGTCAAGGATCGCCTGGATGCCCTTCGCGGCCAGTTCGATCTGAAATACTGGCCATCGCTGGATCAGTTCCTGCGAGAACTGGCTGCCGATGCGGAGAACGCCGGCATGGAAGCCACAGATCCTTTGACTGCGGCGGCCACCGTGGCGTCGCGCCCGTCACGGGCCGACTTCTTCAAGGCCCTGTTCGCCGCCATCGAGGAAAACAGCGCACGAAACTACGGGCTGCTACCCACGGGCTTCAAGCTTACCGACGGCACCCTGGCCTCGTTGGCGAACTGCGCATTGGATCTTGGGCCAGACGAGCTGGCGGACAGCACCTATGTGAAGCGGCTTCGCCAGCGCGAACGCAACGGCGGCAAGTGACGACGTGCCGTCGCCAGCAAAACGCAATCTCCCCTGATGCGCAGCAAAAAGGGGGCCGAAGCCCCCTTCGTCACAGCCAGCCGAGTTCGGCGAATGCCGTCGTCTGGTCGCCTGCAACGATGATGTGATCCAGCGTGCGCACCTCAACCAGTGTCAGCGCCTCCTTGAGCCGCTGGGTCAGTGCCCGATCGGCCGCGCTCGGCTCGGGATTCCCGCTCGGGTGGTTGTGCGCCAAGATCACCGCCGCCGCATTGTGCTGCAGCGCTTCCTTGACCACCTCGCGCGGATACACCGATGCCTGGTCTATGGTGCCGCGGAACATCTCGACGTACTCGATCAGCCGATGGCGCGTGTCGAGGAACAGGATTGCGAAGACCTCGTGCTCGAAGCCTGCGAGCTTGGTGCGCAGGTACTCCTTGACCGTCGCCGGCGAACTAAACTCGGTACCGCGCTGCATCTTCTGGTCGATGACCCGACGCGCGGCATCCAGGATCTGGTCGGCCGACGCCGGCCGATAGCGGCCACGGCCGTCACGCACCAGCAGCGAGGCATCGGAAGAGAGGGAAAACTGCGACATGATCGTGCTCCGGTTGCTCGGGCGGAATTGCCCGGAACCGGCGCCAGCACGGCGCAGCGCAAGCAGTCAGGGGGCGAAGCCGGCCGCCAGGACGCCAGCGCGCAACGCGCGCGCCGCCCTTGACGGCGAGAACGCCGTGGTACGGTGAAGGGAAACAGCAAGACCGCTCCATGCCATACACGCCCCCCGGCAAGTGGAGCGCGCAGGCCCACCAGGGCCGGAGGCGTTAGGGATCAAAGCCGGATGGCCACAACTCGATACGAGGCGCGGGGCGTGACCCCCAAGCCCAACGGCGAAACGCAGAGACGCACAAAATGAAAAAATCGGGTAAAACTTGCAACAAAGACTGGAGGGGGCTATGTCGATACTGCAAGAAATTCTGGCTTGGACTCAGGGATTGCCAGCTTGGCAAAGCGATGCCGTCGCACGCCTGCTGGCGAAGCAGACATTGACGATGGATGACAACGAAGATCTATTCGCGCTGCTTAAGCTGGCACATGGAATTCCCGATCCGAAGGGCCGTCAGCCTAAACCCCTAACGGCCGACCAGATTCCTGCGCCCGTTGCGGTGGCGACGCACATCGAGCTGGTCGCAATGAAGAACATGAGAAACGTCAATGCGATTGCAGAGAATCAGCGCTTGCCTTTCAATGCAACAGGTATGACCGTCATCTACGGAGATAACGGTTCTGGCAAATCAGGATATTCGAGGGTGCTCAAGCGCGCCTGCCGCGCTCGCGACCGAACTGAAGCGATCCATCCCAATGCCCACCTCCCCGCTGGTCAAGCCGGCGTCCCAGAGGCGACCTTTGAAATCTTGGTGGACGGTGTTGCGAAGGACGTGCAATGGACGCATGGCAAGGTAGCTCCCCCTGAATTGTCGTCATTGGCAGTCTTCGACACGCGCTGTGCACGCGCCTATCTGGACAGTGAAGACGATTTCTCTTACGTACCTTACGGGCTCGATGTATTTGAGGCGTTGGCGAAAGTCTGCAAGCAGTTGAAGGCTATGGTCGAAGCTGAGCAGATGCAGTCCGCTGCCGACCTTACTGCATTTTCCCCGTTGCAGGGCGATACTCTGGTCGGCAAGCTGATTTCCTCACTGTCCGCAAAGACAACTCAGGCCCAGATCGACGCGCTAGCCAACTTGACCGCAGAAGAATTGGCGCAGCACGCCGAATTGGAAAAGAGCCTGCAAGAGAACAATCCGAAGGATAAGGCAGCTCAACTGCGCTTGCAGGCTCGCCGTGTCACAACCATCGCGACAAGCGCGACCAGCAAAGGCGCGCTGGTAGACCATCCCGTCGTCGAAAAGCTGCGCAGTTTGGCGGACAGCTATCGCACAGCGCAGGCAGCAGCCGCGCTTGCTGCCAAAGAATTCAAGGAAGGCGAAGATCTTCTGCCGGGCACCGGGGGAGAGGTTTGGCGCGAGCTGTTCGACGCCGCTCGCAAGTTTTCCGTCGAGTCACATCCGGACAAGGCGTTTCCCGACCTAGGCACAGATGCACCTTGTCCGCTATGCCAGCAGCCCTTGGCCGAAGGCGCTACTCGCTTGCTGCGTTTTGAGGCATTCATCCAGCAAGAAGCCGAGAAGACTTCACAGACACGTCGGGCCGCACTGTATGCAGAGTACAAGCCTTTCATCGCGCAGAACCTGACGTTGAATCTCGACGATGTGACCTATGGAGAGATTGAAGCGTTGGACCCGAAGTTGGCAGCGGACGTCAAGGCATTCGAGCCGCTGCTGGCAGCCCGCCAAGAGGCTATCAAGGCGGCTGTGCTCTCACACCAGTGGGAAGGCGTTGCTCAAGCCCTAGAAAATCCCGCGCCGCGACTTCAAGCGCTGGCCGACAAGCTGAACACTGCGGCAGAAACATTGGAAAAGGCCTCAGACGAGAAGGCCCGCGCTACCCTCCAGAAGCAGTTCATGGAGCTGAATGCACGGGTCAAGCTGCGAGAGGTCAGAGACGCGGTGGTCACGGCCGTGGGCAAGCTCAGCCATCAAGCGAAACTTGCGCAGTGCCTATCCGCTGTTAAGACCAATGCCATCTCGCTGAAGGCATCGGACATGGCCGAGAAGGTTGTTTCCAAGGAACTCGCCGAAGCGCTGAATCGCGAGTTCAAGGCATTGGGGGTTGGTGCGTTGAGCGTATCACTGCAGAGCCGCGCCGACAGAGGCAAGGCGTTGCACAAGCTGAAATTGGAACTTCCTCAAAGTCGAAGCCCCGGTGACATTCTGAGCGAGGGCGAACAGCGCGCCGTGGCGATCGGCTCCTTCTTGGCTGAAGTCGGGTTGAGCGGTGGCAAAGGCGGCATCGTCTTTGACGATCCTGTGTCATCGCTCGACCATCGCAGGCGAGAGCGCGTAGCAAAGCGCCTGGCCACCGAAGCCGCGTATCGTCAAGTTGTAGTGTTCACCCATGACATCTACTTCTTATGTCTCTTGGTGGAGGAGGCCAAAACTGCCGGCGTGGCGATTTCGACTCAAAGCCTGATTCGCCGCGCTGAGGGGTTTGGCGTCGCCGATCCAGAACTCCCGTTTGAAGGGAAGAATGCAAGTAAGCGGATCGGCGCGCTAAAGGCCCAACAGCAGTCCATCGCCAAGCTGCACAAGGATGGTGAGGAGCAAGAACACCGAAAGCAAACAATCGATGCCTATTTTCGTTTACGCATGGCGTGGGAGCGTGCTGTCGAAGAAGTCTTGCTGCGTGAAGTGATCCTCCGATTCCGTAAGGGCGTGGAAACGCAAAGGCTCGCTGGCGTCGTGGTCGATGACGACGACTATGCCCAAGTCAATGCAGGCATGACGAAATGCTCGAACTATGCACATGACAAGGCGCTGATGGGTGGAATCGCAGTCCCCGATCCCGATGAGCTTCTCGCCGACATCACAGCGCTGGAAATGTGGCGGGCGCAGATTGAGAAGCGCGGTGTGGAGACGGCTAAGAAGCGCAAGGCTGCTCCAACCGTTAGTGGGGCGCCCGCAGTGGCCGCAACACCTGGGTGAGTGGAGTTTCACGAAATTCCCACATGTGCGAATCGTCATGGATAAAGATGGTATCGAACACTGAAAAAGCGCCCATTTCAGCAAGAAGCGGGGCCAAATACGATGCCGCTTTGGAGCAGTTGATGGCTGGCAGCGGCCAGTTGTCATACACGATCAACCAGTTGGCGGGGTATCGAACGAAGCCGTCGGCCGTCGCCTTCGGCATCTTTTCTTTGACGTAGTGGGCCATCGCGGCGGCCCATTCGCGCTCCGGCGAATCGCCACACCACCCTGGGCCTGACTCGTCGGCCTCGATCTCACGGCGGAGTTCACCGGCCGTCTTTCTGGGTTCCCCAGGCAACACATGGGGAGTGAAGTAGACGTCCGGCCCCAAGCCCTCCTTTTCACGGAGAAAGTCAGCGCGGGCGATGTTCTCCGGCACAGCTTCAGTGTGCTCGATTCCCACATCGGCCCGGAACATCGCCAAAAGGAAATCCGGCTTGTCAGAATGGGTCAAGGTCAGCGGGAACGAGAGCTGTTCAACCGGTAGCGTCGCAAGCAGATGCGCGATGCAATAGCGCTCTGCATGGTGGTTCCGGCGCCCCTCCGACCGCGGGGGAACATCGATGTCCAACTCGGCTAGCCTGTCCTTTAGCTCCGCTGGAGTATTTGCCCGCAGGATGATTTCCGACATGGGATGGTCATGCCTCCTGGTTGGTTGCTGCGTGATTGCGATGCAGGTCCGACACCACTGCGATCAACCTGTTGATCGGTTCGGCCAGCCGCTTCGGCAATACGCGGTGCTGGGTATGAGTTTTCAGGTCGGCGATCCAGCGATGCGCAACCCACACATCTTCTTCGGGGTGGTTGTTGTTCACGCCATTGCAATACTTGTAGCCAACGAGCGCATCTGTGTGCGACAGCAGGATGCGCGCCATCGTCATGTGGAAGCGATGGGCCTGGATATCCGCTGGACCTTTGGGGCGCGGCACGGTCAACCGTAGGCATCGCTGGCTGTTGAACTCACTCCAGTCGGGGCCAACGACCTGTCCCGCGCGTTCCAGCATTTTGCGCGACTGTTCGTTCTTGCCATTGACCAGAGCAACGGCGACCGTACCTTTCGGGTACTCCAGCTTTTCGGCGAGCAAGTTCATCCAGCGCACCAGCTTATTCAGTGTCTCATCGTCGGCAAACACAAGGAACTGATGGCGTTGCTCGTCGTCCAGAAACGCCGGCAATTGCGCGTAGAGGGGGTACAGCAGGTCGTGGATATAGATGTAGGTCTGCCGGCGTCCTTGCTCGTGGCTCCGCGTGGTTGCGGTCAGTACCCGCTGTGCCCACTCAGGCGTAAGTTCGTCCAGCGTCATCTCGGTGATGTCGATGGAAATCAGCGGAAATCCGAGCGACTTCCCGATCAGCGCCTTGCGCCCGTCGAAGGCGTGGCCGAGTTCGATTTCAACGCCGCCCAGCACCATCGGCTCGACCTGGACCGGCGGCCCGAGCACAGCCACGTCGAGCCGGAATTTGCTGCCAAACGGCGTCTCCAGGGGATGCTCGGTTGCCACCCGGTCGGCGCCGAGCAACAAGTTGCCTTCCAGCGGATAATCCGACGCATCCGCATCCTTGAACGCCCACGGCATCGCAAGCCCGGCATTCAAGCGTCGGGAGAGTTCGGCCGCGACACGTTCTTTCGCCCGCCGGTGTTCGGGGCTTTCCTGCACGGCGCGCCACCGACTGGCTTCTTCATCGTCGAAGTGTGCTTTGGGGTTGAAGGTGTGCTGGGCAGGAAGCACCCGAAAATGGGATCGCCGACGCAGCTTTCCGCTTTCAAAGGAGGGGCTGACCCATGTCACCATCTGTCGTGATGCGTCTGGAGATACCAGGGGCCACAGTTTGCGCGCATGCTCCCGGCTGCGAACGTCGCGGGCGGCGATCGTGGTCTGAAAAATCCCTTTTCGAGAGAAGACAACGATCGCCTCGTCCATTCTTGGCCTTCCCTTATGGCGATACGGTCGCTAATTTCGTGGTGTCATCCAACTTGCGGTGAATCAGCGATACCAGCGTCAGGATGTCCAGTGCATCCTGTTCGGACATGGGCCAATTCGTCTTGGGTGCATGGGCCAGCGGATTGCGCACGGCGCCAAACAGGCCGATCAGAAGATTGGCAAAGCCTTTCTGCTCGCTCTTCTCGGACTCTGTGGTGAGCGGCCCCAAGGCCAGAACGGGCTGCTGGCCTGAGAATGCCTTGTTCACCAGCTCAGCGCCATCGCCGCTCAGGCCCGAAAGCAGGCGAATCCGCTCCGCAACGCCTTTCGTTGCCTCGAACACGGCATGGAAATAGTTTTCGTCCAGCAACTCCGCGCGGCAGTAGTTCAGCACTTCCGCGTGGACGACACGGCTTTCCAGAGCAGCCCTGAGTCGCCCCGCTCGGGCCCGCGCGGCATCGAGCGTCGTGGTCTTATCGGCGTGCGCGACCTTGCCATCTTCGCGCACGTAGAAACCGGAGAAGGCAAGCACGACGTTGAGTTCGTCGCGCCGCCAAGCGAACGTCGCAGGTTCGCGGGCGTAGTTCACAGGGTTCATCGCGCGATTGATGAACATGATGAGATGGTTACCGACCTGGTGCTGATTCTGTACGCCGGCCAGCGCATTGAACAATCGCTTCCACTTGGTCATGCCAGGCGACGTGTCGGCAACCTCGATTTCGTGCAGCAGGCGTTCTATCTGTGTGCCACTCAGGCCGCGCTCGGTATCGGCGAGCACGCGGCAAGCGGCTTCAAGATGCTGTGAGCTGAAAGGAGGAATTCGCGTCGCCACTGCCTGTCTCCGTTGTCAGGCATCAGATGATGGCCTGCAAGCCCTTATCGGCAATGATGTTCAGCAGTTTGAGTGCAGGTCCTGTGGGATGGGTCTCGCCTTGCTCCCACTTTCGCACGGTCGAAGCCGTGGTGTGCAAGTGAAGCGCGAACACCGGCTGGCTGAACTTCAAGGTTTCGCGCAGGCGTTTGATGTCGGCCGCGCCGAACTCCCGCACGGGAGGCGGGCAAATCGCGTCGAACTCGCGCATCGTCACCTTGCTGATCGCTCCCGCTTCATGAAGCGCAGCCAGGTCACCTCGCAGGGATTCAATGATCTTGCTCACAATGCACCTCCAATAACAGACCGGACTGCAACGCCATCGACAAGGCTTCGGCAGACAGTTCCATGAACACCTTGCCGGCGAATTGCAGTGCCTTCTTCTCGTCCTGTGTGACGTTCGCCTTATCGCTCTTGGAAAACCCGTGCAGGAACACATAGCGGCTACCTATCCTGGCTGACAGCAGCGTGCGGTAGCCGCCGCTCTTACCGCCACCGGGGCGAGCCACCCGCTTCTTGTAGAGGGAGCCGCCCAAGTCCGCATCGATCAGACCGTTTTCCATCTCCTGAACCGCTTTGCACAAGGCAGCATCGGGCAGCTTCTCACTCGCCTGCCACCGCGCGAAGTCCCTGCGCTTGAGGATGCTCGTCATGTCGACCTCCAAACTATACCCGTAACGGGCATGTTTTTCAAACCTTCGCCGTGAAGCCGCCCTGGAAGGGGGGGCCTGCCCGATTCTCGTGACACCAACACGACAATCGGAACAGGCAAGGCGGGGTGCTGGCCGCTGCTCATGCAGTGGCTTCCGCCGGGCGCGAGGCACCCGTGATCGCCAGCCGCCGGCTTGCCACCAGCTCGGCCGCGTCGCGCACCGGCTTGTCCTCGGTGTGGACGTAGTGCATGAACATCGCCACGGTCTTGTGACCCGTCAGCCTCATCCCCACCTTGGTCGGCACGCCCGAATTGGCAATGTCCGTCGTGGCGCGGTGGCGGATGCCGTGCGTGCCGACATGCGGCACGCCGGTAGCCTTGAGCACGCGCTTCCAACCTCCATAGTGCTCGCCAAAGGTCAGGTGTCGGGTCGGATCATTGGGTGACGGCAGGACATAGGGGCAACCCTCCCGGCGCGGCGCAGTCGAAAGCAGCCGATAGGCTTCCTCGCTCATAGGCTTGGAAACGCCTCCGGTCTTGCTGTCGGGCCAGACGACGCGGCGCTTCTCCAAATCTACCCAATCCCATTCCAACGGGCAGATTTCGGAGCGGCGAGCAGCGAATTCGAATTGCAGGCGGATCGCCAGCGGGATGACGTAATTCTCCAGCCCTTCCGCCTCCAAATGCTCCAAGTGACGGAAGATCCGTACCAGCTCATCGTCCACGATGAGCCGGGTTTCCTTGCCCGGCGGGTACATCGGGACGTGACGGCATGGATTCGTGCCGTCCGGGCGCAGGCCCCATACTTCGGCCAGATTGAACATCTTGCGCAGCACGCCGAAGGTGCGGTTGGCCTCGGCCGGCTTGTAGGCCAGCTTCTTCATCAACGCGGCCACGTCCGGGCGCTTCACGTCCTGCACCTTCATCCGGCCCATGATGGGGATGATGCAGCGGTCGATGACCCCCTGGTAGCCTCGCTGCGTGCTGGGCTTATTGCGCTGCCTGGAGTAGTCCTCCATGAAGGTGTGGCAAAACTCCTTCATGGTCGGAGCCTTACGGGCAGCGTTCTTGGCCGCGCTGGGGTCGCCGCCCTTGCGCACCTCGGCCAGCCACTCCTGAGCCATCGTGCGTGCCTGATCGACTGTCAGCTCGCCGTACTGCCCCAGGGCGGGTTTGCGGCGTTCGCCGGCGTTCGTGCGGTACTGGAGCATGAATACCTTGCGGCCAGCAGGGGTGATCTTGCATAGGAAGCCGGGCACCACGGTATCCCGGAGCTCGATGGCCTTGGATTGAGGTTGTGCCGAGTCGACTACGGACTTGGTGAGCTTGATTTTCGCCATGATGACTCCTCGGAAAGCCCGGTTTCCAAGAGCCGCATGGGAGCCACGCGAGGGGAAGCCGGGTCAAATTTCGGAAAGCACCGGCATATGTTGAACTCGCCTAAGTGGTTGATAAACCTGCTGTATCTAGCCCTGGCGTAGTCCAGCGAATTGCGATGCTGGAGTCATCGTGAAACAAAAAAAAACCCGTGCCAGAACGGCACGGGCCAACAAAGGAGTCGTTACAGACCCGGGGGATGCACGCGGTGCCAGGTGCTGACCTTTTGCAGCGCCATGCCGGCGCGGCACAGCAGCGCCTCGGCCCCTTTGCCGGCGATGAACTGGCAGCCGAGTGGCAGGCCGTCGCCGGTGAAGCCGCAGGGCAGGCTCAGGCAGGGATGGCCGCTGACATTGAACGGCGCGGTGAACTGGATCAGCCGGCGGTTGGCTTCCGGGTCCTGGGCCAGGTTCGCCAGTTGCGCGTGGGTCGGCGCGGCGTAGGGCTGAACCGGTGCGAGCAGCAGGTCGACCTCGTTGAGCACGCAGTCCAGTTCGCCGCTGAAACGCTGCGCGTCGAGCAGGATGCGCTGGTAGTCCATGCCGCTCATCTCGCGCCCGCCGTCGATCAGCCGGCTGAGTGCCGGGCCGTATTCGGCGGCGCGCCGTGGATAGGTCTCGGCGTGCGCCACGGCGGTCTGCACGCCGCAGTGGCGTTCCCAGTTGCCGCTCACCGCGCGGGTATCCGGCATGCGCACTCGCAACAGGCTGCCGCCGCCATCGCGGATGATCGCCATGACCAGTTGCAGCGCTTCCTGGATCACCGGGTCGACGCCGTCGCTCAGCCAGGCCTCGTCGATGCCGACGCGCAGGCCACGGAACGAGTCGTCGATGCCGGGCACCTCCAGGCACACGCTGGGCAGCGAGGTCGGGTCCCTGGGGTCGTGGCCGGCAATGGTCGACAGCAGGAACAACGCATCGCGCGCGCTGCGGGTGATCGGTCCGACATGGTCGAGGCTGGCGGCCAGTTCGAACGTGCCATGGCGGCTGACCCGCCCCCAGGTCGGCTTGAGTCCGGTGAGCCCGTTGGCGGCACAGGGGAAGCGGATCGAGCCGCCGGTGTCGCTGCCCAGCGAGGCGTAGCAGAGGCCGGCCGCGGTGGCCACGCCACAGCCACTGGACGAAGCACCGGCCCAGTGGTCGGCGCCCCAGGGGTTTACCGGGGCGACGATATCCGGGTGGTGGATCGCGAACGCGCCCTCGGTCATCTGCAACTTGCCGAGCAACACGCTGCCGGCTTCGCGCAGGCGGGCGACCACGGTGGCATCTTCCCGTGGGATGAAGTCGCGGTGGATCGGCATGCCTGCCGCGGTGGGCACTCCGGCGGTATGGAACAGGTCCTTCACCGCCAGCGGGATGCCGTGCAGCGGACTGCGGCATTCGCCGCGCGCCAGCTCGCGCTCGGCCTGGCGCGCCTGCTCCAGGGCCAGTTCCGGGGTGATCCGGGCGTAGCTGTGCAGCCTGCCGTCAAGCTGGTCGATGCGCGCCAACTGCGCCTCGGTGACCTCCACTGGCGAGAGCCTGCCGGTACGGATCAGCCGCGACAGCTCGTACATCTCCAGGTAGTGCAGATCGCTGCTGGTACTCATGGGTAGCCCTCGAGAAAATTGATGGCGAGCGTGTTGAATTCGCCCGGGCATTCACTCTGCAGATGGTGCGCGGCGTTGCCGATCACGTGCAGGCGCGCGTCGGCGAACTGGTTGACCATCAACATCGGCACATCGATGCCGCCGAACCAGTCGTGCAGGCCCCAGAGGATCAGGCTCGGCGCCTTCACCTCGGCGAACAGCGGCACCAGGCTCTCCCACTCGCCGAACGCGCCGGGCCGTTCGAGCAAGGCACGGAAGCCGGGATTGCAGCTCGCCTCGTAGCGCAGGCGCAGGGACTCTTCGTCGATAGCGCGGTCGTCGTGCAGCTCGTAGCGGCAGATCAGCGCGCGCATCTTGTCCAGGCTCGGCCCGCCGTCGGCGAGGAAGTAGTCGCTCATCAGCGTGGCGGCATGCTTGCTGAACAGCGGCAGCGGCTGCATCACGCCACGCGCCACCGGCTGCGAGCCGATCAGCACCATCCGCCCTACCCGCTCGGGATGCGCGGCGGCGAAGCGGATCGCCACGCAGCCGCCGAACGACTGGTTGACCAGGTGCGCGCGGGCGATGCCCAGCGCATCGAGGAAGCCGAGCAGCTTGCGCGCGTGCCAACTGAACACCGGGCCGTCGACCGCCACCATGTCGGAGCCGCCGAACTGCGGGAAGTCGAGGAAATAGCAGCGCTGCCGCGCGGCGAAGACGGCGGCGCTGCGGTGGAAGTTGCTCCAGGCGCTGCTGCCGGGACCACCGCCGTGGGTGAAGATCACCGGCGGGCGATCATCCGGGCCGTCGACCTCGCGGTAATGCAGGCGCACCCCGTCGACCGTGACGAAACGGCCATGGGAAACGAGTGACTCACTCATCGGGAAATATCCTCGCCGAGGGCGGTCCGGCGTGCGCCGGACCGCTGCCGGGATCAGTCTTCTTCGATCTGGCGGACCTTGTAGCCCGGACGATGACCGTCGGCGGTGTCCTTGAAGATCAGGCTGGTGTGCTTGACCGCGCCGGCCACGCCACGGCCGGGCTTGGCGATGCCGCGATTCCAGCGCGAAGCCATCTTGCGCCAGGTGATCGGCGAGATGTCGGTGGCCACCAACTGCTCGTCGTCCCAGCCGGTGCCGTCGTAGTAGAAGTTCTGCATGGCCTCGCGGGCATACAGGTCGCAGTCGTTGAAGCCGTGCAGGCACAGCGGCTTGTACACACGGTCGTAGCGATACTGATGCTTCTCGCGCTCTTCCGGGGTGTCGCAGACACGCACGATGATTTCCCAGTACTCGTGGGTATCGTCGGTGATCGGCACATACCATTCGTACTGGGCCATGTGCTCGCCCGGCCAGTTCTCGACCATCAGTACCCCGGGCAGGACCACCGAGGTGCGGTAATAGCGCCCCTTGAGGCCTTCCACCTTGAGGTCGAGTTCCTTGTTCTCCATGATCGGCGCCCACTTGTCGGTGAACAGCCACTGCACCAGGCCCTTCGGGCCACCCTCGTCCTCGACCACGGCAATGCAGTCGTCGCTGGTCGGCAGCAGGCCGAGTGGCAATACCCACTCCATGGCATGGACGATGGTGTTGTCCTTGTGCACCAGGATGTGCGCGTTGTCGAAACCGTTCTCGCAGGCGATCCGCCAGTTGCCATAGCCGGTGCGGTGCATGCCCAGGGGCATGGCGTTGTCATCCAGCACGCTCGGCGAGGCGGGCCACAGCGGATGGGGGAATTCCTCGCTGCGCTCGGGGAAGCGGAACGGCAGGTCGTGGGCCAGCGGGGGCACGTCCTCGTCGGGGAAATCGTCTTCGCGGACGAAGACGAAGATCATGCCGTTGACCTCATGCACCGGGTAGGTGGTGATGCCGGTGGTGCCGATCAGCTTGTCTTCCGGGTTGGCGACGATGGTCACCAGCTTGCCGCTCTCCAGGTCGAAGGTGAAGCCGTGGTACCAGCAGGAAATGGTGCTCTTGGTGAAGCACATCGGCTTCTCCGAGAGCCGCACGCCACGGTGCAGGCACTGGTCCTTGAGGGCGAACACCTTGCCGTTGACACGCCGCAGCACGATCGGCACGCCGCAGATCTGGATACCCTCGACCTGGTCCTCGGCCAGCTCGTTACTGAACAGCGCCGGGTACCAGTGGTTGATGAAGCCCCAGGCGGCATCCTTGTACGGTTGGTACTGGCTCTGGGTCTTGGCGTTGTTGGCACGGGCATCGCTGATGCCGGTTTTCACCACACGACGGCGGATGATGGGTTGCTCGGACATGAGAAGGCTCCCGGTAGGCTGACAGGACAATGGCACCGTGGGGCGGTGCGCTTGAGGGTCATCCTAGGAAGCTGGAGCGGGGCTGACGCTCCCCTGACTGAGCGGCTTATCCCACTAGCGCAGAAAGTGCGCGGCAGGGACATCCATGTCCGCGAGCCCTCAGCGGGCAAGGGTCTCCGACGGGCTTTCGCCGAACCGGCGCTTGTAGTCGGTGGTGAAATGGCCGAGGTGGCTGAAGCCCCAGCGGAAGGCCACGGCAGTCACCGTGGTGCTGCCCGGACTCTGCCGTTGCAGTTCTTCCTGCACATGACGCAGGCGGATTTCCTTGAGGTAGAGCATCGGCGAAGTGTTGCGGAAACGGCGGAAGCCGGTGAACAGCGAGCGGCTGCTGACCCCGGCGTGCTCGGCCATCTCGACGATGGAGATCGGCTCGTGGGCGTGTTCCTCGATGAAGCGCTCCACGCGCTTGACGAAGGACGGCGCGATGGACGAGCGCTGGTCGCTGCACAGTTCCTCGCTATAGGTGTTCGGCTGGCAGGACAGCAGCATGTTGACCAGCGTGCTTTCGAACTGCGCGGCGAGCAGCGGCGGCAGCTCGTCGTCGACCGACAGGCTGTCGTAGAGCCAGCCGACCATGCGCATCCAGCGATGGCCTTCCGGAGTGTCCAGCGGCATCGCCGCCTGGAACTCGATGTCCTTGCGCAGGGTACGGCCGAGATGCTGCTGGCAGTGCCGTTCGAGCAGGCTGCGATCGACACGGATGATCAGTTTCTCCGTGCTGTCGCAATGATGGATGGTGATCGGCGACTGGGGACTGAGCACCGTGCCCAGGCTGGGCGTGGAGTGCACCTGCTGGTTGCCGCAGGTGACCATCTCCTGGCCACGGATCGGCATCTGGATCAGGGCGAAGGAATCGAGCACGCCGGGATCGATGGTGACGTCGCCGCCATAGCTCATCCGTCCGATACCGACCCCGCCGATGCGCCGGTAATAGATGCGCGTGTTCACCGCGCCCTTGGTGTCCAGGCTGCGCAGGCGGTTTGCGCAGAAGATGCGTTCGCCCCATTGGCGCGCTTCTTCCAGATCATGGGTACGACACAGTTCGAAGCGGGACAGGACGACCTCGGGCGGCGTTGCCGCCGAAAAAACCAGATTTTCCATTGCGCTTATCCTCTGCCCTGAATGCCACGGGACAGACAGTCTTGTTGATGCAAGGCACGCGAACCCAGTTATGGTTATGTTGGCTAATCACGGTCTTCGCGCATGTGTTGCGAGTCATCGGGCCAAGGGTGGCATGGCCCGCCATTCGGGCCTGGCATGCGGATGACTCGCCGGTTGCGGGGCGATGGCCGGCTCTGCGAGTAACACTCTTGGCGGCCGCGGTCCCGCATCTGGAAAGAGGCAAGAAGCATGCCCTGTTGCGGTCCTCCCCGACCGGTGGCGCCAGCAGGATGCCATCACCCGGCCACGCCGCCACGCATCCCCGGAAATGACCGGGAATGGCCGGAATCTGCCGCTTTTCCAGCATGTTCGCCCGGGGTTCAGTCCCCTCGCGGCGGCCGCTGCGCCCCGATCAGCACGAACAACAGCCGCGCCGGGGTGTTACCGCGGTTGCGCCAGGCGTGGCGTGTTCCCATCTGCACCACGATGTCACCCTGGCGCAGCATGCTGGTGCGCCCGTCATCCAGTTCCAGGGTGATTTCGCCGTCGAGCACCACGCCGTAGTCGATGGTGTCGGTGCGATGGAAACCGGGGGCTTCGGCCTCGAAGCGCTCACCAAGGCCGGGCAGGCGCTGGCAGAGTTCCTCGGCGGCGGCGAGCGGGTCGAAATCCGCGCCGCCGGCCAGGTCGTCCGGTGGGAAGGTAACCAGCAGCGCGCTGCTGCCGCCCGGCGCCGGGATCACTGATTCCGCCTGGGCCGGGTCGCCGGGATGATCGACGATCCGCGCCTGCGGCGGGGTCCGCCAGACCAGGGCGGCGGAGAAGCCGGGTGAGTGGATGAACTCCTCGCAGCCGGGCAGCGGCCCGTGGCTGATGATGGTCGAGGCACCGGCACTGTCGTGGCCGGTCACGGTGCGTATTGTTGTCATTGTCAGTCGCATCCCGAAGGCAGGCCGGCCCGGCCGCACATGACGACCGGACCTGGCGATCAGCCGTGAACGATGTGGAAGTTGGTGAAACCGTTGGCCTGGGTCTGGATGTCGTCGAGCGCTTCGTTGAGTTGCTCCAGCGCATAGCGACGCTCTTCCAGCAGCGACAGGTCGACGGTACCGGCTTCGATCATGCTGGCCATCTCGTCACCCTCGGCGGTGGTGAACCACAGCGAGCCGATGTACTGCAATTGCGCGCACATGAACGGGTGCGGGTCGATGGGGATCGGCCCGGCCACGCCACCGATCTGGATGATCCGCCCGCCCCGGGCCACCGCTTGCATGGCCTCCACCGAAAGCGCCGCCGGGGCCTTCGCACCCAGGGTGTCGAGCATCACATCGACGCCGCCGGGAACCAGGTCGAGTACCTGCTGGCGAAGATCGCCGCCGCCGATGCGCACCGCCTCGATGCGTTCCGGCGCCAGTCGCTTGAGCCTGGCCAGCGCGCCCTCGTCGCGCGCGGCGACCAGGATGCGGGCGGCACCGAAGGCGAGGGCGAGCAGCGCGGCGCCAACGCCCAGGGTTCCCGAGGCACCAAGGATCAGGATGCTCTGGCCGGGCCGCAGCGCCGACTTGCGGATCGCCGAATAGGCGGTGCCGAGGTAACCGAAACGGGTCGCCTGGGCGAAGCTCAGGCGTTGCGGCAGGCGCACCAGGTTGGTCGCGGGCGCGGTCATGTACTGGCCGTAGCCGGCATAGGGGTACTGCCGGAACACCTGTTGCGAGCCCGGACCGAAGCCGAAGTAGCCCAGGAAGGTGTAGGCATCGCAACGCGGCGCCTCGCCCTGACGGCAGTAGCGGCACTCGCCGCAGCCGACGCCGGGATTGACGTAGACGCGGTCGCCAGGCTTGAACGAACGCACCTTGCCGCCCACCGCGACGACGGTGCCGGCACTGTCCAGGCCGAAGATCGCCGGCAGCGCCGGCAACGGCAGGAAGGGATACCACTCGGGGAAATGGGTGGTGACGTTCTTCAGGTTGGGGATGATCCCGCTGGCCTCGACCTTGACCAGCACATCGTGCTCGCCAGGGGTGGGCAGCGGGACGTCGTCAAAGGTGAAGCGACCGCCGATTTCATGCAGGCGCGCGGCTTTCATCATCGACATGGCAAGGCTCTCCTCCGGTTCGGCTGTCGCGGGGCGGCGCCGACCGTTGTGTTTGCTATCGTGTCCGCCGGGGCTGGCCACGGCGGATGGAGCGACGGCCCGGGCGACGCGAGCCGCCGGGCACGGCGAAACTAGCGACCGGCCTTCTGCAGGGCTTGCAGGGAGAAATCGCTGGCCTTGGCGGCGAAGTTGGTCTTCCAGGTCGCCATGTCGATCAGCGACAGGGTCGCGTGGTTGCGCTGGAAGTCGATCACCGCGCTACCCGCGGTGCGCATGTCGCCGTCCTGCGCGTTGTAGTGGGTGTGGAACTCCATGAACTTCCAGAACTCGCCCTTGCGGTTGTAGGCCTCGGCGTAGTGGATGCGCGGGAAGCGGGTCTCCACGTAGAGCACCTTCTTGCTGTAGGGGTGGGTCGACGGCGTGATCGCCTCGACCACGTAGACTTCGCGCGGCTCGAAGTTGTCGTTGTTGATGTTCCAGTACGGCGGCTGGTTCTCCAGGCCCGGGTACTTCTCCTCGAAGCTCTTGCCCTGGGTATTCCACAGGTCCGTGCGGGCGTTGGCCGCGGCCAGCACCCAGCGCTTGCCGAGCAACTTGTATTCGGGATACCAGCAGGGCCGCGCGTTGAAGCCCTCCAGGTCGTCCTGCAACTGGTCGGAAGAACCCACGGGGTCCATCCAGGCCCCGCCGGACAGGCGGCGCACGCGACGTACCGCCGGGATGTAGGCCCACACGTCGTTGACCTTCTCGGCGTCGTACATGACGGTGTAGGTGCCGAGCCCTTTCATGTCCGAGGGCGACTTGAAGTAGAGCAACTGCCGGCCACGCTCGCTGCCGTCACCCTCCACCGGGCTGTCGCCGGTCAGGCGGCCCTTCATGGTGTAGCGGGTGAACTCGGCGACCGGTTCGGCGTGCACGCCGCGCTGGCCGTCGATCAGCAACTGGGTGAAGTTCGGCACCTGGGAAACGTCGCCGACCAACTGGCCGAGATGGAAGTTCCAGACGATTTTCGCCCCCGCCTGCGGGTCCTTCTCGTCGATATCGGGGAACGGTGCGCCGGCGCCCCAGCCATCGATCCGGCAGGCTTCCTGGTTGATCGAGGTCTTGCCGGCGTTGGCCTGGGTGGCCTTGACCCAGCGCGGGTCGAGCTCGACGTTCTTCGACTTGGCCAGCGGCAGTTTCCAACCGCTGTTGCGGATGCGCCATTCCATCTTCTCGGTGAGCAGGCTGGCGATGGTGTGGCCTTCGAAGGTGTCGTTCTTGATCTGGTCGAGGTTGGCGGCGGAAATCACCGTGCCGGCCGGCAGCTCGGCGGCGAGTGCGAAAGTCGGCAGGCTGCCGGCCGCCGCGATGAGGCCAGCGGCCAGGGACTGGCGCAGGGCGAAACGGGATACGGTCATGGCGTGGTCTCCGGTGTGGCTCAGAACAGGTAGGTCAGGCTGGTGTACAACTGGTCGCGGTTGTGGAAGTAGCCGAACAGCGTGGTGCCGTCGCAGGTGGCGGCATTGCCGGGGGTGCACTTGTCGGCATCGCGCGAATCGTCGTCCCAGAAGGCGTCGTACTCGATCTTCCAGCGCCACTTGCTGGACAGCTCGAAAGTCACCGAGGGCACCGCGAAGCCGCCGCCGTTGCTCAGGTCGGCGCCGACCACCAGGTTCGGACGGATACGCCCGCTGTTGTAGCTGAGGTCGAAGATGGCGGTGGCCAGCACCGAGTGCTCCTTGACCTTGCCGCCCCAGCCGACGCTGTAGAGCAACTGGTCGTCCTCGTCGAAGTTCTGCACCCACTTGTCGAACAACTGCACCGAGAAGAACATCGGCTTTTCCGTGCCCAGCAAGCTCTGGGTGGCGGCGATGTTCTTGTCCATGCGCAGCATCATCGCCAGCACGTCCTTGCGGGTGAAACCGTCGAAACCGGGCGCGACGATCTGGCTGATCAGGGTCGGTGTCGACAGCTCGATCTGGTACGGCGCGTCCTTGATGTAGGCGAGCTCGGTGCTGAACACCGCGTCGGCCCATTCGGAGTAGCGGCTGGCGGTGAAGCCGAAGATATCGACGATCGGGTAGATCACCTCGCCGGCGACGCCACGGGTCTGGTCGGTGCCACGGGTCACCGCGCCGGACGGCGTATCCGGCTGGCCGACGATCGCCAGGTTGTCCGAGGCGTTGAGGATCGGCGAGTTGTAGAAGGTCTTCAGGTACGACAGCGAGTAGTTGGTGTCGCCGTACAGGCCGCTCCAGCGCAGGCCGCCGGTCACGTCGCGGTAGTCGCCTTCGTCGTTCTCGAAGTTGTACGGGTCGATGTTGCGGAAATCGACGCCGGCATAGGGCTGGCTCGACCAGCGGCCGCCGTAGATGTCGATCTCGGTGCCGATGTCCGCCTTGCGATCCAGCCCCGGACGCACGAAGACCTCCAGGCCGCCATCCAGCTCGGGCACGTCGACGTTCATCTTGATGATGTTGTTGGTCTTGCGCAGTTCCTCGTTGGCCGGTTCGAGGAAGCTGCGCCAGGTGTTGTCGAAGCCATGCACCAGGTCGTTGGCGGCGAAGAAGTCGGTCTCGCCCCAGGCGATCTGCTGCTTGCCGATGCGGAACGAGGTGCGCTCGCCGACCGGGAAGTCGATGTACAGCTCGCGGATCTCTTCCTTGTTGTAGAGATCCATGATGTCGCCCTTGCCGTCGGCCTCATGGTAGTTGTTCGCGCCCATGTCCTCGAGATGCTCGAGGAAGCCGGTCTTCACCTCGCGCGAGGCGCGCAGCTTGGCCACCACCGAGATGCTGTCGGTGGCCTGCCACTCCAGGTTGAGCCGCGCGGTGCTGCGCGCCATCGAGAGCTTGCCCTTGTCGTCGTAGCCTGGCGTGTCTTCCCAGTTCTTGGCGTTCCAGGACAGCTCTTCGCGCAGGTAGCCGTCGATCTTGAGGCTGTCGTCGGCCAGCAGCGGCGTGGCCAGGGTGCCGAGGGCGATGGCCAGGGCGAGCTTGTCGAACGGGGCGCGCTTGGACGCGCCCTGGATGCGGTGCTTGTACATGTTGTCTCCCCAGGAGGTGATGGCAGCGAGAAACCGTTTGCGTTGTTGTTGTAGGAACCCGTTTCAGGCCGGCTGGCAGGAGCCGGGGGGGGTCTCGGCGAGCGCTTCCGGGCGCTCGCCGAAGATGAAGCGCGGGCGGAACACGTAGACCAGCGATGGCATGACGAACAGCGCGGAGAACGCCGAGACGCTCAGCCAGATGGCCATCAGCAGCCCCATCTCGGCCTGGAAGCGCAACGACGACAGCCACCACAGCAGGGTGGCGAGGATCAGCACGCTGGCGGTGACGATCACCCCCATGCCGGCCGAATGCAGGGACTGGCGGATGGCATGCTCGGGCGTGCTGCCGGCGGCGATCTCTTCCTTGATGCGGTCGACGATGTAGAACGCGTAGTCCACGCCCAGGCCGATGCCGAGCGCCGCCACCGGCACGGTGTTGATGTTCATGCCGATGCCCTTCCAGGTCATGAAGGCGAAGGTCAGCATGTTGGAAATGATCACCGGCACCATGAACACCATGCCGGCCATCGAGGAGCGGTAGACCACCGTGCAGATCACCGCGAGCACCAGCAGGGCCAGGGCGATCGCCTCGATCTGGCTGGACAGGATGATCTCGTTGACCGCCGCCATCACCCCGATCACGCCCCCGGCGAGTTGCCAGTGGCCTTCGGCGAGCGGATGGCTGGCGATGAACTCCTTGATCCGCGCCACGGCGGTACGAATGGTCTCGCCCTGGCGGTCGCGGAACATCAGGGTCACCGAGCCGTTGGCGTACTGGTCGTCGGCGAAGCGCGAGATGTCGCCCGGCTCGGACACCGAGTCGAGCATCGCCACCAGGCTGCCGTTGATCGTGCTGCTGTCGCCCAGCTCCAGGTAGCGCGGGTTGCCTTCGCGCAGGCTGCTGTTCACGTGCGGCAGCACGTCGGCGATGGAGAGCGAGCCGCCGACTTCCGGCTGCGCCTCGATGAAGCGCTGGAAGGCGTTCATCGCGTGAAGCGCCTCGTTGCCCTTGACCAGGCCCGGCCGGCTGTCGTCGCCAAGCACCACGAACATCCTGTCGACCCCCTCGAAGCGCGCGTTGATCGCCGCCGAGTCGAGGTTGTACGGCGAGTTCGGCCAGAGGATCGGCGAGCCGGGGTTGGCGTCGCCGATCTTCAGGTTCAGCGAGTACAGGCCCGCGGCGATCACCACCAGCAGGCTGCCGCCAAGCACCGCGAAACGCGCCCGCGACAGGCTGATCCACACGCACAGGTCGAGCACCTTGCGCAGCGCCGGCAGGCAGTTGATCGGGTGCGCGGAGCCGTGCGGCTTGCGGATGAACGACAGCAGCACCGGGGTGAGGATCACCGCGCTGACGGTCAGCGTCGACACCCAGACCACCGCCAGCACGGTCAGCTTCTGCAACATCGGGATGGGACTGAGGGCGACCACCGCCATGCACGCGGCGTCGGCGATCACGCCGAGCATACCGGGACGGAACAGGTCGGCCAGGGCGACGCGCGCGGCGATCCTGGAAGTGTCGGCAGCGGGTGGCAGCAGTTCCAGTTCGTCGTCGAAACGGTTGACGATCTGCACCGAGTGCGACACCGCCCGCGAGGTGATCAGCATCGCCACCACGATCACCAGCGGCTCGAAGTTGATCCCCAGCAGACGGCAGATGCCCAGCGCCCAGAGCGCGCTGACCGCGCCGGCGAGCAGCGGCAGGCTGACGCCGCGCCAGGTGCGCAGCAGGACGAACAGCATGACCAGGGTCACCAGCAGCGCGGCGATCACCAGTTGCAGGGTTTCCGGCAGGTAGTGGCTGACCCAGCCATAGAGGATCGGGTCGCCGACCACGCGGATCTTCACGCTGCCGTCATCGACCGTGGCGATCAGCGCGCGCACTTCGCTGAACACCTTGGCGTAGTCGACCTGCTGGTCGATGAAATCGACGCTGATCAGGGTCGCCTGCAAGTCCTTGGACACGTACGGGCCATACACCAGCGGGTTGCGCAGCACCGCCTGCCGGAGCTCGCTCATCGCCTCGGCATCGGCCGGCAGGTCGGGCCACATCAACGGACGGCTTTCGATGCCGGCGGTGGATGCGCGCACCTCCTTGAGCTTCTTGGAGGCCAGCGAGGTGATCTGGTACGGGTTGACCGCCGAGACCTCGCGCAGGCCCAGGGTGACGCTACGCACCTTGTCGAGCACGGCGGCCTGGAAGATGTCGCCCTGCTCCACTTCGAACATGATGGTGACCATGTTCGAGCCGCCGAACGTGTCCTTGAACTTCTCGTGGGTCTGCACGTATTCGTGGCGCGACGGCAGCATGTCCTCGAAGACCGTACGCACCTCGATGTGCAGGGCGAACCAGCCCAGGACCAGGGTAAGGAGGAACAGGCTACCGGCTACCAGGCCGCGCCGACGGATACAGAGTTCGGCTATGCGTTCGATCATGTTGTCGTCTCGAATGAAAAGGGCCAGGACGGGGTTCAGGGTTGCAGCGGGGACCACTGCCGGCCGTTCCAGCGGCCGAGGTCGGCGCCGGCCAGCCAGAGGTCGTCGCCGACCGCCAGGGCGCGGGTGTGCCAGGACAGGTTGCGTTCATCCAGGGTGCCGCTCTGCCAGTCGCCGGCGGCGCGGCCGGCGCTCGCCCAGCGCCCCAGGGCGCCGCTGGCGAACCAACGGCCCTGGGCCGGATTCCACAGCACGTCGAACAGGTGATCGTGGATACCGAGGTCGATGCTCTCCCACTGCAGGCCGCCATCCCGGGTGACCAGCAGGGTGCCCTCCAGGCCTACGGCGACGCCGTGGTCGGCATCGCGGAAGCTCACCGACATCAGCGAGCCGGGAACCGGGGCCTCCAGCTCCTGCCAGTTAAGGCCGAAGTCGTCGCTGTGCAGCACGCGGCCGAACTCGCCGACCACCACCAGGCGGCCGCCGTCGAGGATCGCCACGTCGTTCCAGGCCACGTCTTCCTCGTCGCGCAGGCGCCGCCAGGTCTGGCCGTAGTCGCGGCTGAGCAGCAACGCGCCCATCTCACCGGTGGCGATGGCCACTCCGCCGGCGGCGACGCGCACGCGGTTGAGCTTGTTGGCGACTTCCGAGCGCGGTACCCCGCTCGCTGCGTGCCAGTGGCGACCGCCATCCCGGCTGGCAAGCACGATGCCGTCGTTGCCCACCGCCACGGCGTGGCTGGCGTCCCACACGGCGATATCCTGCAGGGTCAGCCTGGTCGGCGTGGCCAGGCGACGGATGTCGCCATCCGCGCCGATGGCGAGGATCTTGCCGTTCGAACCGCTGGCCCAGACCTCGCCGGACGGGGCCAGCGCCAGGCCGTAGAAGTGGTCGCGCCGTTCGAGCAGCGGCGGGGTCACCGTGCTGCCGACCGGCTGCGGCTTGATGAACAGGCCGGCCCACAGCAGGCCAGCGATGATCGACCACGGCAGGACCGTCATCAGGGTACGCAGGGCACGCTGGCCGAGCGCTGCGCGCGCTACCGGATGGGCCGTGGATTGATCGAATTGCATGAGTTTTGACATGGGTCGAATCCGCCAGGTTGGTGTCGTCGTTGGCTGACGACTGAGGCAGTTCGACTCTAGGATTCGCCCGCAGGCCGGACTATCCCGGCACTGCATGGCTTGTCCCCTGGGCGCAGATTTGATGCCGTGCACTGCAAGGCCGGGCATCGCGCCGGTCGGCGGTCACACCCGGAAGCGGCTCACCAGGCCACTCAGGCGCCCCGCCAGGGCCTGCAGGTCATGGCTGCGCCGCTGCACCTGGCCGCTGCTCTGCGAGGTACGCTCGGCACTGTCGGCGATGGTCACCAGGCTGCGCGACAACTGCTCGCTGGTCGCCGCCTGCTGTTCGGTGGCGGTGGCGATCATCTGGCTCATGTCGCGCACCTGGCCGATCATCCGGGTGATGCGGTCGAGCGCCATGCTGGCTTCCCGGGCCCTGGCGACATTCGCCTGGGAGGTATCGCGGCTCTGCTCGACCATGCCGACCACGGTGCGCGTGCGCTCCTGGATGGTGACGATGCTCTTGCGCACCTCCTCGGTCGAGCTGTGCGTACGCCGCGCCAGCGCGCGCACCTCGTCGGCGACCACCGCGAAACCGCGCCCCTGCTCGCCGGCCCGCGCCGACTCGATGGCCGCGTTGAGTGCCAGCAGGTTGGTCTGGTCGGCGATCTCGCGGATCACCGCCACCACCACGCCGATGGCCTGGCTGGCATCGTCCAGTTGCCCGGCCAACGCGGCGATCTCGCCGAGCAGTTGCGCATCCTCGGCAATCGCACCGCTCAGGCGCACCACGGTCGCCTGTCCCTGGGCGACGGCCAGATCGCCTTCGCGGGTCACCTGGGCGGCCTGGCCGGCATTGCCCGCCACCTCCTCGACGGTCGCCGCCATCTGCTGCATCGCCGCGGCCAGTTGGCCAACCTCGTCGCGCTGGGCGTCGACCCCGGCGCCAGAAGCCTGGCTTTCCTGCTGCAACTCCTCCGAGGTGCGCTGCAAGGTCTGGCTGGTGCCCTGGATCTCCAGCACCAGGTCGGCCAGGGTACTGAGGAAACGATTGAACTCGCTGGCCAGGGTCGCCAGTTCGTCGCGGCCGTTGACCGGCAGCCGTGAACACAGGTCGGCGTCGCCCGAGGCCAGTTGGCGTATCGCCTGGACCACCGCCTGGAGCGGTCGCGACATCGCCTGGCCGAGCAGGAGGATGGTGCCGGCGAGCAGCGACATCGCCACGCTGCCGAGCGCCAGCAGCTTGATCGCCAGGCTTTTCACCCCGCCGAGCACCGCCTCGCTGGGCACGGCGGCGCCGAACGACCAGGGCGTTCCGGTTTCGCCGATGACCACCGGCACGGCGAGCATGAAGACTTCCGCCTGCATCGCCGGCGAGAAGAAGCGGATCGTCAGGCTCTGGCCGTTGCGCACCGCATCGATCATCGGTTGCAGGTAGTCGCCGAGGAAATCCGCCTCGGTTTCCGCTTCCTTGCGGCCGATGCGGCTGGGATCCGGATGGGCGACCAGGGTGGTGTCGTGGGCGGTCAGCGCGGCCACGCCGACGTCCAGCGGGCGCAACCGCGCTACCCGCGCCTGGAGCTGGTCGGCATCCAGGGCCAGGCCCAGACTGCCGACCAGTCGACCGTTGTGGCGCACCGGCACCTGTATCGCGACGATCCGATGGGCCGTCGCGGCGCCCGGCAGGAACTGCGGCGGCGTCACGCTCTCGCGCTCGGCCGGCGTGCTGCCGAGCGCGCCACGCAACGCCTGGCTCTGCTCGGCAGGAGCCGCCTGTAGCGCACGCTCGCTGCGCAGCCACATCAGGGTCTGGCTGTCGGCGTTGCCGGGCAGCCACCAGGCCGCCGTGGCTTGCGGGCTGTTGTGCAACAGCGACTCGAGTTGCTGGTCGGCGATCCGGCTGTCCGCCAGCTCACCGTCGACCACCTCGCGGCCGAGCATGTCGGCGGTGATCCGCGCGGCATGCAGGGCACCATCGAAGTAGGCGGCGATTTCCGCGGCCTGCTGCTTGACGATGGCCTGCATCGCCACCTCCGCCAGCGCCTCGGTGGAAACCCGGCTCGACTGGTAGACCAGCAGAACCGTGGCCAGGTAGACCAGCAAGGTCAGTGGCAAGATGGTCAACAGCAGTTTGTTCTTCAGGGACAGCTTGGCCAGCATGGCGAACTCCTGTCGCGGCAGCCGGCGGCACATCCCTGCCCCGCGTGTGTGATGATTCGGCCGGCGCGCCGGCCGGACGAGTCAACTCACCGCGCCCGCGCCTTGAGCAGGTCGAGGGCGACGTCGACGATCATGTCTTCCTGGCCGCCGACCATCCGCCGCTGGCCCAGCTCGACGAGGATGTCCAGGGTCTTCAGGCCGTACTTGTCGGCGGCCACTTCGGCATGGCGCAGGAAGCTGGAGTAGACCCCGGCATAACCCAGGCCGAGGGTCTCGCGGTCCACGCGCACCGGACGGTCCTGCAACGGGCGGACAATGTCGTCGGCGGCATCCATCAGCGTGTAGAGGTCGGTGCCGTGGTTCCAGCCGAGGCGCTCGGCGGCGGCGATGAACACTTCCAGCGGCGCATTGCCGGCCCCGGCGCCCATCCCGGCGAGGCTGGCGTCGATGCGGTCGCAGCCTTCCTCCACCGCGACGATGGAGTTGGCCACACCGAGCGACAGGTTGTGGTGGGCGTGCATGCCGGTCTGGGTTTCCGGCTTGAGGGTGGCCTTGAACGCGCGCATGCGGTCGCGGATGTCGTGCATGTTCATGGCGCCGCCGGAGTCGGCCATGTAGATGCACTGGGCGCCGTAGCTTTCCATCAGCTTGCCCTGCCGAGCGAGCTCTTCCGCCGGGATCATATGGCTCATCATCAGGAAGCCGACGGTGTCCATGCCCAGCTCGCGGGCGTACTCGATGTGCTGCTTCGACACATCCGCCTCGGTGCAATGGGTGGCCACGCGAACCACGCGGGCGCCAGCGTCATAGGCGGCCTTGAGGTCATGCACGGTGCCGATGCCGGGCAGCAGCAAGGTGGCGATTTTCGCGTGGCTGATCACCTCGGCCACCGCCTCGATGTACTCGAGGTCGGAGTGGCGGCCGAAGCCGTAGTTGAAGCTCGAGCCCTGCAAGCCGTCGCCATGGGCGACCTCGATGGAATCGACCCTGGCCTTGTCCAGGGCGCGGGCGATGGCCTGGACGTCATCGAGGGTGTACTGGTGGCGGATGGCATGGCTGCCGTCGCGCAGGGTCACGTCGGAGATATAGAGTTGCTTGCCGTTCATGCCGAAGCTCCCATCGCCTGTGCCATGCGCTCGGCGGTGGCCAGCGCGGCGGAGGTCATGATGTCGAGGTTGCCGGCGTAGGCCGGCAGGTAGTGGGCGGCGCCTTCGACTTCGAGGAATACCGAGGTCTTCAGCCCGGAGAACTTGCCGTGGCCGGGGATGTTCAGGTCGCGGACCTCGTCGAACTGCACCTGCTGCTTCAGGCGGTAGCCCGGCACATAGGCCTGCACGGCGGCGGCCATCTCCTCGATGCTCGCCTCGACCTTGGCCTGGTCGGCGGCCTCGCTGAGCACGAACACCGTGTCGCGCATGATCAAGGGCGGCTCGGCCGGGTTCATGACGATGATCGCCTTGCCCTTGGCCGCCCCGCCGATCACTTCGATGGCCTTGCTGGTGGTCTCGGTGAACTCGTCGATATTGGCGCGGGTGCCGGGGCCGGCGGACTTGCTGGCGATGGAGGCGATGATCTCGGCGTAGTGGACTTTCGCCACCCGCGACACCGCCGCGACCATCGGGATGGTCGCCTGACCGCCGCAGGTCACCATGTTCACGTTGGTGGCAGCGAGGTGTTGCTCCAGGTTGACCACCGGCACGCAATACGGACCTATCGCGGCCGGGGTCAGGTCGATCACGCGAAGACCGGGCTTGTGGCCCCGCAGCAAGGCGTCGTTCTTCACGTGAGCGCCGGCACTGGTGGCATCGAAGACGAAGTCGATCTCGGAGAAGATCGGCAGGCGGGTCAGTCCCTCCACGCCTTCATGAGTAGTGGCCACGCCCAGTCGTGCTGCGCGGGCCAGACCGTCGGACGCCGGGTCGATACCGACCATGGCGCCCATTTCCAGATGCTGCGCATTGCGCAGGACCTTGATCATCAGGTCGGTGCCGATATTGCCGGAACCGACGATGGCGACTTTGCGTTTCTTGCTCATGGGAATCCCTCTGAAAAGCGTTCGATCAAGAGCGCTGGAGGCTGGAAGGCTGGACGAAAAAGCGTTGGCAG
This sequence comes from Zestomonas carbonaria, assembly GCF_904061905.1. GTDB lineage: Bacteria > Pseudomonadota > Gammaproteobacteria > Pseudomonadales > Pseudomonadaceae > Aquipseudomonas > Aquipseudomonas carbonaria. The sequence goes on from NZ_CAJFCI010000016.1 coordinate 85,053, forward strand.
GGACTGCTCGTCGTTCAGCCTCCAGCCTCCAGCGCTTTTTTCGGCTTTTAGCCCTGTCCGAAGGTCACGCCGACGCGGCCGATGCCGTCGATCTCGGCGTCGAAGCGATCGCCGGCGGCGACCGCGACCATCGGCCCGAGGGCGCCGGTGAGGATGAGGTCGCCGGCCTTCAGCGGGTCGCCCAGGCGCGCCAGGGTGCGCGCCAGCCACACCGCCGCGTTGAGCGGGTGGCCCAGGCATTCGGCGCCGCTACCAGCGGAGGCTTCCTCGCCGTTGCGCGTCATGCGCATGGCCGCGCCGCGCAGGTCCAGGCCATCGAGGCGACGGGCCGGGCCGCCGAGGACGAAGCAGCCGCTGGAGGCGTTGTCGGCCACGGTGTCGACGAAGCGGATGTTCCAGTTGGCGACGCGGCTGCCGACGATCTCCAGGGCCGGCAGCACCCAGCCGGTGGCGCCGAGCACGTCGGCGAAGGTGGTATCGGCGCTGGGCAGGTCGCGTTCGAGGATCAGGGCGATTTCCGCCTCGATCTTCGGTTGCAGCACGCGGCCGAACGGCACCACTTCGTTGTCGCCGTAGGCCATGTCGGCGAACAGCGTACCGAAGTCCGGCTGGTCGACGCCGAGCTGGGCCTGCACCTTGGGGTTGGTCAGGCCGATCTTGCGGCCTACCACGCGACGCCCGGCGGCGATGCCGTGGGCGACGTTGAGGCGCTGGATGGCGTAGGCGGCTGCGCCGGCGTCTTCACCGATCTGCTCGCGCAGCGGGGCGATCGCCTCGCCATGGGCTTCGGCCTGGCGCAGCGCGGCGGCCAGTCGTTCGAGAGTTTCTTGGCTAACGCTCATGCTTCACCTCAGTGGCTCAGGAAATCCAGGACCAGACGGTTGAACGTGTCGGCGTGCTCCCACTGCGCCCAGTGACCGCAGTTGTTGAACACGTGCAGTTCGGAATTGGGGATGCCGGCGATCAGCCGCAGGCCGACGTCCATCGGCACGAAGCGGTCGTTGCGGCCCCAGATCACCAGGGTCCGGGCCTGGATCTCGCCGAGGCGCGGGCCGAAGTCGGGGAACTGCCTGGGGTTGGCGGCGAGGCTGGCGACGAAGTTGTCGAGGTGGTCGCGGCGGCTCAGCATGTTGTCCAGGCGCGCCTGGAACAGTGCCTCGGTGAGGTCGCTGGGGTCGAAGACGAAGACGTTCATCATCCTCTTCAGGTTGTCGATGGTCGGCTCGCGGTACAGGCCGTTGAGCAGCTTGATGCCCTCGGTGGGCATCGGCACGAAGGGACTGGCGCCGCCGGTGCCACCGCCCATCAGCACCAGCTTGCCGACCCGCTGCGGATGACCGAGGGCGAAGGCCACCGCGCTGTGGCCGCCCATGGAGTTGCCGAGGAGATGCACGCGGTCGAGGCCCAGTTGGTCCACCAGGCCCTTGAGGATCCGGGCGTTGAGGTCCGAGCGCGAACCGGTGCAGACGATCGAGTCGCTTTTGCTCCAGCCCGGACAGTCCAGCAGGATCACCCGGAAGCCCGCCTCCACCAGCGGCTCGATATTGCGGTTGAAGTTGGCCCAGCCGCTGGCGCCGGGACCGGAGCCGTGCAGCATCACCACGGTCTCGCTGGCGTTGCCCGGATCGCAGTCGTTGTAGTGGATGTTCAGCTCGCGGCCGTCCTCGGCGATACGCACGAAGCGACTGCTGGCGGATTCGGTGAAAGCGGTCATCGCGGATTCTCCAGGCAGGGTCAGGCCAGCGGCCGCGCGGCGAGCGCGCCGTAGCCGGCGATCCACTCGGGGATCGGTCGGTAGTAACGGTCGAAGGCATCAAAGGGGCCGAAGGCGGACAGCGCGGCGAAGGCCGCCACCCAGGTCTTCACCTCGTGGGTGGACTTGCCGGCAATGGCCGACAGCTCGGCGTTGCCGAGGCCGTCCAGATCGCTCAGGCGGGCGCTGGCGAGGGTGTCGAGGAACTGCTGGTCCCACTCGGGATTGAGCGGGTGCAGCGAGTTCGGGTCCTCGACGAAGCGCCGCGCGGCACTGATCACCCGCTGCTGGCGGGCCTCGCGCTCGTCGGCAGGCAGGTAGCGGCCGCTGCCCTTGAGACGGTCGGCCATCAGCCCCTCGACCCGCGCCAGTTCCGGCACCGGCGGCTGGTGCGAGAGGCCGCCGGAGCCGAGCAGCAGCACGCGCTTGCCGGTGGAACGGGCGAAGCGGCCGATGGCCTCGCCGAGCAGGCGGGCACGCTGGAAGCTCGGCAGCGGAGGGGCCACCGAGTTGATGAACACCGGGATCACCGGGTAGCGCTGCAGGCCGCCGAGCAGGTCCTCCAGCGGCTGGGCGAAGCCGTGGTCGACCTGCATGCGGTAGGACACCGCGGCATCGATGCCATCGGCCAGCACCGCCTCGGCACACTGCTCGGCGAGCGCCTGCGGCACGCTGAGCAAGCCGGCGGCGGTGCCGAAGTCACCGATGGCGTGGGCCGCCATGCCGATGCAGAACGACGGCATCACGTCGTAGAAAAAACCGTTGTAGTGATCCGGCGAGAACAGGATCACCAGCTCCGGGTCGAAGGTTGCGATCCGCTCGCGCGCCTTGGCGATCACCGTCTCGACCTCGTCCAGCACCGCCGGCGCCGGGTCGAAATGCCCCACCAACGGGGTGTGCGACAGGCATTGAAGAAGCGTAGTCATTTCAGGCCCGCCTGCCTGGCCAGCAGGGTCAGGCGCCCGAAATCAGGGCGGTTCATGTCGTTCATGGGTCACTGGTTCCCTGGCTGCGTCACAGTGACCGGCTGCGATGGCCCTGAGAGGGCCGGCGCCGGGCACGCGGCCTCTCGATACTGGAGGCCACCTCGACGCAGCATAGGGAGAGCACCCGGCCGGGGCGCTCCCATGAACTACGGCGCTATCCCAGAAGTGCAAGAACTTGAAGCGTGATCCTCCTCCTGCTCGCCTGGCCGCCCGGCGTTCAGCGACCGGGGAACCGCGGCTCGCGCTTCTCGAAAAAGGCCCGGGTTCCCTCTTCGAAGGTCGGCAGGTCGAGCAACTCGCTCTGCCGATGGGCCTCGTAGGCGAGTTGCGCGCGCAAGTCGTTGCGACTGGCCTCATCGAAGGCACGACGCGCCTCGATCACGCCGTGGGCCGGCAGGCGCGCCAGTTGCTGGGCCAGTTTCATTGCCGTGGCCGGCAGTTCCTCGTCGCCCACCACGGCATGCACCATCCCCCAGCTCTCGGCCTGCTCGGCCGACCAGCGCTCGCCGGTGAGCGTCAGGGCCAGCGCCCGAGCCCGGCCCAGCGCCCGCTGCAGGAACCAGGTGGCCCCCAGGTCGGGCACGAGGCCGAGTTTCGGCACGAACGGCAGGTAGAAGTAGGCCGAGCGTGCCGCCACCAGCACATCGCCGGCGAGGGCGGTGCCCACCGCGCCGCCCGCGACACCGCCATTCAGGGCGACCACCACCGGCGCGGGAAACTCGTGCAGCCCGGCGGTGACCTTGTTGAACAGCGTATGCATGATCCGCTCGACGTTCTCGCCACGGGTCTGGCCCGGGGCGTTGGTCTGCATCAGGCCGCCGAGGTTGGCGCCGGCGCTGAACAGCCGGCCCCTGGCGGTGAACAGCAGGGCACGCACGGAGCAGTCGCCACAGGCGACATCCAGTGCCTGGAGGATTTCCTTGTGCATGCATTCATGGAACGCGTTGAACTGGTCCGGCTGGTTCAGGGTGATGACGGCAACCGGACCGTCGCGGTCATAGCTGATGAACTGGTAGATCATGGCATGCGCGCCTGATCCGCCTGCGGCGGGGTCTTCAAGTGCGCCAGGCCGCTGGGGTCGACCAGCAGGCCGTACTTGATCAGGTTGTGGCTGTGGCAGACCTGGTGCAGGGCGAAGGCGGTCTGCATGGCGCTGACTCGGCCCTGGGCATCTTGCGCGGCATTCAGGGCCTCCTTGACCATCTTCAGGGCGAACATCGGCTTGCGCGCGATGTTCGCCGCCAGCTCCAGGGTGAACTCGGCCAGCCGCTCGTTCGCCACCACGTGGTTGACCATGCCGAGGCGGTGCGCTTCGCGGGCGTCGACCGCGCCGGAGGTGAAGAGGAATTCCTTGGCCTGGCGCAGGCCCATTTCCCAGGGATAGACGAAGTACTCATGGCCGCAGATGCCCATGTCCACGGTGTTGTCCACGAACAGGGCATTCTCGCCGGCGACGATCAGGTCGCACGGCCAGACCAGCATCAGGCCGCCGGAGATGCACAGGCCCTGGACCTGGGCGATGGTCGGCTTGGCGATGTTGCGCCAGCGCTCGGAGAAGCCGAGGTAGATCTCCTTCTCGCGCGTCATCTGCGCCTCGGCGGACGAGGAGCAGCAGCCGATTCCGGCCCAGGTGCCGACCAGCTTGTGGTCGGCCATGGCCGCGTAGGGCTCCGCTTCCTTGACGTCGTGCCCCGAGGAGAAGTGCTCGCCGTTCGCCGCCAGGATGATGACCTTCACCTCGTCATCGGCGTTGGCCAGGTCCATCGCCTCGTTCAGTTCATAGAGCAGCCGGGTGTCCTGCGCATTGCGCTTGTCCGGGCGGTCGAGGCTGATGCGCGCGATGTGCGGCCCCGGCTTTTCATAGGTGATGCTGTGGAATTCGGGAGAAGCGGCTTCGTTCATGGGATGTCCTGCCGGCACGATATTGTTTTCGATAAGAGCCTGTGCGGCGTTGCCGACAGGCTCCATGGGATCAGGCGGTCCAGGTGCCGCCGGCGCAAACCAGGGTCTGCCCCGAGACGTAGTCGGACTCGCTGATACACAGCAGGTACACCGCGCCAGCGGCTTCCTCCGGCGTGCCGGCGCGGCCCAGCGAGGTAACGGCCAGGCTCCGGCCCAGGGACTTGCGGTCGATGCCCATGTGGACGTCGTGTCCGCCCACCGAAGTAGTGCCCACGTCCTTTTCCACCACCTTGATCAGGCGGGTTTCGATGGCACCGAAAGCCACCGCGTTGACGTTGACCTTCAGTCGCCCCCATTCCTTGGCCAGCGTCTTGGTCAGGCCGAGGATGCCGGCCTTGCCCACCGAATAACCCGCCTGGCCGGGAATGCCGTCCGCGGCGATGGAAGAGATGTTGACCACTTTGCGGAAGACCTCGCGACCTTCGGCCGCTTCCTGCTTCGCCGCCGCGCTGATGACCGGCTGGGCCGCGCGGAGGATGCGGAACGGCGCGGTCAGGTGGCAATCGACCATGGCCTGCCACTGCTCGTCGCTGTGCGCCTCGATCCGGTCGCCCCAGGCGTAGCCGGCGTTGTTGACGATGATGTCGATCCCGCCGTAGCTGTCCACCGCCGTCTTCACCAGGCGCTCGGGAAACTCCTCGGCGGTGATGTTGCCCACGCAGGCGATGGCGTCCCCGCCGCCAGCGCGGATCTGCGCGACCACCTCGTCCGCCGGCGCCAAGTCCAGATCGTTGACCACCACGCGGGCGCCCTCCTCCGCCAGTTTCAGGGCCAGGGCGCGGCCGATGCCGCGACCGGAACCGGTGACCAGGGCTACTTTGCCTTCAAGCTTTTTCATCGTTATTCCTCGTCGAGTGGGACTGTGCACCCGCTTCAGCGGACGCCGGCGTTGCGCAGGGAGGACGGGGTGAAGTCGCTCACGCTGAGCGAGAAGCCGTACTTGATGCCGTGCCTGGCCTCGTTGGTCAGCGAGTCGACCATGTAGCGGCCCGCGGTCAGGTCGTACAGGGTCGTCGCGGCGTAGTTGCTGACGCCCTGTTCGTAGTGGTTGATCTGGTGCCCCTCGCCCACCCGCCACAGTTCCCCGCGGTTGTCGTAGTGCTCGGACTCGACGATGGTCCAGGTGTCCTCGTCGATGAAGAAACGGCGCTTGGCGTAGATGTTCCGCTCGCCCGGCTTGAGCGTGGCCACCACTTCCCATACGCGGTGCAACTCGTAGCGGGTCAGGTCCTGGTTGATGTGCCCGGCCTTGATGATGTCGGCGTACTTCAGCTTCGGCGACTGCAACCGGTAGCTGTTGTAGGGGATGTACAGCTCCCGCTTGCCGATCAGTTCCCAGTCGTAGCGGTCCGTCGCGCCGTTGAACATGTCGGCGTTGTCGGCGGTACGCATGCCGTCGGCGGCGGTGCCCGGTCCGTCGTAGGCGATCTGCGGCGCCCGGCGCACGCGACGCTGGCCGGCGTTGTAGGACCAGGCCAGGCGCGGCTCGCGGGTCTGATCGATGGTCTCGTGTACCAGCACCACGCTGCCCGACAGCCGCGCCGGCGCGATGACGCGCTGCTTGTAGTAGTAGAGGACGTTGGCCGTCTTGCCGGCATCGGCGTCAGGCAGGTACTGCGGGAGCGCCGCATAGTCGTCGAACTCGACCGGCGTGAAGGAGCCGTTGACCTGCGGCGTCGCCTGCACCGAGAGGCGGCTGAAGTTCTTGCCACGGTAGCGGGTCCGGTGGTTCCAGATCACCTCCACGCCGCTCTTCGGGATCGGGAAGGCATAGACGCGGGACTGCTCGAAATGCTTCAGGCCGTTGCCGCCGTTCACCGCCTCGGTGGTCAGCGCGCTCTTCCTCGCCGCCTCGTAGACCTCCTGGGGCGCGGCGGCGGTCCGGTGGCTCGGGTAGACCGGAATCCGGTAGCTGTCCGGGTAGCGCTTGAACATCGCCACCTGGCCGGTGGAGAGCTTGTCCTTGTACTGCTCGACGTTGGCCGGGGTGATGATGAAGAGCGGCTGTTCGCCTGCGAACGGATCGCCCAGGAAGCCGTTCTCCACCGGCGCCGCATCGGCCTTCAGCCCGCCAGTCCAGGCGGGAATGCTGCCATCGGCATTGCCTTCCTTCTGCGCGCCCAGCGGCGTGAGCACGCTGCCCAGTTGTGCCGCTTCCTGAGGGGAAACGGCGGCCATGGCCGCGCAGGACAGCAGCGACAGCGCCAGGGCGCCGGTTTTCATAACAGTGAGGGATTTCATGCTTGGTTTCCTCTGCCAGGAGTGCATCAGAAGTTCACGCCGAAGCTGAGCGCGATGAAGTCGCGATCGCCGTTGCTGTTGAAATGGCCGCCGAAGAAATCCGTGTAGCTGAGGCTGGCGGTGTAGGTGTTGCTGTAGTCGGCATCCAGGCCGACGCTCACGGACTTCAGCCCCTCCTCGAAGTTGGGCCCGTTGCCCTCGACGTCGTGCGACCAGGCCAGGCTCGGCGAGAGGTTGATGCCGGCGAACACGTTCGGGTAATCCAGCTTGCCGCGCACGCGGTAGCCCCAGGAGTGGGTGGTATGGAAGCCGTGGGAATTGCATTCCTGCTGCGGGTTGCTCGCCGTCGGCGTGCCCGCCCCGGTGCCGATGCAGACGGCGTTCGCCGCCGCCCCGGCGAACTGGCCGGAGCCGAACGCCGGGTTGCGGCCGAAACGCAGGTCGCTGCCGTCGGCCTCGCCCAGGCCGTTGATGCGGTTGTAGCCCGCCTCGCCGACCAGGGTCAGGCGGCTGGCGCCCCAGACCTGGTCGAAGAATCGCGTGGCGGTCATCTGCGCCTGGAACACCGGCATGCGCTTGTAGCCCTGCAACCTGCCGCCCAGCACAGGCTGCGCCTCGCCGCTGACGAACAGCGGCGACACCTGGTCGGCGAAGGTGGCCAGGTCGGTCTGCTGGAGCGCCGCCAGGATCAGGTCGGGGGTGTTGAGCGCCAGCGGCATGTTCGGCCGGTAGCTCAGTTCCCCGCCCAGGGCGGTGGCGCCCAGGCTGGTCTGCCAGCTCAGGCCGTAGAGGCGGATGTCCTCGGGATAGTCCCAGGCGTAGCGCGCGCTGCGGACCCGGTCGACCTGGTTCTGGCCGACGAGCAGAGGCGCGCCCGGTCCGGCGGCGATCACCTCGGCAACGCTGACCGGCGCCACCGTCGTCTGGGTGAAACCGAGGAGCGGCATGCGGCTGTGATAGTTCATCACGTAGGCCCCCAGCTCGCTGTCGTTCAGTTCCGGCAGGAACCAGCGCAGTGCCAGGCCCCACTGGCCGCCGTCGCGGGCTTCGTTGTCCTTGCCGCGCGGCACGTAGGCATTGGCATTGTTGAAGACGATGTCGAGGACGCCGCCGGCATTGGCGCGCGGGTCGTCCGGCGCGAAGTCCGGACCGGCCGCCACCAGTCGGTCGTTGCAGCCCTGTTGTACGGGGTCCGCGCCGAAGAAGGTGCCGCAGTTGTCGAGCACCGATTGTTCCCAGCCGATCTGGTAGAAGGCTTCAGCCGTGAGGTTGTCGCTCAGCCCCTGGGACAGGTAGAACATGTTGACCGGGATCAGGCCTTCCTTGATTTCCGAACCCGGGCGGCGCAGGGCGGCGACATCGATCGGGTTGATCGAGTTGATGCTGTTGCCGATGAAGGTGCTTTCGCCCCAACTCACCACCTGCTTGCCGAGGCGCACGTTGCCCGGCAGCTCGCCCAACCGGTAGTTGTGGTAGACGAAGGCGTCGAGCAGCATCGCTCCGGACGACTTGGCGGCGCGGTCGCGGCCGCTGTCGTCGATGTCGTGGAACGGCCGGTGCTCATCCTTCAGCTCGAAGTCATACCAGTACTTGCCGCGCACGAAGACGCCGCTGTCGCCGTACTTCAGTTCGAGGTCGTGGATGCCCTTGAAGATCTTCGAGAAGGTCTCGCCCTTCTTGAAGTTCAGGCGGCCATCGTCGCCGGTGCGGGACGAAGCGCCGCCACGCTTGCCCATGACGTTGAAATTGGAAATGAGGTCCGGATCGGCCGAGCGAACGGCCCAACTGGCGCCGATCGACAGCGACGAGTCGAACTGCCCTTCGATTTCGCCAAGGTTGAAATTGATGGCCTGGGCCTGGGCGGATATCCCGAGCGCGACAGCGGCTGCCAGCAGATTCGGCCGGAGCCGGGCAGCCCCGTCGAGGTTCTTGTGGGTGCTGTTCATTGTTTTTCTACACTCCCCATGGTGATTCGAGACAAGCCGGGGGCAGGCCCCGGGCTCGCCGTGACTGGAACGGTTCGGAAATCCGAGGGTCGAGGGGGCCGGCGCCTGCTTTCCGGCGCCGCCCCGCTGCTAGGCGACGCCGCGCTGGTGGCCTGCCCAGAACGGCGCGCGCAACTCGGCCTTGAGCACCTTGCCGACGCTCGACAGCGGCAGGCTGTCGCGGAACTCCACGCTGCGCGGCAGCTTGTAGCCGGCGATACGCTCGCGGCAGTGGGCGACGACCTCCTCCTCGGTCACGCTCGCGCCGGGCTTGAGCACCAGCACCGCGTGCACGGACTCGCCCCATTTGGCGCTGGGGATGCCGATCACCGCGCCCTGGGCCACCGCCGGGTGGCTGGCGATGGCGGCCTCCACCTCGGCGGAATAGACGTTCTCGCCGCCGCTGACGATCATGTCCTTGAGGCGGTCGCAGACGTGGACGAAACCGTCCTCGTCCATGTAGCCGCCATCGCCGGTGTGCATCCAGCCGCCGTGCAGCGCCTCGGCGGTGGCCTCGGGCTTGTTCCAGTAGCCGAGCATCACGTTCGGGCCCTTGACCACGATCTCGCCGACGCTGCCGCGCGGCACCTCGCGGTCCTCGGCGTCGACGATGCGGATCTCCACGCAACTGTAGGGGCGGCCGGCCGAATACATCCTGCCGCTGCGCTGGTGCTCCTCGGTGTGGAACTCGGCGCTGAGGAAGGTGGCGACCGGGCCCAGCTCGGTCATGCCGTAGCCCTGGCCGAAACCGGCCGATGCGAAGACTGCGCGGGCGCGCTCGAGCAGCGCCGGGGTGATCGGCGAGGCGCCGTAGTCCAGCTTGCGCAGGCAGCCGAGGTCGAGATCGCACAGCGCCGGGTCGGCCGCACGGGCGTCCAGCAGCATCTGGATCATGGTCGGCGCCAGCAGAATCTCGCTGACGTTTTCCGCGGCGATGGTCCGCAGCACGGCGCTCGACACGAAGGCCGGCAGCACGACATGGGTGCCCCCGGAGACGAGGAGCGCGACCATCGCCGAGTAGTCCGCCATGTGGAACATCGGCATCGCGTGCAGGTAGCGCTCCTCGGCGCTGCAGTTGCCGCCGTTGATGATCGCCAGGGCGGAGAAACCGAGGTTGTTGTGGCTGAGCATCACGCCCTTGGGAAAGCCGGTGGTGCCGCCGGTGTAGAAGATGCCGAGCAGCGCGTCGCCGCCACGGCGGGCATCTTCCACCGGCGCGTTCTCGGCGATCAGCCGTTCGTAGGAAAGCATGCCCGCCGGGGCCTCGCCGTCGCCGGCATAGACCAGGGTGCGCAGGGTCTTCGCCTCGGCGGCGACCTTCTGGCCCAGGGCGAGGAAGGTGTCGTCGACGATCAGCACGCTGGTTTCCGAGTCGTCCAGCGAGTAGACGATCTCCGCCGCGCTCCAGCGGATGTTCACCGGATTGAGCACGGCATCGGCCCAGGGCACCGCCAGGTAGTACTCGATGTAGCGCTGCGAGTTGAGCGAGAGCATGGCGACCCGCTCGCCACTGGCGACGCCCAGTTGCTTCAGGGCACCGGCCAGGCGGGCGACGCGCTCGCCGAGCTGGGCGAAGCTCACGTCGCGCCCCTGGTAGCGGATGGCGGTCGCCTGGGGACGTTGCTGCAGGTGGCGGTGCAACCCTTGGGTGATGTACATCGGAACCTCCGGTTTTGTTCTTGTATGGAGGCCAGCGGGCCGGCGCCCGGCCCCTGGCTTGCCCCTTCCGTGGGGGATGGGAGCAGCGAATGTCTCCCGCTCCCTGGCGTTACAGCGAACGGCCGACCAGCTCGCGCATGATCTCGTTGGCGCCGCCATAGATGCGCTGCACCCGGGCATCGGCATACAAGCGGGCGATCGGGTACTCGTTCATGTAGCCGTAGCCGCCGAACAGTTGCAGGCAACGGTCGATCACCTCGCACTGGCGCTCGGTGAGCCAGAACTTGTTCATCGAGGCCAGGACCGGGTCCAGCGTGCCGTTCTCCCACTGCTGGATCATGTGGTCGCACATGGTCCGCGAGGCCAGCACGGTGGCCTTGACGTCGGCCAGCACGAAACGGGTGTTCTGGAAGTCCAGGATCGCCTGGCCGAACGCCTTGCGCTCGCGGGTGTACTCGACGGTCAGTTCCAGCGCACGCTCCATGGCGCCCACCGCACCGACGGCGATGCCGGCACGCTCGTAGGGCAACTGCTTCATCAGGGTATAGAAGCCCTTGCCTTCCACGCCGCCGAGCAGGCAGTCGGCACCGACCTCGACGTCATCGAAGAACATCTCCGAGGTGTCCTGGGCGTGCATGCCGAGCTTGTCCAGGCACCTGCCGCGGCGGAAGCCCGGCAGCCTGGTGTCGACCAGGAAGATCGAGATGCCCTTGGCGCCGGCGGCCGGGTCGGTCTTGGCCACCACGGCCACCATGTCGCTCAACTGGCCGTTGGAGATGAAGGTCTTGGAACCGTTGATCACGTACTTGTCGCCGCGTTTCTCGGCGCGGGTGCGCACGCCCTGCAGGTCGGAGCCGGCGCCCGGCTCGGTCATGGCCACCGAGCAGATCACCTCGCCGGAGGCGATCTTCGGCAGCCAGTGCAGCTTCTGCTCCTCGGTGCCGTCGACCAGGATGTAGTGGCCGACGATATGGCTGATCGTCACGGCCAGGCCGGTGAAGCCGACCCGTGCCAGCTCCAGGATGGCCGCTGCCGCGTAGGCCGGCGTGCCGCCCGCGCCGCCGTACTCGGCCGGCACGTCGGGCAGGATCATGCCCAACTCGCCGGCCTGCAACCAGGCCTCGCGATCGACGTGGTGCTGGTGCCGCCATTTCTCTTCGTTGGGCACCAGTTGCTCGTTGCAGAAGCGGCGCACGCTATCGGAGAAGGCCTCGACATCGGCATTCATCCAGGGGGAGCGGTAGGTGTTCATGATGGAGTCGTCCTCGCGGAAATCAGATGGAGCCGGCGCCGCCGCCACAGACCAGGGTCTGCCCGGAGACGTAGTCGGATTCGGGCAGGCAGAGCATGACCACCGAGCCGGCGGCTTCCTTCGGGGTGCCCGGGCGGCCGAGGGGGATCATCATGCTGGCGCTGTCGATCAGCGCCTGCTGCACGCCGACCTTGATCTCGCGGCCCTCGATGTTGACGGTCTTGCTGGCGTCGCCGGCCAGCGCCTCGGTCAGGCGGGTCTGGATGAAGCCGAAGGCGACGGCGTTGACGTTCACCTTCAGGCGCCCCCACTCCTTGGACAGGGTCTTGGTCATGCCGAGGATGCCGGCCTTGGCCGACGAGTAGTTGACCTGGCCGGGGTTGCCGTTGGCGGCGACGGAGGAGATGTTGACCACCTTGCGGAACACCTCGCGGCCGTCGGCGGCCTCCTGCTTGGCGGCCGCGCCGATCACCGGCTGGGCGGCGCGGAGGATGCGGAAGGGTGCGGTCAGGTGGCAGTCGAGCATGGCGTACCACTGCTCGTCGGTCATCTTCTGGATCACGTTGTCCCAGGTGTAGCCGGCGTTGTTGACGATGATGTCGATGGCGCCGTAGTGGTCGACAGCGGTCTTGACGAAGCGCTCGGCGAAGTCGACGGCGGTCACGCTGCCGACGCAGGCCACGGCCTGGCCGCCGGCGGCGACGATTTCCGCGACCACTTCCTCGGCGGGGGCGGCGTCGAGGTCGTTGACCACCACCTTGGCGCCATAGGCGGCCAGTTGCAGGGCCACTTCACGGCCGATGCCACGGCCGGAGCCGGTGACCAGGGCGACTTTGTTTTCGAGCTTTTTCATTGTTGTTGTTCCTGTGGATTTGAATGTCAGGCCAGGGCGACCACGGCTTCGCCGGCGAGCTTTTCCTCGCCATGCTGGTTGCCGCAGCGGATTTGCAGACGGACGCGCTGCTCGCCGTCCGCTTCGAATTTCTCGGTGATGGTTCCGGTGCAGGTCGGGATGTGGCCGAGCTGGGTGATGCCGGTGAAGCGCAGTGCCAGGCTGCGGATCTGCGCCTGCGGCACCCACTGGGTCAGCAGGCGGCCAAGGTAGGCGGCCGACAACATGCCGTGGGCGAACACGTCGGGCATGCGCGCCTTGCGGGCGAAGTCGATATCGACGTGGATCGGGTTATGGTCGCCCGAGGCGCCGCAGTACAGGGCCAGGGTGGTGCGGTCGATCGGCCGCGGTTCGAGCAGCGGGATCTGGTCGCCGACCTGGACGTCGGAGTATTGAACGGTCATGGCGGGCTCCTTAGCGCTGCACGAGCGAGCAACGCAGGTCGGCGACATGTTCACCGTCCTGGTTGCTGACGCGGGTTTCGTTGACCACGAACTGCAAGCGGCCGCCGGCCTTCTCGTAGACATCGACGACCTTGCTGTCGAAGGTCAGGGTGTCGCCGGCCACGGCGGGCTTGTGGTAGGTGAACGACTGCTCGGCGTGGAGGATGCGGCCCAGGTCGAAGCCGTAGACGCGCATCTGCTCGACGATGTCGAGACCTTCGCCGGCCAGGCAGAACAGGAAGGTCGGCGGCACCGGCAGGGACTTGTGGCCGGCGGCCCTGGCGGCGGCTTCGTCGGTGTAGACCGGGTCGGTCTCGCCGATCGCCTTGGCGAAGAAGCGCAGGCGGCCCTTCTCGACCTCGACATGGGTCACTCCGAGCGAGCGACCGATCAGACTCTTGTCTGCCATTTTTCTTGTCTCTCTTGTGGTCTTGCGGGAAGGCGCGCCCGTAGCGGGCGTGCTGTGGATCAGCCGCGGCCGTACAGGGTGACGACGCAGGCGCCGCCCAGGCCCAGGTTGTGCTGCAGGGCGAGCTCCACGCCTTCGACCTGGCGTGCCTCGGCAGTACCGCGCAGTTGGTGGGTCAGCTCGTAGCACTGGGCCAGGCCGGTGGCGCCCAGCGGGTGCCCCTTGGAGAGCAGGCCGCCGGACGGGTTGGTCACCACGCGGCCGCCATAGGTGTTGTCGCCGTCGAGGACGAACTTCTCCGCGCCACCCTCCGGGCACAGGCCGAGGGCCTCGTAGGTGAGCAGCTCGTTGTGGGCGAAGCAGTCGTGCAGCTCGACGACGCGGATGTCCAGCGGGTCGACGCCGGCCTTTTCGTAGACCTCGCGGGCGGCACGCTGGGCCATGTCGAAGCCGACCATCTGGATCATCGACTCGGTTTCATAGGCGACCGGGCGGTCGGTGGTCAGCGACTGGGCGAGGATCGCCACGTCGGTGCGCAGGCCGTGCTTCCTGGCGAAGGCTTCCGAGCAGATGATCGCGGCGGCGGCGCCGCAGGTCGGCGGACAGGCCATCAGGCGGGTCATCACGCCGGGCCAGATCACCTGGTCGTTCATCACGTCCTCGGTGGTGACCACCTTGCGGAACACCGCCAGCGGGTTGTTGGCGGCATGCCGGCTGGCCTTGGCGCGGATCGCCGCGAAGGTCTCCAGGCGGGTGCCGTACTTCTGCATGTGCTCGCGGCCGGCGCCGCCGAACATCTTCAGCGCCATCGGCACCTCGACATCGCCGCACAGTTGCTCGGTGAGGGCCACGCCCTTGCCCATGACCGGCGGACGGTCCTCCCACTGGGCCTTCAGCGCGCCCGGCTGCATCTGCTCGAAGCCCAGGGCCAGGGCGCATTCCACCGCGCCGCTCTCCACCGCCTGGCGCGCCAGCCACAGCGCGCTGGAGCCAGTGGAGCAGTTGTTGTTGACGTTGACCACCGGTACGCCGGAAAGCCCCACTTCATAGAGGGCCGACTGGCCGGAGGTGGAGTCGCCGTAGACGTAGCCGACGTAGGCCTGCTGCACCAGGTTGTAGTCCAGGCCGGCATCCTTCAGCGCCAGGCGAGCGGCTTCGGCGCCCATCTCGATATAGCTGGCACTGGCCCCCGGCTTGGTGAAGGGAATCATGCCGACACCGGCGACGTATGGTTTCTGCGACATCACATTCTCCAATGAAATAAAACACTCGGGCCGCTCTGGATCGGCAATCGATGACCCCGCGAACGCCCGTCCATCCTTGCCAAACAGCGTCCGGCTGTACCCGCTCGGGATGAGGGGATGGGGGGTGGGGTGGGGCCGCCCGGGTGGCAGCCTCGCCGGCAAGAAAGGGGGAACCTTGGCCGGGTCCAGTGACCCAAGCGTTCGGCCCGTGAGACATCGGCCTCCTACGGAAAGCGCACGCTCCCGTAACGGGCTCAGTCGATGGCGCCGCCGTCGCGCAACGTCGCGATGTCGTCCTCGCCCAGCCCCAGCTCGCGCAGCACCTCCAGGGTGTGCGCGCCGTTGCGCACCAGCTCCCCGGCCTGCAGCGGCGTGCGGCTCAGGCGCGGCGCCGGTGCCGGATGCAGCACGCCGGCGGTCTCGACGAACAGTTGGCGGGCCCGGTTGTGCGGGTGGCCCGGCGCCTCGGCGAAATCGAGCACCGGCGCGAAGCACACGTCGGTGCCCTCCAGCAGCCGCGTCCACTCGTCGCGGCTGCGGCGCCGGAACAGCACCGCCAGTTTCTCGCGCAGGGCGGGCCACTCCCCGGCGTCCCACTGGTTCCGGAAGGCCGGGTCGTCGATCTCGCACAGCTCCAGGAGCAGCGCATAGAACTGCGGCTCGATCGAGCCGAGGGAGACGAACTTGCCGTCCGCGCAGGCATAGCAGCCGTAGAAGGGCGCCCCGCCATCGAGCATGTTGCTCTGCCGGGAATCGCTCCAGCGCCCCTGCTGGCGCAGTTCGTGGTACAGGCTGGTCAGCAGCGTCGTGCCGTCGCAGATCGCCGCATCCACCACCTGCCCCCGTCCCGACTGCCGCGCCTCGAGCAGCGCGGCCAGCACCCCGGCGACCAGGAACATGGCGCCACCGCCCATGTCGCCCAGCAGATGGAGCGGCGGGGTCGGCTCGCGGCCCGCATGGCCCATGGCGTGCAGCGCGCCGCTGAGCGCGATGTAGTTCAGGTCGTGGCCGGCGGCAGGGGCCAACGGGCCACTCTGACCCCAGCCGGTCATGCGTCCGTAGACGAGCGCGGGATTGCGGGCCAGGCACTGTTCCGGCCCGAGCCCGAAGCGCTCCATGACTCCGGGGCGAAAGCCTTCGATGAGCACGTCCGCGCCCTCGACCAGCTTGAGCAGCACCTCGGTGGCGCCCGGCTGGCGCGGATCGATGGCGATGCTGCGCCGGCCACGGCCGATCACGCTGCCGTCGGTATCGAGGAAACCGGCGACCCGCCTGTCGACCCGGATCACCTCCGCGCCCATGTCTGCCAACATCATGGTGGCGAAGGGCGCCGGACCGATGGCACTCATTTCGATGACTTTCACGCCTGCCAGGGGACCGGCCATGTGCTTTCTCGCTCTGTTGGAGGGCTGTCGAACCATGCCCCCGGCACAGGCCTGGGCGGCGGCTCGTCGATAGCGCTTGAACTCTTCCTGCCGGGGCAGTTATTGGTAAAAAACGCCCGGGCACGTTAGCCGGCCGGTCCTGGCCCGCCCCCACCCGGGTGGAGGTGAAATCCCCACCCCACCCTTCATCGAACAACGACAAGAGCCAACCGATGAGTCCGACGTCCCCGCTGATCACCACCAAGTTCGCGCCACCGCGCATCGCCAGCCAGGCCGTGCCGCGCGAGCACCTGCTCGAACGCCTGAACGGGGCGCAGGGCAGCCGCCTGGTGTTGCTGACCGGTGGTGCCGGCTATGGCAAGACCACCCTGCTGGCGCAGTGGCGCCAGGGCCTGGTGCGCGAGGGGGCGAGCGTGGCCTGGCTGTCGCTGGCGCCGGAAGATGGCACGCTCGCCGCGTTCGGCGCCCATCTGCTCGGTACGCTGCGACAGGCCGGCCTGCCTCTGGGGGACGAGCTCCTGGCGCTGCTCGCGGACGACCGGGAAGACGGCGCGCGCGCATTCGCGTCGGTACTGATCAACACCATCGCCCGCGCCAGCGGACGGCTGTTCCTGATCGTCGACGACTTCCACCACGCCGTGGCGCCGCGCATCGCCACGATGCTGCAGTTGCTGATCGACCGGGCCCCGACCAACCTGCACCTGGTCCTCGCGTCGCGCACCCAGCCGTCGCTCCTGCTGGGCAGGCTGCGCGGCATGGGCGACGTGTGCGAGATCGGCTGCGGCGAACTGGGCTTCAGCCACCGCGAGTCGCTGGCCTTTCTCAAGAGCGTCCTGGGCGACGACCTCGAAGCGGATACCGCCCACGCGGCCCACGACCTGACTGTCGGCTGGCCGCTTGGCCTGCAGATGCTGGCGAACGCCCTGAAAGGCCACCCGGACAGGAAAGCGATCAGCCCGTCGCTGCCCGACCCGTCGGGGCTGGGCGACTATTTCGCCGAGGAAGTGCTCGCCCCTCTGCCGGCGCCGCTGATCGGCTTCCTGCGGAAGATTGCGATACTACCGCGCTTCAACGCGGCCATCGCGGCCCATGTGACAGGCTCGCCCGACGCGGACGACCTGCTGGCGGAACTCCGGACGCGAAACCTGTTCGTGCTGCCGGATCAGGAAGAGCCCCAGTGGTACCGCCTGCATCCCCTGTTCGGCGCATTCCTCACCCGCTCGGACGCCTTGGCCGTCGAGCGCCCCGCCCTGCATCGCAGGGCCTCGCAATGGTTCGAGGAGGCAGGACGGATCACCGAGGCGGTGCACCAGGCCATCCTCAGCGAAGACCTGGACGTGCTCATCGGGTTGCTGGAACGCTCCCAGGGCGAGTACCACAGCATCAGCCATCTCAAGCAGTACCTCGACTGGCTGGAGAGCGTGCCGATGGAGCGCCTGGCCCGGCATCCCAGTGCCCTGCTCACGGGCGCCTGGACCTGCCTGCTGCTGGTCCAGACCGGCAAGGCGGAGACCTGGCTCGCTACGCTCGAGGCCAGCGAGACCGGCACGACCTGGACCCCGCACATCAGCCTGACCAAGGCCGTGATCGCCTTGCAGCGTGACGACCTGGCCCGCTGCTTCGCCCTGCTCGGCGCGCTGGAAGGCCGGCAGTTCACCCATCAGCCATACGAACAGGCCCGCAGCGCCATGTACCTCATATGCCTGGCGTACATGGGGCTGCACGACAAGGCCCGGCAATACTTCAATGCGCCCCGGACCAGCCCGCTGCACGCCAGCAGCGACGAGACGGCGCTGCTGTTCCAGTCCACGGGCGCCTACGCGGCGTTTCTCGAAGGCGACATCCCGGAGGCCGGAAGGCTGGCCAGCGAGGTGTTGCGCCGCGCCGAGCGGATTCATGGGCCGGGCTCCGTCAGCGCCTGCAACAGCGCCGTGGTCATGGCCACGGTGTTCTACGAGAGCGACCGCCTCGACGACGCGCGCGACGCGATCGGCAACCGCCTCGGCATGCTGCGCTTCTCCACCCCCTCCTACATGATTGGTGCGGCGCTCTGTTACGCACGCCTGCGCTGCCAGCAGGACGGTCCGCAAGGCGCGCTGAAATACCTGGCGAGGAAGATCGCCGGCTTCCGCGCCCTTGGTGTCCCCCGAGGGCTGGCGAACATGCTCACCGAGCAGGTGCGCATCCTGCTCGGCTGCGGCGACTGGCGACAGGCCGAGGGACCGCAGAAGACGCTCGACGGGCTGGCACAGGAGCATCGCAACCAGCAGACGCCCACCGATGCCGAGATCGTCGTGCTCGCCACGCTGTCCCGGGCGCGCCTGTCGCTGGCACGACAGGAGCCCGAACTGGCGCTACGACTGGTCGATAGCGTCCAGGCGATTGCCGACCGCTACCTGCGCGGCCAGTGGCAGGCACAGGTGGCGATGCTGCGTGCCCTGGCCCTGGACGCGCTCGGCCGACGGGACGAAGCCATGCGCCTGCTGCGCGAACTCCTCGACCTGGCCTGCCGCAAGGGACTGATACGCACCTTGCTGGATGAAGGGAAACCGCTGCGCGAACTGCTGCTGCACCTGGATTGCCAGGACGACGCCGTGCTGGAGAGTTTCCGTCTGCGCCTGGCCAACGCGCCCTTGCAGGCCAGCCCCGGCGCCGCGCCGAGCGCCCAGTCGCCCGGCATGACGGACAGCGGCCTGCTCACCAGGCGGGAACAGGAAATCATCGGGCTGCTGGAACAGTCGATGTCCAACAAGCGAATCGCCCAGGCGCTCAACCTGAGCCTGGAGACGGTCAAGTGGAACCTGAAGAACATCTACGCCAAGCTGGGTGTCGCCGGACGCTACGAGGCGATCATCGCCGCCCGCCAGCAGATGGAGGACCACTGAACGTGACCGGGTGCTTCCGGCGCCGCTTTTTGTAGGAGCGAGTGCCCGCCATGGCCGAGAGGACCGGGCTCCGGCATGGCATCGGGATACTGGTCGCAAGCACAGGAGCGGCTCAGGGCTTGAGCTGATTCAGTGCACGCTGGGTAACCGCATCGATGTAGGTGGAATCGCCATAGATGCGGGCAAGCAGGATGGCTCCCTCGAAATCCGCCACCAACTGGCGTCCCAGTTCACGTGCCTCCTCCTCTCCGAACTTGCCGAGGTAGAGGTGTGTGAACGCCCGCGCCCAGTCATCGAGGAAATGGCGGATCGGCGTCATGAGCTCGCTCTTTCCATAGGTCGCGTCGACGGCGACCACCCCCATCAGGCAACCGATGGCGTCATCCTGGAACAGCTTGCCGGCCTTCTTTCCCATCTTCGAGAGCCGCTCCCGGGGGGCAAGGCTTTCGTCGAACGCGATGGAGAACAGCGTCTGGCCGATACGCTGGTGCGTCCATTCCAGGACGTCCCGGAGCAGCGATTCCTTGTTCGGATAGTGGTGATAGAAGGACGCCTTCGTCAGCCCGCACGCCTCGGACAGCGCATCCATGGTGGTGCCGTGATAGCCGAAGCGCTTGAACGTACTGGCACAGCGCTGGAGAAGCTCATCGCGGGAAATTTTCAACGGGCGCACGGGGAGTTCCTGCTCTCGATCAAGGCCGTTGATTCTATGTCATAAGCCTATATGCCTCAATTTGACGGTTACCGAATGTTTGTTTAGTTTCTGCAAACCGAATGATCGGTAAGTAACTGAAAAGCCCCCGTGGAACTGCCATTCCACCATCCGCAACCAGGAGAACAGGTCAATGAGTGAAGCCAACAGCGGGCCGGGCCGCGTCACCCGCGAACAACGTGGTCATCTGTTTCTGATCGGCCTGGACAGGGCTGGCAAACGCAATGCCTTCGACAGCGCGATGCTGACGGACCTCTCCCTGGCCATCGGCGAGTACGAACGCGACGACGAGCTGCGCTGCGCCGTGCTGTTCGCCCATGGAGAACACTTCACCGCGGGCCTCGACCTGATGGAACTGACCCCGAAGCTCGCCTCCGGTGGCTTCAAGTATCCCGAAGAAGGCATCGACCCCTGGGGCGTATCCAAGCCGCGCCGGACCAAGCCCGTGGTGGTTGCCGTTCAAGGCACCTGCTGGACCGCCGGCATCGAGCTGGTGCTGAACGCCGACATCGCCATCGCCGCCAGCAATGCGCGCTTCGCCCACCTTGAAGTGCTGCGCGGCATCCCGCCGTCGGGCGGCTCCACCGTGCGCTTCACCCAGGCCGCCGGCTGGACCGACGCCATGCGCTACATGCTCACCGGAGAGGAGTTCGATGCGGAGGATGCGCTGCGCATGCGCCTGCTCACCGAAGTGGTCGAACCCGGCCAGGAGCTGGCTCGCGCCCTCGAATACGCCGAACGCATCGCCAAGGCGGCGCCACTGGCGATCAAGGCCACCCTGCAGTCGGCCTTCCAGGCCCGCGATGAAGGCGACGATGCCGCACTGTCGAAGCTCAATGAACTGCTCTTCACGATCATCCGCAGCGAAGACGTCCGCGAGGGAGTGATGGCGATGATGCAGAAGCGCGCCCCCGTGTTCAGAGGCCGTTGACGCTCGATGAAATCGATACCGAACCACACCGAACAGGACAACAGGGCGGAAAACATCGTCCTGACCGCCCGCGACGGGTACCAACTATCCGCCTACCGCTATGCGGCCCATGGAGAGATCAAGGGTAATCTCATCATGGCCGGCGCAACGGGCGTTCGACAGCTCTTCTACCGCCGCTTCGCCGAGCACGCCGCACGGCGGGGCTTCAACGTCCTCACGCTGGATTACCGGGGGATCGGAGAGTCCAGGCCGGCTACGTTGAAGGGCTTCCACATGTCCTACCTGGACTGGGCCTACCAGGACCTGGCCGCCGCCGTGGACCTGCTGGGCCAGGAGAGCCTGCCGCTCTACTGGGTCGGCCATTCGTTCGGCGGCCACGCGCTCGGCCTGCTGCCCAACCACGACCGGATCGCCGCGTGCTACAGCCTGGGCAGCGGCGCTGGCTGGAGTGGCTGGATGC
Organism: Zestomonas carbonaria; assembly: GCF_904061905.1. Classification (GTDB taxonomy): domain Bacteria; phylum Pseudomonadota; class Gammaproteobacteria; order Pseudomonadales; family Pseudomonadaceae; genus Aquipseudomonas; species Aquipseudomonas carbonaria. Next base: position 106,252 of record NZ_CAJFCI010000016.1, read on the forward strand.
CGAAGACCGAAGCCATCAAGGTACGCCTGCTCTGGACCTTCATCCTCCCGGTGATCGTGTCCTGGAAGGGCTACATGGCCTGGAGCCTGCTGGGCATGGGCGACGACCTGCCCCTGGGGGTCTACCGGGACTGGAAGCGCTGGTGCACCTTCCCCCACTACTATTTCGACGATCCCGACATGGCGCATGTGTCCGAGCGCTATGCCGAGGTGCGCACGCCATGCGTCTTCGCGACATCGGTGGATGACCCCTGGGCCCCTCCCCGCTCGCGGGACGCCTTCGCCAAGGGTTACCGCAACGCGCCGCTGGTCACCCGGGACCTTCAGCCTCGACACGGTGACGAACCGATCGGGCACATGGGCTACTTCCGCGCGAACGCCCAACCGCTCTGGGATGAGATCCTGCAATGGCTTCTGAGGCATTCTCCGAAAGCGGCCCAATCATGAGCACGCACCCGACAACAAGAACAAGAGGAACCCGAGCATGGCATTCACCGAAATCACCTACGAGGAACACGACCAGGTCCGCATCATCCGCTTCAACCGCCCCGAAAAGCGCAACTGCATCGGCCCCACCACGCACCGGGAACTGATCGAAGCCTGGACGCGCTTCAAGGATGACGACCAGGCCCTCGTGGCCATCATCACCGGCGCCGGAGACAAGGCTTTCTGCGCTGGCGGCGACCTCGAAGCGGGCCTCGACCTGGTGCCCTCGACAGCGGAAGAAATCGCCGCGCACGACCGGGGCGAGCGCCCGGGCATCCTCGGCCCCAGCCGCTGGACCGACCTCTACAAGCCGGTGATCGCCGCCGTGAACGGCGCGGCCTATGCCGGCGGCCTGGAATGGGCCTGCTTCGCCGACATGCGGATCGCCGAGGAGCACGCCTCCTTCGGCGTGACCTGCCGGCGCTGGAACATCGGCCTGGCGGACGGCGGCAGCCAGCGCCTGCCGCGCATCGTGGGGCTGGGACGGGCGATGGAATTGATCCTCACCGGGCGCGTCATCTCCGCCACGGAAGCCCTGAACATCGGCCTGGCCAACGAAGTGGTCCCGAAAGGGCAATCCCTGGAGCGTGCCCTGCAACTGGCACGCTACCTCTGCACCCTCCCCCAGCCAGCCTTGCGCACGGACAAGGAAGCCGCCATCCGGGGCTTCGGCCAGCCGCTGGCGGAAGGCCTGCGCATCGAAGCCGAATGCTTCAACCGCTCCATCCACCACCCTGAAACCCTCGAGGGCCTGCGGCGCTTCCGCGAGCGCGACCACCCCGACCGTGTTCCCGGCCAGGCCAGCACGCCCGGCCTGGTCAGGGATTGAGGAGAGGAGAACGGCGGGGCCGGCTCGTCAGATCAGCTTGAGCAGCGCCTCGGCGGTCCCGTCCGAGGAGGCGGGGTTCTGCCCTGTCACCAGGTGTCCGTCGACAACCACGTGGCTCTGCCAGTCGGCCGCTTTCGAATACTGCCCGCCATTCGCGACCAGCATGTCCTCGACCAGGAAGGGCACCACGTCGGTGAGTTGCACCGCAGCCTCCTCCGCATTGCTGAAGCCGGTCACCCGCTTGCCTTCGACCAGCGGCCGACCGCCGGCGGCCCTGGCATGGCGGAACACCGCCGGGGCGTGGCACACCGCGGCCACGGGCTTGCCGCTGTCGTAGAAGGCCTCGACCAGGGCGATCGACCGGGGATCCTCGGCCAGGTCCCACAATGGGCCATGACCGCCCGGATAGAACACGGCGTCATAGTCGCCCGCCTCGACGCTGGCCAGCGTCAGCGTGTTGGCCAGCTCCGCCTGGGCCTCGGGGTCCTTGCGGAAGCGTTCGGTGGCGGCGGTCTGCGCGCCCGGGTCGTCACTCTTCGGGTCCAGCGGTGGCTGCCCGCCCTTGGGCGAGGCCAGGGTGATCCGCGCCCCGGCGTCCTTGAACACGTAGTAAGGCGCGGCGAATTCTTCCAGCCAGAAGCCGGTTTTCTTCCCGGTATCGCCGAGCTGGTCGTGGGAGGTCAGTACCATCAGGATCTTCATGAATTCACTCCTGTCTGCCTGGGGTCAATCGTCGGCGCCGACACGGATCACCAGCTTCCCGAAGTTGTGTCCCTCGAGCAGGCCGATGAACGCCTGGGGCGCGTTCTCGAGTCCGTCCACCACCTCTTCCCGGTACTTGATGCGGCCTTCCGCGAACCAGGCCGACATGTCCTTGTAGAACTCGTCGTAGCGATGGCCGTAGTCGTCGAAGATGATGAAGCCCTGGATCCTGATGCGTTTGCGCAGCACGGTACCCATGAGCAACGGGAGACGATCCGGGCCAGCCGGCAACTCGGTGTCATTGTAGTGGGCGATGATTCCGCAGACCGGTACGCGGGCCGAGGTGTTGAGCAGCGGGAAAACGGCGTCGAAGACCTTGCCGCCGACGTTCTCGTAGTAGATGTCGATGCCGTCGGGACAGGCCTTGGCCAGTTGCTCGGCGAAGTCCGTCGCGTGGTGATCCAGGCAGGCATCGAAACCCAGCACCTCGACCGCGTGCCGGCATTTCTCCGCGCCGCCGGCCACGCCGACCACGCGGCAGCCCTTGAGTTTGCCGATCTGTCCCACGGTGGCGCCGACCGGCCCGGTGGCGGCGGCCACCACCAGGGTCTCCCCGGCCTTGGGCTGGCCGATGTCCAGCAGGCCCATGTAGGCGGTGAAGCCCGGCATGCCGAGCAGCCCCAGGGAATAGGACGGATGCTCGGGCGCCGCGCCCAGGCGGGTCAGGCCACGGCCATCGGACAACGCATAGTCCTGCCAGCCGTTGGCGGACAGCACCCAGTCGCCCACGGCGTAGTCCGGATGGTTGGAGGCAACCACACGGCTCACGGTGCCCCCGACCATCACCCCGCCCACTTCCACCGGCGGGGCATAGGAAGGTGCATCGCTCATGCGACCGCGCATGTAGGGATCAAGGGACAGGTAGACGGTGCGCAGCAGCACCTGCCCGGCGCCCGGCTCGGGAACCGGGCCCTGCTCGATACGGAAGTTGGCCCCGGTGGGCGCGCCATGGGGACGCGAGGCCAATACGATGCTCCGGTTGATCTGCTTCGATTGGGACATCTTCATGCTCCTGACTAGGGAAGGTTTGGAGAATCCGCCGACTGACATGCAGATGAACGAGCTTGCGCTCATCCAGCACCGTCATGCCGTGCGCCTCGAGTTGCGCCACCAATGGCGCGATGGCCTCCTGGCCAAGCTGGTAGCCGAGCAAGCGAGTACGGGTGGGATTGTCGAACTCGAAACCGGGCAATCACTCCTTCGCTTGCAAAGCCCACTTCATCGTCGAATTTATTAGACCAGTCGACTAGGAAAAGCTTCAAAAATACCCGCCGGTGATAGGCGGGTATAGGAATATCGGTCGTCAGGCGCCAAGCATGGTCCGGGTGGTCGCCATCGCCTCTTCCATTGGCCGGCCGTTGCGGTGCAGCTTGCTCAGCAGGCTCGCTCCCAACCAGAGCTGGTAGAGCGCGCTGGCCATCTGGCGGGCGTCGCCCTGCGGCAGGGAGCCGTCAAGCTGCCCTTGCTCGATGCAGGCGGCGATGCGCTCGATGATCCGCTCGGTCCCGTCGCGCAGGGTGATGCGCATGGCCTCGGACAGGTCGGCAACCTCGGCGCTCAGTTTGACCACCAGGCACTTCTGCTCGTCGCCGGGCTCGCAGTAGACGTCCAGCCATTTCTGCCAGTACCCCATGAGCCGCTCGCGGGCGCTCTGTCCCGGCGCGGCGAAACGCTCGTCCATCTCCGCCAGGTAGCCCCGGAAGTAATCCTCCAGCAAGGACTGGCCGTACTGCTCCTTGGACTTGAAGTAGTGGTAGAACGAGCCTTTCGGCACGCCGGCCGTCTGCAGGATCTCGTTAAGGCCAACGCAGGTGAAGCCCTTGCCGACCATCATCCGGTGGCCGGTATCGAGCAGGTGCTGGCGAGTATCGTCGTAAGTGGCTTTCATGGCGTGGAGGATAGCCATGAATTAGACCAGTCGTCTAGAAGATATTTGCAGGCACCTCGTCATAAGCACGCCAGAGAGAGGGGCAGGCCGGAAGGGTCGTGGGACTGCCGACAGCGAGCGAAGATCAGGAACCGCCTGGGCTCGCGCCGTCAGAGCTCGGCAGAGACCGACACCGACTGGCCGCTTATGACAGCCGACACCGTCATGGCCGTCGTGAAATACATGGGCAAGCTTTCCAACTGCGAACCGTCGGAATAAGTCACGATGAACCTTATCGCGGACTCGCCACGGACGTTGAATGTGCGCTTGCTTCCTGGCTGAAGATCCCCCAGCTCCCGGTGATGATCGCCCCATCGCGCAGTGACCTGCACGGTGGCGCCCGAGTTGTTTCTGACGATCATGGTCGGCGTCGCCCAGTACACAGCCGCGGCAGCCAAGGTGAATATGCTCAGCAGCGCGGCCAGTAGGGCGAACGCGATGTGTTCAAGTCCAAATTTCATATCGTTCCATCGATGAAGCGTTCCGCAGTGGTGCCCGCACCAACCACTGCGCCAATCTGGTACGGGCCAAGAACTCAATCCGGGAAGCCATGGGCGGTGAGAATGAGATCTGCGGCGCGCTCGCCGATGACGACACATGGAGCCATCGTATTGCCGACGGTAATCCGCGGCATGATCGACGCATCCGCGACCCGCAGCCTCTCGATGCCATACACCCTGAGCTGGTGATCGACCACCGACCTTGCATCCCGGCCCATTTTCGCGGTGCAGGACTGATGCCAGTAGGTCACTGCCGAATTCCGGATGAACTGCTCCATCGCGCGGCGTTCCCGCTGCCCGGGAACGACCTCTCGCTTTACAAGCCTGCCGAAGGCCCCGTGGTTGCCAAGCTCCCTGCACAACTCGATCGAAGCGAACGCGGCGGCCATATCCTCAGGGGCGCCAAGCGAATTCGGCTCGATGAGCATGTTGTCCAACGGACCGGGGCCCGAGAGGCGCAAGCGCCCTCGACTGATTGGCCTGGCCAGGCCTGCGAACATCGTCCAGCCATGCTCCGGCGGCTGAATGCCGACCTCGGGCGGTGAAGGTACCGGAAATTCAAGCTGGCACTGCAGCAGGTCAGGGGCGTCCAGGCGGGCATCGCTTTTCCAGTACAACGTGGCTTCACATCCACCGCCACCTACTGGCTGAGGTTGCAGATACTCCCAGGTACAGCCGAAGGCCACATGGTCCTGATGATTCTGCCCCACGCCAGGCAGATGATTGATCAGTTCGATCCCGTGGGCGCGTAATTCTTCTTCCGGTCCGATCCCTGACTGCATGAGTACCTTCGGCGTATTCACGGCACCCAGCGACAGGACGACTTCGTTTCCAGCGTAGAAACATTGCCGCTGGCCTTCGATAACCACCTCGACGCCAATTGCCCTTGTCCCCCTGAGCAGTACACGGGCCACCAATGCACCGGTCAGGATCGTCAGGTTCGGGTAGTGCAGGCGCGGCCCGATATAGGAGTCATACACGGACTCCCGCTTGCCCTGGTTGATGCGCAGATCCGTGATCGCGACGCCGCCCGGGCCTTCCATCATCTCGCCATTGGGACTGTCGAATCTGGGGATGCCCAGCCGGCTGGCCGCCTCCAGCGTTGCACGGGCGAGCGGCTGGGGCATGGCTGGCTGCGCGACGTATACAGGTCCTCCCGAACCACGACGCACCGCATCGGGGCTGCCTTGCCAATTCTCGATCCGGCCGTAGTAGCCCAGCACCGAATCGTAGCCCCATGCGGGATCGCCGGACTCGGCAGCGAAGTGGTCCCAGTCCGATCGGTGCCCGCGTGCCCAAACCATCACATTGATGCTTGATCCGCCACCGAGTCCCTTGCCCATGTTCAAGGACAGGCGACGGCCGTTCAGGTGGGGATTGGGTTGCCCCACGAACGCCCAGTCGCGCTCCGAGCCCAAGTTCGAGGGCCACTGCGCAGGATCAGCCACCTCGGGGCCGGTGCAGTCACTGCCTGCCTCGATCAGCAAGACCCGGGCGTCCTGCTGGTCGGCAAGACGGGCTGCGACCACGCAACCCGCCGTGCCTGCTCCACACACGATGAAATCGTAGTTCCGATCACACAGAGGATGATTCATGGGGCAAATCCGTATCGATGCAGAGAGTGGAACCGGCCATGTCAGTGAGCAGACCAGGCTTACCCATCACTGCTCGCCGACGCTGCGTACCGCCTCGAGAATCACCTCGGCCACCTCGGAAGGCTGCGACTGCTGTGGAACATGGCTCGTGCGCAGCTCGGTCAACTTGGCGCCGATACGCTTCGCGGTGGCCCGCTGCACCTCGGGGTGGATCATGCGATCGTCGGTGGCGAGTACGTACCGGGAAGGCTTGGTCTTCCACGCCGCGACCGTTGTCCTGTCATCGAAGGCCGAAGCCTTGATGGGGCCTTGCGTCGCGGCCATGACGGCTGTCTGTTCAGACGGAAGGTCCTGGGCGAAGTCCTTGGCCATGCCTTCCGGCGTCAAGTAGATGAAACCACTGCCGTCTGTGATGAGCTGGCTCAGGCCCGGAGGAGTGGGAGCGCCCCTGCCTTGTTCGCCGCTGGTCTGCCCGGCATCGGGGGCAAAGGCTGCGACATACACCAGGGCGCTCACTTTCTCGTGGTTGCCTGCCTCGCTGATCACTGTGCCACCCCAGGAGTGACCGACCAGAACCACCTGGCCCTGCTGGTTATTCAACGCTCTTTGCGTAGCGGCGACGTCGTCGGCAAGGGAGGTGAGAGGGTTCTGCACCACCGTAACCTCAACCCCTTCGGCCTGAAGGAACGGCACTACCTTGGCCCAGTCGGAGCCGTCGGCGAATGCCCCGTGTACTATCACCACGGAAGGCACTGTATCTTCGGCCTGACTGACGCTCGCGATGAATGTGCTTGCCAGGGCGAAGGCGACGGTGACGATTTGCGATCTGAATGTTTTCATTGGATGAACTCCTATGTCGGGAGCTCAGATTTTGCTGACAGGCCTACTCAGCGGGTATCGGTCATTTATCCGACCCTGGTTCTTTTGCCATGGACAACGCGCAGCGATGCGACATCTCATTGAATGGAGCGCTCGGGGCCATCTCCCAGGTCGGTGACCTGAGCATGGGGCAACCACTCGGGCACTCCAGGCGCGTTGCCAGGTTGGCCCGGATGCTGGCGCAAGCCGGGCATGGCAAGGGCGACCACCTGGCGGTGGCGGAGCAAGTCGCCTTGCTGCGTTGGTCCGGCTGCACCGCTAACGCCGAAGGTTTCGCCCATCTGCTGGGTGACGACGTCAATGGCCGCCGCGCGATGCTCGACCAGACGCTGGGAACCGAAGATATGAAAGCGGTGCACCAGGCGACTTCGCTCGCCGTCGTGCACTGCGAGGTGTCTGGCGAAATTGCGAAAATGCTCGGGCTCGATGCGGCTGTCGAGTCAGCGCTGCGTCGGGTATTCGAAACCTATGACGGGACCGGCCGACCGTTGGGTCTGACCCATGAGCACATTCCGGAAGCGGCCTATCAGGTGGTGCTTGCCGGTGACCTGGAGATCCTCAGCCGAGCCCATGGTTTGGACGCGGCGCTGAGCTGGATCAGCGATCAGTCCGATCGACGCTATCCCGCATCCCTCGCAGCAATGCTCGTGCGCAATGCCAGGGACTGGTTGGCGGATCTGGAGGCCACTTCCGATGCGATAGCGGACTCCAGAGCCGAAAGCCCAGTGTCGCTGACACTGGTGGGGGATGTGATCGATCTGAAGTTGCCCTGGCTGGCTGGTCATTCGAGGCAGGTGGCGCATGTCGCCGTAGAGTCGGCACGCTTGTGGGGGCTGCCTGAGACAACCATGAACGAGATTGGAAAGGCCGCGCTGATTCATGGTCTCGGGCGGGCAGCAGTATCCAATAGCCTTTGGAATACCGCAGGCCCGCTGCCATACGGCGCAGCGGAGCGGATACACCTCGTACCCTACTGGACGCAGAAGGCATCAAGACAAATCAGTGAACTGGCCGCACCGGGAGAGATTGCCGCCCATGCTTACGAACGGCTCGACGGTAGTGGTTACTATCGAGGCGCGCCTGGAGGCTCCTTGTGCTCAGAGCATCGGTTGCTCGCCACCGCCGTAGCCTGGGTTGCGTTGAGAGGAGCCAGGCCCTGGCGGCCAGCCTATACCGAATCGGAGGCGGCGAGACTGCTCAAACAGGAAGCCAGCCGCGGACTATTCGACGGCGAAATCTGCGAAGCGGTGATCGCTGCCGCACGTGGCGAACGCAGGCTCCCTCAGCCGAAGAGTACTTTGCTCACCCCGCGAGAGTGTCGCATTCTCCAGGAAATCAGCCATGGCGCCAGCAACAAGCAGGTGGCGCATCGTCTGGATATCAGCCCGAGCACTGTCCGCACCCACGTGGAAAGCATTTTCCGTAAGCTAGGTTGCTCCACCCGAGCGGCTGCCACCTTGAAGGGACTGACGCTGGGTTTAATCTCCTGATACCGGGCATCTGCGGGCGACGACCCTCGGGCTGAATCAGCCATCAGAGGTATTCCCGTTGGATAGATCGCGCCCTGGCCAGCCGCGGCTCCGGTCAAGGCTTGGGCAAATAACCGGGCAGCGCCTCCAGCCGCGTCATCCAACGAGCGATGTGGCTGTACGGGCCGAGATCCACACCACCTTCCGGGGCCAGCGCAACGTAGGGGTAGACCGCGCAATCGGCGATCGAGGGCCTTCCGATCGCCAGCCAGTCATGGCGCTCCAGGTGCTTGTCGAGCAGCGCGAGAACCGCTGGCGAGCTCGCCAGTGCCACCGACTGGTCCAATGGGTACCCGAACTTCTGCACCAGCCGGGCGGCACACAGACTGTGCTGGACCTCGTTGGCGGCGAACGAGAGCCACTGGACGATCTCGGCCTGGCCCCGGGGATGAGCCGGCCACCACGCCAGGCCACCGTATACGCCGGCCAGGTAGACGAGGATGGCCTGCGAGTCCCGGACGACGTGCGATCCGTCCTCTAGAATCGGTAGCTGCCCCAGGGGATTCAGGTCTGCAAGCGGTGGCTGCTTGTGCGCCCCGCCCAGGAAATCCACCGGCTCTATGTCGAGTTCGATGTTGGCCAGGGAGGCGAAGAGCCTCACTTTGTAGCAGTTTCCGGACGCTTCCAGATCGTACAGTTTCATTGCGCATCTCCATTGATGAGCTGATTGAATTCGAGGACATTGCCATCGGGGTCGCGGATGAAAAGCGCGATTCGCCTCGGACCGATGTGGTGCGGCCCCTCCGTGACGACGATCCCCTGCTCGTCCAGCCAGGCCTCGAGCGCATGAAGATCATCGACGATGAAGGCCGGGTGCGTGACGCCGGGAAGCTTCACCGGCGCATCCAGCAGGACGTTGTGGGCGTCGGGCACCCGGGCGCCGTTGAAGATCAGGTTGATGCGCACACCGTCCGGGCTGAGCATCTCGTTGGCCTCGAACAGCGGAAAACTCGCGCTCTCCACGAAGCCGAGCGCCTGGTAAAAAGACATCGCCCGGTCTTTGTCGCTGACACGGATTCCGATGTGATCGTATGCAATGATTCGGGCAGGGCTTGGTCGTTGGTTCATGTGCTTGGAACTCCGGCTGGCATCTGTCCCTGGAGTTTCCACCGGCGCGGGCGTTGCACCTATGCCGCGAACCTGACAACACCTATGCAGCAATCGCACAGATCGAAGGATGGCAATGGACAGGCTCAAGGCGATGGCCAATTTCGTTCGGATCGTAGACTGCGGCAGCCTGAGCTCGGCGGCGGATGCGACGGGCCAGTCCGTCGCATCGCTGGTGCGCTCGCTGGCGGCCCTGGAGCGCTACCTGGGGGTTCGGCTGCTGAACCGCAGTACCCGGCGCATGGCCCTGACCGACGAGGGCGAGGAGTACCTGGCCTGGAGCCGGCGCATGCTCGCCGACTTCGATGACATGGAACGGCGCCTGGAGGGGCGCGATGGCATCGCCCGGGGCCTGCTGCGGGTGACGGCGCCCGTCGAGTTCGGGCAACGCTACGTCGCGCCGATCGTGAACGCTTTCCTCAAGGAGCATGGGGAAATGGCGGTCGAGCTGAACCTCAACGACCAGATCGTCCCCCTGCTCGATGAACGCCTCGACCTTGCACTGCGCATCGGCCATCTGCCCGACTCGGCCATGGTGGCGCGGAAGATCGGCGCGACCCGGCTGGTAACCTGCGCAAGCCCGGACTACCTGCACAGCGCCCCCGCCATCGATACGCCGGAAGCGCTGCAGGAGCACGCCTGCATCACCCAGGCCTCGCAAGGCCGGCACTGGCACTACCGGCACGCGGGAAAAGAACAGGTCGAAGCCATCGCGCCGAGGCTGGTGTGCAATCAGGTTCGCGCCGCCAGCCTGGCCTGCGTGCAGGGCTTGGGCATTACCCGCTTGATGCATTATCAGGTGGCGGATGAACTGGCCGACGGTCGCCTGGTCAGGATTCTCAGGGATTTCGAACCCATGGATCTGCCGATCCAACTGGTCTATCCGCACGCCCTGCAGCTCTCGCCGCGCGTGAGGGCGTTCGTCGAGTGGGCATGTCCACAACTGGAAAAGCTCACGCCCAATCCCGATGGCGGCTAGCTTTCGCGCGCAGCCAGAAGCGGACCTGCCGCAGCCCCGCCTCGGTTCGTGTACCGGGTCGACAGCCATCGGACGAGTCATGGGCCAGCCTCTCTATCTGGCAGACAACGCCGAGGCTCGATAGCCACGCACCTTTCGGCCAGGATCGGCACCGAAGTGGCTCCGTTCGCCCGGAAACGCGCTATAACTCAGCTCCTTCATGACCATCCCGATGAGGAAGCGCAAATGGCCTTTGACTGGCACAGCGACCCGATCACACGGAGCACCGATGTCTGCGATGGCTACAGGAATACGCAGAACGTCCGGCGGTTCCTGATCGAGCAGTGCGGAGCGGACTTCAAGTTCGACAGGGCATTCATGGCCTGGATACGCAATGGAGCCCCCAAGAACATGGGGGACGTCGCCGACGAGTGGCAACGTCGCCGTCGAGGAGTGGCTTGATCGAATCGGTTCGTCGCTCGGTGCGCGCTACTGCAACCACCGAGCGAGAGGAGAAATACGTGCCGACGGCCAGGACTACCCGGCCCGTCAGCACGTATCGGCTATCGCCTCACGCCACCGGGATCGACGGATCGGCGGCCGCCAGGGCGGCGGCGCGGTCCGCTGCCGGTGGGTAGATCCACAGGGTGTTGATCTGCGTTTTCAGCGTCTTGGCTTCGGCGCCGACCAGTTTCTGCTGGCGGTCCCAGCCTTCGGTGTACACCGCGCCCCAGGCGCCCAGGTCGAGGCAGGTCACGTACTTGGGCTGGCTGTAGACCCGTGGCGCCACGCCGATCAGGTCGGCGGCGGCGTTGTTGCCGGCGTGGCGGCCCAGCGGGATGGCGTGCTGGCAGGACATGACGCTGAAGTTGCCCAGCTCGTCGGTGGCGGCGCGGGCGGTATCGCCGGCGGCATAGACATCGGCCAGGCCCTCGACCTTCAGGTAGCTGTCCACCTGCAAGCGGCCCGAGGCGTCGCGCGGGGCAGGGATCTGCTCGGTGAGGCCGCTGGCGCGGAAGCCGACGGTCCAGATCACCGTGCCGGCATCGATGCGCTGGCCGTCGTCGAGCACCACGCCCTGGGCGTCCACCGCGGCGACCGAGCGCCCCAGCCGCCATTCGATGCCCAGTTCGCGGGAGGCTTCGAGGATCGCGGGGCGAATGCCGTCGCCCAGTGCCGCGCCGACCTGCGCCCCGCGGTCGACGACGATGACCCGGATATCGGCATCCTCACCCAGGATGGCGCGCAGGCGCGCGGGCAGCTCGGTGGCGGTCTCTATGCCGGTGAAGCCGCCGCCGGCGACCACCACGGTATTGCGGGCGGCGGATTCCGGTTGGCCGGCCAAGGCGATCAGGTGCTGTTCGAGACGCGCGGCCTGTTCGATCTGGTCGACGTCGAAGGCATGCTCGGCGAGGCCCGGCACCGGCGGGCGGGACAACTGGCTGCCCGAGGCGAGAATCAGGCGGTCGTAGTCCAGCGTGGCTTCGTCGCCCTCGGCAGTACGGTAGGTGACCTTGCGCCCCTCGGTATCGATGTTCAGCGCCAGCCCCTGGACGAAATCGACGCCGGTGGCGGCGAACAAGTCCAGCAGCGGAGCGCGCATACTGTGCACGTCGGGTTCATAGAAGCGCGGACGGATACGCAGTTCGGCCTGGGGCGCGAGCAGCGTCACGCGCACGTCGCTGCGGCCATGCTGGTCGAGCAGACGCACGGCGCTCAATGCGCTCCACAGCCCGGCGAACCCAGACCCTATGATCAATATGTTGCGTTTCATGATGGCTCCCGGCATACGCCCACTTCGCTTGACGAAACCATGCTAGGACCGGAAGAGTTTTCCACAAATGACAGATACCCCTGAATTCATGCCAGCCACGCCGCGCACCATTCTGTTCGTCGCTTACCCACAGGTGGGCCTGCTGGACCTGACCGGCGCGCAGACAGTGTTCTGGGCCGCCACCAAGGCCATGCGCGAGCGCAACCTGCCGGGCTATGAACGCTTGACGGGCAGCCTCTCGGGCGGCTCCGTACAGACGGCGGAAGGCCTGACGGTGGAGACCCAGCCACTGGTCGGCTTCGCCATGGAGACCGTCGACACGCTGATCGTGCCGGGCTCACCGGAGATCGAGCAGGTGGTGGAAGAGTCGGGCGAACTGATCCGCTGGATCGCCGACAACTCCAGGCGGGTGCGACGCACCGCGTCGGTGTGCAGCGGCACGTTCCTGCTGGCCGAGGCCGGGCTGCTGGAGGGCAAGCGCGCAGCGACCCATTGGGCCATGTGCAACCGGCTGGGTGCGCGCTTCCCCTCCATCGAAGTGGATAACGATTCGATCTTCGTCCAGCAGGACAACGTCTGGACCTCCGCCGGCGTCAGCGCGGGGATCGACCTGGCCCTTGCGCTGGTGGAAGCCGACTGCGGCCGCGAGGTGGCGATGCAGGTGGCACGGGAACTGGTGGTGTTCCTCAAGCGCTCGGGCGGACAGGCGCAGTTCAGCGAACTGTTGCAGGCCCAGAGCAGGGATGCGGCGGTCTTCGACGATCTGCACCGCTGGCTCGCCGACAACCTCGGCCGCCCGAACCTCGGGGTGGAAGCCCTGGCCGAGCAGTGCCACATGAGTCCACGGAATTTCTCCCGACTGTACAAGCAGAAGACCGGCCGCTCACCGGCCAAGGCGGTGGAGATCTTCCGCCTGGAGGCGGCGCGCCGGCTACTGGAAGACTCGGAACGCAATATCACCCAGATCGCCCAGGAGTGCGGCTTCGGCGACGAAGAGCGGATGCGCGCGACCTTCCAGCGCCATCTGGCGATCTCGCCCCGGGATTACCGCAAGCGCTTCTCGCGGTAGCGTCGGAGGAAGTGTTTCGGGGAAGAGTTCATTCTTCTCTCCGGCATCCGCCGCGGGTCGATTACGTCCTGCCCAATCACGTCCGTAGAGCAGATAAACCAGCATCATAGTACCGAAACCATGCTCTATTGCCGCAACAACCGGCATCATATTGCTGGAAACGAACAGGTAGGCCACAATATCCGGCACCATAATTCCGACTAGCTTGCGCACACCATGCCAGGACATCTCACGATCCAGACTTATGTTGAAGGCCAATGGCACGATGCAATGGTGCTTTCTGTGTCGAATCTACAGAAGGTCGAGGAGTCGCAGTGCAGCGTGTCTTACGAGCAGAAGTACCTGGTCGACTTCCTCGACAAGCTGGAGACGCTGTTCGAGCCGGCCATCAGCGTGAACCTTCCGTTGAACTGGAACCATGTCGATAGCCAAGGGTATCCCCCATTCGTCTACGACATCATTCCGGCTGGCGCCGCCCGGAAGTCGCTGCAGAACCGGTTCGGCGGCGAAAAGCCCGATGGGATGGACATGGACTTTTTCCTTCTGGGCCGCTGCACGCCCTCTCCCATCGGGCACTTACGCGTGAAGGAGTCTTTCGAGCATATCGATCAGACGCGTATGGAGGCCTTCCCTCGCCAGGAGGTTGTAGACAGAACGAACGACTTCCTCGAGTACGCTTATGAATCTGGCGCTGCGCTGGGCGGAGCGACGGGCGCTCAGGGAGAGGCTCCGAAGCTGATCATGGTCGAGGGGGAGGATGGGGCTCTTTATGCCGACGCCATGCTTCCTGACGAGCTTGCGCGCCGCCATTGGCTGGTGAAGTTCGCTCGCAACCAGGTTACCGAGCGCGACAAAAATATCCTGCGGGCCGAGTACCACTACTACAAAGCGATCTCTCAGCTCGGCTTGAACACTATATCCACGGATGGACTTGTGCTTGAAGAAGCCGATAAGCCGAGCCTGTGGATGCCACGCTTTGACCGGCGAGTCGACGACGGCGTGGTGGAAAGGATCCCGGTCGAGTCGACCTATTCGGTGTGTGGGAATACCCAACCTGGTTCGAAGATGAATCATGAGGACGTGCTCGGCCGCCTGATCTACCTGTGGCGTACGAATGGGCAGGACGGAGAGCTCGAGGAACTGGTTTTCGAGTACCTGCGGCGCGACCTGCTTAACCGTATCCTCGGGAACTCCGACAACCATGGGCGCAACATGGCCATTTTCCGGTATCGGGGCAGATTCGAGCTGGCGCCGATCTACGACCTCGCTCCGATGGTGCTCGATCCGCAAGGGGTCACTCGAGCAACCAAGTGGGCGTCCGAGCATATGGGAAGTCCGGACTGGCGAACGATCTGCGGGGCCTTCCAGGACCTGGTCAGCCCTGACGTGCTCTTCGAGCGTCTGCTCGGGGCAGCAGAGACGTTCCGGGCCTTGCCGGATCTGCTGGTCGATCTTCCAGAGGAAGTGAGGCGCGCCCAGTCCATCCCACTGAACAATCTGGACAGGCGCTTGGTTGAATGGAGGCTTCGATGAAAGCGATCACCAACGAACAGCGCAAGAAGCTCATTGACGACATCTTGATGCAGCACGAGATGGGCAACGAAACCCTGGGAACCTCTATTCGCAGGCTACGGCTCGAGGTAACCGGATTCGACCAGGACACCTTCGCCGCCATGTGCAACATGTCGACCAAGAGCCTGTACCAGATCGAGAAGGACAAGGGTAATCCGACCATCAGCACCATCGAAGCCATCCTCAGGAAATTCGGGTTGCGCCTGGGACTGACCACGGCGGCCAGAACCACTTACACGCCGCCGCTCGGGCAGCACAAACCTGTCTCCAAAACGCCTGCTCGCGGCACCAACCCTCAACGGAAGTACGCGGGACAGCTCAGCAGAACCACTAATCTGCGGGCGTCTACAAAGGCCAGGATCAAGGGTGACGACAAGGGCCCGACCGAATAAGTGATGCCCTGTCCCGGAACTGGCAGTCAAGAGCCACTGCCCCGCTAGCGCTTGCACGAACGGACATGCGGACAAAGGCTCATCCTGACGGGACGAGCCCTGAATATCGCCCTCAGTGATACCCATCCCCAACACGCACCTTGCCGCGGAACACGTAGTAGCTCCACACGGTGTAGGTCAGGATGATCGGCAGGATGAACAGCGTGCCGATCAGGGCGAACAACTGGCTGGTCGTCGATGCCCATGGTGCGGTCGCCCTGCACGTTGCTGTGACCGCGCACCGGGGACAGCCCGGCGCCCGGACGGCCGACGTTGCCGCGCAGCAGTTGCAGGTTGATGACTTCCTGGATGGTCGGCACCGAGTGACGGTGCTGGGTCAGGCCCATGGCCCAGCACATGATCACCCGTTCGGCCTTGCGGTACATGCGCGCGGCCAGCTCGATCTCCGCCCGGCTCAGCCCGGACTGCCCGACGATGTGCTCCCAGTTCGTGGCGTCCACCTCGGCGAGGTACTGGTCCAGCCCGCTGGTGTGCTCGGCGATGAAGGCATGGTCGAACACCGGCGGCTCGCCCTTGGCCTGGGCCTCCCGCTCCCACTCCAGCAGGCATTTGACCATGCCGCGGAACATCGCCATGTCGCCACCGAGGGCCGGGCGGAAGTACGCGGTGCTGGTGGACTCCGAGCCGTTGGAAAGCATCTCGATGGGATGCTGCGGATGCTGGAAGCGCTCCAGGCCGCGCTCCTTCAGCGGATTGATGCAGACCACCTGGGCGCCCCGCTCCACCGCTTCGCGCAGCGGTTCGAGCATGCGCGGGTGGTTGGTGCCGGGGTTCTGGCCGATGACGAAGATGGCGTCGGCCTCGGCGAGGTCATCGAAGACCACCGTGCCCTTGCCGACCCCGAGGGTTTCGGACATGGCGATGCCGCTGGCCTCGTGGCACATGTTCGAGCAGTCCGGGAAGTTGTTGGTGCCGAAGGCGCGCACGAACAACTGGTAGAGGTAGGCCGCCTCGTTGCTGGCCCGGCCGGAGGTGTAGAACTCCGCCTGGTCGGGGGATTCGAGGCCCTTCAGGTGCCGGGCGACCAGGGCGAACGCCTCGTCCCAGGTGGTTTCCACGTAGTGGTCGCTGGCCGCGTCATAGCGCATCGGGTGGGTCAGGCGGCCCTGGTACTCCAGCCAGTAGTCGCTCTGGTCGCACAACTGGCTGACGCTGTACTTGGCGAAGAACGCCGGATCGACGCTGCGGCCGGTAGCCTCCCAGTTCACCGCCTTGGCGCCGTTCTCGCAGAACTTCACCAAACCGCTTTCGGGCGACTCGCCCCAGGCGCAACCGGGGCAGTCGAAGCCGCTGTCCTGGTTGGTCTTGAGCATGGCGCGGATGTTCTTCACCGCGTTCTCGCTGCCCAGCCAGTTCTTGGTGACGCTCTTCAGCGCGCCCCAGCCGGCGGCGGGGCCGTTGTAGGGCTTGATGTGGTCATCGAGGCTCATGGGGGTTCTCCTTGTCGCAGCACGCAGGGGCGACCCGGTTCCAGGTCGTGCAGGTTTCCCGGCCGGCCCTCCTCCCGCGCCTTTCTCCGGGCCGAAGAAGCCCGTGGCGGCCGTTCGCGAGCGAAGTCGCGGACAACCACCTGGGTCGGCGTCGTGTGGGGGCGTATTCGGGGAGTGTCGAATCGGCCGTGGAAACCTGGGTTCGTATTCAGGCTATGGCCGTTCGCCCAGGGCGTCCAATCGCAATTAATGACGACTTGATCGAAGTCATCTATCACCCTGCGGACCAGCAACGGAAATGGCTTGGCCTGAGCCTCGATATCCGCAGGCCACGATAGATACCATCGATCACCCGGTCGCAAATAGCGATTGGACGCGCTGCCCGCCGCCGCTTAGTTTTTCTCCAGGCACGGTGCGCAAACGCACCTGCCCATCGGAAATGACGAGGCACTCATGGCGGACAAGATCCTGGTGGACGGCTTCGACCGGAAGGTCGATTACCTGCGGATGTCGGTGACCGACCGTTGCGACTTCCGCTGCGTCTACTGCATGGCCGAAACGATGCAGTTCCTGCCCCGGCAGCGCATCCTCAGCCTGGACGAGCTCTATCTGCTGGCCGAGCGTTTCGTCGCCCTGGGCACCCGCAAGATCCGCCTGACCGGTGGCGAGCCGCTGGTGCGCAGCGGCATCGTCGACCTGTGCCGGCGCATCGCCGCCCTGCCCGGCCTGCGCGAGCTGTGCATGACCAGCAATGGCTCGCAGCTCGTCCGCCTGGCCGGCCCGCTGTTCGACGCCGGGCTGTCGCGGCTCAACATCAGCCTCGACAGCCTGGACCCACAACGCTTTCGCCAACTGACCCGCACGGGCGACCTGGCCACCGTCATCGCCGGCATCGACGCGGCGCACGCCGCGGGCTTCCGCCACACCAAGCTCAACTGCGTGGTGCTCAAGGGACGCAACGATACCGAGGTCAACGACCTGGTGCGCTTCGCCATCGACCGCCAACTGGACATCTCCTTCATCGAGGAAATGCCCCTGGGCGCGATCAGCGAGCACCGCCGTGGCGAATCGTTCTGCTCCAGCGACGAGGTACGCGCACGCATCGCCGAGCGCTACACGCTGATGGAGTCGGCCGAGTCCACCCAGGGCCCCTCGCGCTACTGGCGACTGGCGGAAGCCCCGGACATCCGCCTGGGTTTCATCTCGCCCCACAGTCACAACTTCTGCGGCAGTTGCAACCGCGTGCGCCTGACCATCGAAGGACGCCTGCTGCCGTGCCTGGGCAACGAGCACTCGGCGGACCTGAAAGCCGTGCTGCGCGCCCATCCGGGCGATCCCGAGCGGCTGGAAAAGGCCATCGTCGAAGCCATCCGGATCAAGCCCTGGAGCCATCACTTCCAGGTCAACGACGAGGTCCAGGTCGTGCGTTTCATGAACATGACCGGCGGCTGAGCCCCCACCATCGACCCGACTGACACCCCCATGATCGTTCGCCCGAAACCCAACCTGCTCAACCTGCTGATCTCCCTGAAGGGCTCGATCGCCCGGCGCATTGCCGTGCGCAGCCTGATGATCACCCTGCTGGCGTCCCTCATCGTGCTGGTGGGGACCCTGCATCCCGACTGGTTCGTCCGGGTCGAGGCCACTCCCTTCACCCTGCTCGGGCTGTCGCTGTCGATTTTCATGAGCTTTCGCAACAACGCCTGCTACGACCGCTGGTGGGAAGGCCGCAAGGCCTGGGGCCGGGTGATCTTCGAGATTCGCTCCTTCACCCGCCAGTGCGTGGCGATCGGCAACGACGCGGTGCGCGAAAAGCTGCTGCACGAGATATGCGGCTTCGCCCACGCGCTCAACGCGAGGTTGCGCGACGAGGACGAATTCGCCGCCGCGAACCAGTGGGTGTCCGGCCTGCCCGGCGGCGCGGGCCACAATGCCAGCGACGCCATCCTGCAGCGGATCGGCCGGCAGTGCACGCAACTGGCCAGGCGCGGGGAAATCAGCGAATGGCGCGCCATCTCGCTGGAGGAACGCCTGAACGGCCTCGCCGAGGCACAGGCCACCTGCGAGCGGATCAAGTCAACGCCGCTGCCCTTCCCCTACACCCTGCTGCTGCACCGCACCATCTACATCTTCTGCATCCTGCTGCCGTTCGCCATGGCCGTGCCGCTCGGCTGGGTGGCACCGATCTTCACCACCGTCGTCAGCTACACCTTCTTCGGCCTGGACGCCATCGGCGACGAGCTGGAGAACCCGTTCGGACGCGACGAGAACGACCTGCCGACCGACGCCATCGTGCGCACCATCGAACGGGAAATCCTCTCCACGCTCGGCCACGAGGAACTGCCACCGGTTCTGGAACCCGTGGACTTCGTGTTGAGCTGATGGGGGCGGCACAGAACCGTCTCGTGCGCGGGGAGGAATCCGTAGGGTTGGGAGATTGGATTCCCGCGTTCGCAGGAATGACGGGGGTGGGCACTTTCCCCCGTCGTCCTCGCGAACGCGGGGACCCAATAAACAGCCTGCTGGATACACCGTTCAGTCCCCTGGTGGGCTGAAGCCCACCCTACGCACGGGAGACTGCCGGAAACTCCGCCCCTCACCCCAGCCCTCTCCCGGAGGGAGAGGGAGTTCACGAGGCATGGTTCGGGCAACGTGGCATGACGCGACTCCGCTTAGTCCCCTCTCCCTCCACCTGGTGGGCTGAAGCCCACCCTACGCTCGGGAGACTGCCGGAAACTCCGCCCCTCACCCCAGCCCTCTCCCGGAGGGAGAGGGAGTTCACGAGGCATGGTTCAGGCGACGTGGCATGACGCAACTCCGGTCAGTCCCCTCTCCCTCCGGGAGAGGGTTAGGGTGAGGGGACGAGTCATGACCCCACCTCCGTGGCCCAAGCCATTCGTTCACCAGCAAGGCAGCCAAGAACCCTACCCTGATACCAATTTCGTGCGCAGGAGATTGGATTCCCGCGTTCGCGGGAATGACGAGGCTGGGCAGTTCCTCCGGACTCTCACCCGTCGTCCACGCGAACGCGGGGAACCAATGAAACAGTCACCCACGCGACTCGCAGGCCGCCACAGGCTTGAGGTGGGCGACGAAGTTGCAAGGGCGGTGGCGGGCGTCCAGTTGTTCGACCAGGATGCCTTCCCAGGCGGTGCGGCAGGCGCCGGTGGAGCCGGGCAGGCAGCACACCAGGGTGCCGTTGGCCAGCCCCGCCAGGGCGCGGGTCTGTACGGTGGAGGTGCCGATATCGAGGATGGAGAGCGCGCGGAACAGTTCGCCGAAGCCTTCGACCTTCTTGTCCAGCAGGCAGTCCACCGCCTCGGGGGTGCTGTCGCGTCCGGTGAAGCCGGTGCCGCCGGTCACCAGCACCACCTGCACGTCGTCGTCGGCGATCCAGGCAGCCACCTGGGCGCGAATCCGGTACAGGTCGTCCTTGAGCAGCACGCGCGCCACCAGGCGGTGGCCGACATCCACCGCGCGGGTAGCGAGCAATTCGCCGGAAGTATCGGTTTCCAGGGAACGGCTATCGCTGACGGTCAATACGGCAATATTCAGCGGAACGAATTCCGCGTTCGGCTTGATGCTCATGGAAACTCCAGGCGCGGGTGGATTGAATAAACAAACACCGAGCCTAGGGCGAGCACTTTTCCCTGTCTAATAGTTACCGCCGACCAATCGATCGGCAACTTCTATCGGTAATCAGCTCCAACTCTAGTTGCGGCCCAAGTTATCAAGAAGACACGATAGAGCCCCCTTATCAGCTATTCGGAACGGGTGATTGGACGCGAACATTCCCGTGCAATAGCCTTTCCTGAACGACAACTCGTAATGGATGGACGGCCGCCACGGCCATGTCCCTCAGCCCCTCCCTCCGCAAGGTGGCGCCATGGACATCAAGCAGCTCAAGTTTCTCATCGCCCTCGACCAGACCCGCCACTTCGGCCAGGCCGCCGCGCTCTGCCACATCACCCAGCCCACGCTGTCGATGCGCCTGCGCAACCTGGAGGACGAGCTGAACCTCGTCCTGGTCAAGCGGGGCCAGCGCTTCGAAGGCTTCACCGAGGCCGGGGAGCGTATCCTCGCCTGGGCCCGCACCCTGCTGGCCGCCCACGATGGGTTGCAGGCGGAAGCCGCCAGTTGCCGGGGCCAACTGGTGGGCTGCCTGCGGCTGGGCATGGTGCCGCTGGCCAGCTTCAACCCCACGCACCTGCTCCAGCCGCTGGCCCAGCGCTATCCGGAGCTGCGCTTCCAGCTCTCGTCGCTGAGCTCGGAACAGATCATCGATCGCCTCGGGCGCAACCAACTGGACCTGGGGCTGTGCTACCTGGACCAGGTCAACAGCAGCTACTTCGAGGTGATCGAACTGGCCTCGACGCGCATGGGCCTGCTCCACGACACGCGCTTCTTCACCTTCGAGGCGGAAGAACTGAAGTGGGACGCCCTCGGCGGATTGCCGCTGGGGCTGCTGACCACCGGCATGCACTTCCGCCAGTCCATCGACCTGAGCTTCCGCAGCCGGGGCCTGGACCCGCAGCCCCTGCTGGAGAGCGATTCCACCTTCCAGCTCGTCCAGGCGGTCAGCGCCGGCATCTGCTGCGCCATCATGCCCCTGGGCAACGGCCTGGAAGGCCTCAGCGAGCACCTTCGCGTGGTGCCCATCGCCGAGTCCGTCGTCCATGCGTCCCTCGGTCTGGTCCTGCGCCGCACCGAACCGCGCTCGGCGCTGGCCGAGAAATGTTTTACCGAGGCCAGGGCAATATTCGGAGAATCCTCATCCGACGATAACGACTGAACTTCGAAGATCGCCCGCCAACTGTTCGCAAGCAACAAGTTCCGGCGCAACTCATGATAGAGAGACCCGATCGGTAAATCGGAACAAGCGATTGGACGAAAAATATACTGACCCGTAGCCTGAAGTCGTATTCGCAACTTCCTGGCAATTATCCATGACCCACTCTGTCGAACTTCCGGAAACTTCTCCGGATACAGCGAAAGAATCTCCGGCAAGACTCAGCCACCTGGACGATCGCGGCCAGGCCCGCATGGTGGACGTCACGGACAAGGCCGCCAGCCAGCGCGAAGCCGTCGCCGAAACCTGGCTGAGGATGAAACCGGACACCCTGCGCGCCATCGAATCCGGCGAGCATCCCAAGGGCGACGTGTTCGCGGTCGCGCGCATCGCCGGCATCATGGCCGCCAAGCGCAGCCACGAGCTGATCCCGCTCTGCCATCCGCTGCTGCTCACCGCCATCAGCGTCGACATCAAGGCCGTCCAGCCGGACTCGGTGCGGGTGACCGCCCGTTGCGCGCTGACGGCGGCCACCGGGGGCGAGATGGAAGCCCTGACTGCCGCGAGCATCGCCGCCCTGCCCCTGTACGACATGTGCAAGGCGATCGACCGTGGCATGCAGATCGACTGGGTCCGCTTGCTGAAGAAGACGGCCGCCGCCCGCTACTGGCGCCCAGGGCGGTATTCGGAAGGCGGCACACCCTCCCATTGCTTGAAGGCGCGCCGGAAATTGGCCACGTCGTTGTAGCCGAGGGAGCAGGCGATCTCCTGCACGGAGAGCCGTCCGGACTTGAGGTGCTCGACCGCCAGCGAGTGCCGTACCTCCTTGAGGATCTGCTTGAAGGTGGTGCCCTCGTCCAGCAGGTGGCGGTGGAGGGTTCGCGGGGTCATGTGGAACAGCCGGGCGGTGACCACCAGGCTCGGGAAGCCGTTCTGCTTTTCCAGCATCAGCCGGCGCACGCGGGCGCTGAGGGAAGTCTTCTCGCCGAGCTTCATCAGCTCGCGCTGGCAGATCGATTCCGCCTCGCGGAAGGCGGCCGGGTCGGCCATGCGCAGGGGCAGGTCCAGCAATGCGGAGTCGATGGTGAAGCCCGCCCAGGGCTGGTCGTAGGCAACCGGGCAGCCGAACATCTCGTTGGCCAGGTCCGCGTAGCAAGGCGCCGGGAATGGGAAGCCGACCTGGCTCAGGCAAACGTTGGCGGGGGTGATGGCGTCGAAGACGTTCTTGATCGCCAGCATCACGGCCTCCAGCACGGTCCGTTCGATGGAGCCGAGGGGAAAGCTGGCGACGAACTGGATGTGTTCCCGTTGCGCTGCCTCGTCATGCTCATGGCGGAGGGTCACCAGCGTGGTGCGCACAGCCAGGTAGCGCTCCACGAGCTGGATCGCCTGGCGCAGCGACTCGCTCTGCAACGCCGCGAAGCCAAGGATGCCGTGGGTGTTGATCACCAGTCGCTCGCCCACCAGCAGGCCGAGCGCCGGCTCCTCCGTCAGCGCCAGGGCGTGTTCGATGAGCTGGCTGAACAGCGCGAAGCCGGGCTGGTAGTCCGGGTCGTCCAGTTGCCGTGGTTCGACCTCGCAGCGGGCGAGCCAGGCGGCCGGGTCCGTGCCCATGGCGCGCAACTGTTCGGCGATCTGGCGCAGGTACTGCACGGGGAGCAGGAAGTCGGACATGGCGACGGGAGACTCGCGCTGGCTGGCGGAATCCCAGAATGTCAATTAATGACCCCCTGAATGTCAACCCGGGCCCTCTCCGCCCCACGCCCTTCCTCCCTACGATTCAAGCGTCCCGAACCTCTGCCCAACAACTAGAACCGGAGGACGCATGTTTTCTTTTCTTGCCAGGCGACGCCCGAGCACCGCGCTGATCAACGGCACCGGCATCGGCGTGAACCCGAAGGAAACGCTGCTGCAGGCCGCCCTGCGCCAGGGCATCGACTTCCCCCACAGTTGCCGGGTCGGCGGCTGCGCCACCTGCAAGTGCCGGCTGGTCTCTGGCCAGGTCCGGGAGTTGACCGAGACCGGCTACATCCTCTCCGACGAGGAGCTCGACCAGGGCTACATCCTCGCCTGCCAGAGCATGCCGCGCGGCGACGTGCGCATCGAGGTCGACATGACGCGCCAGCAGGCCAGGCGCCAGGTGCGCGGCAAGGTGGTCGCCCAGGACAGGCTGACCCACGACATCACCCGGCTGGTCATCCAGCTCGAGGAAAGCCTGCCGTACAAGGCCGGCCAGTACGCCGACCTGACCCTCGACAGCCTGCCACACCAGCCCCGCAGCTTCTCCTTCGCCACCCCGCCACAGCCGGACGCCAAGGTCAGCTTCTTCGTGCGCAAGGTGCCCGGCGGGCGGTTCACCGGCCTGGTTAACGACAAGGACCTGCTCGGCCAGGGCGTGACCGTCGAAGGCCCGCTGGGCGCGTTCCACCTGCGCCCGGCGCAGGCACCGCTGTTGCTGATCGCCGGCGGTAGCGGCCTGGCCCCGCTGCTGGCGATCCTGCGGGATGCCCTGGCCAACGGCGTCCAGCGCCCCGCCACGTTGCTGTTCGGCGCCCGCCAGGAGCGCGATCTCTACGCGCTGGAGGAAATCGACGCGATCGCTGCGCAGTGGCGCGCGCCCTTCCGCTTCGTCCCGGTGCTTTCCGAGGCCGCCGCCGACGCGCCCTGGCAGGGCGCGCGCGGGCTGGTCACCGCGCAGATCCCGGCGCTGCTGGAAGCCGGCGCGCACGCCTACCTGTGCGGCCCGCCGGCGATGATCGACAGCGCCGTGGCGCTGCTGCGCGAGCACGGCGTGGCGCGCGGACACATCCACGCCGACCGCTTCACCACCCAGCAGGACGGCCTGACCGCCACCGCCTGACGACAACAAGAGAGACGACCATGAACGCTCTGCACTACCTCAAGTACTTCCTCTTCCATGCCATCGGCCTGCTCGCCGCCGCGAGCATCCTCGCCGGCGGCGCCTGGATCACCTACGGCCTGTTCGCCGTGCAGGCCATCTACCTGATCGGCGACGCCCTCTGCGGCGACGACACCAGCACCCCGCGCTTCAAGCACCCCGGCATCCTCACCTTCCAGCTCTGGCTGGCTCTGCCGTTGCTCGCCTTCATCGTCTTCTCGGCGGTCTGGAGCGTCAGCGACGGTGACGTCCTCGGCTTCGGCGCCGCGCTGGGCCGGCTCACCGGCCATGACCTGATCGCCGCCCGCGACGCCACCCACCTCGGCCATCACATCTCCGCCTGGATCACCACCGGGCTGATGATCGGCATGATCGGCACCATCACCGCCCACGAACTGACCCACCGCACCTGGGACCCGGTCTCCATGCTGATCGGCCGCTGGCTGCTGGCGTTCAGCTTCGACACCATCTTCTCCATCGAGCACGTCTACGGCCACCACCGCTACGTCTCCACCACCGAGGATCCGGCCACCGCGCCGCGCGGACGCAACGTCTACTTCCACGTCCTCGCCTCGACCCTCAAGGGCAACCTCAGCGCCTGGAAGATCGAGAAGCGGCGCCTGGCGCGCAAGGGCCAGAGCCTATTCGGCTGGCACAATGCGGTGATCCGCGGCCACCTGATGAGCGTGCTGCTGGTCGCCGCCGCGTTCGCCATCGGCGGCTGGCAGGCCGCGCTGTTCTTCATCGCCTGCGCGCTGTGGGGCAAGGCCCTGCTGGAGATCGTCAACTACATGGAGCACTACGGCATGGTCCGCAACCCGGCCACCCCGGTGCAGCCGCGCCACTCGTGGAATACCAACAAGCGCATCAGTTCCTGGACCATGTTCAACCTGACCCGCCACTCGCACCACCACGCCCAGGGCGAGGTGCCCTACCAGGACCTGAAGCCCTTCCCGGACGCGCCGATGATGATCGGCGGCTACCTGACCACCATCATCGTCGCCATGATCCCGCCGCTGTGGCACAAGCTGATGACACCCAAGGTGCTCGCCTGGGACCGCGACTACGCCAGCGCCGAGGAACGCCAGTTGGCCGCCGAGGCCAATGCGCGCAGCGGGATAGGGGCGCTGATGGCGGCCTCCCGGGAGATCGGGCGGGATCGGCGGGTGGCTTGAGTGGGGAGCCCGCAACACCTCCGCGAATCGCGGGCATGGCCCGCGACGGGTTGACCGCGACTCCGACCGGTCCCCTCTCCCCCCGGGAGAGGGCTAGGGTGAGGGGCGGAGGCTAGCGATTTCGAAAAGCCACCTGCCATCAGGCTCCGGGCCGAATCCTAATCGTCCCCGTCCGCCCCGCCACTTCCGGCGCCAGTCAACGACTGCTCGTAGTGCTCCTTGAAAGCCTCCGCGGCCACGATCGCGGCGCTCTGAACTTCCCAGTAGTCGACCCTCACATCCTCGTCGCTCAGGTCTGGCCCGGAATGGAGGAAATCCCCGACTGCGTCGAACGCCTTGGCAGCCTCGCGTGCGAGCCGGTCGGCCTTCTGCCAGTAGTCTTCACCCACCATGTCCTGATCCTCCGCTGAATGGGATCAGGAGAGTTAGGCACAGGGTCATGCAGAGCGCCACTCCGCCCGGCCGACATCCTTGCGCGATGCGATGACCGGGAGGGTGGCTCGTCCTGCCGGACCGTCAGTCCTTGCTGGGAGCGATAACGCGATAGACCACCGCCCCCAGCAGCCCGCCTACCAGCGGGGCGACCCAGAACAGCCAGAGCTGGGCAATGGCCCAGTCGCCGATGTAGAGGGCGACCCCCGTGCTGCGCGCCGGGTTCACCGAGGTGTTGGTGACCGGAATGCTGATCAGGTGGATCAGGGTCAGGGCCAGGCCGATGGCGATCGGGGCGAAGCCCTGCGGCGCGCGCTCCGAGGTGGCGCCAAGGATGATCAGGATGAACATCATGGTCAGGACCACTTCGCAGATCAGCGCCCCCACCAGCGAATACTCGGTGGGGGAATGCTCGCCATAGCCGTTGGCGGCGAAACCGGAAGCCATGATGTCGAAGCCCGGCTGCGAGGTGGCGATCAGGTACAGCACGCCCCCGGCCAGGATCCCCCCGGCGACCTGCGCCACCATGTAGGGCAGCACCTGGCCCACGGGGAAGCGCCCGCCCGCCCACAGCCCCAGCGTTACCGCCGGGTTCAGGTGGCAGCCGGATATATGGCCAATGGCATAGGCCATGGTCAGCACGCTCAGACCGAACGCCAGGGCGACCCCCAGGTAACCGATCTCCGATCCCGCCAGCACGGCACTGCCGCACCCACCCAGCACCAGCCAGAACGTGCCGACCAGTTCGGCTCCATAACGCTTCATAGGAATTCTCCTGAAATTAGTTGCCCGGACTCTCTTGAAAACAGAGAAGATTCACCCGCAAAAAACGACGACATCGACACTCGAAGACTAGCCAATAAAAAGAAAACCTCCCTGTAGAGAACAAAGACGGAAACCGCGTGAAAACGCAGGGGCCCAACTCCTGCGAGTCCACCAACAGCCCTTCACTTGAAAATGATTACGGAACGGAACAGCCCAACAGTTTTCCGCCGCCCGATGAAAGTCCGGCGATCTCGATAGTTGCGCTCAGCCCCCCAGCTCTCGCCAGCAAAGCAGTTGCGGACAAGACTCCATCCGATCGATGAGCACTCGCAGCATTTCCACGCCGAATAGTGCCGGCATGCAGCCCAGGAGCCCGGGAAAGTCTTCCAGCTCGGAAGCGGCCAACGAGTTCCCGCAAAAAATCACATTGGATATTTCCCCACGACACCAGGACCGGTTGAGCAGATGCATGTCCGACGCACTGCAAACATCGACGTCGGCTATCAACAGTTCCACCCCTCCGGCCACGCAACCGGCCAGATCGACTGCTTCGCCTATGGAGGAAGACGGGGCTATACGGAAGTAGCCAAGTTTATTGAGTGAACTTTCGATGAGCCTGCTGCGCAAATGGAAACCACTCACCACCAGGACTCTCATCTCCATGTTTGCCATAGGCTCGGTATTTCCCTATCAGCGTTATGAGGCGAGCACTGGCGCCTCAGAAAACCCAACGCGGAATAGAAGGCCTCACACCGTATCCGTCGCTTACCGGCATGGATAACGGCAGATCCTGCTCGTGTTCCACCACAATGACCTGACGTGTCACGCAGACCTGCTTCGGCACTTTCTCGTCCACTCGACCAACCGGAAACATCAGCAAGGCACCGGTCAGCCCTACACCGATCACCCCCAGCAAAGCTTCGCAAGCGCCCCAACCATTCAGGCCGCGCGAGCCCCGCACAACGCCACTCTTGCCCTGCTCACTCATCGACCCGCTCCTGGACTGCGGTGCCCAGGTCCTCGCGGAATAGCGAGGCTTGTGGACGCGCCGACAAATTAACAAGCAGGGGGCACAAAATGCGAGACGTGTCACATTTGTTCAGAATTAATCAGATTCGCAGCGGCGAGAAATCGTACGCAACCAACCCGGCCTGTCGTTCCGTCATGGTTTGCGTCGCTTCCGCAGGGTGGGCTTCAGCCCACCGGGAACGGGCAAGGCGCACCATGTCGATTCCCCCACGAACGATGGGCGCGACACGCATAAAAAAGCCCGCAAGGAGTGAGCGAGCCAAGGTGGCGAAACCGTGCCCGGCCGGGGAGGCGGCCGGGCGGGAGTTCAGAACTTGAAGGTGTAGGTGGTGATCAGGCGGTTCTCGTCGTAGTCCGGCCCCGAGGCGGCGCCGTTGCCGTAGCGGGTCTTCACGTCGATGTTGCGCCATTCGAAGCCGACGCCCTTGAGCGGGCCGCTCTGCACCACGTAGCTCAGGTAGATGTTGCGCTCGCTCTCGACGTTCTTGTCCAGGGCGTTGTCGCCACGGTCGATGCCGCTGCCGCGCAGGTAGCGGGTCATCAGCTTCAGGCCGGGCACGCCGTAGGCGGCGAAGTCGAGGTCGTAGCGCAGTTGCCAGGAGCTTTCGTTGGGCTTGACGAAGGCCACGGTGGACCAGTTCACCAGGTAGGGCTGCGGCGCATAGCCGTTGAGCGTCGGGAAGGTGCTGTCGCCGAGCATGCGCTGGTAGCCGACGCCGATGGCGTGGGCTCCCTTGCGCAGGGTGGTCATGGCACCGTAGGAGCGGTTGTCGATATCGCCGTAGAGCGCGTCGCCGTCTTCGCTGTTGTCGAAGTAGCGCAGGTCGGTCTTCAAGGCGAAACCGTCGCCCAGGTCGGCGGTGTGGGCGAAGCCCAGGTAGTGCTGCTGGTAGATGTCCTCCAACTGTCCGTAGAAGTAGGTGGCGGACAGGCTCGGGGTGAAGGCGTAGCTGGCGCCGCCGAAGTTCAGTCCGTCGCTGGTGCGGCGCGGGCCGTTGGGGCCGGTGAACAGGTACATCTTCTCGCGGTTGGAGGATTCGCGGCTGCTGATCTCGTTGAAGCGCCCACCGGTGAGGGTCAGCCCGTCCACTTCGCGCGACTCCACCATGAAACCGTGGTAGGTGGTGATCAACTGCCGGGAATCGTCGATGAAGGCCACCGGCAGCATGGGCCGGTGTTCGCCGATCTTCAACTCGGTCTTCGAGTAGCGCATCTTGCCGGTCAGCGCGGCGCGGCCGTAGTCGCGCGCCTGCTCGCCCTTGCTGTCGTCGTAGGGAATGATGCTGTCCGGGCCGCGACCGCCGCCGCCATCGAGGCGCAAGGCATATTGCGCGGACAGGTCCAGGCCGAATTGCACGGGGCCTTCGGTATAACCGGAAATCGCCCGGAAATCGAAACCCTGGGTCCAGCTACCGATTCGCGACTGCGGCGCGCCGTCCTGTTTGAAGTCTCGATCGATATAGAAGTTGCGCAGCCCCAGACTCACCTGGCGATCATCCAGGAAGTCCGCCTGGGCGGCCACTGGCACCAATATCCCCATCAAACCTGCGGCAAGCGTGCCGCGTTCCAGCCAGTCTTTGCGAAACATGTGCATGTTCCTTTCTTATATGCGCAAGGCGCAATCAGTGGGAGCAGATCAATAAGCAAAAGAACAACTTAGGCAGTTAATCCGCAGTCTTGTTTTTATAACCACTTACTGCTTTCGAGCCGCGAAGCGACCCCGTTCCCATATATGTACGTGGGAAATTCTTGTTGTCTGGATACGTCCGTTTTCTGGTTCCCCGCGTTCGCGGGGATGACGGTTTTTCGCTGATCGGTATTCCGGCGGATATTCGAAAGTTCGCGTCGGGTCGAACTTTCCCCCTTCAGCCGGCCGCCCTGGAGGCATCGCCCAGGCGGTGGTAGGCGCGATTGAAATACATCAGCCCTTCCTGGCCCTCGCCGTGGCGGATGCCCAGGACTTCGCAATAGAAGATGGTGTGGGTGCCCACTTCGTGGGCCTGGGCGATGCGGCAGTCGAAGCTCACCAGTGCCTCGTCCAGCAGCGGCGCGCCGCTTTCCAGGGTGTGCCAACTGGCCTTGGCGAAACGCTGCTCGGAGTCCAGCTCGCGGTTGGCGAAAACCGCCGAGATGTCCTTGAGCTCGGCGGTCAGCACGTTCACGCCGAGTACGCCGTTGCTCTTGAAATGCCCATTGGCGAAGGACGAGCGGTTCATGCACACCAGCAGCGTCGGCGGCTGGTCGGTGACGCTGCACACCGCCGAGGCGGTGAAGCCGAAGCGCCCCGACTGGCCATCGGTGGTGATCACCGAGACCGCCCCGCCGAGGAGAGCCATTGCGTTGCGGAATCCATTGGTATCGACCATGGTCTTGCCCTCCTGCTGTCAGATGTCCAGCACCAGTTTTTTCGACTTGGCCCGCGAGCAACACACCAGGATCTGGTCGCCGGCCTCCTTCTCTTCATCGGTCAGGTAGACGTCGCGGTGGTCCGGCTCGCCTTCCAGCACGTCGCACAGGCAGGTGCCGCACACGCCCTGCTCGCAGGATTTCTCGACCTTGATGCCGACCTCGGCGAGCGCGTCGAGGATGCTTTGCCCCTCGGCGACCTGGACGGTCTTGCCGCTGCGCGAGGCGACCACTTCGAAGGCATCGCCGCTGGCGTCCACCTCGACCTGGAAGTACTCGCGGTGGATGTGCTCCTCGGCGTAGCCGGCCTTGCGCGCCCCGTCGATCACCCAGTCCATGAAGCCGGCCGGGCCGCAGACGTAGACGTGCACGCCCGCTTGCGGCGCGCCCAGCACGGCGGGCAGATCGAGCTTCTGCGCCTCCTCTTCATCATCGAAGTGGGGATGTACGCAGGCGGCGAAATCGGCCCTGTCCAGCTCGTCGAGGAAGGCCGTGCGGCTGCGCGAACGGCCGCAGTAGTGCAGCTCGAACGGGCTGTCGGCGGCGGCCAGGGCATGGGCCATGGCGATCATCGGGGTGATGCCGATGCCGCCGCCGATGAGGATCGAGCGGCTGGCGCCGATGGCCAGGGGGAAGTGGTTGCGCGGCGCGCCGATGAGCACTTCGCGACCTTCCTGCAGCAGTTCGTGGACGGCCACGGAACCGCCACGGGAGGCCGGGTCCTTGAGGACGCCGAGGCGGTAGACCGCCACGTTCGCCGGGTCGCCGCACAGCGAGTACTGGCGCACCAGGCCGGGTTTGACATGGATGTCCACATGGGCGCCGGCCTCGAACGTCGGCAGCGGCTTGCCCGTTGGGTCGGCGAGGTCGAGGATCACCACGCCCTCGCCCTGCTCTTCCCGCTTGCGCACCACCAGATTCAACAATTGCTCACTCATACCGGCCTTCCCGCACCTTCGAGGTGCTGCTTGTTCTCGTTCGTTGTTACCGGCCGCGCGGCACGCACGCACGGCATTGATTGAAACCGCCGGCCCAGGGGCTTGGCGGGTCGAAGCAAGGGCTGGTTCGACGCGCAGCGGCCCCTGGACAGGCAATCAGCGCATATACAGGCCGCCGTTCACGTCCCAGGTCGCCCCGGTGGTGAAGTAGGCTTCCGGACGCGCCAGTTGCACGACCAGATCGCCAAGGAAATCCGCATCGCCCAGGCGCCTGACCGGAATATTGGCGAGCAGCCCGTCCATGCGTTCCTTTGGTACCGCCGCACGTACCGCGGGCGACTCGATCGGCCCCGGCGCGATGGCGTTGACGGTCACGCCGCCCGCCGCCAGTTCCTTGGCGAAGACCTTGGTCAGGGTGACGATGGCGCCCTTGGACGCGGCGTAGTGCGCGCCGGTGGCGGTGCCACCGTTCTGCCCGGCCAGCGAGGCCATGTTGACGATCCGTCCGTAGCCGGCCGCCGCCATGTGCGCGCCGAACACCTGGCAGCCGACGAAGATGCTGCGTGTGTTCAGGCTCAGGACGCGGTCGAACTCCTCCGGGCTGATCTGCATGACCGGCGTGGTCAGGGTCATCGCCGCGTTGTTGACCACCACGTGCAGCGCACCGAAGCGCTCCAGCGTCGCCGCCAGCGCCGCCTCGAAGTCGGCCTTGCTGGCGACGTCGAGCTTGAGCGCCAGCACCCGCTCGCCGCTGGCATCCAGAGCTTCGGCGGCGACCTGGGCTCGCTCTAGGGAAAGGTCAGTGATGACCACCGCGTAGCCGGCGGCGAACAGCCGGCCGGCGATGGCGTAACCCAGCCCCTGGGCGGCGCCGGTGACCAGTGCGATCTGCGTCATGTCAGCCTCCCAAGGACCTGTTCATGGGCTTGCGAGCTAGAGCGAGACAAGGAAGAAACGGCTGAGAGAGCGGAATTTACGTGCTGTAAATGAGCATCTCGAAGCCGTTGATGACGCCGTATCGCCGACGCGCAGCAGCTCATGGACAGGTCCTCAGAGGATGTAGCCGATACCGGCCAGGGTATCGGTGGAGTTGATGAGTTGGATCAGCTTGCGCTGGATCCTGAAGCCTTCGCCTTCGCGCTTGAGCTCGAAGGTGATGTCGGCGGTGTAGTGCTTGAGCATGTCCTTGCGGAACTCGCGCAGGTTCTGCGCGCAGCGCACGGTGACCACGCCGTCCGCCTCGCCGAGTACGCGAAAGCGCGACAGGGCGCGCACGGTGCGGGCGCGCGGCGTGGTGGAGATGGACTCGCCGCTGGTCAGCCGCTTCACCCGCAGGGTGCGCATGTGGTGGTCGTCGTAGGCGTAGTTCAGGCTGTTCTCGAAGTCGGTCTCGTTGGGGTCGATGGGGATGATGTAGGTCCCCTTTTCGCTCCACAGGTCGAGCCAGGCGTCGAACTCGCCGTGGTCGAGCATGTCCGCTTCCTGCCAGATGAAGGCGCTGACGTGGTTGAGCAATTCAAGGTTCATGTTCGTTCTCTCAAATAGTGCGTTGCGTGGCGACGCCATCTCTCTTCTCCCACTTGCGGGAGCAGGGGCTGAGTCGACGGATGCCTCTCCTACAGGTACGTGCCTCTGGGTTAGGCCGACATCATCTTTTTCCACTGCTGGTAGGCGGCGCGCATGCCGGTCTCGGCACTCACGTCGCTGACCAGCCCGTCCTCGCTCGGCTTCTCGCCGGGCAGGCCGCGGTTGAGCATGATCCACAGGTCGCTACCGGCCTGGGCGCCCTTCTGCACGCGCTCCCAGGCCTCGGAATCGTCCGGGGTGCCGAAGCCCATCGGGCCCTGGAAGTGCTCGTGCAGGCGCAGGCGGTAGCGGTTGGCCACGGCCGGGCCGCCGTCCATGGTGATCACCGCGTGGTGGATCTCGGTCTCGTTCACCGAGATCGGTTGCAGCACGCGGAAGAACGCCATGGAGCAGGCGACGTTGGGGAACAGGTTGAGGTTGAAGCCGGAGCCGCCCACGGCGCGGACGATGCGGCGCACCTGCTGCTCTTCATGGCCCTCGGCGCGCAACTGCCCGGCCAGTTCCTCGAAGCGCTCGGGGATCGGCTTGTCCAGGTCGGCTTCCAGGTCGACCAGCTCGGGGATCATCACCATCACGCTGTGGCCGTTGCCGAGGTCCTCGACGTAGCCGGGGCCTTCGACGAAGTCGAAGAGTTCCAGGGTCTGCTCGTCCACCGAGGACAGGAACGACTTGTGCACCAGCGGGAAGTGGTAGGCGTCGGTGGTGTTCTCCAACTGGATCTTCCAGTTGCCGGGGAAGCGGAAGCGGTGCTCGCCGGAAACCTTCACGCCATAGCCGGCGCCTTGTTTCATGAACAGGTCGATCCATTTCCTGGCCGGGCCGAGGAAGTCCACCAGCGGCTCGATGTCGTCCTTGAAGGTGGCGAACAGCATGCCGTTGTATTCCTCGACGCGCAGGCTCACCAGCGGGAACTCGCCCTTGTCCAGGCACTCGCCGTAGCTCTCCGGGTGCGGCACGCCGCGCAGGCTGCCGTCGAGGGCGTAGCTCCAGCCGTGGTACGGGCAGACGAAGCTGTTGGTCTTGCCCTTCTTGTGCTCGCAGACGGTGGCGCCACGGTGGCGGCAGCGGTTGAGCAGCACGTGCACCTGCTTCTTGCGGTCACGCACCACGATCACCGGCTGCTTGCCGATGTAGGTGCTCTTGTAGCTGCCCGCCTCGGGAATCTCGCTGGCGTGGGCGACCCACACCCAGGTGCTGTAGAAGATCTTCTCCAGCTCCGCGTCGAAGATGTTCGCGTCGGTGTACAGCGAGGTGTGCACGCGGTCGTGCTGCACCAGGTCGGCAGGCGAGCTTGCCAGGGTTACGGTTTCGATCAGGTTGGTCACGGTCACTCCTCGTCGGCGTAGCGCGCCGACTCACAGAAATCTCTTTGGCGGCTTCCGTAGACGCGAGCTTGCTCGCGGACCCGGGTCGCCACCCTTTCGCGAGCGAACTCGCACCTACACGTCAGTCATCGTTGCCCGGCACCGGCAGGTGCGCGGCGCTGTTCCAGGCATCCACCGGGCGGCTGAACAGGTTCTCGGTCTGGAAATGCGCCATGCGCCAGGTGCCTTCTTCTTCGCGGAAGCGCACGCTCAGGCGCGCCGCGTTGAGGTGCGAGGCGCCGGAGGCGAAGGTCGAGGTCTGCAACATCACCCAACTGCCCTGCGCGCTGTCGCCGTCCACGCGGATCAGCTCGGAGCAGAGGAAGTGCACGTTGAGAGCGAAGTGCGCGGGCTCGGTCATGTAGCCGGCGAACATCGCCGCGATCGCCTCGCGCCCCCGGTAGCCGCCGAACGCTTCCCGGTACCTGGCGCCCTTGCCTTCCCAGACGGCATCCTCGGTGAACAGCCCGGCCAGTTCGGCCAGCGGCGTGCTCGCGTCGAGGGCGTCGCACAGCGCCATGTAGCGGTTCATGCAGGCGCGCACGGCCTGCTCGCTTTCGAGCTGGCGCAGGCGCTGTTCGAGTCGTTCGGTCGACATGGCGGTCACGCGCGCTGGATGATCAGTTCGCGGCCGGTGCGGGCCTCGACCTTGGCGTAGCGCCACAACTTGTAGGTGCCATCGCCGACCGGCGTGCTGCGGAACAGGTTGCAGGCAGCGTGGACCGTCTCGATGTCCGGCACGTCGGCCAGCAGGTAGGTGGTCCAGGGATAGCCGGTGCTTGGTCCGACCATGCTCTGGTCGTCGTCCATGTTGCCGAACACCTTGACGCCGGGCAGGTCGTGGATGCCGTTCCACATCTCGCTGAAGGCGGCCCAGACCTGCAGTTGCTCTTCGCGCGGGGCGTCGAAGAAGTTCTGGTTGATGCCCATGCAGAACAGCACGCGCAAGGCTTTTTTCTCGCTCATCACAATCACCGATCGGTTAGTGGAAAATTCACAGGTAGCCGGGCAGCGGCTTGTTGCCGAAGAAGATCGCCCCGGCGTTCTGGTAGGTCATGTCGCCCATGAAGGCGTGCTGGGTGATCACCAGGGTGTCGTTGACGAAGCGCGACAGCGGGTTGCTGCGGTACACGCCGGTCATCCCCGAGAGCATCTGCGCGCTGCGCGCCACTTCGGCGGACACACGGGTGGCGTGGGTCGAGGACAGGCGCAGCAGGTTGGTCTGCTCCATCGACACCGGGTCGCCGGCCAGCACGCTGGCCCAGGCGTTGGCCATGGATTCGTAGAACCAGGCGCGGGCGGCACGCAGCTCGGCCTCGGCCTTGGCCATCTGCATCTGCGCCAGCGGACGGTCGGCCAGGGCCGGCGCGCCGGTGACGGAGAAGCGTCCGCTGGCCATGTCGCTGAGTACGTCCAGCGCGGCGCGGGCGACGCCCAGGCCGACCACCGAGAGCACCTGGGTGGCGAAGGACAGCGACGGGTAGCGGAACATCGGCTCGTCCAGGTTGGCCGGACCGCCGCGCACGAAGGTCCACTCCTCGGGCACCACCACGCGGTCGATCACCACGTCGTGGCTGCCGGTGCCGATCAGGCCGACCACGTCCCAGGTCTCCTCGATGCTCACCTTCTCGCGCGGCATCACCGCCAGGCGCGGCAGGCCGAGGGTCTCGCCGTTCTTCGGGCTGATGCCGACGCCGATCAGGGTGGCGCCCTTGCAGCCGCTGGAGAACTTCCAGCGGCCGCTGACCTCCAGGCCGCCCTCGACGAAGGCGGCCGGCTGCGGCGGGAAGATGCCGCCGGCGAACACGGCGTCCGGCGAGTCGGCATACAGTTGCTTGAGGGTATCCAGCGGCAGCGCGGCGAGGTACACCGGGCTCATGCCGAAGCTCGCCACCCAGCCTGCGGAACCGTCGGCGGCGGAGATTTCCTCGATCATCTGGCAGAACTCGATGGGCGAGCACTGGTCGCCACCGAAGCGCGTGGGCACCAGGGCGCGATAGACGCCGAGCTGCTTGAAGCGCTCGATCACGTCCTGGGAGATGTACTTCTGCCGGTCGAATTCCTCGTTGCGGGCACGCTCGCGGATGTCGGCGAGCAACGCCTGGAATCCTTCGCGCGCGGTAATCGGGGCGGGTTGCTGGTAGTCCAGCTCGCTTAGCGCAGACATGGGGCTCTCCACTGTCGGGACTGTCAGGGTTCGAGACGCCGCACCAGCTCGCGGGCGACTGCGCAGAGCAGTTCGTCCGCGCCCTTGGCGGCGACCAGTTGCAGGCCCACCGGCAGCTTCGATGCCCCCTCGAAGGGGAGACTCAATGCCGGGTGGCCGGAAAGGTTGAAAGGCCGCACCAGGGCGGTCATGCCGATGGCCGCGCGGGTGTCGGCGGCGTCGGCGACCAGCGGCGGATAGTCCGGCATGGTCGGCAGGGCGAGGATCGGGCAGCGCGCCAGGGCCGCATCCACCTCGGCGGTGAAGGCGGCGCGGCAGGCTTCGGCAGCGGCCAGGGCGGCATCCGTGGTATCGCGGGCAGCCAGCAGGCGGGCGGCGACGTCGGCGCCCACCCGGCCGCTCTCCAGCAGGTGGCCGCAGGCGTTCCAGGTTTCCCGGTTGATCACCGCCAGGCCGGCGTCGTAGGCCGCCTGCATGCCTGGCAGCGGCAGGGTTTGCAGCGGGAAGCCGCAGGCCCGCAGCGCCGCGTCCACGGCCGCCTGGATCTCGGGATGGGCCGACACCGGCACCACGCCGATATGAATGTCCGCCACGGCGGGCAGCGCCCCGAAGGTCGGGTCGATGGCGCGCATCGCCTCGATCAGCATGTCCATGTCGGCGGCGAAGGGCCCGACGCAATCGAGCGAGCTCTGCGCCGGCATCACGCCCTGGCGGCTGACCCGGCCGAAGCTCGGCTTCAGGCCGAACACCCCGCAGCAGGCGGCGGGCACGCGCACCGAGCCGCCGGTATCGGTGCCCAGCGAGAAGTCCGCCAGCCCGGCGGCCACGGCGGCGGCCGAACCACTGGAGGAGCCGCCCGGCACGCGCCCCGGATAACGCGGATTCTCGGCGGTGCCGACCCAGGCATTGAGGCCGGTGGTGCCGAAGGCCAGTTCGTGCAGGCTGGTCTTGCCATTGATGCGGCAGCCGGCATCGAGCAGCGCCTGGACCACATCGGCATGACGCGGTGCGGGTGGCGCGTCTTCCAGCGCCCGGCTGCAAGCCCGGGTCGGGTAGCCGGCGATATCGATGGTGTCCTTCACCATCACCGACCGGCCTTCGCTTCCCAGCGCCAATGCCTCGACGACCATCGTCATGTTCATCACCTTTTCAAGGTTCTTGTTGGAGTTGCCACCAGGCCGGGCCGGGTGGCTGCACGCTTAAATCTAAAATCGGAACAATTACGTGAAATG
Source organism: Zestomonas carbonaria (assembly GCF_904061905.1). Lineage (GTDB taxonomy): Bacteria > Pseudomonadota > Gammaproteobacteria > Pseudomonadales > Pseudomonadaceae > Aquipseudomonas > Aquipseudomonas carbonaria. Next base: position 143,903 of record NZ_CAJFCI010000016.1, read on the forward strand.
TCAATTGATTTATCACTCAAATTTTCCGTGAGTAGATTCGGTGCATTCCGCCTCCTCGGCGCACCAATCGCGTGCAGTTTGGTAACACATAAAAAATACCAATTTCACGCACATAAAAATAAAAATTACTTTTAAAACATATAGTTAAATTTGATATGAAAATGCTTATCAGTTCAAAAACTGTTTCCAAGGCGAGCTGGACAGATTGCCGAAGAGGTCCGAAAGAATTTTTTACAGAGGCGAAAAACACCACCTGAAAAGCTAATTTTTTACCCCAAAAAAACCTGATTTTTCAGGCAGAAAAATGGCCTTTCAGGGGCCTTTGGAACGCCCCGGCAAGGCCGATTCCCAAGGGGCCGAAAGGGTATTGCGCCCTCGCTCGAAAAAGCCCTCGGAAGCGACGGGACGGCACCCGCTCCGGCGATGCCGGAACGCCTCCGGGAACCACCGCCGGGAGGCGGGTGGAAAATTTTCTGGCATGCAACCTGCTATTTCGTCCCATGCCTGCCGGACACAGCCCGGCGGTCTGTCAGCGCTGCTGAGGTCGCGTTTCGCGAACCGGACATTGCGACAAAACAACAATGAAGGCGGTAAAGCCTGACGCGTCCCCGAGGCCGGGACGCCCTGCGGATCACCTGCCTAACTCGCCTTGCAACTCCTCGGAGAAAGCCATGCTTTTCAAGAAAGCCATGTCCACCCTGCTGTTGAGCGCCGCCTGCGCATCCCTCGCGCAGGCCGATGTGAAAATCGGCGTCATCACCTCCTCCACCGGCCCGATCGCCCTGGTCGGCCTGCCCCAGAAGAACTCGGTACCCCTGCTGCCCACCCAGGCCGGCGACCAGTCGGTGAAGTACATCAACCTGGATGACGGCAGCGACCCGACCGCCACGGTCAAGGCCCTGAAGAAGCTGATCAGCGAGGAGAACGTCGACGCCATCATCGGCCCGAGCGGTTCGCCCAACGCCATGGGCGTGATCCAGTTCGTCGCCGAGGCCGGCGTGCCGCTGCTGGCGCCGGTGGGTACCGCCGCCGTGGTGCTGCCGATGACCGAAGAGAAGAAATGGGTGTTCAAGACCACCCAGAACGACGACCTGATCGCCAAGGCGCTGGTCGAGCACATGCAGGCCAGCGGCGTGAAGACCCTGGGCTTCATCGGCACCGCCGATCCCTACGGCGAGAACTGGTCCAGGGTGATCGCCGGGCTGGCCGCCGAACACGGCATCAAGCTGGTCGCCACCGAGCGCTTCCAGCGCCAGGACACCTCGGTCACCGGGCAGAGCCTGAAGGTGCTCTCCAGCCGCCCGGATGCCGTGCTGGTGGCCGCTCCCGGCAGCGCCGCGGTGCTGCCGCAGACCACCCTGTTCGACCAGGGCTATCGCGGCCAGATGTACCAGACCCACGGCGCCGCGCTGCCCGACTTCCTCAAGCTCGGCGGCAGGAAGGTGGAAGGCACCATCCTCGCCGCCAGCCTGATGCTGGTGCTGGACGAAGTGGCGGACGACCACCCGTCGAAGCGGATCGCCAGCGACTACATCGCCGCCTACGAGCAACTCAACGGCAGCAAGCCCGCCACCTTCGGCGCCAATACCTACGACGCCGGCCTGCTCCTGCAACGCGCCATCCCCATCGCCGCCCAGCGGGGCAAACCGGGCACGCCCGAGTTCCGCGCCGCCCTGCGCGACGCCCTCGAGCAGAGCAGCGAGGTGGCCGCCACCCAGGGGGTCTACAACATGACGCCCGAGGACCACAGCGGCTTCGACGAGCGCGGCCGCGAGCTGATCCAGGTCAGGAACGGCGCCTGGACCCTGCTCGGCAGCCACTGACCGCCTCGTAGGGTGAACATCGCTTTTCATGTCCACCGATCGGAGTCCGGGTCGAACGCCGAAGGTGGATGAAAAAAGCGTCATCCACCCTACGCCAGGCACGAGGCCACACCGGCTTCCGTAGGGTGGACATCGCTCTTCATGTCCACCGATCGGAGTCCGGACCAAACGCCGAAGGTGGATGAAAAAAGCGTCATCCACCCTACGCCAGGCACGAAGCCCACACCGGCTCCCGTAGGGTGGACATCGCTCTTCATGTCCACCAACCGGAGTCCGGGTCGAACGCCGAATGTGGATGAAAAAGCGTCATCCACCCTACGCCAGGGACGAAGCCCACACCGGCTCCCGTAGGGTGGACATCGCTTTTCATGTCCACCGATCGGAGTCCGGACCAAACGCCGAAGGTGGATGAAAAAAGCGTCATCCACCCTACGCCAAGAACGAAGCCCCCTTCATCGCAACAAGAGTTCCCGTCATGAATTTCCAGATCGCCATGCTGCTCGGCCAGGACGGCATCACCAACGGCGCCATCTATGCGCTGCTGGCCCTGTCCATCCTGCTGGTCTTCACCGTCACGCGCATCCTGCTGGTGCCCCAGGGCGAGTTCGTCGTCTACGGCGCGCTGACCATGGCCAGCCTGCAGGCCGGGCAGCCCACGGCCATGGTCTGGCTGCTGCTCGGCCTGACCCTCATCGACTGCGCGCTGGACCTGTTCGACGCCGCGCGCGCCAGCCACGCCTTCCGCTTCCCCAGGCGGACACCGCTGAAACTGGGCTATGCGCTCGCGATGGTCGCCCTGGTCACGCAACTGCCGCTGGCCGAGTTGCCCATGGCCGTCCAGGCCCTGCTCACCCTGGCGCTGGTGGTGCCGATGGGCCCACAGATCTACCGCCTGGTGTTCCAGCCCATCGCCTCGGCCAGCTCGCTGGTGCTGCTGATCGTCGCCATCGCCGTGCACGTGGCGATGGTCGGCATCGCCCTGCTGCTGTTCGGCCCCGAGGGCGCGCGCACCACGCCCTTCTCCGAAGCGGGCCTCGAACTGGGCCCGGTGACCTTCAACAGCCAGACCCTGTGGGTGATCGCCGTGTCCCTGGCGCTGATCGTCGGCCTGTTCCTGTTCTTCGAACGCAGCCTCTACGGCAAGGCCCTGCGCGCCACCGCGGTGAACCGCATGGGCGCCCGGCTGATGGGCATCTCGCCAAGCCTCGCCGGCAAGAGCACCTTCTTCCTGGCCAGCCTGATCGGCACCCTGTCGGGCATCCTCATCGCGCCCATCACCACGCTGTACTTCGACTCCGGCTTCGTCATCAGCCTCAAGGGCTTCGTCGGCGCCATCATCGGCGGGCTGGTCAGCTACCCGGTGGCCGCGCTGGGCGCCCTCGGCGTGGGCCTGGTGGAAGCCTTCTCGATGTTCTGGGCCAGCACCTACAAGGAGATCATCGTCTTCACCCTGATCATCCCCTTCCTGCTCTGGCGCTCGCTCACCAGCCGTCACGTGGAGGAAGAAGAATGAAACCCCGTTACCTGATCGCCGCCCTGGTCGGCGTGCTCGCCGTCGCGCCGCTGCTGCTGCCGCCGTTCCATGTCACCCTGCTCAACTACATCGGCCTCTACGCCCTGGTGGTGCTCGGCCTGGTGCTGCTCACCGGCGTCGGCGGCATGACCAGCTTCGGCCAGGCCGCGTTCGTCGGCCTCGGCGCCTACACCAGCGCCTACCTGACCACGGTGCAGGACCTGCCCGGCTGGCTGGCCTGGGCCAGCGTCTCGCCCTGGCTGACGCTGCTGGTGGGCCTGGCGCTGACCGCCGCCGTCGCGCTACTGCTCGGCGCGCTGACCCTCAAGCTGTCCGGCCACTACCTGCCGCTGGGCACCATCGCCTGGGGCCTGTCGCTCTACTACCTGTTCGGCACCCTGGACACCCTCGGCGGCCACACCGGGGTCGGCGGCCTGCCGTCGATCTCGCTGCTCGGCTGGCAACTGGATAAGGGCGAGAAGATCTACTACCTGATCTGGGCCGTGTTGCTGCTCGCCATGCTGCTCACCCAGAACCTGCTGGACTCGCGCGAAGGCCGGGCGATCCGAGCGCTCAAGGGCGGCCAGGTGATGGCCGAGTCGATGGGCGTGAACACCTTCCGTGCCAAGCTGGTGGTGTTCCTCGTCTCCGCGCTGTTCGCCGCCCTGTCCGGCTGGCTCTACGCACACACCCAGCGCTTCGTCAACCCGACGCCGTTCGGCCTGCACATGGGCATCGACTACCTGTTCATGGCGCTGATCGGCGGCGTCGCCAGCGTCTGGGGCGCGCTGCTCGGCGCCGGCATCCTGACCATGCTCAAGCAATGGTTGCAGGACCTGCTGCCGCACCTGCTGGGCAGCACCGGCAACTACGAAGTGATCGTCTTCGGCCTGATCATCATCCTGCTCATGCAGCGCAGCCCCGCCGGCCTGTGGCCGATCCTGCGGCGGCTGGCGCCGGAAAGCTGGAAGCCGCGCAAGCAACTGGCCGCCCCATCCGCCGCAACGCCCGAGCTGCCGCGCCGCGAATTGCCGGCGCATGGCGAGACCATCCTCGAAGCGCGCCACGTGACCAGGCGCTTCGGCGGCCTGGTGGCCAACGACGACATGAGCCTGGAAGTGCACGCCGGCGAAATCCTCGCCCTGATCGGCCCCAACGGCGCCGGCAAGAGCACCCTGTTCAACCAGCTCTCCGGGGTCGACACCCCGACCTCCGGCGACATCCTGTTCATGGGCCAGCGCATCAACGGCCAGAGCTCCCGCCGCATCGCCAGCCTGGGCATGAGCCGCACCTTCCAGCACGTCAAGCTGCTGCCGGAAATGACCGTGCTGGAGAACGTCGCCCTCGGCGCCCACCTGCGCGGCGGCAAGGGCGTGCTGTCCGCCGCCCTGCGCCTGGACCGCGCGGAAGAAGCCGAACTGCTGGCCGAGGCCAGGCGCCAACTGGAGCGCGTCGGCCTGGGCGACCATCTGTACGCCGAGGCCGGCAGCCTGGCGCTCGGCCAGCAGCGCATCCTGGAAATCGCCCGCGCGCTGTGCGCCGATCCCTGCCTGCTGCTGCTCGACGAACCGGCCGCCGGCCTGCGCCACAAGGAGAAGGAAGCCCTCGGCGTCCTGCTCAGCCGCCTGCGCAGCGAAGGCATGGCCATCCTGCTGGTGGAGCACGACATGGACTTCGTCATGGGCCTGGTGGATCGCGTGGTGGTGATGGAATTCGGCCAGCGCATCGCCCACGGCCTGCCGGAGCAGGTGCAGAAAGACCCGGCGGTACTCGAAGCCTATCTCGGAGGAACGGAATGATGAACATGCCGGTGGAAACCCTGCCCCAGGTGGGGAACCAGGTGGCCAACGCGGTGCTGGCGGTCGACGACCTCAGCGTCGCCTACGGCAAGGTCGAGGCCCTGTGCAACGCCAGCCTGCGGGTCGGCGAGGGGCAGATCGTCACGGTGATCGGCCCCAATGGCGCGGGCAAGACCACCCTGCTCTCGGCCATCATGGGTGTGCTCGGCTCGCGCGGCCGGGTCGATTTCGACGGCAGCGTCGAGGCCGTGCCGGAAGTGGAAACGATGGTCGCGCGCGGGCTCGGCCTGGTGCCGGAAAAGCGCGAGCTGTTCAGCAGCATGAGCGTGGCCGACAACCTGCTGCTCGGCGCCTTCCAGCGCCACCGGCGCGGCGACCGCAGCCATGGGCAAACGCTGAAGGAGGTCTACGAGCTATTCCCGCGCCTGTGGGAGCGCCGCGAGCAACTGGCCGCCACCCTCTCCGGCGGCGAGCGGCAGATGCTCGCCGTGGGCCGCGCGCTGATGGCCAAGCCCAAGCTGCTGATGCTCGACGAACCCAGCCTCGGCCTGGCACCGCTGATCACCCGCGAGATCTTCCGCATCATCACCACCCTGCGCCAGCAGGGGGTGTCGATCCTGCTGGTGGAGCAGAACGCCCGCGCCGCCCTGCGCGTCGCCGACTACGCCTACGTGCTGGAGACCGGGCAGATCGCCATGCAAGGCCCGGCCCGGCAACTGGCCGACGACCCACGGGTGATCGAGGCCTACCTGGGCCTGGCCAGCAAGCATCAGGAAATGCTCTCCAGCTAACCACTGGGCCACGTCATCGGAGGACCCATGCACACTTCCCCCGCCCGCATCTGCGTGGCCGGCGCGGGTGCCATCGGCTGCACGCTCGCCGCCCGCCTGGCCACCAGCGGACAGCAAGTCACGGTGCTCGCCAGGGGCGCGACCCTGGCGGCGATCCGCGAGAACGGCATCCACCTGAACGACCTGGACGGCGATCACCGCGTCCGGGTCGAGGCCAGCGACGACGCCGCCGAACTCGGCCGGCAGGACCTGGTGTTCCTCTGCACCAAGGCGCCCGCCCTGGCCGGCCTGCTGCCACGGATAACGCCCCTGCTGGGCCCCGAGACGATGGTGGTGCCGGTGGTCAACGGCGTGCCCTGGTGGTACTTCCACGGTGAGCCGGGCCGCTTCGCCGGCCAGCGCATCGCCGCGGTGGACCCGGACGGCGCGCTCATCCGCGCCCTGGACCTGCGCCACGTGCTCGGCTGCGTGGTGTTCATCACCGCGCATTGCCCGGCCCCCGCCGTGGCCCGCTCGCAGAACCCGCACCTGATGATCTTCGGCGAGCTGGACAACCGCATGAGCCCTCGCCTGGAACGCCTGCGCGCGCTGGTGGAAGCAGCCGGCATCGAGGCCCGCGCCAGCGAGCGCATCCGCGATCCGCTGTGGACCAAGATCATCGCCAACCTCAGCTCCAATCCCCTGTCGGTGGTCACCGGCGCCACCCTGGAACAGCTCTACGGCCAGGCGGAACTGCGCGAACTGGCCAGCGCCACCCTGCGCGAAACGCTGCTGGTGGCCGCCGCCTACGGCGCCCGGATAGGCATCGACCCGCACAGCTTCCTCGAACAGGGCGCCGGCATGGGCGCGGTGCGCACCTCGATGCTGCAGGACTACGAAAAGGGCAACCCGCTGGAACTGGCCGCCATCGGCGACGCCGTGCTGGAACTCGCCGGGCGCCTGGACCTGCCGATGCCCGTCACCCGCAACCTGATCGCCCTGGCGCGCTTTCGCGGCAGCCAGGCCCACCCCACGAGGAGCACTACATGAACGCCATCGCCATCAGCCAGCCCCGGCATTGCAGCGACGAGGAGTGGGCACTGCGCGTGCAGCTCGCCCACTGCTACCACCTGGTGGACTTCTTCGGCTGGACCGAGACCATCTTCAACCACATCTCCGCACGCCTGCCCGGCCCGGCGCACCACTACCTGGTCAACCCCTTCGGCCTCAACTACAGCGAAGTCACCCCGGCCAACCTGCTCAAGGTCGACCTGGACGGCAACAAGCTGGAAGACTCGCCCCACGACGCCAACCCGGCCGGCTTCGCCCTGCACAGCGCCGTGCACGGCGCCCGCGACGACATCCACTGCCTGATCCACACCCACACCACGCCGATCTCCGCCGTGGTGCAGAAGAAGCACGGCTTCGGCCACGACGACTTCTACGGCGCGCAACTCTACGGCCGCATCGGCTACCACGAATTCGAAGGCATCACCCTGTTCGCCGAAGAGAAGGCGCGGATGATCGCCAGCCTGGGCGACAAGCACATCCTGGTGCTGCGCAACCACGGCATCGCGGTCGGCGAGAGCAGCATCGCCAAGGCCTTCTTCCTGCTCTGGACGGTGCAGCGCGCGGCGGAGATCCAGTGCGCGGCCGGCGCCCTCGGCGGCGAGGACAACCCACTACCGGAGGAGATCAGCCAGAAGTGCGCCGACCTCACCGCCATGCTGATCCGCGAGAGCGGTTTCGCGGTGAAGTTCTTCGATGCCATGGTGCGCAAGATGCACGCCACTCGCGGCCCGAGCTGGTAAGGAAGGTCACCGATGAACGCGCCCATCGCCACGACCGCCTTCGCGGAACCGCCCATCTCGCGCCTGGACCCGCAGGGCAACCTGCTCGTCTGCAACGACGCCTATCTGGAGATGTGCGGCTACAGCCGCGAGGAACTGCAAGACCAGCCCTTCGAGCGGATCAACCATCCGGGCATGCCGCCCCGGGTGATCGAGCGCATGTGGCAGACCCTGCGCACCGGCACGCCCTGGAGCGGTCCGCTGATGGGGCGCCACAAGGAAGGCGGCACCTTCTGGTGCGACCTTTATGTGGTGCCGCTGTTCGACGACGGCCAACTGATCGCCCTGGGCACCGTCTACCACCCCATGGAGCGAACCCGCTGCCTGCGCGCCGAAGCCCTCTACGCCCGGCTGCGCAAGGGGCTGCCGGCCAGCCGTTGGGGCGCCCGGCTCTGGAATGCCTGCCGCGAACACAGCCTGGCGGTGGCTCTGGCCGCGCCGCTGGCCGGCGCCACCCTGGGCGGGCAGCTCGAAACCTGGCTGGGCCTGGGCGTGCTGGCCGGGTTGCTGGCCACCGTCCTGCAAGCCCGCCACCTGTGTCGGCGGGGCATCCAGCGCAGCCTGGCGCGGCATCCGCAGGTCTACGCCGATCCGCTGCTCGCCCCCGCCTACAGCGAACATGCCGGTGCCGACGCGCTGTTCGACATGGCCCTGGGCAACCTGCAACTGCGCCTGCGCACGGTGATGGCGCGCATCCATATCAACGGCGAAATACTGCGCAGCCGGGCCGGGGAGTCATCGGGCCTGGTGGCCAGCGAAGCGTCCCAGCTCGAACGCCAACTGGAGGAAACCGAGCAGTCGGCGGCGGCCATCCACGAGATGAGCGCCACCATCCACGAACTGTCGCGCAACCTCCAGGAAGCGGCACAGGCCACCCAGGCGGTGGACCGCCTCGCCGGGGACGGCGACCTGCTCGCCGGGCAGAGCCAGGAATCGATGCGGAGCCTGTGCGATTCGGTGGCAGACATCGGCCAGGCCGTGGGCCAGTTGGCGGAATCCATCGACGCCATCGGCAGCATCGTCCAGGTGATCCAGGGCATCGCCGAACAGACCAACCTGCTGGCCCTCAACGCGGCCATCGAGGCGGCCCGCGCCGGCGAATCCGGCCGGGGTTTCGCGGTGGTCGCCGACGAAGTCCGCGCCCTCGCCTCGCGCACCCGCGACTCCACCGGGCAGATCCAGCAATCCATCGAGCGCCTGCGCACCGGCAGCGCCCAGGCGCTTGCCACCGCTCGGCGCGGCGAACTGGCGGCCCAGCAATCCAGCGCGGATGTCGAGCAGGTACGCGAGGCGCTGCGGCGGATCAGCAGCGAGGTCAGTCACATCAGCGGCATGAGCCTGCAGATGGCCAGCGCCATCGAGCAGCAGGGCCAGGTGGCCGAGGAGATCAGCCAGCAGATCGCGCGGATCACCGGCCTCGCCGAACAGAGCGCCGGGCAGGCCCAGCGCAGCACCCAGATCGGCCAGGAACTGCACCAGCTCGCCAACTCCCAGCTCGACCTGGCGCAGCGCTTCCTGAAAGGCTGATCGGGCGGCAGCCGGGCGCGCGACCCCTCCGCGCGCCCGCTTTAACTGATCTGCGTCAAGTCCATGCGCCCCGCCTGTCGACAGCCCGCCTCCAACCCCCTATAAATCATCCCCACTCCTGCAAGCAGCCGCGCATAGCCAACGAATGAGCACCCCGAAAAAACGCCTCCGCCGTTACAGCCCCGCCAGCGACGACTTCAAGAAAGAAGAATTTCCCTTCTACTGGCTGGCCCGCGTGCATGGCCGCTACTCCATGGCCATGGAGAAAGCGCTGAAGAAGATCGACATGGACATCCCGCGCTGGCGAATCCTGTTCATTCTCAAGGAAAACGGCCAATCGAGCATTTCGGAAATCTCCGAACACGCCATCGCCAAGCTCTCCACCGTCACCAAGATCGTCTACCGCATGAAGGCCGACGGCCTGGTCGAGACCAACCCCTGCAGCAACGACGGCCGCGTCACCCAGGTCTCCATCACCGAAGCCGGCCGCCGCACCGTCGAACAGATCCAGGTCTCCACCGCGCACATCTTCGCCAACAGCTTCAAAGGGCTCACCGAAGCCCAGATCACCAAGCTCAACCAGACGCTGGAAAAGATCTTCAACAACCTACCGGCGGACTGAGGCCCCTCTCGTAGGGTTGTCTACTGGGTCCCCGCGTACGCGGGGATGACGGGGGAGAATTCGAGAGGGTTGCCCAGCCTCGTCATTCCCGCGAACGTGGGAATCCAATCGCCCCAGCGCCCCGAGCTTTCTTCGACAGACACGCAGAGACACGCCAGAAGAGGCAGCACGTCGGCAAGAGGCCAGACCGCGAAAGCTCTCGTAGGATGCGCCGCGCGCACCGGCCGGGCTCCCAAGTAGAAACCTCCGGCGGACACGCCTTGCGATCGGGCAAGGTGCCGTGCCGGCCTCTCATCGGTGCGCACAGCGCACCCTACAAAAGCAGCGAGCGCGGATGAGGCGGCCTACGGGTAGTTGGAAACCTCGATGAGATTGCCGTCCGGGTCGCGGAAGTAGACCGACGAGATATCCCCCAGCGCCCCGGTGCGCGGTACCGGGCCTTCCTCGACGGATACGCCGAGACGCGCCAGGTGGGCCAGCACGTCGTTCATGGGCATCGTCGTGATCAGGCACAGGTCGGCCGAACCCGGCGTCGGTTGGCGGGCATGCGGCGCCAGCGGCGCATCGGCCGGGTGGAGGTTGATCTTCTGTTGACCGAACGCCAGCGCCCGGCGCCCCGCCCCGAAGGTCACCGGCTGCATGCCGAGGACCGTGGAGTAGAACTCGACCGTCCTCTCGACATCCTCGACGGTCAGTACCAGATGATCGAGCCTGTCTATCTTCATTCGTCCTCCTGCAAGGCGCTGACGGGAACCGGACATTCAACGGCTCGCTCGCCGATATATTCGAAGAAACGATACAGGTAGCCGTCCGGGTCGGAGACGAAGAACTCCCTCTGTCCGTGCTCCACGTCGTTGGCGCGGTACCACTCGTCGGTCACGTCGGAGAGGATCGGAACGGCTGCCGCCTTCAACCGTTCCAGCAGCCCGGAAATCGACTCCAGCTCGACCTGGAAGTGCAGCCCCTTGCCGTTCTGGCCCGGACCATTGACCGAGTAGAAGTCGGCGCCCGGATCCTCCATGAGCATTATCTGGGCACCGTTCAGATCGAAATAGCCAAACCTGTTTTCTTCCCGCTCGAACAGCAGGTTGAAGCCGAAGTTCTCCACATAGAATCTTTTCGATGACTCGTAGTTGCTCACTACCAACTCAGGAACCAGCGGACTCCAGTCCATGGGGCGACACCTCTCATACGCTCCGGGAAAGCCTGAAAAGTAATCGTTCCAACCAAAGAAGGTGCGGTGATAGCTGGCCTTAGCGGGCCTTTCAGAGTTTTCCCATCGCGGTTCAGGCCCGAACCCAGCGCTGCCGGGCCCAGCCGCTCAGCGCGTCCACCGCGAACACCAGCACCAGCATGGCGAGGATCACCGTGCTGGCCTGGGCTTCCTGGAACAGGCTGAGGCTGACGTAGAGCATCTGGCCGAGCCCACCGGCGCCGACGAAGCCGAGCACGCTGGCCATGCGGATGTTGTTCTCCCAGCGGTACAGGGTATAAGCCAGCAATTGCGGCCAGAGATTGGGCAAGGTGCCGTAGCAGAACGCGGCGACCTGCCCGCCGCCCTGCAAGCGGATGGCTTCGGCGGGAGCCGGCGGGGTGTTTTCCAGGGCTTCGGCAAACAGCCGGCCGAGTACCCCGGCAGTGTGCAGGGCCAGGGCCAGGGTGCCGGCATTGGGCCCCAGGCCGGCGGCCAGCACCATCAGCGCCGCCCAGACCAGTTCGGGAATCGCCCGCAGGGCGTTGAGCAGCAAGCGCGTGGCGCTCTGCGCCAGGGCGCCGAAACGGCCGGCGGCGGGCAGCGCGAGGAGCAGGCCGAGCAACGCCGCCAGCAGAGTGCCGAGCGCCGACATGGCCAGGGTTTCCAGCGCGCCGTAGCCGATGGCGCGCAGGTGGCCGGCGCTGAAGTCGGGGCTGAGGAAACGCAGCGCGTAGCCGCCCATCGCGCCCAGGCTGTCCTCGCCGAACAGGGTGATCAGGTCGAGGCCGAGGTAGCGGAAGGAAACGACCACCGCCACGCCGACCGCCAGCACCAGCATCGCGTTGACCAGGCGCTTCATGTCAGCCTCGCTCGCAACAGGCGGCTGAGCTGGTCGGCGAGCAGCACCAGGAGCAGGAAGGTCAGCAGGATGCTCGCCACCTCGCCGCCGGCGAACATCCGCAGCGACAGGTCGATCTGCTGGCCGAGCCCGCCGGCGCCGACGAAGCCCATCACCACCGAGGCGCGGATCGCGCATTCCCAGCGGTAGACGGTGTAGGACAGTACCTCCGCCGCCGCGTTGGGCAGGATGCCGTAGAAGAAAGCCTCCAGGCGGCCGCCACCGGCGAGCATCAGCGCCTGCGCCGGCTTCTGGTCCACCGACTCGAAGATTTCCGCGTAGACCTTGCCGAGCATGCCGCTGTAGGTGATGGCGATGGCCAGCACCCCGGCGGTAGGGCCGAGGCCGACGCCACGCACGAACAGCAGCGCCCAGACGATCTCCGGCACGCTGCGCAGGAAGATCATCAGGCCACGCACCGGCCAGCGCAGCAGGCGCCCCCACCAGGCCGGACGACCGCCACGGGGCAGCGCGGACAGCGACAGCGCGCGGCTGGCCAGCAACCCGGCCGGCACCGCGATCAGCAGCGCCAGGAACATGCCGGCGGTGGCGATGGCCAGGGTCTGCAAGGTGGCGTCGAGCAGCAAGCGGAGGAAATCGTCATCGTGGGCGAGCGGCCAGAAGCTGGCGACGAAGCGGCCCATCTCGCTGGCGCTGTCGCCGCGCACCAGCACGCCGAGGTCCAGCTCGCTGAGGTGGATGCCCGGCCACAGCAGGGCAATGGCCAGCAGGGTGACCAGCAGGCGCGGCAGGCTGGCGGGGTCTCGGCTGTCGGTCTTCAGCATCGCGGGATCTGGACGACCAGGGGCGCCGTCGGCTCCATCGGCGGGGACACCAGTTGCTCGTTGACGTAGAGCGCGTCGAGCAGTTCCGGGCCAACCTCCTCGGCCGGTCGGTCGAAGACCACCTGCCCGTCGCGCAGGCCGATGATGCGCGGGAAGTGCGCCAGCGCCAGGTCCACCGCGTGCAGGCTGGCGACCAGGCTGATGCCGTGCTCGCCGGCGTGGCGGCACAGGATGGCCAGGGTGTGGTCGGCGAGCACCGGGTCCATCGCCGAGACCGGCTCGTCGGCCAGCAACAGCTCGGGCGCCTGGTACAGCACGCGGGCGATGCCGACGCGCTGCAACTGGCCGCCGGAAAGCTGCTGGCACTGGGCGAAGAGCTTGTCGGCCAGGTCCAGCTTGGCCAGCACCGCCCGCGCGCCGGGAATGTCCAGCGGATGCAGCAGGTTGACCAGGCTCCTCGCCAGGCCCCAGTCGCCAAGCCTCCCGGCCAGCACCGCGGTGACCACCCGCTGGCGCGGCGGCAGCGGCGGTGCCTGGTGGATCAGGCCGATGCGCGCGCGCAGGCGCTGGCGTTGCCGGGCGGAAAGCTGCCAGGGCTGACGGCCCAATACCTCCACCGCGCCGGCCGTGGGGCGCAACGCGGTGGCCAGCAGGTTGAGCAGGCTCGACTTGCCCGCGCCGGACGGGCCGATGATCGCCACCCGCTCGCCGCGCTCGACGCGCAGGTCGATATCACGCAGGGCGGTGGTGCCATTGGCGTGCCGCAGCCCTGCTCCAGTCAAACTCAGGGTCATTTCAACAGGCCGGCAGCCCGGGCAGCCTCTTCGATCCCCTGGTAGTTTTCCGGCTTGGTCTCGATGAAGCGGCTGGCCGCCTGCAGGTCGAGGATTTCCTTGTGCGCGGGGTTGGTCGGATCGAGGGCCAGGAAGGCCAGCTTGATCTTCTCCGCCAGCGCCGGGTCGAGGGTGCCGCGCACCGTCCAGTTGTAGTCGTAGTAAGGCGGCGTGGTGGCGAACACCTTGACCTTGGCGGTATCCACCTTGCCGCTGTCCACCAGCTTGTCCCACACCGAGGCGTTGAGCACGCCGCCGTCCACCTTGCCGGCCTGCACCCAGGCGGCGGTGGCGTCGTGGGCGCCGGAATAGGCCACGCGGCTGAAGAACTCTTCCGGCTTGATGCCGTCCTGCAACATGAAATAACGCGGCATCAGGCTGCCGGAGGTGGAGGAAATCGAGCCGAAGGCGAAGGTCTTGCCCTTCAGGTCCTGAAGGCTGTTCACCTCCGGGTTGGCGCTGATGAACTTGCTGGTGAACTTCTCGTCCTGTTCGCGCTGCACCAGGGGAATGGCGTTGCCGGTCTTCAGGCGCACCTGCACGAAGGTGAAGCCGCCCAGCCAGGCCAGGTCGATGCGATCGGTGGCCAGTGCCTCGACCACCGCCGGGTAGTCGGCGACAGGCGTGAACTCGACCTTCATGCCCAGTTGCTGTTCCAGGTAGGCACCAAGCGGTTTGAACTTGCGGAGCAGCTCGGTGGGCGCCTCGTCGGGAATGGCGGACACCTTCAGCACATCTGCGGCTTGAGCAAGTACGGCGGAAGCGGACAACGCGAGACCAGCGGCAAGAGCCAGGGTACGTTTGAGCATGTGGATTCTCCGGTTCAATGGCGGAAAAGGCAGGCGGAGTATAAGTGCCATCACGGGTTTTCGCGTAATCCCGTGTACCCGTGGTTTGCTAGAATCCGCCGCCATCAGCGTTACGAGGTCCCTGCCATGAGCGAACCGATCCGCCTCACCCAGTACAGCCACGGCGCCGGCTGCGGCTGCAAGATTTCCCCCAAGGTGCTGGAGGTGATCCTCGCCGGCAGCGGCGCGCAGAACCTCGACCCCCGCCTCTGGGTCGGCAACGCCTCGCGCGACGACGCGGCGGTCTACGCCCTGGACGACGAGCGCGGCGTGGTCTCCACCACCGACTTCTTCATGCCCATCGTCGACGACCCGTTCGACTTCGGCCGCATCGCCGCCACCAACGCCATCAGCGACATCTACGCCATGGGCGGCGACCCGCTGATGGCCATTGCCATCCTCGGCTGGCCGGTCAACCTGCTGTCGCCGGAAGTGGCCCGCGACGTGATCCGTGGCGGCCGCGCGGTGTGCGACGAGGCCGGCATCCCGCTGGCCGGCGGACACTCCATCGACGCCCCGGAGCCGATCTTCGGCCTGGCGGTGACCGGCGTGGTGGACAAGCGCCACCTCAAGCGCAACGACAGCGCCACGGCCGGCTGCCGGCTGTACCTGACCAAGCCGCTGGGCATCGGCATCCTCACCACGGCGGAGAAGAAATCCAAGCTGCGCGCCGAAGACATCGGCCTCGCCCGCGACTGGATGTGCACCCTGAACAAGCCCGGCAGCCGCTTCGGCAAGCTGGACGGCGTGAAGGCCATGACCGACGTGACCGGCTTCGGCCTGCTCGGCCACCTGGTGGAAATGGCCGACGGCAGCGGCGTCACCGCCCAGGTGAACTACGCCAGCGTGCCGCGCCTCGCGGGCGTCGAGCACTACCTGGCCGAAGGCTGCGTGCCCGGCGGCACCCTGCGCAACTTCGACAGCTACGGCGAGCGCATCGCGCCGCTCGACGAGCAGCGCCGCCTGCTGCTCTGCGACCCGCAGACCAGCGGCGGCCTGCTGGTCGCCGTGGCCCCGGAAGGCGAAGCGGAATTCCTCGCCGTGGCCGCCGGACTGGGCCTCGACCTCTCCCCCATCGGCCAACTGGTGGAGCGACAGAAACACGCGGTAGAGGTGCGGTGATGCGCAACGACACCGCCGACTACCGCGAACTCTTCCTCTCCGACACACCGATGGTGGACGTCCGCGCCCCGGTGGAATTCCACAAGGGCGCCTTCCCCGGCGTGCTCAACCTGCCGCTGATGAACGACCTGGAACGCCAGAAGGTCGGCACCTGCTACAAGTACCACGGCCAGCAGGCGGCCATCGAACTCGGCCACCAACTGGTCTCGGGCCGGACCAAGGCCGAACGCATCGAAGCCTGGGCCGCCTTCGCCCGCGCCAATCCCAACGGCTACCTGTACTGCTTCCGGGGCGGCCTGCGCTCGCAGATCGTCCAGCAGTGGCTGAAGAGCGAGGCCGGCATCGACTACCCACGGGTGATCGGCGGCTACAAGGCGCTGCGCAACTTCCTGCTGGAAACCACCCGCCAGGCGGTGGAGCAATGCGACTTCGTGCTGGTCGGCGGGCTGACCGGCTGCGGCAAGACCGAAGTGATCGCCGAACTGGACGCCGGCCTGGACCTGGAAGCCCACGCCAACCATCGCGGCTCCAGCTTCGGCAAGCGCGCCACCGGCCAGCCGGAGCAGATCGACTTCGAGAACCGCCTGGCCATCGACCTGCTCAAGCGCCGCGCGGCGGGCGCCGCATGCTTCGTCCTCGAAGACGAGGGCCGCACCATCGGCCGCTGCGCCGTGCCGCTGGAACTGTACCAGGGCATGCAGCGCTTCCCGCTGGTCTGGCTGGAAGACAGCTTCGAAGACCGCGTCGAACGCATCCTGCGCGACTACGTCACCGACCTGTGCGCCGAATTCGTCGCCGTCCACGGCGCGGAAGCGGGCTTCCCCCTGTTCGCCGAACGCCTGCTGCAAAGCCTGTCCAACATCCTCAAGCGCCTCGGCGGCGAACGCTACCAGCGCATGCGGACGCTGATGCAGGACGCGCTGGACGAACAGCAACGCAGCGGCACCATCGACCTGCACCGCGCCTGGATCGAAGGCCTGCTGCGCGAATACTACGACCCCATGTACGCCTACCAGCGCGAACTCAAGGCCGAACGCATCGAGTTCGCGGGCGAGCAGGAAGCCGTGTTGGCGTATCTGCGCGAGCGCGCGCCACGCCGCTGAGCCTGTCGGGTATCGAACGAGAGCGGCCGACGGCCGCTCACTCGACCAGCCAGCCCGGATCGCCTTCCAGCAGGGTTCCACCGTGGCTGGTGGCATCGCCCTGCCGGGCCACCGGCTGGCCCTCGATGATCATGCCGGGCGAACCACTGACGATCACCGCACCGCAACTGATGCTATCGCCGACACGGGCGATGGGACGACCATTGATATCGGCGCTGGCGGCGCCACTGACCACCGTGCCTTCGCCATGTATCGGGCAGGAATGGCGATGACCAACGAGAACGACGGGACGCATTGTGCAACTCTCCTTGTTTGGACTGGATTGGTGGTGGCAGGCAAACGATGGTTACTCCATGGGGTCTCAATAGTCAGAGGGCTTCCACCCCAAATTCCGAATCAATGTCCGGATTTGCTTTTGGGTGTTTTTCCAAGACTTGGAATAATGCATCGACCTCTGCCTTCGGCTTCCCCAGGACACTAGTACGACGGGCAGAAATGATCTCACCACTGACACCATCGCGCCCCAGAAGCACAAAAAAGCGCTTGCCCTCGATCAAGACATAGAAGATGTAGTTATCCCGTGGCTTGTCCGGCCCCTGAAATCCGCTAAATACATAGATAATTTGCGGACGTGGATCGAACTGCTCGTCCCGAAGTAGATCAGCAGCATCCGTAACCTTGAGAACAATTTACCCATAATCGTTCTTAACTCCAAAGGCGATCCAACTTCGCAGATCCGGCAGTTGCTCGTCAGGAAAAGGCGGAGGAGAAACTCGAGTCATCCCATAAGGTTTGTACTTCCACCCCTCGAGAGGTGATTCGTTATTTCTATACATACCACTGGCAAACCAACGTGTTGCGTCGAAAGCAGGTTGCTCTCTCGCCGGAATCATCATGATTTTTTCCCCTATCCCCTTATCGATCACCTGCCACCCGACAAGCAAACTCGCGATCAGCAGCGCCAACAAAACCACCCCATAGTGAAAGCGTCGTATCGCGCCCATCATCTTTGCCCCTGGCAGCGAGAAACCATCAGCCTGCCGAAGGCTAAACGAGTCCCTTGTATCGAGCCCTGGTGAGTCATACGAAGAAAGATCACAGCGCCTTGACCAACCGCCAGGTCACCACACGCCCTTCGACCTGGGGCAGAGTGACGCCATGGGCAAAGGTCTGCGGCGCAAGCGGGCAGTCCAAACACTCCCATACCCCCGGATAGGGGCAGGGTTGTCCCGAACTGACACGCAGGCCTGGCTTCTGGCGTTTTTCCAGGACTTGGAATAATGCGTCCATATCCTCTTTTCGCATCCCTCTCATGCGAGACTCACGGCGAGCAGAAATAATCTCACCGCTAATGCCATCGCGCTCCAAAAGTACGAAAAACCGCTTACCTTCAATCAAGGCATAAAATATGTAGTTATCCCGTGGTTTATCCGTCTCCTGAAACCCACTAAACACATAGACAATTTGCGGGCGTGGGTCGAAGCGCTCATCTCGAAGCAGATCATCAGCAACATCCGGAACCTCGAGAGTCATTTTTCCATAATCATTTTTGATGCCAAAGGCAATCCAATCTCGCAGTTCCGGTAGTTGCTCGCTAGGAAAAGCAGGAGGAGAAACCCGGGTCATACCGTAAGGGTTGTACTTCCACCCCTCAAGAGGAGACTCTTTACGTCTGTACATACCGCTAGTGAACCAACGCGTCGCATCGAAAGCGGGTTGCTCTCTCGCCGGGATCATCATGATTTTTTCGCTCATATCCCTATCCCTTACCAACCATCCAGTAAACACACCCGCTACGAGCAGCCCTAATAGAAATATCCCATAGCGAAATCGTCGACGCGTGCACATAACAGTTACCCCTGCGACCAGACTCGTGGCGTGAAACGCATTTTCCCCATCGGTAGCCCTGCGGGTGACTCTGCTGAACGCACCCCACGAACAGCCCCATAGTCGTCAAGCGGCACACCAAACTCTTCCTTATTGACGTCACGTGACCGCATATGCAGAGCTAGGCGCACCTCCTCATCGGTATATGGCCTAATCGGTGGCTGCGGCGGCGATTCACCGGGAATTTCCTTAAGCGGCCCTCGTCCTTGCGCCAGAGTACGTCGACGGTAATCGGCAATCTGGGCGTCATAACGACGTTTCTCCGCCTCATAAACCGTCATCTTCTTCAACGTCTCCTGAGCGACCCGCAGATCCTCCTTGGTTCCATAGGTCTGGTCGTACAAGGTGCGGCGAGGATAGGCCCATACCCAAGCATCGGCGCTGTCGGCCAGTATCTGCGCCAGGCTGTCGGCATAACGGGGATCCTCCCCTGGGTCCAGTTGATCGCCGATATCGTGGCCGAGGCCAGTCCGGCAGGCGTAGGAGTGGATCACCGCGTCCTCATCGAAGGCACGGGGATCGAACATCCGCGCCTGGGCGTCACGCAGCCGGTAGCTATCCGCCTTGCCGGTGCGGTAGCCGAACTCGACAGTCATCACCATGCCATGGGAAAAGAAGTCCATCTGTTTGATCATGCGTTTCCGCAGCCGACGTCGGGCGACGAAGTCGATCAGCTCGCTGATCGAGTCCAATTCGGCGTAGTTGGCGTTGTAATCGTTCTCGACGATTTCCCGAACCCGATCCAGCCACGCCCTCTCATAGAGTTCAGGAAAAATCAGGAACACCCGCCTCGATGACTCGCCATCGGCTGGCGGATAGAGACGGATCTGGCGGATGCCCTGGTTGATGAACATGGCCTTGTCGCCATCCTGGCCGTTGTAGAGGTTGCTGGCGACATCCCACAGGTTCGAGGAGTCGAAATGGGTGGGGTTGGAGCAGCCCACCACGGTGACATAGTCGAAGTCCTGGATGGCCGTGACCTCGGTCACCGTGTTGTTCTCGGTTGTCGTGCTTGTCTTGGTTTCTTCCATGGCGGCTCTACTCGTCTATGCCTTGCCGACGCAGGTAAAGGGCGGCATCCCGCCCCCAGCGCAATGTCACTTCACCCGGCTGTTCGGTATGAATACGCGCAGTCATGCCATTGGCATCCGTATGGCCGGTATAACGCCTGCCTTCCACGGTCTCCACGCAATAGAACACCCGTGAAAGCGGCTCGCCAGTGCGTTGATGGCTGATCCTGAACCGCTCGCTGAACGGAGGTGGATTCTCGACACCTTCGAAGGGATTGCCGGTTATGGACAGGGCTCGGCCACTACCACCCCCTTGCTGCACGATCGGCCCTTTGAGGTGGATCGTGATGGCATCCAGGGTCACGCCGCTGCCGTCGAGGGTGATGGTGCCGCCCGGTCCGGTGATGACGACGCGCGCGCCGGCCTGCACGTCATAACGGGACGTTCTGCGCTCGATGCTCTACCCGGCCTCGAGCTGGTGATGGCCCTGCACGCTGTGCTCGACGTGCCCGCCGGTCTCGATGAAGTGGCTGGCGGTGGTCTTGTCGTAGCGGTCGTTGCCGACTTCCTCAGTGCGGTCCTTGCCGATGCGGATCAGCCGGTTGCGCTCGACGTTCAGGCTGTCGTCCTGGCCGATGGCGTGGCGGCGGTCGCGGGCGATGGTCACTTCCTCGTCGTTGCCCACCGTTTCCCGGCGGTCGTGGCCGATGGCGATGGTCTCGTCGTTCTCCACCCGCTCGCTGCGGTCGTGGCCGACGAAGGTGCTTTCGTCGTGGTTGACCCGGATGTTCTGGTCCTTCTGGGCGTGGACGAAGATTTCTTCCTGGCCGTGCTCGTCCTCGAAGCGCAGTTCGTTGTAGCCCTCGCCCTTGTGGGTCTGGCTCTTGATGGTCATCCGCGTCTTGTGGCGCGGCAGTTCGTAGGGCGGGCGGTTGACCACGTGGTAGGTGCGCCCGGTGACGATCGGCTGGTCCGGGTCGCCGTCGAGGAAGTCGACGATCACCTCGTGGCCGATGCGCGGGATGGCCAGGTGGCCCCAGGCGCCGCCGGCCCAGTTCTGCGCCACGCGGATCCAGCAGGAGCTGTGCTCGTCGTGCTTCCCTTCGCGGTCCCAGGGGAACTGGACTTTGATGCGGCCGTGCTCGTCGCAGAAGATCTCTTCCCCGGCGGGGCCCACCACCGTGGCCATGTGCGGACCGTCGATGCGCGGCTTGGGCAGGGGCGTGGGCTTCCACTCCACCCGGTCGGGGACCAGCACGCCGCTGTAGCTGTAGTGGGTGCCCTGTTCGCCGCCGGCGGCTTCCTCTTCCTGGCTGATCGCCTGGCGGCCTTCGTGTTTCAGGGCGACGGTCCGCCAGCCGTGGTTGAGGTCCTCGCGGGGATGGCCGACGAGGTCGAAGGCCAGGCCGGGGAGCAGGCGCGGGTCGTCGCCCTCGATCTCGGCGAGGCGCGCGTCGTTGCGCAGGCCGAGCAGGCGGGCGGCGGTGAAGGGCTTGCCGGCGGCGTCCTGCTTGTAGCGGCCGGGGTAGTCGTAGCGCTCGTAGTCGGCGTGCTGGTGGTCGAGGTGGG